>JALEMG010000062.1 GCA_022768375.1 Lentisphaeria bacterium
GACAGTCAACTTACCGATAATATCTAATGCGTCTTTGATAGTAGGCATATCCAATTACCTCCTTCGGTGGTACTGTTTCTTACTATTATTATACGCTATTTCTCGTCAAAAATCAACCATTTGTTGTGACAGAGCCTTCCAAAAAATCCTTGTCCACATACACGTCTTCAACTATAAAAATTTTTGTCTTTATTTTTTCCAGATAATTAGACAAAAAATGTATATGCAATTTACCCTCGATAATGTCGCGAGACGATACATCGGACAACTCAAAGTATTAAGTTGTCTAAAGAGTATTGATGTACATGCCAACATTCAGAGGGTGATTGTTGCTTGCAACTTCTCGTCTGGCACATAAGAAGAAGACTTTCTATCTGCAATGACTTTTTCAACACGAACTTTCATTTCAGAAAAACAATCTGAAATATCTGCCTTTTGGCAAATTTCTATAAGCATCGCGTCCAAGTCTTTTGCTGGCTCTTTTGTGGTCGGCCTACTGCCTTTCATGCTCAAATCTCCTTGTCTAGAACAGATGAACTGTACTCTTAAACGAATATATCCCTAATCTAGTCAAAAGTTTATTGGGTTGAATCCATGAATAGGTTCTTTTTCATCCGGACAGGAGGGCTAAATATTTGTGCGCCGAATGCACCAAACAGTACGATCAAGGCTTGGGATTTGTCGACCTTCATTTCGTGCCTCCATGCATTGAATTCCACAATATCTCGTCTATAATATACATCGCTTTAAGTAAAATGCAAGAAATTTTACCTTGTGAGAGGATATAGCAATGCTTCGCCGAGACATTCATGCTGATTTCATCATAAATTATGAACGTGAGGTGCCCATCGCTGAGTTATGCCGCCGATTCGGCATCTGCAAGAGTACGGCATACAACTGGATTCGGAAATACTCGCCGATCAAGCGGACGACTGGGCGAACGATCACGGCGCATGACTACTATCAATTGGAACGGGAAAATCGGACCTTGCGGACCGAAAACGAAATTTTCCGGCGAAGCGGCTGCGCTCTCTCGTCGCCATTGTCTGAAAAGTTGGCGGCGATCGACCGTCTGAAATCCGACTTCACGGTTCATATGCTCTGCCAGACCCTTGATGTTTTGAAATCGACTTATTATCATCACGCCTTGCGCAGTCCCGTCAAAAAGCAATGCGAACTGGTCGACGATGAACTGCGCCCTCTGATAAAGCAGACGTTTGTCAACTCCCGGGAACGCTTTGGTGCACAAAAAATAAAATTTGTCCTTCAACAACAGGGGAAAACGGTAAGCCGGACGCATATTTCCCGGCTGATGCAGGAAATGGGACTGGTTTGCAAGCAACTGCGGCTTCGTTATTACTCCACCACCAACCGCAAATACAAGGTCTATCGCAATCGGATTCAGCAGAAATTCATGACGGAAGCGCCGAATATGGTCTGGGTGAGCGACATTACCCACGTTTATGTCAAAGATGTTCTTTATTCCATCGGGATCATCGTTGATCTTTACGCCCGGTTTGTAGTGGCATTCGACGTTGCCGATGTCGCGGACGCTGCATTTGTTCAAAGGATGTTCGATGATGCCTTTGAAAAGCGCGGGCGTCCAGCCGGGCTGATCTTCCATTCCGACCAAGGGCTGCAATATACGGCGTTTGATTTTCGGAAACACCTTCGGCAACTCAAGGTCAAACAATCGTTCTCCAATCCCGGAACTCCGCTTGACAATGCGGTTGCGGAATCGTTCTTTTCCTGTATGAAACGGGAAGAGCTTTCCCACAACTACTATAATGAAGATGAGGAACTGCGGCGGGCGGTCGCCGACTACGTCGACTTTTTCAACAACATGCGGCCGCATCAGAAGAATGGAATGCTGACACCGAGTGAAGCGGAGCGAATTTTTGGAGACTCAAAAAATTAAAGGGCATTTTGGAATTCCAGCCGAAACTGTCCAAAATACCCTTCCCATATCAAATGGTGGGCGTAACAGAACTCGAATCTGTGACCTCCACGATGTCAACGTGGCGCTCTAACCAACTGAGCTATACGCCCGAATGCATTACGTCCCCTAATATACCATTCCCCGGCAAACTTTGCAAGCCGCGTTCGGAGAAAATTCGCGTTTTTTCCGAATTATCGCAGTACCCGGCGCAATTTTTTTCCGACTTCCCGCACTGCGGCGGCGGCATCGGCCTCCCCGGGGATCGAACCGTGTTTCATCAGAAATTTGCCGTCGCACATCACCGAGTCGATCACTTCCGGGGTCGCGGCGTACACCATGTCGGCGCACAGGTCATGTCCCGCGCTCAGCACCGGGTGGTTCAGATCGATCAGCAGCAGGTCCGCCGCGTTTCCCGGGGCGATCGCTCCGACATCGACCCCCGCGAATTCCGCCCCGGTTACCGTGGCGGCGCGGTAGATGTCGGCGGTTCGGCCCGCGGTCGGCGTGTTGCCGGTCAATTTCGCGGTCAACGCGGCGAATTTCATTTCATCCAGCATGGAGAGATTGTTGTTGCTGGAACATCCGTCGGTGCCGATGGCGATCCTGCATCCGGCGGCGCGGGCTTTTTCAAAATCGAAAAGTCCACTGCACAACTTCAGGTTCGACACCGGATTGTGGGCGATGTACGCGCCGCGCCGGGCGATGATTTCCCGGTCGTGATCGGTCAGGTGAACACAGTGCGCCAGCATGGAGCGCTCTCCGATCAAGCCCAGAGAATCCAGATATTCCACCGGCGTTTTGCCGTGTTCACGGAGGCAGTCCTGCACTTCCTTCGCCGTCTCCGCCACGTGAATATGCACCGCCAGGCCGTCATGTTCCATCTCCCGGGCGATGTGCCGCAGTGTCGGCGTGTCCACCGTGTAGATCGCGTGCGGGGTGTGACATACCCGAAGCAGTTTCTCCCCCTGGACCGCTTCGGCGATGCGCCGGTTGGCAGCGCCGGCATCATCGATCACGCCGTTGAGATACAGCATGCCGAATACGGCGCGCATCCCGGACTCCTTCACCGCCCGGAACGCCGCTTCCGGGTGCCAGTACGAGTCGTTGAACCAGACCGTGCCGGAGCGGATCATCTCTATCGTGGCCAACCGGGTCCCGGCGTAGATGTCGTCCGGGGTCAGTTTGGCCTCCGCGGGCCAGATATGATGGCTCAGCCAGTCGAAAAGTTCCTTGTCCTCCGCGAAGCCGCGCAGCAGCGTCATGGCCGCGTGGGTGTGCGCGTTGTAGAACGGCGGCATGACGGCGAACCGGCGCCCGCCGGAGAAAACCTCGGTGTCGTCCGGCGTGTCGGGCAGTTCCGGCGCGACGGCCGCGATCCTGCCCTCCGCAATGCGGATGGAAACCGTTTTTCCCTGCAGAATCACGTCTTTCAGCAGAATACTCATGATGCGTCTCCTTGCAATTCACGATTCCAGTTGATCCCGGCGGCGGCCAGATCCAGCAGCGTGTCCATGGACACCCGCGGCGGCGGGTCCTGCAGTCCCGGCGGAAGCACTTCCGTCAGCAGCAGACGCAGGGAGGCGTTGGTCAGGGCCATGACCGGAGCAATAAACATCAGCCGGGTCGGTTCCGGCAGAATGAAATTCAGCGGAGTTTTACGGTTCAGCACCCGGTCCGCCGGAAGCCGGGCGGAAAATTCGTCGTCCAGTCCCATGTTGGCGATGAGCGCCGGACTTGTCGCCAGCGCTTCGGCGTGCGGTGCCAGCGCCCCGGCGACACTGGTGGCCGAGACGACGCACCATGCTTCGGCGATGGCTCGACGTACGGCGGCGGCATCCTCCGCCGCGATGAAATCAATTTTTTCGTCCATCACGTCCGGACGTTTCAGGTCGACGACGGCCGGACACGCCCCGGCGCGTCGGCACCGGACGGCGATCCCGAGCCCGACTTTGCCGCCGCCGAAAACGAGAATCCGCCTGCCGGCAAGATCCTCATGCCCCAGCGCTTTCATCGCCCGGACAAAGCCGTCCCCGGTGCCGTAGGCGGTTTCAAAATCCTTGAAGACGCTGGCATCGGCGTTGATGACCGGCTGCGGACACCGGCGGTAGAGTGATACGCCGGAACGGGTCAATTCGACGAATCCGTTTTGGGAACGGACCTGCCGGTGACGGCCGCCGCAGTCGGAAACCGCATCGTAGGTCTCCGTCAGGGCGCTCGCGTCCGCGAACCGGATGCCGAACCGCGGGAGCAGGGGCGGGATCGCCGGGTCGCAGGGGACGCCTTCGCCCGCGGAGACCGTGAGATCGGCTCCGGCGGCGAGGAGGGCGCAGTATTTCAACATGGTGTTGCGGAAAATCGGCGTACCGTCCAGAATGCGTTTGCCCCGAAGCGGGTTGTCCTTCTCCGCTTCCCAGCGGGCGATCTGCACCCCCAGGGCGGAAAAATCCCGCGGGGCGTAGAAACCTTTCAGGTAGTCATAAAGGCGTGAAGCGGAGGGATTCACCTAGATGCCTCCAGAATCGTTCTCAGTATCTCCCGGTCGTCGAAATGGTGTCGGACACCGTGAATTTCCTGATATGTTTCATGCCCTTTGCCCGCCACCAGCACCACGTCCCCGGGCCCGGCGATCTCCGCCGCCCGACGCAACGCCGACTCCCGGTCCGCGATCACTTCGTAATCGCAGGCCTCCGGGAGACCGGAGACGATCTGGACGATGATTTCCAGAGGGTCCTCGGAACGGGGATTGTCGCTGGTGATGATGAGTTTGTCCGCCCACCGCGCCGCCGCTTTACCCATGCGGGGGCGCTTGCTTTTGTCCCGGTCCCCGCCGGCGCCGAATACCGCGATCAATCGGTTGCGGCACAGCGGCCTGAGGGTGCGGAGCACATTGGTCAGGGCATCGTCGGTATGGGCGTAATCGACGAAAAAGCAGGCGCCGCCGGGCGCGGTGATCTTTTCCAGCCGTCCCGGGACCGTCAGCGGAAGGGCCAGCGCCGCATCCAGTGCTTCCGGAGCGACGCCGTCGCAGAGCAGCAAGGTCAGAACTCCCGCCAGATTGTGAATGTTGTACTCTCCGGGAAGGGGAAATTCGGTATGGTAGGCCTGCTGCGCGTTGCTGAGGACGAAGCGGCAGCCGTCGGCGTCGCTCTCCATCTCCGAGATACGCCACCCCGCGCCCGGTCGAGTGCCGAAGGTGGGGATTTTGAGGTCCGGCCGTTCCACGGTCAATTCCTCCGCCAGACGCGCGCCGGCGGGATCGTCGAGGTTGACCGCCGCCACGCCGCCGGGTGCGATCAACTCGGTAAAAAGCGTTTTTTTCGCCTGATAATAGTGCTCCATGTCGCCGTGGAAATCCAGGTGGTCGCCGGTGAGATTGGTGAAGATCCCTCCGCGCAGGAGGATGCCGCTCAGACGCTTCTGGGCCAGCGCGTGGCTGGAGAACTCCATCGCCGCCGCCCGCAGTCCGTTGTCGCGCATCGCCGCCAGCAGGGGAAACAGCGTCCGGGGGTCGGGGGTGGTGTGGGTCGGCGGCATCCGGCGGCATCCGTCGTCGTACTCCACCGTCGAGACCAGTCCGCAGGGGACATCCGCCGCATGGAGCAAATGGCGCAGGAGGTAGGCGGAAGTGGTCTTGCCGTTGGTTCCGGTGACGCCGTAGACCCGCAGGGCCGCATCCGGTTCTCCCGCCTGATACCGGCAGAGCCGGGAAACCGCTTCCCGGGGATCGCTGACCCGGCAGAACAGGATCGGACTATCCTCCGGGACGGCGAAGTCTCCCGTATAAAGGATCGCGGCCGCGCCCCGATCCAGCGCCTCCGGGATGAAATCGGCGCCGTCCACCCGGGTTCCCGGGATGGCGGCGAAAATCGCCCCGGGCGTCACCATCCGGGAATCGGTGAAAACCGGAGCGTCCGGCAGGACCGCCTCCGGGTGGTTGGAATGCAGGAATGCCGAACCGAAGATTTTTTCCGGGGCGATCGGATTCATGGTGTCAGCGCGCCTCCGGAGGCAGAACCCTCTCCACCGCGTTGCCCCGCGAACCTTTGGCGAAGACCGTGTCGCCCGGACGGACGAGCGCGGCCAGAAATGCCGCCGCCGCTTCCGCCGAGTCGAAGTGACGGGGAGAAATTCCGGCGAATTCATCCCCGATGGTGAGCAGTTCCGCCTGCGGCAGCAGTTTCGCCGCGGTTCGGAGCAAAGCGGCGTGTTCCGCCGCCGACCGGGGACCGAGTTCCCGCATGCCGCCCAGTGCCAGAATCAGCCGGCCGGGACGGGGGGATGCGGCCAGCATCCGCAGGGATGCGAGCATACTGGCGGGATTGGCGTTGTAGGCGTCGTTGAGGTAATGCACTCCCGCGACGGTGGTGCGCTTCATCCGCATGCCCGGCAGGATCGTGCGGGGAAGCCCCCGGGCGATCACGTCGGGGGCGATGCCGAAGCGGAGCGCCAGCGCCGCGGCTCCGGCGGCGTTTTTCGCATTGTGTTCGCCGGTCAGGGTCCAGACGATCTCCCGTCTCTCTCCGTCGGGGAAACGCAGAAGGAAGGAACTGCCCTCCAGCGAACCGCGGCGCCAGACGGCCGAAACTTCTCCGGCGCCGTCCATGCCGAATGTGACGGTTTCGCGTCCGGCGGCGCATTCCCGCAGCGTGTCCGCTTCCGGAGCGTCCGCCGGAAAGACCGCGACCCCGCCCGGGGGCAGGGCGCGGAACAACTCGCCCTTTTCCCGGGCCACTCCGCGCAAATTCCCGAGTTTCTCCAGATGGCAGGGCGCGATGGCGTTGACAATCGCTCCGGCGGGACGGATGAGGGCCGCCAGCGGGGCGATCTCGCCGGGCGCGCTGGTCCCGGCTTCCAGCACCGCGAAGCGATGGCCGGGATCGAGGCGCAGCAGATTCTGTACCACGCCGACCTGATTGTTGGTGTTGCCCTCGGTGCACAGCACGGCGTCCTCTCCGACGGCGGCGGTGAAAATCGCCCGCAGCATCTCCTTGACGCTGGTTTTGCCCACACTCCCGGTGACGCCGAGGGCGGTCAGTTCGGAGAAGCGGCGGCGGTGAAACGCGCCGCAGGCCTGATAAGCGATCAGCGTGTCCTCCACCGCCAGAACCGGAATGCCGGGCGGGGCGGCGGCGATTTTGTCCCGGCGCAGACACAGCGCGGCGCACCCGGAACTTGCCGCCTGCGGCAGGTAGTCATGAGCGTCGAAGCGTTCTCCCCGCAGGGCGAAAAAGATGCGGCCGCGATTGTCGATCCGGGTGTCGGTGGAAATCTCCAGCGGACCGTCCGGGCGGACGGCGCGAATCCATGTCCCGCCGGCGGCGGCGGCAAGTTCGTCCGCCGTGAATCGCGCCGCCATCAGAGACTTTGCCCCACGTTGAGCAGACTGCGCACCTTGTCGCCCCGGAATACGACCCGGAGCATGTTCTGAGGAGAACGCCAGTAGATCCAACTCTCGTTGCGCAGGTCGCTGGTCCGGCAGGCCGGCGGCGGTCCGTAGGTGAGCAGTACGGCCTGCTCGTTCATGCCCGGGACGACTTCGCCCCGGCGGATGCGTTCCCGGACCGCAACCGGCTGGTCCTTGAGCAGTTCCTCCGGGGGCGAGGTAGTGAAGGTGTAGGCGATGAAGTCCCGCATGGTACAGAGACGGTAGCCGACGTCGAACTTGATGGTGTAGGTCTTGCCGTCCGGCACAGTCCGGAAGACGATTTCGTCCCAAAACCAACTGGTGCCGACCGGTTCGATTTCCGTCCCCAGCGGGATGTAGGAACCGTGCTGGATGTTGAGACAACTGACGTGCTCCGGGTCGGTGTACCAGAGGTTGTATTTGGTGTAGACCTTTTGATTCACCCCCTGCTGCAGCACCTCGGAAAAGACCACCGGCTCGGCGCAGCCGCAGAGAATGAGCGCCGCCGCCGCCGTCAGAAAAACCGCCATCGAACGAATCATGAAAACCTCCGTAGTCGGGAACTGTCCGATCCCGCCCTTAAGATAACCGAACTTCCCCGGAAGTCAAATCAAAAAGCGGGGAAAAAGCGATTTTTCTTGAATAATCGGCTGGGAGATGTTATATTAACGGAGAGTTTTTTACCCTGAGGCAATTCGTATGGATGGAAGGCAGATGAAGCGAGTGCTGGTAATCGGTTCGGGCGGGCGCGAACACGCCCTGGTCTGGCAGTTGAAACAAAGTCCGCAGGTGGAGAAAGTCTACTGCGCGCCCGGGAATGCGGGTATCGCCGCGGATGCCGAGTGCGTGGACATCCCGGTCGGCGAACTGGAGAAACTCGCCGATTTCGCGGCGGCCAAAAAGATTTCGCTGACGGTGGTGGGACCGGAAGCGCCGCTGTGCGCCGGGATCGTGGACGTTTTCAAGGCCCGCGGTCTGAAAATTTTTGGTCCGGACAAGCGGGCCGCGCAGTTGGAGGGCAGCAAGGACTTCGCCAAGCAGTTCATGGTGAAGTACGGCATCCCCACGGCGGCGTCGGAGACTTTCACCGACCCGGATGCGGCGTGCGAATACATCCGGGCCCGGTTCGACGCCGGGGACAAGGGGATCGTGGTCAAGGCCGACGGTCTGGCTGCGGGCAAGGGGGTGCTGGTGGCGGAGAACCGCACCGGCGCTCAGGATTTCGTCCGGGAGTGTTTCGGCGGCGCGTTCGGCGCGGCCGGGACCAAGGTGGTCATCGAGGAAATGCTCGTCGGCGAGGAAGCGAGCGTGTTGGCGCTCACCGACGGAAAGACCATCGTGCAGATGGTTTCCAGTCAGGACCACAAGCGGATCTTCGACCGGGACCTGGGACCCAACACCGGCGGGATGGGGGCGTATTCGCCTGCGCCGGTGGTGACGAAAGAGGTGGAAGCGCGGATCGACGCGGAGATCCTGCAGCCGTTTCTGCGGGGGATCAACGCGGAGGATCTCTATTTTCGGGGGGTGATCTTCTGCGGCGTGATGATCGCCGACGGACAGCCTAAAGTACTGGAATTCAACGTCCGTTTCGGCGACCCGGAGATCCAACCGGTGATGCGCCGCTTCGAGGGCGACTGGTTCGACGTGCTGGAGAAGACCGTGGACGGTAAACTTTCGGAAGCCGAACTGCACTGGAAAAAGGACGCCGCCGTGTCGGTGATCATGGCTTCCGGCGGCTATCCCGGCGAATATGAGAAGGGCAAGGAGATCACCGGACTGCGGGACGCCGCCGAGACCGGGGCGGTGGTCTTTCACTGCGGCACCGCGAACAAGGACGGGCGGATCGTCACCGCGGGCGGCCGGGTGCTGGGGGTCTGCGCCACCGGGCGGAACGTCCGGGAGGCGATCTTCGCCGCGTACTACGGAGTCCAGCGCATCGCATTCGATAAAATGTTCTTCCGGCACGATATCGGCGCCAAAGCCCTGCGGCGGCCCTCCAAACCGCTCGTCGGCGGCCGGGCGTGGCTCTGCTGGCTGGGACTGCTGCTCTGCGGCGTGCTGTGGTGTTTGGCCGGTGCGCCCCACGTCAAATTCCTGATGGCGAAACTTTTCGTCACCCTTTTTGTGGCTCTCCGGTGTCTGATCCTGATTTTTCGGAAAAAGTTCACGCGGCGGATCGCCGCGGCGACCTACGCCATGCTGTTTTTCATGATGATCCTGCTGTCGATCATGATGGCCAATATGAAATAAGGAGAGTTTGCGGATGAAGAAACTGCTGTTTCAAGGCGATTCCATCACCGACTGCGGTCGGGCGCGGGAGGAGATGGAGGATACGCGGCATACGTTTCTGGGCAGCGGCTACCCCGCGCTGCTGGCGGCGAAACTTTACGGCGAACAGCCGGAGAAGGACTGGCGCATTTTCAACCGGGGCATTTCCGGCAACCGGGTGGTCGACCTGTACGCCCGGTGGAAGATCGACGCGCTGAATCTGCGTCCGGACATCCTGAGTATCCTGATCGGGGTCAACGACACCTGGCACGAGACCCATTACGGGAATGGGGTGGAGGTCCCCCGGTATGAGGAGTTTCTGCGGCGGCTGGTCACCTGGACGAGGGAGACGCTGCCGGAAGTGAAGATCATCCTGATGGAGCCTTTCGTTCTGCCTTTCGGCCACGTGCAGGAGGATTGGCCGGAGGAGATCGCCCGGCGCGGAGAAGTCGTCCGCAAGGCGGCGGCGGATCTGGGCGCGGTCTTCGTGCCGCTGCAGGCGAAATTCACCGAGGCGGCCAAAAAGTACGGGATGGAGTACTGGCTTCGGGACGGGGTCCACCCTACCTACGCCGGACACCAGCTCATCGCTTCGGAATGGCTGAAAGCCGCCGGGCAGTTGCTCTGATCCCGATTCGGATGGGAAGCATGAACAACCGCATCGCGCTGATCGGCATTATCGTGGAGGACACCGCGCAGTCGGCGGAGATCAACCGTCTGCTGCACGAGCACGGCGAGTATATCGTTGGCCGGATGGGGATACCCTACCGGGAGCGTCGGCTGGGGATCATCAGCGTGGTGTTGGACGCCCCGGAACCCGTCATCAGCGGTCTTTCCGGCAAACTGGGCATGCTTCCGGGGGTCGGGGTCAAGACCGTGTATTCCAAAAAGGAGACCGCCGCGGACCGGCCGGACGCGGCGGGGCAGGCCGATTCAAGGTGATGGAGTCAAGGAGATGAAGTATTTGGAACTGACCGTGGGCGCGGTGCTGGTCTACAACTTTGTGCTGTCCCGGTTTCTGGGCATCTGCCCGTTTCTCGGAGTGTCGAAGCGGCTGGACACGGCGCTGGGCATGGGCGGAGCCGTCACGGTGGTGATGGCGCTGGCGTCGTGCATTACGTCGCTGATCGCCAATTTTTTGCTGCGTTTTTCCTGGGGCGGCAAAGTGATCGATCTGGGATTTCTGCGGGTGCTGATGTTCATTCTGGTGATCGCTGCGCTGGTTCAACTGCTGGAGATCATGCTGCAGAAACTCAGTCCGGTGCTGTACCGGGCGCTGGGGATCTATCTGCCGCTGATCACCACCAACTGCGCGGTGCTGGGGGCGGCGACGATCAATGCCGAAAGCGCCCGGGGGGTGCTGGATTCGACGATTTTCGGCGCGTTCTCGGGCATCGGATTCGCACTGGCGCTGGTGCTGTTTTCCAGTCTGCGGGAGAAGTTGGAACTGGCCGCGCCGCCGAAAGCCTTCGAAGGTACGCCGCTGGCGCTGGTCACCGCGGGTATTCTGGCCATGGCGTTTGCCGGATTCTCCGGTTTGTGCTGAGGAAAACGGGAGGACGGAGGAACCTATGGATATCACGGTACTGCTGATCGCCGCCGGAGTCATGTGCCTGCTGGGGGCGGTGCTGGGCGTGGTGATCGGCGTGTTTGTCAGACTTTTCAAGGTGGCGGGCAATCCGCTGGCGGATCTGGCGCTGGAATTGCTGTCGGGGGCCAACTGCGGAGGGTGCGGATACGCCGGGTGCGCGGATTTTGCCCGGGCGCTGGCCGCGGGCCGGGCGCAGCCCTCCGGCTGTCCGGTGTCCAGCGTGGAGCAGATCGCCGCGATCTCCAAAGCGCTGGGCGTGGACGCCGGGGCGGTCGAACGGCGTTACGCGGTGGTCGCCTGTCGGAGCGAGATCGGGGAAGTGCGGCACATGAACTACAACGGCGTTCAGGATTGCGCCGCGGCCAATCTGGTGGCCGGCGGACCGCAGGACTGCCGGTACGGATGTCTGGGGCTGGGCACCTGCGCCCGGCGGTGTCCTTTCGGTGCGATTGAGATCATCGGTCAGGTCGCCGTGGTGCATCGGGAATTGTGCGTGGGGTGCGGCAAGTGCGCGGTCGCCTGTCCCCGGGGGGTGATCCGGATGGTTCCGGCGGACGCGAAGTACCACGTGTACTGCAATTCGCCGGAGAAGGGCGTCCTGAAGCGTCAGTTCTGCAAGGCCGGCTGCATTGGCTGCCGCAAATGCGAAAGGGTGAATCCCGGGATGTTCCGGATCGACGGATTTCTTTCCCGGGTGGATTACGCTTCCGAACCCCTGCCGGATGCGGAGACCATTGACAGAATCGGCTGTCCGGTGGGCTGTCTGATGACCCCGGAGACCCGGCTGGAGGCGGCCCGGGTCAAGGTGGAGGGCAAGAGAGATGATCAATAAAAGTTCACGCGGGGTAATGACCTTTTCCGGAGGCATTCACCCGGTCGGCGACGGCAAGCGTCTGAGCAGCGCCGCCGCCGTGCGGCGCGCGCCGCTGCTGGAGCGGTATTTCGTTCTGCTGGCGGAGAATGCCGGCAAGCCGCCGGTCCCGGTGGTCAAAAAGGGCGACAAGGTGGCCAAGTACCAGTTGATCGCCGCCGCGGACGGATTCGTGTCCGCCAATCTGCATGCGCCCACCAGCGGCGAAGTCGGCGGCATTGTGGAGGTTCCCGGCCCCATGGGGGTGCCGTCCATGGCGGTGGAGATCATCTCCGACGGCGAGGACCGGGGCGACGCGCCGCTGGCGCCGATCCCCGACTGGCGCGGCGCCGATCCCGAAGTGCTGAAAACGAGGGTGCGCGAAGCGGGACTGGTCGGCATGGGCGGCGCGTCGTTCCCGACGCACGTCAAGTTGTCCCCGCCGCCGGACAAGACGGTGGACACCCTGATCCTCAACGGCGCCGAATGCGAGCCGTATCTCACCGCCGATCACCGGCTGATGCTGGAGACCCCGGAACGGGTGGTGCGGGGCGCGGCGATCCTGGCGAAAATTCTGCGGGTCAAACGGGCTTGCATCGGCGTGGAGACCAACAAGGCCGACGCCATTGCCGCGCTGAAGATGTTCGGCGCGGAGTACGGGGTCGAGGTCATCACCCTCAGGGTGCGGTATCCGCAGGGGTCGGAAAAACAGTTGATCAACGCGATCACCGGACGGCAGGTCCGCTCCGGCGGACTGCCGATGGACGCCGGGTGCGTGGTGCAGAATGTGGGTACCGCGGCGGCGCTTGCCGATGCCGTCACCGAAGGGATTCCGCTGGTGGAGCGGATCACCACGGTGACCGGGGAAGTGGTGGTTTCGCCCGGCAATTTCCTGCTGAAAATCGGCACGCCCGCCATCGAAGCGGTGAAACTGGCCGGCGGCGTCAAGTCCGAACCGGGAAAACTGATTTTCGGCGGTCCGATGATGGGATTCGCCCAGAAGTCGTTCCGCGTCCCGGTGGCGAAGAACACCTCCGGAATCCTGCTGCTGCCCGCCCGGGTCGCGGTGAATTATGCGTCTACCGGCTGCATCCGGTGCGGCCGGTGCGTGCAGGGGTGTCCCATGCATCTGATGCCGTGTCTGCTGTCAACGGCCGTCGAAGCCGACCGTTTCGATCTGGCGGCGCAGAATCATGTCATGGACTGCATGGAGTGCGGTTCCTGCGCCTACGTCTGTCCGGATCACCGGCCGCTGGTGCAGAACATCCGCCGGGCCAAGGCGGAGTTGCGCCGGCAGGCGGCGGCGAAGAAATGAAAGCGAGTCATGGAAATGGAAAACAGAAATGAAGCGATGCGTTTGCCGACCGGCGAACATCTGGTGCTGAGTTCGTCCCCCCATCTTTCGTCCGGGGCCAGTCTGCGGAAGATCATGGGCGGCGTGCTGTTGGCGCTGGTCCCGGCGATCTGCGCCGCCGTGTGGTTTTTTCACTGGCGGGCGCTGGGGGTGATCCTCTACACCGCCGCGTGCTGTGTCGCGGCGGAAGCGATATGGTGCCGTTTTGCCGGCAAGCCGGTGTTCAAGACCGTCAGCGACGGTTCCGCCGCCGTGACCGGTGTGCTGCTGGCGCTGTGTCTGCCGGCGGCGATCCCGCTGTACGTGCCGCCTATCGGGGCGATCCTGGCGATCTGGCTGGGCAAGCAGGTTTACGGCGGATTGGGAAACAATCCCTTCAATCCGGCGCTGGTGGCCCGGGTGGGGCTGCTGATCGCGCTGCCGGCGGCGATGACGACGTGGACGCCGTCCCGGGGGATGACGGAACCGTCGTACCCGGAGCGGCAGATGTTCGTCTCCGGGGCGGACGCCATGACCTGTGCTACGCCGCTGGGCGTGGCCGGAACGACGCCGAAGGTGCTTTCGGGCGAGGGGAGCCGGACCAATTTCGCCGGGTTGGAATCCCCTTCGCTGCTGTGGCGGTGCTTCCTCGGCGACCGGGCCGGATGTTTGGGAGAGACCAGCGTTCCGGCGCTGATCCTCGGCTTTCTCATCCTCGTGGCGCTGAACCTCATCAACTGGCGGGTGCCGGTGCTTTTCATCGGGACGGTGGCGCTGATCTCCGCGGCGGTGCATTGGTTCTGGCCGGGGGTGACGCCCGGAGTGACGTTTCACGTGCTCAACGGGGGGTTGTTTCTGGGAGCGGTGTTCATGGCCACCGACATGGTGACCAGTCCGATCACGGGGCTGGGGTGCGTGGTTTTCGCCATCGGATGCGGGATCGTCACTTCGGTGATCCGCATTTGGGGCAATTATCCGGAAGGGGTGAGTTTCGCCATTCTGTTCATGAACGCCCTGGTGCCGCTGATCGACCGTTTCTGCGGCATCCGGCCTTTCGGCTATGTGCCGGAACGGGTGCGGAAAGGAGGGGACAAATGAATCTGCGCGACAGCGAAAACATTTGGGTCCTGGGCGGATTTCTCTGCGCGGTCGCACTGGCGGCGGCATTCACGTTGGCGCTGGTCGCAGACTGGACCGCGGGCCCGATCGAAAAGGCGCAGGAAAGGAATCGCGCCGTGGTGCTCCGGCAGTTGCGTCTGCCGGAATTCGATCAGACGGGTTCTTCGGTGCGTGTGGGTGATTGGGAATATTTCGCCGTGGGGCGCTCCGGCAAGGTCGTCGGATTTGTGGGGCAGGGCGCGAACCGGCTCGGGTACGCCGGAGAGATCGCGGCGATGGTGGGCTTCGCTCCGGACGGGAAGATCACCGGAGTGCAGATCCTGCGCCACAAGGAGACTCCGGGGCTGGGGGCTAATGTGTGCGACCGGAAATTCAAGCGGACGATCCTGAATCTTTTCGCCGCCGCGCCGACGGTGCCGGACAACGAATACCTGGATCAGTTCGGCGGCCGCCCGGCTTCCTCCGCCGGAAAGTGGCGGGTCCGGAAGGACGGCGGAGAATTCTTCTACCGCACCGGAGCCACGGTCAGCAGTCGGGCGGTGACGAAACTGGTCAATGATATCGCGGCGGCGTTTGCCGGGGCGCGAAGGGAGATCGCGGAACGGAGCGTATTATGAAAAACACTTGTTGGGGAGATTTCGTCAAGGGCATCTGGAAAGAGAACCCCGTGCTGGTGCTGCTGCTGGGCACCTGTCCGACACTGGCGCTGACCGGCAGCGCCGCCAACGGCGCGGGCATGGGGGCGGCCACCACGTTCGTGCTGATCGGCAGCAACGCCGTCATCAGTCTGATTTCCGGCATCACGCCCAAAAAGATCCGGATCCCGGTCTACATCGTGGTGATCGCGGCGTTTGTGACGGTGGTGGATCTGCTGATGCAGGCGTATGCTCCGCCGGCGCTGTACGCGGCGCTGGGAATATTCATCCCGCTGATCGTGGTGAACTGCATCGTTCTGGGGCGGGCGGAGGCGTTTGCGTCCAAGCACGGTCTGCTCCGCTCGGTGCTGGACGGCGCGGGCATGGGGCTTGGGTTCACGGTGGCGCTGACGCTGATCGGCATTATCCGGGAATTTCTGTGCGGCGGTTCGGTGTTCGGGATCAAACTGATCCCCGGTTGGGAGACGGAATTTCTTCTTCCGGGGGCGGCGCCGGGCGCATTCATCATCGTCGGAGTGATCCTGGCGGTCAAGAGTTACTGCAACCGCCGGGCGGCGGTCAAGGCGGGGAAACTCTACGTGCCGCCCCGGGGATTGGATTGCCGCAACTGCCGGATATGCCGGATTCCCGGCGAGTGAAGGGGATTTTTCGGCGAAAAATCCCGGGTTTTTGCACGGTGGGCTTGTAAAAAGCGCGTTCGCAGTGTAATTTACAGTTGAGAACGTGGTTTGGAACGATATTGGGGAAACGGCGATTTTATGGAACGGAAAACGGTAAGTCAGGCGCAGATCTATGTCCGCGATGCGCTTTCCCGGGCGGCACGGTATGCCGCGGCACGTGATTTCGAGAGTGCGATCCGGACGCTGGTGCCGGTGATCTGCAAGAATCCGGAAGTGGCCATGCTGTTCGACAAACTCCGGGAGTACGAACTGGGCAAACTCCGCATACAGGGCGGAGGGGCGAGATTTTTGGCCGGACTGGGCGCGGTGTTCAAGGCGCCGATCATCCGGATGGTTGCCATGGCCGACCCGGTCAGGGCGATGGCGATGTGTGAATCCAGTCTGGCGTTCTGCGTGGACAACCCGCTCATTCTGGGCGCGCTGGCCGGAGCGGCCAGAAGCGCCGAGGCGCCGTGGGCGGAAGCGACGGCACTGGGAGTGCTGTGCAAACTTCATCCGGGCAATGCCGCGCGGATGAAGCAGTTGGCCGAGGCGATGCAGCGCAACGGACAGGCGCTGGACGCGTTGAAGATCCAGCACGAGATGGTTTCCAAACTTCAGGTCAAGACGCTGGCGGACAAGTCGGAACTGCGTTCCGCGATGGCGCTGGCCAGCATTGAGCGAGGCAAGTTCAACGACCGCAAGTCCGGCAAGGCCAACACCGCGGATGCCGAGGACGCCGTCATCCAGCAGTTGCTGGACGGCACCATCCACGACGCGGCTCAGGCTCAGTTGCTGATCGACCGGTTCACGGCGGAGTTAAAAAAGAAGGATTCCATCGACATGCGGCGGAAACTGGCGGACGCCTACATGGTGGCGGGCAGGTACGAGGAGGCGCTGCAGGAGTATCGTAATGTGGCCGAGAAGGTCGGAGTGACCGATCCGGTGCTGGACAAGCATATCGAAAAAGCATACCTCGCCCAGTTGGGGGAGGCCGTCAAGCAGTTGCGGGCCCATCCGGAGAGTTATGAGAGCCCGGAGGAGCAGATCGCGGAGTTGGAAAAGGAGATGGCGGACTACCGGTGGCGGCACACCGTGCGGCGGGCGGAGATGTTCCCCAACGACATGCAGTTGCAGTTCGACTTGGGCGAACTGCAGTTTGAACGGGGGATGATCGACGATGCGGAGAGGACCTTTACGGCGGTTTCCGACAACCCGCAGAAACGCCGGGGCAGTCTGGTCTACCTGGGGCGGTGCGCACTGCTGAAAAACGATGCGCCCAAGGCGGTGGAGATGCTGCAGACCGCGGTCAAGGACATGGCGCGGCTGGACAAGTATAAACGGGAAGCGCTTTACTACCTCGGGAATGCGCAGGAACTTGTCGGGGACGCGGCGGCGGCGCTGGAGTGCTACCGGACGATCAGCGCCAGCATGTCGGATTACCGGGACGTGTCGCAGCGGGTGGCGCGTCTGCGGGAGACCGCGCAGCAGACGGAGATGCATTGACGGCAGGATCATATAAGCGAAAGGAAAACAAGATGGCTGACGAGAACAAAACCACGACTTCCGCTCCGATGGAGGAGGATACCCGGACCCGTAAGACGGTGCGTCTGCGGGCCATCGCTCCCGAAGTTTCCGCGGCGGAGGCCGCGGCTCCGGCAACTCCGGTCGCAGCAACTCCGGTCGCAGCGGCCCCGGTGGGGGACGGTGAAGACACCACCACTCGCAAGACGATTAAACTCAAGCCGCTTCGTCCCGCCGGCGCAACTCCGGCGGCTCCGGTTGCGTCGGCCCCCGCCGCTCCGGCAAGACCGGTCCCGACGGTGAAACCGACGACTTCGGTCGCAACTCCGGTAACTCCGGCTCCGGCGGCTCCGGTTGCGGCTCCGGCGACTGCGCTGGACGAGGAGGATACCCGGACCCGGAAAACCGTGATGATCCGGCCCGCCGCTCCTCCGACGGCGAAACCGGCAACTCCGGCAACTCCTGCTCCGGCAACTCCGGCGGAGGAAACGGCCTCCGACGCCGATCGGACGGTAAAAATTCGGCGTCCGGCAGTGCCGCCCAAACCGGCGGCGGCTCCCAAACCGGCCGTGCCGAAGCCGGTCGTCCCGGCGGTTCCGAAAGCGGTTCCTGCGGCAGTCCCGACAACCCCGGCGGTCCCCGAACCCGTCGCGGCGGCTTCGGTTGCCGCCGAACGGTCCGGCGCGGCGACGGTGGCCTGCACCGTGCTGGCGGCGCTGGCGCTGATCTGCGTGATCGGGACCGCGGTGATCACTACGGCACACTATTTAAAGTTTGAACGGCATGTTGAGGTGACGCTTCCCGGTCTGCCGAAGTGACTTCGGCGCAGGGGAGGGTTCTGGCACGGGAGGAACGCCGGGCGTTTCTCCCGCTTTGGTTTTTCGGCGTCGGCGCGGTTCCGGCGCATCATCGACAGGAAGTGAAAGTATGAAAAGTCTCATTGTCATTCCGGCCCGGTACGGTTCCAAACGATTCCCCGGCAAACCGCTGGCGGAACTGGGCGGCAAGGCGATTTTGCAGCGGGTCTGGGACGTCGCCGCCTCGGTCTGTGCCGAACGGGGGGATTGTGAAGCGGTGGTCGCCACGGAAGAACCCGCCGCTTCCGGCGAGGGCAGCGCGCGCATCGTGGCATACTGCCGGTCGCATGGCATTCCGGTGGAGATCACTCCCGCCAGTTGCCGTTCCGGTTCCGACCGGGTGTGGGCGGTGGCGGCGGCCCGGCCGGAGAAGCCGGAGGTTCTGTTGAATTTGCAGGGAGACAATCCGCTCTGTCCGCCGCAGTTCCTGCATGCGCTGCTGGATGCGTTTGAAGCGCACCCGGAGACGATGGTGGCCACGGCGTATACTCGATTGGATTGGGCGGCGCTGGAGGCTCTGCGCGAAGCCAAGCGGACGTCGCCATTTTCCGGGACCACCGTGATCGTCGGGCGGGACGGCAACGCGAAATGGTTTTCCAAGAACATCATTCCCGCGATTCGCGGCGAGGAAAAACTGCGGGCGCAAAGTGCACTCTCTCCAGTCTGCCGGCATGTCGGACTGTATGCGTATCAATTCGCGGCGCTGGCATTTTTCTCCCAGGCGCCGCAGGGGGAGTACGAAGCGTTGGAGCAGTTGGAGCAGTTGCGGTTCCTTGAAAACGGCATCCCGGTGCGGATGGTCCCCGTGACCTACCCGGAATGGCTGGATGCCGGGGCCGGCGGAGTGGACAGCCCGGAGGATCTGGCCCGGGCGGAGAAGATTCTGGCGCGGGCCGGGGGGCGGTCGGCATGAGCGGAGTCACTCGATTGATCGTGGTGCGCCACGGCAATACCTTCAACGCCGGGGACGTGATTTTGCGGGTCGGCAGCGCGACGGATTTGCCGCTGACGGAGAAAGGTCTGCTTCAGGGGGCGGCCGCGGGCCGGGCGTTGCGCGATTCCGGTTATCAGGTGGATGAGATCTGTTATGCGCCGCTGCTGCGGACGAGACAGAGCGCCGAAGGCATCGGAGAATCGTTCCCGGATGCGGTGATGCGTTCGGAGGAGTTCCTCACCGAACTGAATTACGGTCAGGACGACGGACAACCGGAGGCCGACGTGGTGCTGCGGCTGGGAATTGCGGCCATGCGGGAGCGGATCACGCCGCAAATCACGCTGGACGCGTTGCGGGAAGCTGGTAAAGCGGCATTGAACGCGTGGGATGCGGAGGCGGTTCTGCCTGTCGGCTGGGAATTTCTGTCCGGCCGGGCGGCGAATTTGCCCGGCCAGTGGCGGGATTTCGCCACCCGGTGGGCCGCCGAACATCCCGGCGGGACGGTGGCGGCGGTGACCAGCAACGGCATTGCCCGATTTTCCCGGGCTCTGCTGCCGGACGGTCAGGCTCCGGAGGGGTCGCTGAAACTGTCCACCGGCGCGTTCGGAGTTTACGAGTACGACGGCGGATGCTGGCGGTGTGTCGCGTGGAACGTCCGTCCGGCGCTGTGAGGGTGTGAGAATCGTGGGCGCGGTGCGGCGGATTATTCCCTGTCTGGACGTCAAGGACGGACGGGTGGTGAAAGGGGTTCACTTCGTGGATCTGGTGGATGCCGGAGACCCGGTGGGGTGCGCGTGCGCGTATGACCGGCAGGGAGCGGACGAACTGGTGTTTCTGGACATCACCGCCACGCTGGACGCCCGGGGGACGATGCTGGACATCGTTCGGCGCAGCGCGGAGAAATTGTTTATCCCGCTGACCGTCGGCGGCGGGGTGCGGAGTGTGGAGGATTTCCGGGCGCTGCTGCTGGCCGGGGCGGACAAGGTCTCGGTCAACAGCGCGGCGGTGCGGCACCCGGAACTGCTGACCGAGGCGGCGGAGCGGTTCGGCCGTCAGTGCGTGGTGTTGGCGCTGGATGCCAGGCGGGTCCCGGGAGAGAGCCGGTGGGAAGTTGTCACTCACGGCGGCACCCGTTCCACCGGCGTGGACGCCGAGGAATGGGCGGTCCGGGCGGTGACCGCCGGAGCCGGAGAGATTCTGCTGACCAGCATGGACCGGGACGGCACCGGGATCGGTTACGATTGCGAATTGACGCGGCGGATATCCCGGGCGGTCAATGTGCCCGTGATTGCGTCCGGAGGCGCGGGGAATTTGGAGCATCTGCGCGAGGTGCTGGACGAGGGGTGTGCCGACGCGGTACTGGCCGCTGGGATGTTCCATTTCGGGCGGGTGACGGTCGGAGAGGCGAAGGAGTATTTGCGGGCCCGGGGCATCCCGGTGCGCCCGCTGCAGATTTTGCAACCATCAAACAACGGAGGATGATTCAATTATGGCAGAAGATGTGAAACAGCGGGCGCTGGCCTACCACGAACAGGGCAAACCGGGCAAGATCGCGGTGGTGCCGACCAAACCGTGCAAAACGGGAGACGATTTGAGCCTGGCCTACACCCCCGGCGTGGCGCAGCCCTGTCTGGAGATCAAACAGGACGCGGAGAACGTATGGCGTTACACGTCCCGGAGCAATCTGGTGGCGGTGGTCAGCGACGGGACCGCGGTGCTGGGGCTGGGCAATATCGGCCCGGAGGCCGGACTGCCGGTCATGGAGGGCAAGGCGGTGCTGTTCAAGCACTTTGCGGATATCGACGCCGTCCCGCTCTGCCTCGGAAAAGTGTTCAACGACAAGGGACGGACGGACGCCGCCAAACTGATCGCGGCAGTGGAGCATCTGGAGCCGACTTTCGGCGGCATCAATTTGGAGGACATCGCCGCCCCCGCCTGTTTTGAGGTGGAGCGGACCTTGAAGGAACGGATGCGCATTCCCGTGTTTCACGATGATCAGCACGGGACGGCGATCATTTCCCTGGCGGCGATCCTCAACGCGCTGCAATTGCTGGGCAAGGACATCGCCCGGTGCCGGTTCGTCGTCAACGGCGCGGGCGCGGCGGGCATCGCGTGCAGCCGGTTCTATCTTGCCGCCGGAGCGAAGAAAGAGAACTTCATCATGTGTGATTCCAAGGGGGTCATCCACACCGGCCGGAGCGATCTCAACGCGGAGAAGGCGTTTTTCGCCGCGGAGACGTCCTGCCGCACGCTGGCGGAGGCCATGGTCGGGGCGGATATTTTTCTCGGATTTTCCGCGCCGAACTGCGTGACCGGCGCGATGGTGCGGTCGATGGCCGAAAACCCGATCATTTTCGCCATGGCCAACCCGGTGCCGGAGATCTATCCGGAGGAGGCGCTGGCCGCCGGAGCCGCCGTGGTCGGCACCGGTCGGAGCGACTTCCCCAATCAGATCAACAACGTGCTGGGATTCCCCGGGATTTTCCGCGGCGCGCTGGACGTCCGGGCCCGGGACATCAACGAGGAAATGAAACTGGCCGCAAGTTGCGCGCTGGCGGAACTTGCCGCCGCGGAGATCCCGGCGGAGGTCGGCGCGGAACTGGCCAAGGCCTATCCCGCCGATGCCGCGCGGGGGCTCTTCCGCGGCCCGGCCGGGATCAAACTGGAGATGGTCATTCCCAAGCCGTTCGACCCCCGGGTGGTGCCCCATGTGGCCCGCAAAGTCGCGGAGGCCGCCATGCGGACCGGCGTGGCGCAACTGAGGATCGACGATCTGGATGCGTACGAGGCGGCGGTGGCCGCCCGATTGCGGAATCGGTGATTTCGGAGCATACTTCGCTTGATCGAACTGGAACAGGAATTGGCGGAAGCCAAAGCCCGGCGCGCGTTTCTGGTCGGGTTTCAGGAGCCGGACGAGGATCCGGCCCTGATTGCCGCCCAGTTGGATGAATTGGCCGATCTGCTGCGCAATCTGGACTTCGTGCCGTTGGAGCCGGAGATCGTCCGGCTGCGCGGCCATCAGGTCCGGTACCGGTGCGGCGTCGGCAAGGCGGAGGAGATCGCCCGGCTGGTCATGGAGTGCGAAGCCGATCTGCTGGTGTTCGACACGCCGCTGACGCCGTCCCAGCAACGCAACTGGGAGCGTTTGGCGAAGTGCCCGGTGGCAGGACGGGAGGAGATCATCCTGGAGATTTTCGCTTCCCGGGCGCAGACCCGCGAAGCGGTATTGCAGGTGGAGTTGGCCCGCAACGAATATTCCCTGCCGCGACTGCGGCGGGCGTGGACGCACTTTTCGCGGCAGCGGGGCGGCGGAGCCACCAACCGGGGCGAGGGCGAGGCACAGTTGGAGACCGACAAGCGGCTGCTCCGGCGGCGGATCCAGCAATTGAAATCCGAATTGGCCGTGGTGCGAAAACAGCGGGCCGCCCAGCGTAAATCCCGACTGCGCCGTCCGGTGCCGCAGGGCGCGATCGTCGGGTACACCAATGTAGGCAAGTCGTCGCTGCTCAATGCGCTGACCGGTTCGGAGGTGCTGGTCAAGGATCAGTTGTTCGCCACGCTGGACCCCACCGCCCGGAGGATCGCCCTGCCGGACAATCAGGAGATGGTGCTGACCGATACGGTGGGATTCATCCGCAATTTGCCGCACCAGTTGGTCGAAGCATTCAAATCCACGCTGGAGGAGGCGGTGCTGGCGGATATTCTGCTGCTGGTGCTGGATATTTCCAGCGATGAGATCGACGCGGAATGGGAAACGACGCTGGGGGTGCTTCGGGAACTGGGCGCCGAGGAGAAGCAGATCAAGATCGTATTCAACAAATGCGACCGGCTCGACCCGGAGCGGGACGCGGTGAAACTGGCCCGGCTGCGGGGGATGTTCCCCGGGGCGATCTACCTGTCGGCCCGGGACGGTTCCGGGCTGGACACGCTGAAGCGGTTTCTGGCCGATTTCGCCGGGCGGAGCCGACAGTTGCTGAGGGCGGTGATCCCGCCCGCCCGCCACGACCTGATCGCGCTCGCGCACGGGGTCGGTAATGTGTACGAGGAGAAATACGCCCAGGATGGCACGGTGGAACTGGTGTTCGCCGTCGGGGAGAAACATCAACACCGCTTCAAGGAGTTTTTGCGATGAATGTCCGGAATCTGTTGCTGGCGGCGGCGGCGGTCTGCTTTATCGCCGCGTTGCGGGCGGCTCCGTCGCCGTGGGATTCGTGGCGGGCCGGATACACCAGTTTCGAGCAGGGCGAGTCTTTGTACGAGCGGGGGCGGTACAGCGAAGCGGCCGCGATGTTCGAGAAGGCCCGTCAGCACTATCTGGCGGTGCGTGCCGCCCGCCCGGACTGGAATCAGCGGGTGATCGCCGACCGGCTGCACGACTGCGATACCCGGCTTGCTGAAACGCGGCGGCTGCTCAATGGCGGCGCCCCGGAGAAAACGGCCGCCGCCGCTTCGACGGAAGGCCCGGAGCCGAAGAAATCCGCCCCTGCACCGGATGCCGCGCCGCCGGCCGCGTCGTCCGGGATCACCGTCGCGGAACACTCTGCGGTGATTCAGGAGTTGTATCAGGTCAAAGCGGAGTTGGAGCAGGCCCGCAAATCGCTGGGCAAACAGCGCGATCTGGAGGCGGAGATCTCCGCATTGCTGCGGGACAAGCGCGTCGCGGAGGAGAAAGTCGCGCTGATGGAGAAACGGTATCAGGCGCTGGTCGCCCGGCAGAACGAGCCGGACGCCCGGCTGACGGAGTTGGAACAGCGCCTGTTGCGGGAGAAACTGGATTCCGAGCGGTATCGCCGCCGGTTGTCCGCCTCGGAACAGCAGGTGGCGGAACTTCAGGAGCAGTTGAAAGAGGCGCGGCTGCGTGTCAGCGCCGCCGACACCCGGCTCCAGCGCGCTGCGGATGAATTGAAGCGCCGGGAGAACGAACTGCGGGAGAAAACCGACGCGCTCGCCCGCCGGGAGTCGGAGTTGGCCGCCGCGGACACCCGTGCCGCCGCCACCGACAATCGTGCCGCCGCCGCTGTCGCCGATATGGTGCCGCGTCGGCAGATGGACGATCTGGTCGGGATGTTTCAGCGGACGAAAAAGGAACTGGAACTGCGGGAGAAGGAAACGGTTTCGCTGAAAGAGGAGTTGCGGCGTCAGCAGGCGGAATCCCGCATCGGGGCCGCGGAACTCGCTGATCTGCGTCGGCGGAACCATGCGCTGGAGGAGGATGTCAAACTGTTGTCCGAACGCGGGTCGGAGTTGAAAGCGCGCCTGGAACGGCGTGACCGCGAGGATTTTCAGGCCGCCGCCAGCGCCAACGCTGCGCGGGCCAAACTGGAGGGCGATCTGTTGGCGCTGCAGAAGGAATTGGTCGCGCTTCGCGGCGACACCGACGTCAAAACCGCCCGCATCGCGGAGGCGGGGAACCGGGTCAAGGCGCTGGAGGCGGAGTTGATCGCGTCACGGGCGCGGGCGGCCCGGTTCGAGGAGACGGGGAAACGCCTGTCCGCCGCCGAGGGCGAGTTGAACCGGGTCCGGGCGGAATTTGCCCGTTTGCAGCGGGATTTTACCGCCCTGAGCGCGGAGAACCGGGAAAACCGACTGTTGGCGGCGGCCGCCAAGCCCCGGGAAAAGGAGTTGGAGACGGCCAAACTGCGGCTGCTGGAGATGGACCGGCTGAAAAACGAACTGGCCCGGGAACAGCGGTTGGGCAGTGAATTGAAAGCCGCGTACCGCAAGGACCAGCAGGAGTTGCGTTCTCTGCGGTCCCGGGTCGCGGAGTTGGATTCGCTGCGGCGGAAACTGGCGGAGTTGGAGCCCGCCGCCAGGGAAGCCGCCCGACTCAAGGAAGTGGAGCGGGAGTTGGAACGGGTCCGGGGCAGGGAGGCCGAACTTGCTGCTTTGAAGATCCGGGAGGGCGAGTTGGCCGGGCAGTTGCGGACCCGGACCGCCGCCGAGGAGGAGGCGCGGCGGGAATTGCGGACCCGGGAGCGGGAAGTGGCCGAACTGCGATCCGGAATGTCCGAACTGGAGCGGCTGAAGCGGAACAACGCCGAACTTGAGGCGCTGCTTGCCGGACAGACTGCGGAACTGGACCGCATGAAGCGGCAGTTGGACCTGCGTACCGAAACTTCGCGGGACGCGGCCGCGGCGGAGTCGGAGAAATTCCGGAAACTGGCCGCCCGGATCGGAGAACTCAACGATCAACTCCGGCACCAGAGCGGCGAGGCGGAAAAAATCCGCCAATCGCTGACCGCCCGGCTCGACCGGATGACCGGCGAACTGGATTCCGCGCGCCGGACGCTGGAACTGCGGGACAAGGAGTTGACCGACCTGAAGAAGATCAACGCGGAACTGGCCGATTACCGGCGCAATTCCGTGGAGGCACTGCGCAACAAGGTCGATGTTTCCCGGATCACCCGGCTGGAGGACGAATTGACTTCCCTGAGCCGGATCAACGCGGAACTGGCCGCCGAACGGGACCGGCTGCAGGCGGAACGTGAACGCACCGCCGCGGCGGAAACTCCGGTCAAAGCGGTATTGCCGGGCGTGTCGCCGGAGCAGGCCGCTTCCAGCGGGGTGATCGCGGAGAGCGACGGCAATCGGGAGTTGGCCATCTGGAACTACCGGCAGGCGCTGGCCGTCGCGCCGGATTTCGCCCCGGCGCATCTGCGTCTGGGAATGATTCTTTTCGGGCGGGGCAGTTTTGCCGAGGCCATGCCGCATGTGAGCGCCGCGCTGGCCGCCGACCCGGACAATTTGGACCTGGCGCTGACGGCGGCCCGCTGTCAACTGGCGCTGAAGCGTTACGGAGACGCCGGGGCGATCGTCGAACCTCTGCTGGCCCGGCGGAGCGACAATGCCGTCGTGCAGATGTGCGCCGCCATGATCGACGCCGGAAGCGGCCGGACGGCACAGGCCGAGGATCGGCTGCGTACCGCGATCCGGCTGGCTCCGGGGTCGGCGGAGATTCATCTGGAGTTGGCCAGACTGCTGTCGACTTCGCTTAACGACCGGCGTTCCGAGGCGGTGCTCGCTTACGAGCAGGCCCGCGCTCTGGGCGCCGCGCCGGACCCGGAACTGGAGAAAACGTTGGGCGGTCTGCTCGACCATCGGCGGGAGACGATGCGCTTTTTGCGCGAGGCCGCCCGGGAAGCCGAACTGGGCGGGGATTGGCGCTCCGCCGTCTGGTATTACCGGAAACTGGTGGGCGCCGACCATCCCGAATTCGTCCCGTATCTGGCGCTGGCCCAGTGGAAGTCCGGCAACGCCTCCGGCGCGAAAGAGACGCTGGAGTTCCATCCGCCGTCCCGTACCGGCATGGCGGTGCGCACGCTGATCGCGCTGGCGGAGGAGGACGATGCCGCCGCGATGTCGGCCGCCCGGCAGAGCATCGGAGCGAAAATCGATCCGACGTGGGCGGGCATGGGCGCGGAACTGGAGCGGCTGCGGAGCGCGTGGCGCAAACCCACCGCGGCCAAACTGCTTCTGGAGAGCGTCAAGCGCTGAATGTTCCGGCCAGCATCGTTCGGACGATGCCATGCGCCGGCCGGGTCGGATCGGTGAAATCCGCCGGAGAGTCGATCGTCTCCGGGTCGAAGATCGTGAGGTCCGCCGCGTAATCCGGGGCGATCCGTCCGATTTTGCCCAGTTGGAAAAATTCCGCGGGCAGCGCGGTCAGTCTCCGCACTGCGCGTCCGAGGGATACCCCGGAATCCAGCAGCATTCTCATGAATCGGGGCGCCGTTCCGAAGTTCCGGGGGTGGGTGTTGCCGTACAGCGCGTCCGGATTCAGCGCGTTGCCGTCGCTTCCGGCCATGCAGAAGTCCAGCGCCAGGATCCGACGCAGATTCTCCGCCGACATTCCCGCCGCGCTCACGGTGGCGCGATTGGCGTCGTTTTGCAGAATTTCCACGCACAGTTCCGCCGGGTCCCGGGGAATCTCGGAGAAGTGTTTGCCCAGAAATTTCCGGTGTTCCGGCGCTCCGGCTCCGGTCAGCCGCAGTCGGGCCCAGTCCGCGGCTTTTTTCGCGGCGCGCAGACTTGCGGTCAGTTGCTCCCGGGCGGAGGCGTCCTGCAGCATCCGGGTGATCTCCCCGTCTCCCATCCGGTCGAACGGCGGCGGCAGGATCACGCTCAGCATCGTCTGGCTTTCCACATACGGATAACGGTCGACATGGATGTCCACGCCCTGTTTCCGATATGCGGCGATCAACTCCAGCGCCGCGTCGAGTTTGGGCCAGTTTTCGCGTCCGGCCGTCTTGAAGTGGCTGATCTGCACCCGCTTCAGACCGGCCCGCAGTGCGCAGTCCAATGTTTCGCGCAGACTTTCCAGCAGTTCGTCGCCTTCACTGCGCAGGTGGGTGGCGTAAGCGCGGTCGTGGGCCGCGAGGACCCGCATCAGTTCCACGATCTCGCCGGGAGTTGCGAAACATCCCGGCACGTAGCGCAGTCCGCTGGAGAGCCCGGACGCGCCGGAACGCAGACACCGGTCCAGCTGCCGTTTCATCGCGGTCAGGTCTTCCGCGGTCAGGCGTTCCTTTTCGTACCCGGCGACGGCGGCCCGGAGCGTATTGTGGCCGCACAGGGGAAACACCCGCAGCCGGACTTGACGGCGGGCGAGTTCGGACCGGTATTCCGCCAGTGTTTCCCAATTCAGCGGGACCGGATAGGCGGAGTAAAGTTCCCGCAGGTGGTCCCGGTTCCGGTCCGTTATCGGAAACGCGGACAACCCGCAGTTGCCGATGATTTCGCCGGTGAAGCCCTGACCGCGTTTGCTGATCGCTTCCGGAGCGGCGGGAAGGGAGAGGTCCGAGTGGCCGTGGACGTCGATGAATCCCGGGGCGATGATCTCGTCCCGGAAGGTGAAGGTCCGGTCCGCGGCGCAACTGCCGATAATTTCCGGTTCCACCGCCGCGATGACGCCGCCGTCGATCAGCACCGCCCGGCGCGTCGGTTCCCCCGTTCCGTCGCAGACGAAGCCTTTGAGCAGCAGACGCACGTTCACTCCTCCACGATCTTCAGCACCCGGAAGAACTCCGAAATGCTCCACGCCTGCGCCTGACAGCCGCCGCCGCGATGGGGCGCGTCGCCGTCCAGCACCTCCGGCATTTCGCCGATGACGCCGTTCTCCAGATGGTCCACGCAGGCGTACAGCAGGGCTTTGGCCCGGGGTTTTGCCGCCGCTCCGCCGATGAGACACAGCGCTTCGCAGTAGGCCGGGAACTGCCAGCACCACGCGGTGCCGTTGTGGTAGGCCGGTTTGCGCGAAGTGTCCTCCGGTCCGCGGTAGTGCCCCTGATAGGGGTGGCGGGGATCGTTGAGCGACTTGCCGTGAAATACGATCGGCAGTGCGTAGCGGACTTCGGCGTCGTCCAGCGTCCGCATCGCCCCGGGGACCAGCAGTTTCTCGGCCAGATTCAGGATCTCGGCGCACGCCTCCGGCTCGGTCACCGCCCCCATGGTGATCAGGGCGAGGATGTTGCAGCGGAGATGATCGTCGGCGACCGCTTTGGCGGCCGGGGTCCCGGGTTTGCCGTGCAGACAGTCCGCGACCGTGCCGTCGTGGAAGAAATACTTGACAATGCTTTCGCGGACCTGCCCGGCCAATTCCGTTTCTCCCAGAAATTCCAGTGCGGCGAACCAGAGGGCCTGAATTTCCACCGGATAGCCCTCCCTGGGGGTCCCCGCCGGGAAATTGGTATCCATCCAGGTGAAGTGGGCGGGACTGAAGATCAGACCGCTGTCGGCGTCCATCCGAATGCCGTTGGGCGTACCGGAGCGGTAATGATCCACGATGGAGCGCATCACTTCGCGCAGGGTCCTGCCGCCGCAGTCGACGGAAGGGAACTCCCGGTCGCCGGTGGCGGCGATGTAGTCCCGCGCCGCTACGATCAGCCAGAGCGGGGCGTCTACGGTGTCGCGGTTGGAATCGTTGTCGCCGCAGATCATGTTTGGGATGGTGCCGTTGCGTTCAAAGGCGGCGAATTTGCGGATGATCGCCGCGCACTGTGCGTGGAATTCCGGGTAGCGGCACAGGCCCCGCAGGACGATGAGCGTGTCCCGTCCCCAGTCCAGAAACCACGGGTATCCGGCGATGACGGTGCTGAGATCGTCGCGGCGGACCACGAAGCGGCGCAGGGCATCGTCGGCCAGCGCCGCCGGCGCGAGTTGTTCCGGGAACGTCCGTTCCGGGAAACGGGGCTCCGCGGCGTCTCCGGCCCGGGCGGTAAGAACCGCTTCCTCGTCCGGGCGCAGGGGAATGGTGAAGTATCCCGGAGAAAACAGGTCGTTTTTATCCGCCATGCCGTAATACCGCTCCTGCGGCAGATCGGTCATGTAGCGCCATTCCGGAGCGCGGGTGAAGGTCCCGCCGGGCAGCCGCATGCGCAGCATTCTGCCGCCGGGATTGAATTCAAAGCCGTCCGCCAGCGTCGTGATCGCGTTTCGGTAGGAGTGTTCCGCGCCGTCGCACGCCCGGATCACGGTGTGGTTGATCCGGTCCTCCACGCTCGGGCGCAGGATCAGCCGGGCCGGTGCGGTCCGGTCGTTCCGGTCGCCCTCGCGCCGGAAGCGCAACTCCACCGCGTCGTCATTCAATGCCATGCGGAATTCCACGGTCACCGTCAGATTGCCGCCGTGACCGTCCGGCAGAACGAACTGCCACCGGGCCCGGTTGCCGGGATGGGCGCAGTACTCCTCCAGCGTGGCGGCGGTGAGTTCCTGCGAATAGTCGTCGATCACCAGCCACGCCCGACAGCAGGTGAACATGACGTAACGGTCCACCGGACAGTCGGCGCGGAGGTTGGCCGCGAGAATGGCGTCGTACTTGCCGGTGATCCGGCCCCATTGGGCGCTGAACATGGCGTAACCGCCCCGGTCGTTGGAACCGAAAACGTAATGTTCCGCCGCGTCGGAGTAGCGTCCGGCCAGCCGGACCATACGTCGTTCCGGCCGGGCCAACTGCCGGATCTTGCCCAATTTCCGGCAGGGTTCGGTCCCGGAGAAGTCCGCGATGGAGATCGTCAATTCCCGGGGGCGGTCCTCCGGATTGTCCGGCAGACCGATCAGGGCGAATTCGCCGCTTCCGTCGGCCAGCGGCAGACTTGACATCCGCGCCAGCGTTTTTTTGCCCAGCGAAAGATTGACCCGGAACGGTCCGGCGGAGCGGATCAGCAGCAGATCGCCCGGCGGAAGCATCACTTCCCGGCGGGTATCGACCGGGCAGCGCCACGTCGTCACCGGCGGCGGGTTCATCCCCGTCAGATCGGCGACGAAGCCCTCCGGAGAGCGCCGCATGGCTTCGCCGTCGGCTTCCGCCGCCGCGGTCAGCGGGCGCAGATGCAGCGCGGCGCGCTGGGCCATGGCTTGAGCCTGCGTATTCAGTACCGCCGACGGCATGGCCGCCGCTTCTTCCGGCACGGTGAAATCGTCGAAACTCAGGCACAGCCCCTCGGCCGGTTCCAGCGGGACCTTCCGCATTTCTCCGTCCCGGAATATCTCGATTTTCCGTCCGGAGATCAGGTCGACGGCGGCGCTCTCGGGGCGTCGGCTTCGGAACTTCACCTCGACGGCGTGTTCGCAGTCCAGATTGAGCAGGACCAGCAGTTCCGGGATGTCGTTCCCGTGCCGCCGGGCGGCGATGACGTTGCCGCCGCCGTGCTGGATCAGTTCCACTCCGACGCCGGGACCGAAGGCGGGATGGGCGCCGAGAATGCGGTTGATCCTGCCGATCAGTGCGCAGAGATTGTCCGGCGCATGGAAGTTCAGCGCGCCGCAGTTGTGGACGTCGATTTTCTCCTCGGCGAAAAATTCCGCGCCGTTGGCGAATCCGAACGCGCCGTTGTGACAGAGCAGCGCATTGACCAGAAACCGCAGCCGGGCAAATGTGTGCCCCCGGGCGGCCAGCCGGTCATTGTCGTGGGTCTCCGCGAAATTCACCATGATCCCGCAGTCGGCATTGAGGTGTTCCAAACTCGGGAAGTACGCGCTGATCTCGTCCCGGGAGTAGTTCTGGAACAATTCGGAATACCCCCAGTCCAGTCCGATTTTCTCCAGCAGTTCCTCCTGCACTTTGGGCGGGCCGCCCAGTCCCTCCAGCAGGAACACCGTATCGGGAAACTCGTCCCGCACTCTGGCCACGATATACTGCCACGCGTCCGCCGGGACCATGTAACCGGCGTCGCACCGGAATCCGTCCACTCCGCACCGGCACCAGAACATAAAAACTTTGGCCATGAGGTTGCGGACTTCCTCCCTGCGGTAGTCCAACTGACAGAGATCCGCCCAGACGACACCCCATGCCCCGGGATTGACGAATGTTCCGTCCGCGGAACGTTTGAAGTAATCGGGGTGTTCGCACTGCATTTTGGAGGCCCAGCCGGTGTGGTTGACCGGGATGTCCATGAACAACCGGCCCCGCCTGGCGTGTACCGCGTCCACCAATTCGACGAATTGTTCCATCGGCGTCGCCGCTGGATCGAACTCCGCCAGCGCCGGGTCCACGGCGAAATAATCCGTGGCGGCGAACGGGCTGCCGTACACTCCCATGCGGCCGTAACTCGTCGGCACCGGATGGATCGGCAGCAGTTGCAGAATGCGGCAGTTCAGTGTCCCGAAAATATGATCAAGTTGAGCAATGAGCCGGCGGAAGGTCCCGGACGGCGGTATCACGGTGAATTTTTTTTCGTCAAGTTGGTTCAGCGTCTCCGGCTGGTCCGGGGAATGGGCCTGATCCATCCACGATCCGAACTGCCGCACAAAGGCGCAGTAAATGGCGTTGCCGGCGACGGCCTCGGCGGGGTTGACCTTGATCTTGAAATTGCCTCCGGCGGCCCAGAGGATCGGTCCGCCGTCGTCCGGGATGAAACAGCACTTCGCCTCAAAAACGCCGGGTTCCGTGAGCGGCAGGGTGATTTCAAAGCCGTCGCCGACCGCATTCAGCGGGATGTCGTGCCAGTCGCCGCCCCGGGGGGTTCGCCCGAGTTCTCCTTTTTCCTGCAACTCCCGCCGCCGGATCGCCGCCCGCCCGAGGTTGGTGCGGACCACCGCGCGTCCCGGGACCTCCGACGTCACCCCTGCAAGTCGGATGCGGACCGTTTCTCCGGCGAAAAACAGTTTGCGGTCGGGGAATATGCTCTGCTGGGCCATGCCTTTCTCCTGCTCCGTGGAAAATATTGTTCCCGGGACCGTCCGCGGGGCGGTCCCGGCTCGTGTTCCCTTAAAACAAATAAAATAATGCTTCGGTCCCGAAAAGTCAACCTCCCGACGACTTGTATTTGCATCTTTGCCGTGCTAATGTATAGCGCGACAGAACGGAAACGGATTTTTCAGGGAAGGACGCAATGTACGAGGCGATTGCCGGAACCCGCATCCTGATCACCGGCGGGGCGGGGTTCATCGGTTCCAATCTCACGGATTTTCTGCTGGGACTGGGGGGCAAGGTCACGGTGCTGGACAACTTCTCCACCGGCAGGCGGGAGAATCTGCGCGCCGCCGCCGCGCATCCGGGGTTCCGGCTGATCGAGGGCGATATCCGCGATCCCGAGACCTGCGCCGCCGCCGCCGCCGGAACCGATCTGGCGGTGCATCTGGCGGCGCTGGGCAGCGTGCCCCGTTCCATTCAGGACCCCTGCGCGTCGACGGCGGTCAACGTGGGCGGGTTCGTCAACGTTCTTTTTTCCGCGGTCCGCGCCGGGGTGACACGGGTGATCTACGCCTCCAGCAGTTCGGTGTACGGCGACGATCCGCAACTGCCGAAAATCGAATCCCGGACCGGTCGGCCGCTGTCGCCCTACGCGCTCACCAAGACGGCGGACGAGTGGTTCGCGGAGAACTTCCGCGCCGTGTACGCGCTGGACAGCATCGGGCTGCGGTTTTTCAACGTCTTCGGCCGCCGACAGGACCCCGACGGCGCGTATGCCGCGGTGATCCCGCGCTTCGCCGCCGCGCTGCTCCGGCACACGCCGCCGGTCATCAACGGGGACGGTTCGTACAGCCGGGACTTCACCTATGTGGATAATGTTCTGCACGCGGTTGCGCTGGCGCTTTGCGTCACCGATCCGGCGGCGGTGAATCAGGTCTACAACGTCGCCTGCGGCGCCCGGGTGACGCTGAACGAACTCTGCGCCGTCCTGAGAGACGAACTCGGTCGCTTCGACGCCGCGATCACCGGGATCGAGCCGGTGCACGGCGCCGTCCGCGCCGGGGACATCCCCCACAGTCTGGCGGATATCGGCAAGGCCCGGAGGCTTCTGGGCTACGAACCCCGGTTCGATGTCCGGCGGGGGCTGGCGCTGGCGGCGCGGTGGTACGCGGAAAATCTGTAACGGACCGGACACTCAGCGCGGCAGGGCGAGCAGAAACGGTGTGATGTCGGTCTCCAGTTCGCTGGTCAGCACATGACACGACACGGAGGAGGTCAGTTTCTGCACGCCGTTGAATGCGTGAAGTTTCAGTTGTGTCGAGGCCGCCTGGTCCCTGAGGCACAGCGCCATCCATGCGGTCATCTCCACAAAACTGTTGGCCAGCATCAGCCCGGCGGCGGAACCGGTCACGCGCCGGATGCCGACGTCGCCCAACCGGGACAGGATCACCGCGTTTTTCACTTTTACCGCGCGGTTGACATCGCACTCCGCGACCCGTTTCTTCTCGGTGAGGTAGGTGCTCCATGTCGGTCCGGGCTGGGCATAGCACCCGTCGTCGAGAAATGACAGATAGAGCAGATCGTCGGCCAGAACCTCCCAAATGGCGCCCGCTTTGGCGACGGCGGTGCTTTTGCCGACCCCGGACGGTCCGCAGAAAATACAGCCGTTGCCGTCGGCGTCCGCGGCCAGCCCGCCGTGAAAGAGAAACATCCGCTCCGCTTTCAGCAGCGGCAGCAGCGATAAGAACATGAAATCCCGGGAGATCGCCGCCTGCGCGGACGGGGACTGCGGCATGGCCCGGAGATACAGTCTCGGCACTCCGTCCGCCGGAAATTCCGCCCTCAGCCGCCTGGAACCGGTGTCCTCCGGGGGCGGCGGGAGGATCCGGACCAGCGGACGCTCCCCCGCCGCGGCGGACATGCGGTGGCTGGCGCGCAGCAACGCCAGCACGTCGCCGCACTCCGGCGCCGCGCCGAGGTCCGCCGTGGTCCCGTCCGCCATGCGGAAGGAAGCATGGAAGTCCGCAGAATTCAAAACCGTCTCCCCTGAAGCATCATCCGTTTCGCATTAATATACCCCCGGTCCCGCGGAAAAGCAATGTTCCGGGGCTACTTTATGGAATCATTCAGTCTGCGCATGGCGTCGAACTGCTGTTCGATGGAGCGGGCCAGCGCGATCTGGGTGCGGCACCGGTCGAGGTTGTGCTTCTCCCGGTGGATTTTGAAGTACACGTCGCCGGAGAGGTAGTCGGTGAGGAACCGGATGCCGATCTCCAGCGTGATGAGTTTGCCGGAGAAGGGCAGCAGTTCCTTTTCCCGGGCGTTGAGAAACCGTCCGGCGTTGGAGAGGTAACCGCGCAGGAGCGCTTCAAACATCTCGAACCGCATGCCGACTTTTCCGAGGTCCAGTTCATCCTCCGGCGCCGGGCTGGTGCCGGTCCGCACCATGTCGCCGAAGTCGTAGTGGGGCAGTCCCGGCATGACCGTGTCCAGATCGATGACGCAGATGCCCGCGCCGGTCGCGTCGTCGATCAGCACGTTGTTGAGTTTGGTGTCGTTGTGGGTGGTGCGCTCCAGCAGATTGCCCGCGTCCTTTTCCCGGATCAGCAGGGAGTATTCGTCTTTGCGGGCCATGATGAACTCCAGTTCCGGGCCGACTTCCCCGAGGCGGCCGCACCGGTCCGTTTTCACCGCCTCCTCCAGCGCCGCCAGACGTTTCGGAGTGTGGTGAAAATCGGCGATGGTCTCGTGCAGCCGGCCGGGGAGGTCGGCCAGATCGTTCTGGAACGCGCCGAACGCGGCGGCGGCGGCGTAGGCCTGTCCCGCATTCTCCAGCACGTCGTAGGTGCGCGCCTGATCCACGAAGACGTAACAGCGGAAGAAATTGCCCTCTGCGTCCCGGTAGAACGGACGACCGTCCCGGGCCGCGATCAACTGCAGGTGTTTCCGACGGCAGGCGGGATCGGCGGCCTTTTCCCGCGCGATCTTCTTTTCGATATGGTCGCAGACCCGGACGAAGTTGTCCATCAGTTTTTCCGGTTCGCGGAAAATTCCGGTGTTGATGCGCTGGAGGATGTAGGTCTGGCGCGTGGTGCGCATCTTGAACGTGTCGTTGATGTGGCCGGTGCCGTACTTTTCGGCGGCGGTGAATTCGCCGTCCAGACGGAAGTTCCCGCATACCCGGGCGAGGTCGTACATGATTCGGACTCCAATTTGTCAAGGTTGATGTTTGCTTGGGTTCGCCGGATAATATATCCCGGGAAACGGGATTTGACAATACATTTTTTTGTTCCGACTATGGATTTTTCCGCAAACGTGGTGTATATTGTTCCGCGAACTTCGGAATGCGGATTGGGAAAGGGGGTGAAACCATGTCGGCGGTGGCGTTGGAACTGTTTCTCAGTGACGAAGTGCAGTCGCTTCTGGACGACTTCGCTTCACTGCTGGATGTGCGGGTGACGTTTTTTTCCATGTCCGGCGAATTTCTGCGCCGGGGCAAGGCGATGCGGAACTGCGAGTACTGCCGGATCGTCCACGAGGATCTGGCGCGCCGCCAGTTGTGCGTCTCGATGGACTGCGACAAGCAGCGCGAGGCGATCGAGAAAGGGCAGATCATCGACTATCGCTGTCACGCAGGATTGCACGAGTGTCTGGCGCCGGTCATGGTACGGGGCGTGGCGGCGGGATTCGTGATGTTCGGTCAGTTCCGGGTCGAGGGCGAGAACCCGCCGGAGTGGGCGGACGTCCCGGAGCCCCGGCGGGAGGAGTTGATCCGGGCCTACTGGGAACTGCCCGGTTTCACCCCCGAGAAACTCAAGGGCATCCTCGGCGTGCTCAAAACCCTTATCGACTACATCGCCGTACGGGAACTTGCGGTGCTTCAGGGCGACCGGCTCCGGGCGGAGATCGACCGTTACATCGAGAAGCACGCCGCCGAGGACATCCGTCTGCCGGACATGGCGAAAAAGATCGGGCGGAGCGTTTCCACCATCTCCCAGTTTCTCCGGCGCAACTATCAGACCAGTTTCAAGGGACTGCTGCTGGACGCCCGGCTCCGCATCGCGGAGAAAATGTGGCGCAAGGACCCCGGGGCCACCGTGGCCGAAGTGGCATTCGCCGCCGGATTCCGGGATCAATTCTACTTTTCCCGGGTGTTTCGCCGCCGCCGGGGGGTGCCGCCGGGGAAGTTCCGCAGTCAGATGCGCCCCGCCGGAGAGCGGAACATCGTCGACGGCGCCGGGGAATGATCTCTCCGGGAACTACGCCAGCATCGCCGGGAGTTTCTCCGCCATCGCGGTTTCCAGCAGCCCCAGTTCGTAGAGCAGGTCGAGCACGGTATAGCGGTTGCGGATGAGTTGCGCGGTCCGGATGCCGTGGCGGAACTGCTCCGCGTCCAGTCCGATCGCTTCCGGGGTCGTCGGACAGCCCGCCCGCCGCAGTTTTTCCCGCATCTTCCGGCAGGGGATCAGCCGGGCGCGCATGCGCTCCCGCATGGCGTCCCAGTTGGTCAGCAATGTCTCCCGGCGGCGCGCCAGTTCCGGTCCGGTGAGGAACTTTTTCAGCGCGGTGATCCGGGGTTCCGCGCCGTAACAGCCGCGCCGCAGCAGACCGTCGATCTCCCGTTCCCGCTCCGGCACGCTCAGTCCCGGGCGCATCATCGCGCGGATTTCCGCGGCGCCGTGTTCCAGAACGAATTCCATCAGCAGCGTCGATGCCAGCAGACCGACTCCGACCTTGAAGCCGTGGGAGACGTCCTCGCCGTTCCGGGTCAGTCCTTCCATTTCCCAGACATGGCTGAACAGATGCTCCGCGCCGGAGGCCGGGCGGCTGTCCCCGTACATCTGCATGGCGTAGCCGGTGGCGGCCAGTCCGTCGAAAATCCGCATCATGTCCCCGGCGTCGGCGGTCCAGTCGAAAATCCGTCCCTGGATCAAATCCCATACATCGGCGCGGATCGGCTCCACTCCGGCGGCGTCGGCGATGATCCAGTCCGCCCCCGCCGGGATTTTGGTCAGCAGATCCGCGAAGCCCGAGGCGAGCATGTCCGGCGGCGCGGTACGGAGGATCTCCGTGTCGGCGCACAGCGCCAGCGGCGCCGGGCATTTTACCGTCTTTTTGGAACCGTTCACCACCAGCGCCGCCCCGGAAGCCGTGTAACCGTCCACCGAGCAGGCGGTGGGGACGCAGCAGTAACGCAGATGCCGCAAATTCGCCCCGCACTTGGTCAGATCGTTGATGACCCCGGAGCCGATCGCCACCGGGACCGCGTCGGACGGGAACTTCGCCGCCAGGACCTCGCAGTACGAAAATTCCGGGTGCAGTCGGGGCGTCCCCGGGAAACAGTGGGGCGCGTACGGATTCATCCCGGCGGCGTTGAGCATTTCCTGCGCCCGGCTGCCCGCGGCGCGGAATGTGTTGTCATCCGCCACGATCAGCGGTCGGCGGCCGGGAAAAGCGGCGCGCAGGATCGCGGGCAGAACTTCCAGTGCGCCGGGGGCGAGGGCGAAACATTCGGTCTCCAGTCCGGACGGCACGGGAATAAAAGGCGGTCGGGAGAATTGCGGATCGGGGTTCATGGCGATGGCACTTCCTTATTTTTATGTGGCGGTCACAGCAGACCGGCGATGAAATCGAACTGTTTCTGCTCCGCCGACAGGGGGATGTTGCGGCCGTGCCCCATGCCGGGCACTTCGAGATATTCGACCCCAAGTCCCCGGGCGCGCAGCGCCGCGACCATCCGGTCCGAATGCGCCGCCTTGCTCACCCGGTCGTCGGCGGAACCGTGAAGGAAAAGGTACGGGATGTCGGGCATGGATTCGACCTGATGAAGCGGGGAGTGTTCCTGCAGAATTTCCTCCCACGGTTCCGGGTAGTCGTAGAAGGCGTGGTGAAAACTCGTCGGCAGATCCGGGCGTTCGTGATAGTGGTACACGGTGTCGCATACCGGATAGAGCGCGACGCATCCGATCGGTTTTCTCCGTCCGTACCGGCAGTAGAGCAGTGCGGCGCATCCGCCCATGCTGCCGCCGTGGGCGATCAGCGGCATCCGGTCGTCGAACCCGAGTTCGGCGTAGACGGCGGCGATCAGTTCGTCGACGAATTTGCGGGTGTTCCGGTTCATCCAACTCCACGGGCCGCAGTACGGCGCGACGACCAGAATCCCCGCTTCGCCCAGCGCGATCTCCAGCGGCGTCGCGTCGGTGCGGATGCCGCCGCCGAGTCCGTGAAACGTCACCGTCACCGCCCGAGGGGTGACGGTCAGATACGGTTCGTTGGTCCAGCAGCACGCCTTGAGCCAGGGGTCGCGCATGATTGTTCCTCCGAGAGCGAAATTTCAGTAACTCCATAATATATACCCCGGCGGCATGATTTGCAAGACATCGGGATTTCTCCATGTTTTTTGCCGAAAATATCCAGTCCTCCGGGATTGAAAAAAAGCCGATGACGTGCTATATTAGTGCTAATTTCGGTTTTTGCCGGGAAGATGTTTTTTCCCGCGGAAAAGTTTGTCGACATCGCAAGTTTCAGTCACAATCACGTAAGGAAAGGATGAGATGATGGCGAAAATGCTGAATCAGGCTCCCACGGGCAATGCAAAACTGCTCGCGTGGGTCGACGGGTGGGTCAAGTTGTGTGAACCCGATGCCGTGTACTGGTGCGACGGGTCCCAGGCGGAGTACGACCGCCTCTGCAACGAGATGGTCGCTTCCGGTCTGGCGGTGCGGCTGAATCCGGCGAAGCGGCCGAACAGTCTGCTTTTCCGGTCCGATCCGTCGGACGTGGCCCGGGTCGAGGCCCGGACGTTCATCGCCTCTGAGAAGCAGGAGGACGCCGGTCCCACCAACAACTGGATCGACCCGAAGGAACTGAAGGCCACGATGACCGAACTCTACCGCGGCAGCATGCACGGGCGGACCATGTACGTCATCCCGTTCTCCATGGGGCCGGTGGGGTCTCCCATCGCCAAGATCGGCGTGGAGATCACCGATTCCGCCTACGTGGTTATCAACATGGAGGTGATGACCCGCGTCGGTACCAAAGTTCTGGACGTGCTCGGCAACGGCGAGTTCGTGCCCTGCGTCCACTCCGTGGGCAAACCGCTGGCCCCCGGCGAATCCGATCACGGCGTCTGGCCCTGCGCGCCGCTGGATCAGAAGTACATCGCCCACTTCCCCGAGACCCGGGAGATCTGGTCCTACGGTTCCGGTTACGGCGGCAACGCGCTGCTGGGCAAGAAGTGTCTGGCGCTCCGCATCGCTTCGGTGCAGGCCCGGGACGAGGGCTGGCTGGCCGAACACATGCTCATTCTGAAGTTGACCAATCCTCAGGGCGAGAGCAAATACGTCACCGGCGCCTTCCCGTCGGCGTGTGGCAAAACCAACCTCGCCATGCTCATCCCGACTTTGCCGGGCTGGAAGGTCGAGACCGTGGGCGACGATATCAGTTGGATGAAGTTCGACGATTCCGGCCGTCTGCGCGCCATCAACCCCGAAGCGGGCTTTTTCGGCGTCGCTCCCGGCACCAGCATGAAATCCAACAAGAACGCCATGCTGTCCTGCGCCAAAGATACGATCTTCACCAACGTCGCGCTCACCGATGACGGCGACGTCTGGTGGGAGGGCATCGGCACCGAGGCCCCCGCCCATCTGATCGACTGGAAAGGCAAAGACTGGCATCCGGGCATGGTCGACGCCGACGGCAAGCCGGTCAAGGCGGCTCATCCCAACGCCCGGTTCACGGCGCGGGCCAGCAATTGCCCGGCCATCGCTCCGGAGTGGGAAGACCCCGCCGGCGTGCCCATCAGCGCGTTCCTTTTCGGCGGACGGCGGCCGACCACGCTGCCGCTGGTCTATCAGGCCAAGGACTGGGAGCACGGTGTTTTCATCGGTTCCACCGTCGGGTCGGAAGTGACCGCGGCGGCGCTGGACGTGAAAGCCGGCACCGTGCGGCGCGACCCGTTCGCCATGCTGCCGTTCTGCGGCTACCACATGGGCGATTACTTCCAGCACTGGCTGGATATCGGCAAAGCGGGCGCGGCGAAAGGCAATTTGCCGAAGATTTTCTGCGTCAACTGGTTCCGCAAGAGTGCGGAAGGAAAATTCATGTGGCCCGGTTTCGGTGACAACAGCCGGGTGCTGGCGTGGGTCTTCGCCCGCTGCGCCGGGACCGGCAAGGCCAAAGAGACCGCGATCGGCTTCCTGCCGACCCCGGACGCCATTGACCTCAAAGGTTTGGAGGGCGAGGTTTCCGCCGCCGATCTGGAGGAACTGCTGAAGGTCGACGTGGAAGGCTGGAAAAAGGAACTGGCGATGATCAAGGAGCATTACGCCAAGTTCGGCACCCGGCTCCCGAAGGAACTGGTCAAGCAGTTGGAGGCGCTGGAAGCGCGTCTGGCCTGACGTTCCCCCGAAGAATCGCGCGGGCGTCCGAAATCTTTCGGACGCCCGTTTTTCATTGCTCCGGGAACGGGACAAAAAAATGTGCGGAAGCGGCGAACGCTTCCGCACGGGGATTTTCGTTTCGGAGATTACTCCCGATCTCCGTCGTTTTCGGCCTGATATTTGGCGATGATCTCACCGGCCACGTTGCCGGGGACCTGCTCGTAGCGGGCAAAAGCCATCTCAAATGAGCCGCGCCCCTGAGTCATGCTCCGCAGTTCCGTGGCGTAGCGGAACATCTCCGCCATGGGGACTTCGGCGTGGACGATCTGCAATCCCTCGTCCGCCGACATGCCCAGCACCCGGCCCCGCTTATGGTTCAGGTCGCCGGTGATGTCGCCCATGTAGGAATCCGGGATACTGATATCGACCTTCATGATTGGCTCCAGCAGCACCGGCTTGGCTTTGGAGATCGCTTCGCGGAACGCCATGCGTCCGGCGATCTTGAAGGCCATTTCGTTGGAGTCCACCGGATGGTATTTGCCGTCGTAGACGGCGACCTTGATCCGTTCCATGCGGCAGCCGACCAGCGGACCGGTGGTCATGACTTCCAGTACGCCCTTTTCAATGGCGGGGATGAAGTTTTTCGGGACGGTGCCGCCCACGACCTCGTTGACGAATTCGTACCCGTCCTCGTTGTAGGCGATGCGCAGAAACACCTCCGCGAACTGCCCCGCGCCGCCGGTCTGCTTCTTGTGACGGTAATGGCCTTCGCCGGAGGAGGTGATCGTTTCGCGGTACGGGACTTTCGGCGTGGCGAGCACGGCCTCGACCTTGAATTGTTCCTTCAGCCGTCCGGCGACGATGGCCAGATGCTGGTCTCCCATCCCGGAGAGCAGAAACTCGTGGGTCTCCTCCTGCCGGGAAAGCCGGACCGTGGGGTCGCATTCGGCGATCTTCTGCAATCCGGCGGCGATCTTCTCGTCGTCGCCGCTCTTGGCGGCGCTGACCGCGTAGGACATGGTCGCCCCGGGGAAGTCGATCCCCGGCAGGGGCTTGCTGGACGCACTCGTCGCCACGGTGTCGCCGATTTTGGTGTTCTTCAGTTTCGCCACGGCGAAAATCGTTCCGGGACCGGCTTCCGTGGTCGGGGTCTGATTTTTCCCGTTCATCAGCAGCAGTTGGCCGAAGCGTTCCTTATGGGATTCATTGAGGTTGTGAACGTCGCTGTCCGCCTTGAACGTGCCGGTGACGGTGCGGATGAAGGCCAACTGGCCGCTGAACAGGTCGTTGACGCTCTTGAAGACCACGCCGTAGGCGTCGCCGGATTCCACGATCTTCTCCGGTCCGCCCGGCAGCGGCACATACTCCAGCGGGGTGGGGAAAAGAGCGATCACCTCGTCCAGCAGTTCCTTGAGTCCGATGCCCTTTGCCGCGCTGGCGGCGAATACCGGAATGGTGCTTCCGGCCAGAACGCTGGCGCGCAGACCCTTGCGGATCTCGTCGGCGGTCAGTTCCCCGCCTTCGAGGAAGCGTTCCATAAGTTCCTCGTCGGTTTCCGCGATGGCGTCCATCCACAGTGATTTGCATTCGGCCACATCGTCCGCGATCTCCGCCGGGATGTCGGTATCGAACAGCACATTCACCACGCGGGAGAAGCCGTCCGCCTGACCGACCGGCCAGTAGAGCGGGATGATGACGTTTCTGCCGTGATTTTTTCGCATGATCTCCAGCGTGGCTTTGAAATCCGCCCGGTCCTTGTCCAGCCGGTTCACCAGTCCGAACCGGGGTATCCGGCGCTGTTTGGCGAGTTTCCACGCCCGGGCGGTGCCGATCTGCGGTCCGTCGATGGCGTCGATCACCACCAGCGCGGCGTCGGCGGCCCGGATCGCGCCGACGACCTGTCCGACGAACTCCCCGTACCCCGGCGTGTCGGTAAAGAACAGCCGGGTGTTCTGCCAGGTGCAGTTCAGCGGCGTGGCGTAGATGCTGGATTGTTTGGTCTGTTCCTCGACCATGAAGTCGCTGACGGTGTTCTTCGCTTCCACGCTTCCGGCCCGGGGAATGGCTCCCGACAGGCGCAGGATCTGCTCGCAAAGGGTGGTTTTCCCGCCGCCGGAGTGTCCGGCGATGACGAAATTTCGACAACTGGCAGCATTCGACATCAAAATCTCTCCTTGTTGTGGTTGAGGACACCGACTTGAGCATTTACCGGGAACGGTTGTTACAATAGCCGGGAAACCGCGGGTTTTCAAGGCGGGATGAAAAAAAAGTCAAAAAATTTTTCCCCGTTCTTGCAATCGCCTCCGGATCGTGTTATATTTCAGCCCCTGTTGAGGAAGACGCGCGTGCGCGGTCCCGCGCCCGAAACCGTCGGTCGCATATTCCCGTAATCAACGTTGCAAGGAGCCTGTGTCGTAATGAATGTGAAGGTCTGGAATGCGGAACTGCCGCCGTACCCGAGAGAGGGATTGAATCCTTTGGAGCCGAGCGCGGACTGCCCGGTCACCATGCTGCTGAAACAGGAGGCGGCCAAACTCGCCCGGCTCCATCAGTTGGACGCGCCGGAAACCCCGGCGGCGCTCCGCCGGTTCCAGCGGAAACTCCGGGCCGGGATATGGTCCAAACTCGGAACGGCGTACGACCCGACGGTGCCGCTGGATGTCAAAGAGTACGGGACGCTGCGCCGCGAAGGGTTCTCCGTCCGCAAACTGACCTATCAGAGCCGTCCCGGGATCCATGTGACGGCGCTGCTGTACGTGCCGGAAGGGGAGGGGCCGTTCCCCGGGGTCATCCACATGCACGGGCATACTCCCGAGGGCAAACTGAGCGAGCGGATCCAGTTGACTTCGCTGTCGCTGGTCAAAAACGGCTACGTGGTCCTGGCGGTGGATGCGTTCGGTGTTTATGAACGGGCCGTCCAATGCCACACCGCGGAGTATCACGGCGGATTCCTCGGCGGGGCGTTGCTGAATCTCGGCGAATCGCTGATGGGCGAACAGGTGGTCGACAACATGCGGGGGGTGGACCTGCTGGCTTCCCTGCCTTTCGTCCGCAAGGACCGGATCGGGGCGACGGGGGCTTCCGGCGGCGGCAACCAGACCATGTGGCTGTCGGCGCTGGACGAGCGGATCGCGGCGGCCATGCCGGTGGTCAGCGTCGGATCGTTTGAATCCTACGTCGACGGCGTGAACTGCGTCTGCGAACTGCTTCCCGACGGGTTGACATTCACCGAGGAGACCGGGGTGCTGGCGCTGATCGCGCCCCGGCCGCTCAATATCGGCAACGCGTTCTGGGATGTCAATCACACCTTCTCCGTCTCCGAAATGCTCAAGACCTATCATCAAGTGGAGGAAGTTTACTGGAAACTCAACGTTCCCGGCAATATCCGTTTCACGGTCGCCAACCGGGTCCACGGCATGATGGACGAACAGCGCGAGGCCATGCTGGGCTGGTTCGCGCTGCACCTCAAGGGGGAGGGGAACGGCAACCCGGTGCGGGAACCGGTCAGTGTGCCGGAGGATATCCGCAAGTTGAGCGTCTTTCCTGATCCCTCCGCCCGCCCCGCCGAAGTTCGGACGACTGATGTCCATTGCCGGATCGTCGGTGCGGAACTGCGGAAGCGGATGCTGGAGACCCCGCGCTTCGACGCGGCGGCCAAGCGAAGGGAACTGGCCCGGGTCCTGCGGCTGCGTCCGCTGCCGGGCGGTCAGCGGGTGATCCGCTACGCCGACCGGGACGGTTTCCGGCGGCTGGCGCTGGAGGCGGGCGACCACCTGATCCCCATTGTGATGCGGCCGGGCACGGTCGGAGGAAAGTACACGGTCCTGCTTCATCCGGACGGCAAGGCGGCGTTGACCGACGCCGCGATCGCCGCCGCCGGAGCGGACGGCGCGACGGTGGTGATGTTCGATCCGTTCGGCGCGGGCGAAACCGCCCGGAGCAATCATCTGCTCGGCATGTATCACCAGACCTTCCGGCAACTGCTCTGGATCGGGCGCAGTCTGCCCGGAGAGTGGGTGTTCGACATTCTGGCGGTGGTCCGCATGCTGAAACGGACGTTCCGCGCGGATTCGGTGCTGGTCCGGGCGGAGCAGGAAGCCGGGATGTGCGCGCTGTTCGCCGCCGCGCTCGGGCGCGGGGATTTCGCCGCGGAGATCGTCAATGCTCCGGCCAGTTATCTCTTCCGTTCCGACTCGATCCGGTCCTACGCGCGGGACACGCTCTACGACCGGAGCGTCAAGGGCGGGCTGTACACCTTCATGCTGCCGCTGCCGGGATTTCTCCGCTGGGGCGATATTTCACTGGCGGCGGCTCTGTGTCCGTCCGGCGATGTGAAGTTCCTCTCTCCCCGGGCTTACGACGGTACCCCGTATACGGCGGCGGAGGAAGCGGACTTTCTGGCCGAATGCGCGATGCTCCGGCGGAAACTGAAGTGACCTTCGGTTATTTGCCGAAGGACTTGAGGAACGGTTTGATATCCCGCATGCTGTGCGAGAATACGCCGCGCTCCTTGCGGTCCCGCGCCGCGCCGTGTCCGCCGGTCACGGTGTGGAACATCCGCTTGTCGGCGGTCCCCAGATTGTTGTACGCGGCATAGGTGGACGCGGGCGGACAGGTGACGTCGATGAAGCCGACCGCCATCCGGGTCGGGCATTTGACCAGCGCCGCGAAGTTGACCATGTCGAAATACGCCGCCGCTTTGACGGCCTGAGGATTGCGGTTCAGCAGGTCCGGCCAGCCGGGGAGGTGTCCGGCGCTTTTGCCGAAATGATCGCACATCGCCGTGGCGTTGGAGACGCACAGCACTACTTCCGGGACCAGCGCCGCGCAGACCAGCGCCTGACAGCCGCCGAGACTGCCGCCGGCGGCCACCAGCCGTTTGCCGTCGAATTCCGGCAGACTGCGGACAAAGTCCGCCGCCAGTACGACCCGCAGAAAAATTTTCCGCATGGCGTAGTTCTGCCGGTCGTCGGCGGATTGGAATTGATACCGTGCCACCTGCGGCCGTACCGCCGCTTCGCGTTTCAGGTCGCGTTTCGCGGTCAGGTTGAAGTTCTCCAGCCCGTGAAAATTCAGATTGAAACTGATCGCGTGATTGGTCCTGGCGATGTTGACGGCGATCGGCAGTTCGGAACTGACCTTGCTGGCTCCGTTGAAATTCAGCACCGCCGGGAGCGAGTGCGCCGCGGCCGCTTCCGGCATGACCAGATAGCCGGTGGCAATGACGTCGCCCTGTTTGACCGCGACGTTGTAACCGACGAAACCCGCCGGGAGGTATTCGTCGGAAATGGCTTCCATTTTCAGAACTTCCCGTTTCGCCCCGCGCATGGCGGCGACTTCCCGCTTCCAGAACGCCTCGAAATCGTCCGGCATCTTCACTCCGGGACGGATTTTTTCCGGTTCCACCGCCGCGCCCGCGCAGACGGTTTGGGGCCGGCCGTTTTTATCCTTGCCCAAATCCAGCGTCACCAGGACGAATCCCGGAGTTTGGGCCGGGACCGATATTTTGCCTTCGGTCAGCGGCTGCGGCGCCGTCTCGCTTTTGCCGTCGCTGATGCGGCAGGTGACGTTGTCCAGCGGTCCGGTCACGGTGAAGTCGATCCTCTCTCCGACTTTGTATACGGCGCTCGGCCGGTCGGCCCGGATGGTGACCGCTTCCGGAACGGGGACGGCGATGACGGTGGAAGCGAGTGTCGCGGCGACGGTGAAAATCTTGGCTTTCATGAAATATTCCCCTGGTTTTGGTTGTTTCCTGACCGGTGTTCCCGGCGACGATCATACAATACCACTTTGCGGACGGTTTGTCAAAGAATTTGGTGATAAAAATTTTAATTTTATATTGTAAAAAATCAAGACAAATGACCCCTCGTTTCGGCGTCGAAGCGTCGGAGAGGTCAAAGCAGACCGTCCTCCTGAACCACTCCGGGAACGGGGTAGTCGGCGGGCGTTTCAAAACTTTTGCGGTTGTATTCCAGAATCAGCCGCACCAGGGAAGGCACCGGCAGTGTGGTGACGATGGAGAGGATGATGATCGCGTTGAAAAAATTGCCGTCCAGCAGTCCGATATCCTTGCCGATGGCCGCCGCCGCCAGCGTCGCGGACAGTTGCGGCACGGTCATCAGTCCTGCCGCGAACCCGTGGGCGCGGTTGAAACCGCAGAAGCGCATGGCCGCGTAGCCGGAACAGATCTTGCTGACGACCAGTCCGGCGACGGTCATGCCCACGATCAGCCAGTTCCCCGCGTTGCCGAACGCGGCAAGATCGGTCTCCATGCCGATGGAGACAAAGAGAAACGGAATGAGAAAACCGTAGCCGATGCTCTCCATCCGCCGGAAAAGGAGCATGTCCCGCTGGCGCACCACCCGCGACAGCCCGAGCCCGGCGATGAAGGCCCCTACCACCAGATTGATGCCGAATAGTTCGCCCACGATCACCGTGGTCAGAATGACCAGCAGAACAAAGGTGATCAGCACGTCTTCGCCGGGATGGAAGTGCTTGAGCAGCAGTTTCCCCGCCGAGGAGACCGCCAGCACCGAGATAACGAGGTAAAGCACGACGATGGCCAGAAAAACCGGGACGAAACTGTTGCCGAAAAAGTCGCCGCTGACATGATCGAAAAGCGACAGCGTTCCCTTGCCCACCATGTGGGATATCTGCGTGCTCTGGCGGTGCAGTTGGACGCTGACCGCCAGCAGGATGATGCTGGCGATGTCGGTGATCACGGTGGAGATCAGCACCGCCGCGCCGAACCGGGTCTTGCTGAGTTTGAGTTCGCGCATGACCGGGAAGACGATGCCTACCGAATGCGAGGCGAAAAGCGAGGCGTAGAGCAGTTTGCCCGCCAGATCCGCGGGCCGGAAAAACCAGTAGACCCAGTATCCGGCCACCGCCGGGATCAGAAAGGTCAGCACGCTCAGGGTGATGACGGGCGCGCGCACCGACTTGATGAGTTTGAAATCTGCCTCCATGCCGGCCAGCGCCATGAGCAGCATCAGCCCCAGAGAACCGAGGGAGTCGATGATCATGGTGAAACTTTCCGCGGTCCGTTGGGCGGTTTCCGCTTCCATGCCGGGGGTGCCGAGGAAACTCAGCCAGCCGGAAATCAGGCGCACCAGATCCACCCCCGCGCCGCCCGGTCCGATCAGCATGCCGACGATGAGCAGGGAGATCACCTGCGGGATGTGGAATTTGCGGAGCAGAAACGGGATCAGCCCCATCAGCCCGGTGAATGCGAGAAAAAGGATCAGAAACGCCGAATTTTCCATGATGCGCCAAAACTCCCTGCCGAAATGTCCCATGCGGTTTCCGTCTAATATAGCCGCTTGCGGACAAAAATCAACCGGACCGGCGGTTTTTCCCGGAGATAAGGCCGGCCGGCGGGCGCGTTTCGGCAGGAGAAAAGCGTTTTTTTTCGGAATATGGCTTGAAAAATCCCCTGCGGCGGACTAAATTAACACAGTCTTTCAACCACTGAAAAAAGGAGGTTTCGGATGAAAAAGTTCTTTCTCGGCATCGCATGCGTCTGCGGCATTGTCCTGACGGCGGCGGACCCGTTTTTCCACACCGCGGTCAAGCACGTCGATACCGGCGGCGAGATGCTGATGTACCAGAATCTTACGACCATGATGTTCGTGCTTGACCGGCAGTTGCCGAATTTTCTGATCCAGTTGGCCGCGGCGGACGAGGACGGCAAGGTCAGTCCCGAACTGGTGAAAAAAGGCGCGGACGTGGCGATGAAACTGCTGGATTTGATGTCGTTCCGCGCGATGGCCGCCAGTTCCAGCGAGGTCGCGCACCGGCGTTTCGTCTACAAGTCGTTCACGGTGATCTCTCCGGAATCCCGCTCCGTTCTGGTCAATCGGGAGGCGAAGAACCGGCCGGTGAACGTGCTTGACCTGCCCTTCGATACCCGGTTTGCCCTGTCGCTCGACATCGCTCCCGGCGCGGTATGGCAGCAGGTCAAGGCGGAGATCGCCGCCGCCGCGACGCCGGAGTTGAGCAATCTGGTCTCCGCCGTGGAGTCGCTGAAGGAGGAGGGGATTGACGTGGACTCCCTGCTCGGCAGTATGAGCGGCGAGTTGTTCATCCTCATCACCGGCGATTCGCTGGAGAATCTGGGCGTGCGGATCGATCTGCCGGATCGCGACGGGAAACTCGGCGCGCAGTTGAAAACGATCCTGCCGCCCGCCGAGGGCAGCAATGCCGCTCCGCTCCAACTGCCGGTGCCGGCCGGTGCGCCGCAGGTGGTCTACGCCCCGGGCAAAGTTCAACTCGTTTCCGATATGAAAATGCTTGCGGCGCCGGAAAAAACGCTGGCCAAGCGCGCGGTGTACGCCAAGTATGCCAAGTTCCTGCCCGCCGAGGGCACCGATTACTTCGTGGTGGACATTCCCAAAAGCCTGACCGATCTCGGCAACACGCTGATCGAAGCCCAGTCGGAAGGGACCATGGCCCTGCGTTTGAAGCCGCTGTTTTTCGCCGCGGTCAACCGCCGGACCCCGGAAGGGATTGCCGGGGTCGCGGTGTCCAACTTCTCGCTTTTCCGGCTCCAGAGCACACTGCCGCTGGCCCAGATGAGCACGCTGTTGCCGATGCTGCAGAAGGCTCGGGACAAGGCCAAAACGGTCAAGGGAACGGGCGATATGAAGGAGTTGGGCATTGCGCTGCAAGTCTATGCCGCCGACCATGACGGGGTCCTGCCGCCTCGGAACGGCAAGGCCGGACTGCAGGCGCTGAAGGAACTGGTTTCGGATGAAGATATTCTGAATGACAAAATTTTCATCGGCGGCGGGGTCAAAATCAGCGCGGAGCAGGCTCCGAGCCTGTTTCCGGTCGCGTTTGACGCCCCCGGAAGTGTTGCGAACCGGGTCAACATCCTGTTTCTGGATGGTCACGTCGAGGTGATCGAACTTGAGAACTACACCGATGCGGAACAGGTCATCGGCGTGTTGAATCAGAAAACGAAGCGGTCGCCGGAGCAACTGAAGGACCTCCTGCGCCGGGTCGGGGAAAACAAGTGAGATGGGCCGGAAACTGATCTGGCCCGGCGGGACGCAGTTGGCTCCCGTGCCGGTGGTGCTGGTGGGGTGCGGTGACGATCGGGATTTCAAGTACAATCTCGTCACCGTGGCCTGGGCCGGCACGCTGGCCAGCGATCCTCCGGCGGTGGGGATCGGCATTCGCCCGGAACGCTACTCCCGGGGGCTGGTTGAGGCTACCGGGATGTTCACGGTGAATATTCCCGGCGCGTCCATGGCCCGGCAGGTCGATTTCTGCGGCATGGTGTCGGGCCGGGACGTGGATAAGTTCGCCGCGTGCGGTTTTACCGCGCTTCCGGGCGACAAGGTGACGGCCCCGGTGGTGTCCGAGTGTCCCGTTTCTCTGGAGTGCCGGGTCCGGCATACGCTGGACCTCGGTTCCCACCTGCTGTACGTCGGCGAAGTGGTTGCGGTGCAGGTGGAAGCGTCGCTGGTGGATGAGAACGGCCGTTTCGACATCGCCAAAGCCGATCTGCTGGCATACGCCCACGGCGGGTACTTCGCTCTGGGGCGAGAACTGGGCCGATTCGGTTTTTCCGCGCGGAAGAAATAGTTTGTCCGGGAAAATCGCATCCGGGGCGGTCGGTCGGGTCCGCCCCGGTTTTTTTTGTGTGTCCGGGATCGAAGCGCTGGCGCGCGGGCAAAAAAATGGAGCGAGTGACCGGAATCGAACCGGCGACAATCACGTTGGCAACGTGATGCTCTACCAACTGAGCTACACTCGCATCGCAGACAACGGAGTAAATATAGCGCCGAGTCGGGGAATTTGCAAATATCCCGGGAAAAATTCATGTGAAAAATTGACAAATCTTCCCCGTCGGGGTATCTTATGGGACTGGCGGAGTGATTCCGCCGCATCGGGAATAAACAGAGAGGATTCGGCATGATTCAGCATGTGGCGATCATTATGGACGGCAACGGCCGCTGGGCGACGCAGCGGGGACTTTCCCGCAGCGAGGGGCACCGGGCCGGGGCGAAACAGATTTCCGTGGTGGCGGACGCGGCCCGGAAACTGGGGATCAAGTATTTGACCATTTACGCGTTCAGCACGGAGAATTGGAAGCGCCCGGAAGCGGAAGTTTCCGCCCTGATGGGACTGATCGTGGAGTTCGCCTCCTCCGAATTGCCGAAGATGATGGAGAACAACGTCCGGCTGCGGACCATCGGCCGGACCGCCGATCTGCCGCTGGCTTCCCGGACCGCGCTGCTCAATGCGATCGAGAAGACCAAAGACAACGACGGATTCACCATCAATGTGGCCTTAAGTTACGGCGGGCGCGCCGAGATCGTCGACGCGGTGAATAAGATTCTGCGGGAGCGGAAGTCGAAAAAACCGGTCACGGAGGCGGAGTTCCGCGACTACCTCTATCTGCCGGACATGCCGGACCCGGACCTGATGATCCGCACCGGCGGCAATCTGCGGATCAGCAATTTCCTGCTGTGGCAGTTGTCGTACGCCGAACTTTACGTCACCCCGGTGTTCTGGCCGGATTTCGGCGAGGACGATCTCAAGGCGGCGCTGGCGTCTTTCGAGGGACGGGAACGCCGCTTCGGGGGCCTGAATGCGGAAAATTCCGGTGATGCCGCCCGTCAATAGTCCCGAGGAGTTGCGTCGGCTGCCGGAGCGGGAACTGCCCGCGGCGGCGAAGGAGTTGCGCCGGGAGATTCTGGAATCCGTCAGCCGTAACGGGGGCCATCTGGCCTCCAGTCTGGGGGCGGTGGAGTTGATCGTGGCGCTGCACCGGGTGTTCGATACGCCGCGGGAGAAGGTGTTTTTCGACGTCGGGCACCAGGCGTACGCGCACAAACTGCTGACCGGCCGCCGGGAGGGATTCGCCAAGTTGCGGCGGTGCGGCGGCGTCGGCGGATTTCCCCATCCGGAGGAGTCTCCGGCGGACCCGGCGGTGGCCGGTCACGCCGGAGTTGCGTTATCCGAGGCGCTTGGATACGCCGCCGCCGCTCCCGACGATCCGGATAAAGTCATCGCGGTCGTGGGAGACGGCGCCGCCGGGAACGGCATAACCTTTGAAGCGCTGAACCAGGTGGCCGAATGTCCCGGCCGCCGACGGCTGATCTTGATTCTGAACGACAACCGGATGTCCATTTCCGGGAACGTCGGAACTTTGTCCCGGCTGCTGAACCGGGTGATCGCCGCGGTGTCGTACAATCGCTTTCGGTCCGCGCTCAAGCGGATGCTGGCGCCGCTGCCCCGCCTGAAATTGCTGTTCACCCGGGTCTACGAAGCGGGCAAAAGCGTGTTCCTGCCTCCGGCCGTGCTGTTTGAGACGTTCGGCTTCCGGTATTTCGGCGCGATCGACGGCAATGATCTCGGACAACTGCTGCCGACCCTGCGGCGGCTGCGGCGGATCGAGGGACCGGTCCTGCTCCACGTGGTGACGGAAAAGGGCCACGGGGTGGAATTCGCCTGTGCCGACCCCATCCGGTATCACGGGATCGCCGGATGTGACCCGGAAACGGGAACCATGTCCGGGTCCGGCGGCGGTTTCTCCGCTGCGTTCGGACGGGCGATGGAACAACTTGCCGGAGAGAGGGAAGACCTGGCGGCGGTGTGTCCGGCAATGATCGAAGGCACCGGGCTGTCCCGGTTTTCCCTGCGCTATCCGGAGCGGTGCTTCGACGTGGGCATCGCGGAATCCCATGCGCTGACCTTCGCCGCGGGGCTGGCCATCGGGGGGAAGCGGCCGGTGTGCGCGTTTTACGATACGTTTTTGCAGCGGGCGCTGGATTCGGTGTATCACGACATCGCGCTGGCGTCGCTGCCGGTGATTATCGCGGTGGACCGGGCCGGGGCGGTTCCCGACGGGCCGACGCACCACGGCATCTACAACTGCGGATTTCTGCGGGCGCTTCCCAACGTCACGCTGATCGCGCCGTCGGAGGAAGCGGAGATCGAGGCCGCACTGCGGTTCGCGTTGGACCTGGCCGCGCCAGTGATTCTGCGCTATCCCCGGGGAAAGGGCGCGGCGGCGCGGGAGGTTGTGCCCTTCCGCATGGGCCGGGCGGTGATCCGGCGCACGGGCGGAGAGGATTCGCCGGTGATCTGGGGATGCGGCGCGGAGGTCGAAACCGCGCTGCAGGCGGCGGAATCGCCCGCGCTGCGGCCGTGGAACTGTACCGTGGTGGACGCGCGCTTTCTCAAGCCGTTTGACCGGGAGTTGGCCCGGCGTTTCGCCGCGCGGCGGCAATTTACCATCGAAGACCACTGCATTTCCGGCGGACTGGCTTCCGCACTGCGCGAAGCGCTGGACGACATGCCGCATCAGGCAATTCACGCATTCGGCTGGGAGGACGACCGCCCTGTCCCCCACGGGGAGGTGCCGCTTTTGCGGGCGGCGAACGGGTTGACGGTAGGACAAATCGCGGAAAAGATCGCTGATATCTGCAAAAAAACTCCGAATTGATCCTTGCAAATCGGATGCGGCGTGCTATATTAAGCAAGTACGGTTCGTTCGGCTCGGGCACTGTTGTCCGGACCCGGTGCTGAGGAACGCGAAAGAAATTTTCAGGGAGAACGGGAAAATGGACAAGGCTGTCAAGCAGGAGATCATCAAAAAATTTGCCCGCAAAGAGGGTGACACCGGTTCGCCGGAGGTCCAGATCGCGCTGTTGAGTTCGCGCATCGGGACCCTGACGGAGCATCTGCGGAACAATAAGAAGGACCACAGCACCCGGCGCGGATTGCTGGCGATGGTCGCACTGCGCAAGAAACTTCTGGCGTATCTGGCGAAAGAGAACCGCGCAAAGTACATTGAACTGACGGACGAACTCGGCATCCGCCGCGTCAAGTAAGTTCTTCGAGTCCGATTGCAGTCCTGCGGGGCGGACTGGAAAAGTGCCCCGTGCAGCGGAGAGATGGCTGAGCGGCCGAAAGCACAGGTTTGCTAAACCTGCGAAGGGGAAACCTTTCCGAGGGTTCGAATCCCTCTCTCTCCGCCATTTATTTTTCCCCGTTTGATTTCTGATAAAAAGAGAATCTTTTATTCAAAAGCGCTAAAAGCCGTTGGTGTAAAGGGATTTGCGAAAATCGAAGCGGTGTGTTTGAAACACACTCAGAATCTGAAAAAA
>JALEMG010000008.1 GCA_022768375.1 Lentisphaeria bacterium
TCAGATAATCCAGACGATTGTCTATGTCAAATAATCCGTTCAGCATCCTGTCCTCCTGTCATTGATGCTGTAATGTACATCCTCTCGCGTTCCTTTGCCAGCGTCATCTCAATTTATCCCCGAATAAATAGAGATGCCCTAAACATTACCTGATTTTTTAATCAGCGCGGTCAACCGCCTCCCGCTCAACCGTCCCGGAAAAATTTCCGGAACATCGCTCCCGGCGGGAGGTGTCGGCCTGCGCCGACCTGAACGCTTCGCTGAGATTTTGCCGCGTCGAACAGCGCCTTGAGTTCCATGTCTCTCTTCAAGGCCCTGGTTACGATTACCGGAGTCACCCCGGCAAGCACGGCAAGTTGATTTTGCCTGATTCCTTCAAAAACAGGCTCCCGCCCGGATTTCTCCGCCTGTTCGAAATCGGAGTATACACCCCGCATGAATTCCCGCAGTTCGTTTTTCATTTTTATGATGGCATCACCGATCACACTGTTTCTGCCGAGAACTTTTTTCACGATTTCGACGCGAGAAACCCGGGCGCTCATCTGTTTCTGAATATGCTCCGGGGCGAAAATAATCCGTCCGTTCTCAAGCGAAGCCAGATGAGAAAAATTGAATACCCGGTCGGGAGAGAACGAACCGAATTTCTCCGGTCGCGGATCTTCCCCCAAAACCAGCAGTACAGGAGATTTTCCGGTCGGCAAATGCTGTATGATCGCAGCATTGTTGCAGTCGTGGCAGACGGCGGTACGGTCGAGGCGTGGGGCTACATCATGAACGAACTCCCGCCGCAGGCAAAGATCATCACCAGCGGCGACTGGAAGACCAGTCGAAGTTATTGATTCCGACACGGTCTTTGAACACGTCGAGTTGGGCGAATCGGCAGCCGCGGCGGTACGGACCGCGCCGCCGACGGCCAGCCTCGGAATGTCGAGGATCACATCGTCCGGCAGGTTGCCGACGGCTCCGTTGTTGCGGATGTTGATCGCGTCGAAATAGGTCTGAGTATTCGTTTCGAGCGCGGTGATGACCTTGCAGGAATTTTCCGCGTAGTACGGGTGATCCGGATCGACCGGAAATGGCGGTTTGTCGTAATTTTTGCCGAGCAGACGCTGGGTTTCCAGCGTATGAGATTTCTTCTGCGTCAAAAATCGGTGAGACTTTTCAAGCCGAATTCCCGCTGGATCTCCGGTTCGGAGAAAAAGGGCATGTATTCGACGATATGCTCGTCGTATCCGACCGGGTACATCCCGAAAAAATCAGGAACTTCAAGCGAGAAACGCTGTTCAGGGACGTTCGGGAAATTCCTGTGCCAGTATTCGAAACTTTCGATCCTGGAGAGAAACTCCGCCATGCAGCTTTTCCCGGTGTCCCTGTGCCGGATGTCGAAAAGCCAGTTCATGTGGTTGACGCCGGCGGTGATGACCTCGAGGTCGCCGGGGGCCCAGCCCAACTGCTCCGCGATCAGCTGGAACACTCAAAACGGGGCGGTTTGAGTGCGAGGCGGTCCACCCGCCGCCGCAGGGAGATTTTGTGGAGATTCCAAATTCGGGCGGGATTCTTGACTGGAGATGTCATGTCATATTGACCGGCGGTGCCGGAAGATGCGGACCTCGCACCGGTCCCGGACCGGGGTTCTGGCCGGGACGTCAGCACCGCGCACATCACGGATCAGGTGCCGATCAAGCGGAAACGAACTGTCCGTCCAGTTCGCCCGGGCGGATGGTTTCTGACATGGGGGAATTGCGCCGGAACACTCGATGATATGAATTTTTCTCCGTCACAGCGGCCTTGACGCTCCGGAGCGCCGGGGAATAATTGGTTTTATGGTGACTTTCTTCATAAAAATGAGTAGGAAATACGGAGAGTGATGATTGAAAAAATGCATTTTTGTGGCTACATTACCCCCATGAATGCGCGAGTATGGATGGAAGGGTGTCCGTAACGGGAAAGGAGACGGGACATGAGGAAATGGATGTTTGCCGCGTGGATGCTTTTCGGGTGTCTGGGGGCGCTCGGGGGCGGGGCGACTTTGGAAAATTCCGAAGTGAAATTCGATTTCTCCGCGACCGGCGCGCTGAAGTCCGTGCTGAACAAATCCACCCGGCGGGCCGTGACGCAGAAAGATCCCCCGGCGCTGTGGAGTGTGCGCCTGCTGAATGATTCCCCGGTTCCGCTGCCGGACCTGCAGGGCGCGTTTCCGGCGAAATTTCAACTGTCCCGGGACGGGCGGCGGCAGATCCTGACGATCTCCTGGACCGGGATCGAAGTCGCCGGCGGCAGTCTGAATGTGACGGCAACGGTGGAACTGCCGGACGATTCGGCGCTCGCGTCCTGGCGACTGCGGGCGGAAACCTCCGGGAATCCCGCCCCGTGGATTCAGAATGCCGCGTTCCCGCGTCTGGACGCGCTGGAATCGCTCGGGGACGATTATCTGATCTACGGGGAAGACTTGGGGCGGCTGGTCCGCGCTCCCGGGCAGCGGATGAATTTTCAGGAACTGCACAACCCCGGACGGTGGTCCATGCAGTTCGCCGCGTTTTTCGGCAGTCGGCTTGCCCCCGCGTCCCGGGTGCCGGGGCGGGATTTTTACGTCAACGGCTACCTGCGGGGCGCGTTTCAGGATGAAACGGGGCTCTTTCTCGCCGCGGACGACGACGGCAATCACTTCAAAAGTCTGCGCATCGCCGGTCAGCGCCGCGGCGGGGTGTTTTCGATGGCGCCGGTCCACTATCCCGCGTTTCCGCATTGGCCGATGAATGCGGGCCCGGGACTGAAACGCTTCACTTATGCGATGCCCTATGCGGTGAAACTCGGGGTTTTCAACGGAGGGGTCGGGACCGCGACCGCGCTCTACCGGGATTTGGTGCGGAACCGTCCGTGGCTGTCCGGTTCCGCGCTGATCCGGGACCGCATGGAGGAGGGCACATTCTGGGCGAAGTTTTATTTCGGCGCGGACAAGGCAGTACCGGAAATTCTGAAAATACGACAGTTCCTTCAGGTCCCGGTGAATGCCCACTGGGCGCGTTACGGCGTCTACGCCTTCGATCACCGCAACCTCCATTATCTGCCTTCTCTGGCCCATTTCCGCGAAGGCGTGGATGTCCTGCGCCGGGCCGGTGTCGGTGTCGCGCCCTACGTCTGCTGCGCGATCTGGGATCAGCGGGCCGACTCGTACAAGGAGATGGCGGATGCCGCCGCGCTGGATTCCGATAACGTCCCGTATGTCTGGATGCTGCACGGCAGTCCCAATTCGTGGATGAATCCGGCCTCTCCGAAGTGGCGCCGGGCGTATCAGGACCTCACCGAAAAACTGTTCGGGCAGTACGGGACCAACGGGCAGTATCTTGACGTCATGGCGTGCGGCGGCAAACTGTGCTACAACGGGGACCTGCATCGGCCGAACGGAGGAACGTACTGGGCCGACGGCAATATCCGGATGCTCCGCGACATGCGGAAGGAACTGAACCGGCTGAATCCCGATGTGTTTCTCTGCTCCGAAGGATTTTCCGAAAATTACATCGGCCTTGTTGACTACTTCCTGATGCTGGACCTCACCCGTTACGCGTGGCACGGGCGGCAGGTCAATGATGCGTTTCCGCTTTTCGGCTACATCTACCATGATCGGGCGATGACGTACGGATCCGACTGCTCCCAGCAGATTCCGCTGGACATGCTGCGGTGGGAGATGGGACTCAGTTTTGTCTGGGGCGTTCAGTTGACGTACTGTTCTCTCACCTTGCAGGATCCCGGAACTCCCCATGATCTTTATACGCGGGAACTGGTTCACGCCTGGTATCAGGCGGGGTATCCGTACCTCGGCTCCGGGGTCAGGATCGAATGCGCGGAAGTCGAAACTCCCGATGCGCTGGGCGGCAGCGCATTGGGAGTCGTCAGCGCGCCTCACCGGGTCACGCTGAAGGGCGATCATCTCGGCTTCCCGTGGGTCGGCCCGGCGGTGCTTTCCGGAGCATGGCGGGGGCGGAACGGCAATTTCGCGTTGACGCTGGCCAACATCAGCGGCTCCGAACAAAAAATCTCCGTGGTGATCGACCCGGTCAAACTGTCGGTTTCCGGCCGGACGCTCTGGCGCAGTTGGCCGCTGCCGGCGGCGCCGCTGCGGAAACTTGAGGAGCGGGAAACACTGCGGTTCACGCTTCCGGCGGACCGGGCGATGGTTCTGGAGATCAGGGACGACGCTCCGGCGATCCGGCCTCTGCTCCCGGAGCGGTGGATCCCGGCGACGGCGGATAAGAACGGCGCTTTCCCGGAATTGGCCGCGGAGTCGGCGGAACTTTTCGGCTGCGACAGTGCGTTCACGCGCCATCACCGGGGAAAAATCTCGCTGCGGGATGCCGCCGGAGCGCCGCTTCGCTGTGTTCCGGTCAACTGGCCGTCGCGGGAGGGGCGCGGCGGGCCCCGGGGGGACCGGTACCGGTCCTTTCATCTGCTTCAGCCCTCCGGCGTGACGCTGGAGGGAGACGCGGCGGCGACGGTGAGGCTGGATTCGGGGATCGTGTCGGGCACGGTGGATGCGGCGGGCCGGACGATCCTGCGCGGCGGCGACAATGACGTGATGTTCGCCGTTCCCGCGTCGGGGGGCTCCCCGCTGGCGGCGCTTGACGGCGGGATCGTTTTGTCTCCGGGAAAATGGCGCTTCTGCGCCTTCCGCTCGAGCCGGGAACTGCCGAAGCCGGCGGAGTTGACCCTGTCCGCGCTGGCCGGGTACTCCCGGCGGATGGCGGCGGCGGGGGAGGAACTGCTGACGGGCGGCGACAATCTCGCCCGCGAACGGTACGAACTTGGCAGACGTACTCTGGCGCTTGCCAACGCGGTCACATTCGCGGCGACGGGACGATGGGCCGAAGTGGTGAAAGACCACGACTGGCTGATCCGCGGTCTTGCGGCCAACTGGCGCGTCCGCCCGCCGACGGGGGGACGTTTGACGCTGTTGAATGAAAACCGGCGCAGCGAATTGCGGATCGCTCCGGCGGACGGGGGCTTCGACCTCACCGCGCTCCGGCATTCCACGGAAGTCGACGTATTCCGTCTGCTCTTTGTCCGTGAATTTTCCGTGGGGGGGCTGCGTTTCAGCACCGCCGCTCTGCACCATGCGGAGGTGGCGGAACCCCTGATGCTCCAGATCGGCGGCAAGGACGATTCCTTCACCATCAGCAGCGGTACGGATCAGTGCACCGTGCCGGTGAAGATCACGAACTTCGCGCCGGTGCCGCTGCCGCTGTACTTCGCCGCCGCCTGTGCGGACGGATGGACTTTAGCGGAAACGGAGCGTCTGCCGCGGAATATCGCTCCCGGAACCGTGCTGGAGACGAAACTTGCGTTCCGGCGGCAGTCGTCTGCCGAGCCGTCGGCGAAACCGGTCCGCGTCCGGGTCCGGCTCGGCTATACCCCTGAACCGGGGGATACCGTCGGCGCGGACTTCACCATCCTGTTCCGGCAGTTTCACCTCAAGCCGCACGGGAAGGGCGTGGCGCAGCCGGAATGGAGCCGCCGCATCCGCCACGGAGCGACGCTGGCGGCGCAGGTCGGCGAATCGTCCGTCTTCAAAGTCGGGATCGCTCCCGGCTGGAGCCGCCCGGCCAAAGTCGCCTGGAAACTTGCCGACGGGGACGGCAAACTCCTCGCTTCCGGCGCGGCGGATATCCCGCTCGGCGAGGTGAGAAATCTGAGCATTCCGGTCCCCCGCCCCGGCACGTATACGTTGCGGGTCGACGGCAATTTCTTCAAACTTCGTCCGGAGGGCGTTTCCCACTACGCCTACTCCGCGACGAAAGAGGGACCGTATTACTTTTTCGAGGAGGCGATGCCGCTGTATTTCGTGCCGGACCCCGGGGCGGACGCTTTTGAATTCAGTTGCGCCGACGGCGGCCCGGTCGAACCGGGCCGGGTGGTCGTATGGGGGCCGGACGGGACCAAGCGGTTTGAATATTCGGGCAATTACAATGAGAGCCGATATTTCCGGATTGCGGTCAGACCGGAGGATCGCGGCAAAGTCTGGTGCATCCGGGTCGAGCCGGAGCAGGATTTTTCACTCCGGTTCGGCAGGGGGTCCGGCGGCTGGTTCACTCCGGAAAAGGAGGCCATGCTGGTCCCGCCCGGTGGTGACGCGGCAAAATGAATGGTGGAAGGCATCGCCTTGACAGGAGCATGGATATGGGGTTTATTGAAACGCTGAATATCGTTCAGCATTCGCATCACGATATCGGGTACACCGATCTGCCGGCGGTGACCGGGATCATTCACCGGCGCAATTTCGCCGCGGCGGTCGAACTGATGGCGGCGACCCGACATCTGCCGGACGGAGAACGCTTCTGCTGGACGGCGGAGACGACGTTGCCGGTGCTCGGCTGGTGGCGCGACGCGTCCCCGGCCGAACGGCGGATGCTGGCGGAACTGGCCGATGCCGGACAGTTTGACGCGGGAGCGATGGCCGTCCACCAGAACGGCTACATGAACGAGGACGAATGGGCGTGGGGACTGAATTACCTCCCCCCGGAGGTGCGTCGGCAGTTGCACTGCCGGACGCTGATCCAGATCGACGTCAACGGATTGCCGCTGGGCGGAGTGATGAAAGCCGCCGAACTCGGAGTGGAACAGGTGTGGATGAGTCCGAACTCTTACATGGGCTTCCCCCTCGCTCCGGCGTCCCAGGCGTTTTACTGGCGTCTGCCCGACGGGAAACGGCTGCTGGTCTGGCAGAACGACAACTACAACAACTGGGAGAAATTGATGTTCCCGGAGGAGTGGCGGCGCGGGCCGATCCCCGCGTGGTCGGATCTGCAGTTCCGGCCGCCGGAGATATTCGACCGCTACGAGCCCAGCGAGGAAAATGTCCGCCGCCGCCACAAGTTTCTGCTTTCGCAGTTGGCCGGACTGGAAGCCGGGTGCGCCGGACGCTACCCGGAGATCCCGGTGTCCTGCACCAATTCGTACCGGCTTGACAACGATCCCCCCACGCCTGGACTGCCGCAGTTTGTCCACCTCTGGAATGGACTCGGGCTCAAGCCGCGTCTGAACCTCACCACGTTTTCCCGGGCCATCCGGCGTATGGAGGAGACGTCGCCGGAGATCCCGGAATATTCCGGGTCGTGGCCGGACTGGTGGGCCAACGGCATGGCGGCCATGCCGCGGACGTGCATCGCTTCGCGGCGGGCCAAACGGGTGTATCGGCAATTGAGCAGTCCGGTCCTGGGCGGGCGTCCCGCCGCGGACCCGCTCTGCGCCCGGGCCGTGCATGATTTGTCGATTTTCGACGAACACTGCTACTGTTCATGGAGTTCCGCATCCCGTCCGTGGAGTCCGCTGACGGAAGGCGCCACCGCGGAGAAGACCGCGTACGCATACCGGGCGCAGGCGGAATTTGAATTGCTCCGGGCCGACGGTCTGCGGGCCGCCGTCGCGGATATGCCGGTGGACAACCGGGTCTGTCTGGCGAATCTGACTTCGGAGCCTCTCTCGGAGTATGTGCCGCTGCGCACCGAAGCGCTGCGGGGAGAGTATGCCGCGGCAAGGGACGAGCGCAGCGGCCGCGTCATTCCGCTGATTCCGGTTGCGGGGGACCGGTTCTTCCTGCCGGCGGACAAACCGGAACATTTCTCGGTGTGGAATACCCCCCGGGTGCATCAGGATCGGGTGCCGGGGGCGGTGAAACTGCTGTGGTCGGGGGAGTTGCTTCCGGGGGAGATTCGTTGTTACTCGCTGTTGCGCGACGCGGTCCCCGCCGCCAAATCTCCGCTCTCGGAGTGGCAGGTGGAGTCGGACTGCGGCGGCTGGCCGGCACAGGTGCGGAATCTTCCCGCCGATCAACTGTTTCTGCGGGCCGGAGCCGGGGAATTTTCCATGCTGACCGTCGCCGGAGACTTCAAGCGCACCACGTACAAGGCGATGTTCTCGGGAGGGAAGGGCGAAGTGGAGTGTTCCCGGGCGGAATTCGACGCCTGCGTCCGTGAGGATTTTCCGGAAACTGTTGAGTTTCGGCAGAGGTTCCGGCACGGCAGTTTGCGATGCGGCGAGCGGAAAATGATCCTCTGGAAGCACTCTCCCCGCCTCAGGATCACCTGCAGGATCGACCGTCTGGAGGACCCGTCGCCGATGGTCTTCACCGTCAAACTGCCGCTGGGGTGCGCGGCGGAATTGCCCCGCATCTCCGCCGCGGGAGGATTTTTCACGCCGTTTGCGGAACAACTTCCCGGCTCGTGTCGGGACTTCTTTGTGACGGACGATGTGATTTTTTACCAAAAGGACAAGTTGGCGCTGGGGATGCCGGATGCCGGATTGTTTTCCTTCGGCGCGCCGCGGCTGCTGGACCGTCTGACGGCTCCGCCGCCGGAAATCAACGATGTTTATTCCATCATCTTTCACAATTTCTGGGATACCAATTTCGCCGGGAATCAGCACGGGGTCATGGAATTCAGTTATGATATCTTCCTTACCGCCACCCGGGATGAAAAGGCGGCGCGGCGCACCGCAATGTCGCTGGCATCCGGTCTCGTGCCCATCGTGAGGTGTCGGGACTGAACCGGAGAGGCGGGAGCGGATGGTGGTGCTTTTGTTCATAAAAACGGGTTGTTTTTTGCCCAAAAAAACATTGAAAAACTTTGTTCCCCGTGTAAATTATCCGGTGTCGGGGACGGGGAGGGAGAAGGCCCCGGGATACGGAGGAGGAAATTGATGTTCAACCGAAAAAGTCTTGCCTTTCTGGAAACGCTGATGCGGACCGCCAGCCCATCCGGGTACGAGGCGGAAGCGGCACGGGTTTTCCGGGATTACCTCGCGGACTGCTGTGCCGTCCGGTGCGATGTCATGGGCAACACCATCGCCGCTCTCAATCCCGACGCCCCCATGCGGGTGATGCTTGACGGCCACTACGATGAGATCGGACTCCAGATCGTCTACATCTCCGACGAGGGACTGCTCTACTTCCGCCGCAACGGAGGGATCGACAAACTCAACGTGCCGTCCAGCGAAGTGGATATCCTCACCGCGCGGGGCCGGGTCCCCGGCGTCATCGGAAAAAAGCCGATCCACCTTCTCTCCGCCGCCGAACACGATAAAGCGGTGGAATTGGAGGATATGTGGATCGACATCGGCGCGGAGAGCCGGGAGGAAGCGGAAAAACTGGTTTCCGTCGGCGATCCGGTGGCGATGCGGAGCAACTTCCGCATGCTCAACGCCAACCGCTTCATCTCCAAAGGCACGGACGACAAGATCGGCGCTTTCGTCGTGGCCGAGACCATGCGGGCTTTGGCGAAGCGCAAACTCAACGTGGCGGTATTCGGCGTCGGCGCGGTGCAGGAGGAGGTCGGCTACCGGGGGGCCGTCGCGGGCAGTTTCGCCGTGGCGCCGCAGGTGGGATTTGCCATCGACGTGGATTTTGCCGCCGATCTGCCGGACATTCCCAAAAAACAGTATGGTGACGTCGCGCTGGGCCGGGGGCCCGCGCTGGCGCGCAGTTGCGACAACAATATCGTTCTCGGGCAAATGCTCCGGGACACGGCCAAAGCGAAAGAAATTCCCTATCAGGAATTTGTCTCCCACCGGGCCACCGGAGGTACCGACGCGACGATGATCCAACTCGCCCGGGGAGGGGCGGCCACCGCGCTGATCGGCATTCCCAACCGCTACATGCACAGCCAGGTGGAGATGTGCGACCTCCGGGACGCGTTTGCCGCGGTGCAACTGCTGACGGAAACCATTGCCGCCTTTACGGGGGAGGAATCCTTCATCCCGGTGCGGTGAGGCAATCTCCCGGACGGGCGGGCTGACGGATCGGACCGGTCGGGGAAACCCCGCCGGAGTGAATAGGAAATCGTGGGAAATCGGGGAGAAAAAACGATATGAAACGATCGCTTGTCGCGGCTTGGATGTCGCTTCCGCTGCTGCTGTTCGGCGCGGAGATCACGCTGACCCGGGATGATTTCAACATCTCGCAGGCTGGGTGGAAGGGTGCGTCGTACTGGGCGGGCAAACTGAGCCGTCCGGAGATCGACGGGCGGAAATATCTGCGCGTGGAATCCACCCGTGAAAACGACAGGGTCTACGCCCGCGTCTACAAGTGGGTCCCCCGGGTCGAATTTCGGGAGGGGACCGCGATCCGGTTGAGCATCCGGTGCCGGGGCCGGGGAAAGATGACGCTGGGTCTGCTCTCTTACGGCGGCTATCGGCCCAATCCGGTGGATCTGGTCCCGGGAGAGCCGATCATGCTGAGTGAAACCATGACCGATCATCAGGTGGAGATCGTCGCGCCGATGGCGTACGATTCCATGCGGCCGTACATCGAACTCAACGGCGAAGCCGAACTGGTGGCGGAGAAATTCACCATGACGGTCCACTCCGATCCGGATGTGAAGATTTCCGACGGGATGATGCAGGTCGTCAGCGACCCGGCGCAACTCCGACCTTTCGTATTCAGGACCAATCTGCCCGGCCGGACCGTCTCGGTTTCCGTATGGCAGGACCTGAAGCAGACGAAATCCACGGCCCGCGCCGACGCCGACGGCAATGTGACGGTGATTCCGCCGCCGGAATTTAAGGAGCGTCTCGCCGTCCACGTCTACACCGGCGGCGTGACCGGCAGCGCCTTCGCGCTTCGGGAGACTGCGGAGGAGTGTCGGCGGGACGCCGAGATCGCCGGACAGATCAAATTGAGCCGCCCGGTGCGCATGCTGGTCATCGGCGACAGTCTGTCCGATTTCTTCCGGGGGTACAATTTTGTGGACCGGATCAGTCTCGGAATGAATGCGAATAATCCGGGGATGTTCACGTTTCGCAACGCCGGCGTCGGCGGCGACTATCTGGACCGGGTGCAGGAACGGCTGGTCGGGACCATGCCCGGCATGAAAGCGGGGTACCGGCAGGAGATGTATCAGGACCTTTTCAAAGACCGGTACGATCTCGTGCTGATCGAACTGGGCCCCAATGACACCCGCTGCCACCGCTCGCAGAACTACGCCGTGCCGCTGGTCCCGCCGGAAAAACAGAAACGGATTCTCGCCTACGTCATCAATTTCATCCGCCGCAGGACCAAAGCGAAGATCGCGGTCCTCTCCCCCAGTCCGTCGGACCCGGAGTCCAACCTGCGGCGGGCGGAGAATATTCCCACCGACCGGGATTTTGTGCTTTTCGGCAAGCCGGAACTGGTGGACGCCTACGACCGGGTCAACCGCGAGGTCTGCGCCGCGCTGAACGCGGATTACATCGACATCCTCTCCGCGATGCGCCGGGTCCCGGACCGCGCGTCGCTCTACATTGACGACGGAGTGCATCTGTCCGCCAGAGGGGGACGGGTGATGGCCGAGGTGATCCTGAATTATCTGAGGGAAAATTTCCGGTGAGCGGGAGTATGGAAGTGATGGAACTGCATGTCGCATTGACCGGGCGGAACGGCAACTCGGGCGAGACCGCCGCAGACGCCGTGCCGGATATTCAGACCGCTTATGACGCGCTGGCCCGGCGGCATGGATCCGGGACCTTGAGCGGAGTCTCCCGTATTCTGGTCCATGAAGGGGAGTATTTCCTGCCGGCGCCGCTTCACTTTTACGCGGCGTTTCCGGTGGAGATCATGCCGTACGGACGCGACCGGGTCGTTATCTCCGGGGGCCGTCCGCTGGCCGGGTGGACGCCTGCCGTGCTCAACGGCCGCCGGATGTACCGGTGTTCTCTGCCGAAACACGTGGACGCGGTGCCGTTTCTGTACGTCGACGGCCGTGCCGTCCGACCGGCGCGCTGGCCCAAGGAGGGGTTTCTCCGCGTTGCCGATGACGGATTGAAACACGACCACGGCAGTTACGCGCTGCCGGGGTGCAATGATTTTTTTCCGGTGAAGAAGGGCGATTTCGACCCCGAATGGTCCGACCCGGGAAATATCTCCGTGCGGATGATCCATTGGTGGACCGAGGAGAATCTCAACGTGGCCGCGTACGACCCGGATGCCGGGGTGGTCCGGACCGCGAACAGCCGCATTTTTGACGCCAAAGCCGAGAATACCGAGTTTGTGTACGACAATGTCCGGGAAGCGCTGACGGAACCGGATGAATATTATTTCGACCGCCGGACGCACGAGTTGTGGTATCTGCCGCCCGCAGGAACGCGGAATTTTACGGCGATCCTCCCGGAACGGGGCGTGCTGGTCCGGTTTGACGACGGGGTGCGCGGCGTCACGCTGCGGGGCCTCGAATTCCGTTACGGCGGTGCGTATATCCCCCGGGCCGGAGCCGATTACGATTTGCGCGACCCGGGATATGAGCCGGTGGCGAACCACGCCAATCGGGACTTTTTCAGCCTGATCGACCCGGCTTGCGAGTATCAGCAGAGCGCGCAGGGCGCGGTGCAGTTGCCGGGGATGCTGTTTTTCGCGGACGCGGCGGACTGCGCGGTGGAGAAGTGCGAGATATCCCGATGCGGGTGGTACGCGGCGGTCATCGCGGAGGCGGGGCGGAATCTTTTCCTGCGCAACAATCATTTCCATCATCTCGGCGGCGGCGGCATTGCCGTGAGCGGCGGCAATTTTGAGACCTGCCGACGCGAACCGCACCGCCATACGAGCCACGTCACCATCTCCGGGAACCATATCCACGATTGCGGATCGCGGTTCCCCAGCGCGCTGGGGATCGTCATGACGCAGGTCGCGTCGTGTCTGGTCGAGGGAAATCATATCCATGATCTCTTTTATTCCGGCATCTCCTGCGGCTGGACGTGGGGATTTCATCCGACGATGGCCCGGGAGAACCGGATATTGAACAACCACATTCATGATCTGGGCAAGGGTTTGCTCAGCGACATGGGGGGCATCTACACTCTCGGCGTTCAGCCCGGGACCCGGGTCGCCGGCAACGTCGTGCACGGGATCAAAAACCGCTATTACGGCGGCTGGGGGCTGTACGCGGACGAGGGGTCTTCTCACATCGTTTTCGAGCACAATCTGGTCTACGACTGCGCCTGCGACGGATTTCACCAGCACTACGGCCGGGAGAATGTGCTGCGCAACAATATTTTCGCACTGAATCACATCTGCGCCGCGGGAGTCGGGCGGGACGCCGACGACGGCTACGCTTCTCCCGGACCGAACTGCTCCAAAGCGGTCGTCATGATGAACAACCTCTTTCTCTGCGAGGGGGAGGACGCCGTCAAACTGACGTTCGACCATCTGCTGGAGCGGGACCTTATCTTTTCGGACAACAATATTTTCTGGAATCCGTCCGGCAGGTGCGATCTGGTCTTTTTGTGCGGGGAGCGGCGTCTGACGTTCCGCCAGTGGCAGTCGCACGGTTTGGATCGGCATTCGGTTTTCGCCGATCCCGGACTGCGGGACGCGGAGCACGGGGATTTCAGACTGAAGCGGGATTCCATTCTGCGTCAGTACGGGTTCGACGGCGGGAGGAAACCCCCCGCCGGTGTCCATAGCGCTTCCAAGACCAAACAAGGAAAGGAAAAGGAAAAATGAAAAAACTGTGGTCTGTGCTTGCCGTCGGATTGGGGTGTGCCCTCTATGCCGGAAATCTGAACATCGACGGACAATTCAAAAAACTGAAGGCGGACGGACTGCCGCTGTACTGGATCTGCCAGAAGTCGGGCGGCGGACAGTTCGCGCTGACCGACTCCCCCGAGGGCAAGGGCATTGACATCGCCGCCAGTGCCGGACGGGATGCCGGATTCTACACCGTCAGCGCGTTTCCGACGGCCGAGGGCAAAAAACTCTCCGTCAGCGCGATGGTCAAGGGCAGCGGCAAATGCTCCGTCACGCTCTATCTCTACGGTCCGGACAAAGCGTGGATCTGCAATCTGCCGGTGGCGGAACTGGAGGCGACGGACGGTTTTCAGAAAATTGCGGGAGAGGTCGAAATCCCGACCAGTTATCCGGTGCAGCAGAAAGACGAGATCGTTGACAAGCCGGTCGGGACGTTCCGCATCGCCCTGCGCGTCGCCGCCGACGGCAAGGCTGTTTTCACCAATGTCAAGGCCGAATTGAAGTAACGTGCGCCGCGAGGGGATCCCCGCCGCAGCGCGGCGGGAATTTCAGCAACGATGAAAGTTTATATTTTCTGTGATTTGGAGGGGTGCAGCGGCATCAGCTGCAACCGGTATACGACTCCGGCGCTGGGTTATCATGAACTGATGCGCCTGGGGGGACGGTTCATGGCCGGCGACATCAACGCCTGTGTGGAGGGCGCGGCGCGGGCCGGAGCGACGGAGATCATCGTCCGGGACGGCCACAGCGACGGATTCAACGTCAGCAGGGACGAGATCGACCCGCGCGCCGATCTTATCAGCGGCACGACTCCCCGGCAGCGTTTCGCCGATCTGGACGGCGCCGCCGGATTGATTCTGCTCGGCTATCACGGTCGGGCGGGGACTGCCGGAGCCGTGCTGGACCATACGATGGACCTGACGTGGCAGGACTGCTGGATCAACGGCCGTCCGGCGGGCGAGATCGCGATCGACGCGATCATCGCCGGAGAACACGGCGTACCGGTAGTGATGGTGTCCGGCGACGACAAAGCGTGCGCCGAGGCGGCCCAATGGGTCCCGGACGCCGTCACCTGCGAGGTAAAAAAGGGATTCCACTGCAACGGCGCCCGATTGCCGTCCCTGGAAAAGAGCCGGGCGCTCATCACCGAGAAGACCCGCGCAGCGCTGACCGACATCGGGAAGTATCGTCCGCTGCGGATCCCGACGCCGGTGACTTTCCGGGTGGCGTTGACCGAACGGCGCACGCCGCCGTGGGACGATCGGTTTCGCTGGGTCGATCCCCGGACGTGGGAACTGACCGGGACGTCGCTGGAACAACTTTTTTTCGCACAGTTTTAATTCGGGACAGGTAACGAAAGGGAAATCGGTATGAGATTCGGAGTTGCGGATTACGGCCTCAACGTCTGGGACGGCGGTTTTTACGATTTGGAGACCGAACTGGCAATGGTTCGGCGGGTCGGCTTCGATGGTGTGGAGCGGCTGAGCGCCGGCGAACCGGCGGAAGCGCTGGAAAAAGCCGCCTGCTTCCGCCGGATGGGGATGGATTTCGCCACCTGCCGCGGGCCGTCGGTCGAGCGCGGCATCCGCTGGACCGCCGCGCTGGGCAAGCCTTACGTCTGGATCGAAGTCACCGGGGACAACCGTCGGGATCCGCTGGAGGTATTCTTCCGCCGGGCCAATCAGTTCATCGCCGCCGCCCGGCGCGCCGGAGTGGACGCGGCGCTGCACAACCATCTGGGCAATCGGATCGAGAGCCAGCAGGAAGTGGAGAGTTTCATGGCCAATTGCCCGGAGGCCAAACTGCTGTTGGATATCGGCCACATCTACGGTGCGGGCGGGGACGGCGCGGCGTTGATCCGCCGGTATGCCGACCGGATCGCGTCCGTGCATTTCAAGGATGTGTTCATCAAGGACGAATCCATCGGCATTGACCGCTGGCCCGCCCGCCTTCGCTTCTGTGAACTCGGCGGCGGCAACGCCGGCGTGGTGGATTACCGGGAATGTGCCCGGGCGCTCCGGGAGGTCGGTTACGACGGCTGGGTCTTCGTCGAACACGACACCCACATGGCGGACCCGGAAAAAGAACTGAAAATCAGTCTGGATGTTTTGAAGGAATTGTTTGCGTGACAGGAGCGTGGAGGAAATGACGAAACACGGAAAGATCAAAGTCGGCATCTGGGGATTGGGCCGGGCCGGTTACGGCATGCATATCGGAGAGATCGGACGTTATCCCGACGAATTCGAGATCGTGGCCGGGTGCGATCTCCTCCCGGAGCGGTGCGAGATGTTCGCCGCCCGGGTCCCCGAAGCGCGCACCTATACCGACAGCGGGAGTTTTCTGCGGGACCCGGAGATGGAACTGGTCGTGGTCGCAGTCCGTTCCCCGGATCATGTCGAGTGCGATATTCAGGCGCTGGAGGCCGGGTACCGTGTGTTCGCGGAGAAGCCGGTCGCGCTGACCGTTGCCGGCGGCGAAAGACTGCGGCAGGCGGCGGAACGGCATCCCGGAAAACTCTTTCTGCGGCACAACCGCCGTTTTGAGGCGGCGTTCGCACATATTCGGGAGATCATCGCCTCCGGGATCCTGGGCGAAGTCTACGAGATCAAACTCTGCCGGCACGATTTCCAGATTCGGGACGACTGGCAGGCGATCGTCGGCTGCGGCGGCGGGCAGTTGAACAACTGGGGGCCGCATATCATCGACCACGCGCTTCGGCTGCTGGACGCTCCGGTGGAGTCGGTCTGGAGCGATTTGAAGCGGATCGCCGCCCGGGGCGACGCCGAGGACCATCTCAAAGTCGTGCTGCGCGGCCGGAACCGCCGGATCGTGGATCTGGAAATTTCCGGTGGGGTGGCCATTCCCGGACCGGTATACACCGTATACGGCACTCGCGGGACTCTGGTCTGCGCGGACGAACAGGACATCCGTCTGCGCTACCTCCACCCGGATTGCGCCGAACCGACCCATGTCGCCGATCCCGGCACGCCGCCGCTGAACGGCGGTTTTTCCGGGCGGACGCCGCTGCGCTGGATCCGCAAGACCATCATGGTCGAACCTGCTTCGGGGCACAACTTCTACAGCATCTACCATGAACTTTATCGGGCGATTCGGGATAGCGTTCCGTTCCCGATCACCGTGGAGCAGGCGCTGGAGGTCGTGCGGGTCACCAACGAGATCAAGCGTCAGAATCCGGAATTTCCGCTTTGCCCGGACAACTGAGACCTTCCGCCCGAGGGCGGAAAAATCGTACTGCAAAACGAAAGGAGTTTCATGAAGCCGTCACGTTCCGTCTCCCGGATCGCCTTTTTATCCACGGGCGATTCCTCCATGCAGCCGACGCTTTTCAGTCCGGCCCGCAATTCCGCGCCCCGTCCGCTGGCGGTGTGCCTTCACACCTGGAGCGCGGACCTTTCCCAGCCTTTCGACGAGTACATGGAACAGTGCGAAGCGCTGGACTGGCATTTCCTCTTTCCGGCGTTCCGGGGGCCGAACTGGACCCCGGAGGCGTGCGGTTCCCCGTTGGTGATCGCGGACCTCGAATCCGCGGTGAAATTCGTGTGTGACCGTTATGCCGTGGACACCGAAAGGATCTATCTGGCCGGCGGCTCCGGCGGCGGGCACGCCGCACTGCTGATGGCGGGTACGCGTCCGGAACTTTTTACCGCTATTTCCGCATGGTGTCCGATCACCGACCTCGCGGCCTGGCACGATCAGAGCCTCACGCGGAGGAACGAGTATGCCGAGCATATCCGTCGAGCCTGCGGCGGAGACCCCGGGTGCGTCCGGTCGGCGGCGCAGGAGGCGGAGAAGCGTTCGCCGCTCACTTATCTCGGCGCGGCGAAAAACCGGGTGATCCTGGACATCGCCGCCGGGATCCACGACGGTCACACCGGTTCGGTGCCAGTTTCTCACTCCATCGATGCATTCAATCTGCTGGCGGAGGAGGCCGACCGGATTTCGCCCGCGGATGAACAGTACATCGTCGAGAACGAACGGGTTCCCGAATCTCTGGCGTTTTCGGGGGCGGACCCCGCCTTCGACGCCGGACGCCGGGTGCTGCTGCGGCGTATTTCCGGCAAGGTGCGGCTGACGCTTTTCAACAGCGGGCACGACATGCTCCATCCCGCGGCGTTCGGATTTCTCGCTCAGCAGAAGCGGGGGATGGCGCCGGTTTGGGACTCCGGCACACTGACGGGGCACGGGACCGGCGCCCTGTCCCGCTGACGGACCGGTTCCGCGCTTACGGGGTTTCGGCAAGCCGCGGATTGGTCGCGTCGCGCTGGGCCCGCCGGTAGATCCCCGGAGATTGTCCGTAGATGCGCTTGAACGTCCGCGTGAAGTGGAAGCGGTCCAGCACGCCGATGGTCTCGCAGATCTCCTCCAGCGACAGATCGCTTTGCGTCAGCAGATTGGCGGCTTTGGTGTAGCGCAGATTGGAGAGGTACTGATACGGTGAAATGCCGACCTCCTCCTTGAAGTGGCGCAACAGGGTGTTTTTGGACACGCTGACGATCTGCGCCATTTCATCCAGTCCGAATTGGTCGCTCAGATGGGTGGAGATGTAATGCAGCAGCGTGGAGATTTTCGGCGAGAACTGTCCTTCGTAGTTGGGGTCTTCCGGGAGCATGCAGCAGGCGGTCGCCACAAGTTTGAACAGCAGCAGCGGAAAGAGATTGGAACTGATGTTGGAGATTTTCAGTCGGTTGTACGTCGCGTCCATCTCCGGGTTGTCCGGCAGTTCGATCAGCGAATCTCCGCCCCAGTCCAGAAACGCGATCGTGTTGAAATGGATGAAAAACTGATACACCGGATGCACGTCGGTACACCACGTCTCCAATTTCCGGTAGGGCGGCACCAGATACCAGTGTCCCGCCCGCAGTTCCACCTTTTGCCCCCGGTATACCACGCCCGCTCCGCCGCTGTCGTTGCGGTAAAGATGCCAGTGATTGCCGAACAGCCAGATCTTGCCCCAGAGACGGTTGAGCATGACCCGTTTTTTCATTTCCTCGATCTGGAGCGGTGATAAATGATCTTTGGTGATATTGTTCATATAAATGGGTTTTTAATTTTTGTTTTGATGTTGAAAACACACATTCTGACGTATAATTTAATATCGGAAACTGAAAATGTCAAGGCGCGGCCGACGCCGCCGTCTCAATCCGGGGGAAGATGTCGATGAAGGAAGAAAAACTGCAATCGAAATCCGCATTCACGCTGATTGAATTATTGGTGGTCATTGCCATTATCGCGATTCTGGCGGCCATGCTGCTGCCGGCGCTGCAGAGTGCCCGGGAGCGGGCGAGATCGACCCAGTGCCTCAGCAATCAGAAGCAGATGGGACAAATCCTCAGCACCTACGCCGCGGATTACGGCGACCTGATCCCGTGCCGGATTTCCGGGAGTTACCAGCAGTGGAACTGGCTGCTGTTCGTCCACGGCTATATCAGGAAGCACAAGACCACCGACACCGTCGGCGATACCGCGCCGGACATTCTTTTCTGTCCGGCGGTCGTTCCGAACGAGATTTTCAACGACGCGATCAATCATTGTTACGGCATGTGGCAATTAGGTTTCGACACCAAGACGTTTGTTTCGGACTGGCAGAAAAGCAACGGCCAGTGTCTGGTGATCGACAGCGCGGGGACCGGCGGCAATCCGCAGTGGTACTGTTCCTACCGCGTCGGCAAGTTGAAAAACAGCAGCAAGACGGTCCTGCTGGGCGATTCAGGCAACCGGAATCGCCCGGATCAGGGCAGTTGGATCATGAGTCGCGGCGGCAGTGACGCCTATTATCGTGACTGGGCGCCGGCCCGCCGCCACGACCGGAAAAATGTCAACGTCACGTTTTTCGACGGCCATGCGGCCGCGTGGTCCACGGGGGACCTGAACGCCTGTCCCAACAACTTCATGTATGCCTATGCGCAGGGGCAGACCACGGATGCTCCGGAGGTCATCGGCGGGAACGATTATCCGTGATTTTCACGGGGAGGGGGGCAGATCAGGCGATGTTCCGAACAGAGTTTTGAGTAAAAAAGAAAAGCGATCGGTCAATACGGAAAGGAAAATCTTATGTCTACGAAAATCTCCAATGCAAACATTTACGCTCCGGACACACTGACGGGTTTCACCCTGCCGGGAATGACCATGAGCAACGGCGCGGTGCTGATCGACGAAATCGTGGTCGGGGGCACGTACCGGGGCACGTCGCCCGCTTCGCCCGGAGGGAGCAGTCAGGTTTACGCGGACATCACGGTCGCCGGACGGGGAAGTTACAGCGGGTCGAATCTTTTCGTCGGCGCGGATCTGACCGGCGGTTCGGCGGCGGAACACGGCGGGGCGGTCTACTCGACCGGAACCACTTATATCGTCGGCGGTGAACTGCACGGCAATGACGCCGGCGGCCGTGCCGGGGTGATCTACACCACCGGCACCACTTACATCATGCCGGAGATCACGGTCATGAATAATGAACCCGTGGCGACGGGGACCATGATCTACGGGAATACCGCCGCCAATTTGGGCGGGGTGGCGTTCGCCACCGCCGAGTTCGATGTTCTGGGCGCGACGTTCTCGAAGAATATCTCCACCGGCAGTGCGTGCGGCGTGATCTACATGCGCAGCGGCATCATCGACAGTTCGACATTCGACGGCAATACCGCCGCAAAATCCGGCGGTGCGATCGGGGTCTACTCCGGCGGGACCGGACTGGTTTCGCGCAAAAATACGTATCAGTACAATCTTTCCCGAAACACCGAGGAGGGCGGCGGCGCCATTTTTGTGCAGTTGGCCGATCTGAACAGTACCGATGACCGGTTCATCGGCAATACCGCCGTATTCAACGGCGGCGCGCTGCATGTGTACTATTTCCCCCAGCAGCAGACGCCGCAGTGCGGCACCGCCACGGTCACGGGCGCCGAGTTCGACCGCAACATTGCCAACATCGGCGGCGCGGCGGCGGTATACGGGGTGATGAACCTTGACAACAGTACGTTCACCGGCAACACGGCGTCGGCTTCCGGCGGTGCGCTCGGGATCATCGGCGGGACCGTCAACATCGGTGACAAGACCGTGTTTTCCGGCAACTCCGCCGCGACAAGGGGCGGCGCGATCTACGCGACGAGCCACACCAAAAATTTTGACGAAGTGCCGCAGACGCTGGATATCACCGGCGATGTCGAATTCCGCACCGCGACGGATACGGTCTACACCGACAAGGATACGCTGTTTTTCATTCACGATGCGGATATTCTGCTCAATGCCGGTCTGACGGCGGTGAGCGGGGCCACGATCACCAACTCCGCGCTGGTTTTCGGCAATACGAGCGCGATCAATGTTTCCGGGCTGATCTTTGCGGACGATCAGAGTTCGCTGCGGTTCACCGGGACCGCCGGCGTGACTGTGAGCAGCAGCGATTACGATGACGCCGCGCTGTACGTCGGAACCAATGCCGCACAGGTGAATCGGGTCACCGCCCGCGACGCCTATACGTTGGGCTCGCTGAGCGACAACGGTACGACGCTCACTTACGCATACGGCAACGAACTGGTTCTCGGCAGTACGGAAAATCTGTCCGTCATGCGGGTGACCGACTACGCGGACGCCGATTTGACCGGTTATCTGGGGCGCGTGCGGACGGATGGCGGTTCCCACGCCGTGAGCGGTATGATCGCTTCCGGCAATCTTGGTGCGGCGACCGGCGGCGGGGCGTTCTATGCCGCCGGCGGCACGACCGCGATCTCCGGTTCGACCTTTGCCGACAACGCGGTCGACGATTCCACTGGACTCGGCGGCGCGATGTATATCGCATCCGGGGCGACCGTCAGTCTGAGCGGTTCGACTTTGACCGGCAATCTCGCTTATCGGGGCGGTGCCGTATATTCCGACGGGACGCTGAACATCTGCGATATGGTTTTCGACGGCAACAGCGGAAGTGCCGGGGCGATCTGGGTCGGCGCCAACGGCGGGAAAGGGTCGCTCACCACGCTCTCCGGAACGGTGCGGCTTCTCACCGCCAGCGACACGATCATCATTGCGGGGAATGGCGGCCGGCTGGATATCAACGACGCGGACGTCACGCTGAATACCTCGTTGAGCGTCTACGGACAAATGAATATCACCGGCGCAGTGACCATCCGCTCGACCTCCTCCGGCGGGGTGATTTCCGGCAATAATTCCGGGATCGTGAATATTTCCAACGCCGAGTTGACGCTGGCGAACGACGCCGCGTTTTCTTTCGGCGACAGCATGGCGAGTTACACCGTCACCGACTCCGAACTGATTTTCGCCAACAGCGACACGACGCAGGTGAAGTATTTTGATTTTTCCGGTAGCGGCAACGCCGTCGAATTCGCCGGGGCGCTGGTCAATTTTTCCGGTAATCCGGATCTCACCGATGTTGCGGTTTCGGTCAGCAAGGACATTCTTCCCGGCGAGGACAGCAGTTTTACCATCGCCACCGGCATCGGAAACATGGGGCCCACTCTCACTGTGGGTGAAACGGTCGTGACGCTGGGCGTGGCGACAAACATCGACGGCGGGACCTACACTTTTACTCGGAATAACGGTACTCTGTCGGTGGCGCAGTCCATGCGGAGGTGCGAATTTGTTTCCGCCGCGCCCGCGGGCACGGAAAGCATCGTTATCGACGGACAGACCATCGCGCTGCAGAATCGCTATGACACGGTGGAGGAAGCGGAACAGCGCCTTATTTCCGGCGGTACGCTGGCCGTGGCGGAACTGAGTTTCGGCGGCGGGATCCAGTATTACCACCTGGCCGATCCAGGCACGGCACTGATCGTGGATGCGACGGCGGAATGTACGAATCTGTACTTCTCCCGTGAGGGGACCGCCCGGGACGGCGACCTTTCCGTCGCGATCGTGAACAGCACCATGAACAAGGGATACGCCATTGCCGGCGGCACCACCGGCACCGGCGCTCCCAAGCCCAACTCCATTACCGGCGTCATTGACGTACTCATCAGCGGTTCGACGTTGAATGGAGCGTTTTCCGCCTCCGCCTCTCTCGTGGACGGTACGCTGTGCTCCGGTGTCAACTACACGGTGATCAATAGTTTCATCGCCAACGGATTGTACGGCGGCGGCTCCAGCGCCAATCCGACCATTGACGGCGACGTCAGTATCTCGCTGACCGGTTCCACCGTGACGGGAAGTGTGACCGGTTCCCGGGCGCACAGCGTTACCGGCACGATCGCCGTCACGCTGGCCGGTTCCACGGTCGGTGCCGTGAACAAGCACGACAGCGGCAAGACCAACGTCACCGCGCCCATGACGCTGACCGTCACCGGAGCGACCAACAGCGTCATCGGCGGTACGATGTCCGATGTGGACGATCTCGTCATCGACGCGGGCGCGTCCCTGACCTTCACCACCGCGCAGGACCTCTCCGGCGTCGCGCTGACGGTGAATGGTTCCCACGGCGTGGGCACCGTGGCCACCGGCGTGAGCGCGATCGGCAACTACACCGTGATCGGCGATGCCGATTTGTTCCTGAAACTGGACGGCACCGACCTCGTGCTGTACGAGAAAACCGCCGATATCGCGGGGGGAACCACCGTCGAGGGGAACTACAAGGGGACCGGCGACGCCAATTTGGTGACGGGCGGCGTGGTGGAAGTGGCGTTCTTCGGCACGACGCAGGCTTCCGGCAGTGTACGGACGGTCTTCACCGGCGGCACGGTGGTCAATTCGGCCATCGGCGGCGCGCTGGTGCTGGCGGGAAGTTCCGCCGGTCTGGGCGCGGTGACGCTGGATATCCGCGACGGCGTTTCGCTCCTCGGCGGACCTTCCAACGGCGGCATGAACTACGTCGCCGGGTATGCCTACGGCGCGAACGCCTCCCCCTCGGCCCGGGACGATGCCAAATGCCTGACCGTGGATTCGGCGGTGCTGAATCTCAGCGGTTCCAGCATCAACGGCAACCTCTACGCCGGAGCCCACGCCCGCAGGGGCGCGTGGACGGAAGTCACCGCCACGACGATCACCGTGACCGGCGGCATCGTGGAGAAGTTGTACGGCGGCGGCTGGGCCGAGCGGTACGGCCAGAGCGATGTCGGGACCGCGACGGTGAATATCTCCGGCGGTTCGATCAACCGGCTCTACGCGGGCGGCGGCAACGGTTCCAACGCGT
>JALEMG010000053.1 GCA_022768375.1 Lentisphaeria bacterium
TGAAAAACAAAGACGCGGCGTCAACCCGTTCCCGCAACCGAATAAAAAAAAGTACGGGAAAAAACGAAAGTTTTTTCCTCGGGGTTGCAAGGTTGCGAAACCTTGCCGGGGGAGTTTGAGGGGCGAGGAGCCCCTCAAAAACGCGTAATACGTATCACGCCGGCTTGCCTTGTCCCATCGAATCCGCATAAAAAAACTTCCCGTCCACGGAGACGGGAAGTCGGAATGATGGCAACGAACTCAGTCGAGTTTGCAGCAGTTCATGCTCATGAATTTTTTGGAGAGCAGTTCACAGCCGTCGGCGGTGATGATGCAGCCCCGTTCCCAACGCAGACCGTAGCCGTTGCCGGTGAAGAAGGTGTCGATCTGGTAGGTCATATTCTCCTGAAGTTTGTACTTGCTGGTGGTTTCGATCCACGGGCTTTCGGTCTCCATGATGCCGAGGCCGTGAACGGGGCCGTAGAGCATGTAATCCTTCCATCCTTCGGCGCAGCCCCAGTCGTAGTACCGCCGGGCGATGCTGGAGGCTTCGACCCCGGCTTTCATCAGTTCAAAGGTGAACTTGTGGGCGCGGAGGCCGAATTCCACCAGCGCGAGTTGTTCTTTGGGAAGTTTGCCGAAGTAGACTGGCAGACCGATGGAACTGCTGTACCCTCCGACGCGGGCGCCGATATTGAGTTGGATGATTTCGTTCTTTTTGAGTTTCGCTCCGGTGGGGCGGCTGATGCCGTTGCTGGTGCGGTCGCCGCCGAAGCAGTAGAGGCTGTGCCCCTCGTACTCTCCGCCGTTGGCGTAGATTTCCCGCTGGGCAATGCCGATGGCCTGAAATTCGGTCATGCCGGGTTTCAACTCGTTAAGCATGGCCTGGACCGCTTTTTCCGCGACCTTGAAGGCTTTGCGGTGGCAGTTGAGTTCGTTCCCGCTCTTGACCCAGCGGAGGGGGCGGAAGACTTCGTCCGCGGCGACCACCCTGACCCCGGGCAGTTGCGCGGCCACGGCGTCCAGCGTCGGTTTGGTCATGACAGCGGTGCCCACCAGCCCGAGGGAGCGGAGTTTGCGGCTGCCCATGGCCATTTTCACCACGTCCGGGTACTTGGCCAGCGGGATGCCGGGGTAGTCCGGTTCGGCGGATTCGCGGTAGTTGAGCATGAGGGCGATCTTGGGGATCACGCTGCGGCCGACGGCGTACTTGTAACTCTCCGGGCCGATGAGCAGGACCGCGTCGCCCTCGGCGGGCACGAAGACCCCCGCCTGTTCAAAGGTCGGCCAGTATTCGGTCAGATAACGGACATTGGCGAAGTCGGATTCGGTGCCGTGCACCAGACAGGCATCCAGCCCGGCGGCTTTGATCCGGGCCTGAAATTTCGCAATGCGGTCCCAATATTCCTGTTTCGGAATGGTGTATTTCATGGTAATCAACTCCTGAATTGTGAATTTTTTTGTCGGAAAAGAAGACGGATGCTCAAGAAAGACGAATTTCCCGCGGGGTTTCCCGAAAACGGAAGCGGGGCAATGCGGTCTAAGTCCCGGCGGGGATGTAATTGAACGACAGCCGCCACTTCCGTGTGCGGTCGGCGCGTCCGTCCGTCGTCGGCGGTTCGATCCGGCAAACTGATTTGAACATTATGCCTCTCCCCTGTTGGCAATCCCGGTTCTCACGGATTAATGTAGCACCGCCGGGAGGAATGTCAAGTGCGAAAAACGATTTTACGGGGCGGCTGACATGCCGGCGTTCTTTTTTTATGAAATCTCAAGGTTCTGTACTAACAGAAACCTGTTTTTCCGTTCCGTGCGGTCAGCCGCCTCCCGCTTCCGCCGTCGCCAAGACTATGGCGGACAGGCAACCCTGCCCTTTCTTTGGTTACTTTCTTTCGCGAAAGAAAGTAACGCGGTCGCCTTTTCTTGTCTTACTTCTTTTCCCGCGAGAAAAGAAGTAAGCCGCTGGACCACGTCCGGGCAGCACCCAGGGGCGGATTTCTTTACTTTCAGTTCTCTTTTAGTACAGAGCCAACCTCAAAAAAGCGCGAGGCCCGGAAATTCGCACTTCCGGACCTCGTGTGACATGCGGGCGGGGATTACTCGTCGAGTTCCTTGAGCGCGGCCTTGCGGCTGAGCCGGATTTTTCCGGCATTGTCGATGTCGATGACCTTGACCGTGACGTAATCGCCTTCGTTGCAGATGTCGGTGACTTTATTGACCCGGTAATCGGCCATCTCGGAGATGTGGAGCAGACCGTCCAGTCCGGGCAGGATCTCCACGAAGGCGCCGAAGTCGCGGATGGTGACCACTTTGCCGCGGTAGATCTTGCCGATCTCCGCTTCGGCGGTGCAGGCCAGCACGCGTTCTTTGGCGGCGTTGAGTTGTTCCAGATTGACGGCCATGATCTTGACGGTGCCGTCCTCCTCCACGTCGATGCTGGCGCCGGTCTCGTCGGTGATGGAACGGATGTTCTTTCCGCCGGGGCCGATGAGGGCGCCGATCTTGTCCGGATTGATCTGGACGACGTCGATGCGCGGGGCGCGGGGGCTGATCTCCGGCCGGGGCGCGGGGATGCAGGCTTCGATGACGTCGAGGATCTTGAGCCGGGCGACGCGGTTGCGTTCCATGGCTTCGCAGAGCAGATCAATGGGAATGCCGGGAAGTTTCAGATCGAGTTGGAATCCGGTGATGCCCTGTCGGGTGCCGCAGACCTTGAAGTCCATATCGCCGAAGTGGTCCTCGGCGCCGAGGATATCGGTCAGCAGCAGCCGTTCCCCGTTGTCTCCGGTGACCAGTCCGCAGGAGATCCCGGCCACCGGCGCGGAAATGGGAATCCCGGCGTCCATCAGAGCCAGCGTGGCGCCGCAGACGCTGGCCATGCTGGTGGAACCGTTGGAACTCATGATCTCGGAGACACAGCGAATGACGTAGGGGAAATCCTTGGGCACGACCTTGGAAACGGAACGCTCGGCGAGATTGCCGTGACCGATCTCGCGGCGTCCGGGACCGGAGATGCGGCCGACTTCCCCGACGCTGTAATTGGGGAAGTTGTAGTGCAGATAGAAGCGTTTCACCGCATTGCCGGTGACGCTGGTCAGGTCGTCGAATTCCTGAGCGTCCTTTTCATTGCCCAGCGTGGCGATGACCAGCGCCTGGGTTTCGCCGCGGGAGAACAGCGCGCTGCCGTGGACCACGGGCAGCACCGCGACTTCGGCGGAGAGCGGACGGATGTCGGTGACGCTCCGGCCGTCGGGACGGAAGTGTTTCTCCAGAATCAGTTTGCGGGTGACGGTACGAACGTAGTCGTCGAATCCTTTGGCGGTCTCCAGATTGAAGTCGGCGTCGCTCATGTCGGCGAACTGCGCCCGCAGCGCGGCCCGGGCGTCGGCAAGCAGGGTATTCAGCGCGTTCTGGCGGTTCTCCTTGCCGGGGATGGTGCAGGTGGCTTCGATGGTGGGGGCGCAGAAATTCTCCAGCGCGGTCTGGAGCGCTTCCGGCACGAGGAAGTAATGATACTCCTTTTTGGCGCGGCCGGCGATTTTCGCCAGTTCGATCTGGGCGGCGCACTGCCGTTTGATCGCTTCGTTGGCGCAGTACATCGCCTCGCGCATCTCGGCCTCGCTCACGAATTCCGCTTCACCCTCGATCATGATGACCTGATCCGGGCGGCCGGCGTAGATGAGTTCCAGCGTGCTTTTCTCCATCTCCTTGCGGGTGGGGTTGACGATGTACTGTCCGTCGACCTTGCCGACCCGCACCGCGCCGATCGGCCCGTCAAAGGGCAGATCGGAAAGCATCAAACTGGCGGAAGCGCCCACCATAGCCAGCACGTCGGCGTCATTGACTCCGTCGGCGCTGAGCAGCATGCACTGGACCTGGACCTCGTTGAAGAACCCTTTGGGAAAGAGCGGCCGGATGGGGCGGTCGATCATGCGGCAGGTGAGGATCTCCTTGGTGGAGGGACGGCCTTCCCGCTTGATGTATCCTCCGGGGAACTTGCCCGCGGCGCTGTATTTTTCCCGATAGTCGACCTGAAGCGGAAAGAAGTCGCTGCCTTCCCGGGGTTCTCCCGAGCAGGCGGCGGCGATCACGATGGTGTCGCCGAGGCGCACCAGACAACTGCCGTTGGCCAGACCGGCCATTTTCCCGGTGGAGATCTCCATGGTCCGGGCATCATCCAACTGGAAGACGATTTTTTTCTCCTCACCCATGATACCAACAATTCCTTTTTATTTTTGGGTTGACACTGCGAGCCGTGCACAAGCGGAGAGAGGAGGCGCGGTTCCCCCGCGGCCGGGATGCGGCGGCGAAAAGGGCGCCGGCGGCGGAATCCCGGTATCGCCGCCCCGATGTCTCCGCATCCGGGCGGCGATAACGACCGAATTCCACGGGCCGAATCCGCCCGCCGCCACGAACCGGAACGGAGAATCCCTCCCCGCCCCCGGAGAAATTTTACCCTCTCCGAAACCGGGAGCCCCTCCCGCCGTTCATGACGCTGAAGTCTAAAATTAAGGATAATATAGCACCGGAACGCTATTTTTGCAAGTCCGGCACCTGGATCCGGGGCGCGGCGACCAACAATTTGCCGTAGTAAAGCAGCGCCTGTTTCGCGCCGTCCTGCCGCTTGGCGTCGCCGGCGAAACAGGAATAGGCGGTCTGGGCCAGTTGTTTCGCCAGATCGGTCCGGCCGACGGCGTGGACGATTTTCGCGTATTCAATGGCGAACATGCCCCGCTCAGTCCGGTCCTTGAATCCGGAGGAGCGCCACCCCGCGTCGGCGAGTTCCAGCACCCGGGCCGGATTCAGCGTCTCCACCGGCCGTCCCATCTCCGCGACGGCGAACGCCATCAGCACCCCCGGCTGATCCGCGAATTCCTTCCGCACCCGGGTGAAAAATTCCGGCAGTCCGGCTTCGCGCCCGGGCTGGTTAAGCAATTTGTATTCCGCTTCGAAGAACCGGTGCCGTCCGGGGTTTTTCCGCTGCGCCTCGTGGACCAGTTTCAGCGCGTCGTCCATGCGGTTGAGTTTGCGGACCAGCAGCGCCAGTTGCGCCTCCAGCAGTTCGATGCTGTCGGGAGACTTCTCCCATTCGCCGTGCAGCAGGTCCGCCGCGTCCGCGAATTTCCCTTCCCGCACCGCGGTGTTGACCGCCCGGGAGAACCGGTGCTTGCGGATCTCCTCCTTGAGATCGAAGGTCCCGGCGAGGCACTGGGCCAGTACGCCGGGCAGCGCCGCGCTCCGGCCCTGCCACAGCAGGGTGTTTTCCTTGTTCAGCACCAGCGCCAGCGGCAGACGCTCCGCCGCGACCCCCGCCGTTTCCAGCATGGCGCCCCGGCTGTCCACGTTGATCGGGAAGCCCAGCCGCACGGCGCCGGGGAAGCGCTTGAGCCGCTCCTCCGTGCCGACGGCGATGCCGACGAACGCCGCATCCTTGCCGAATTTCTCCGCGATCCCGGCGATCCGGGAAAAATCCGCCAGCGCCGCCTGATTGGGCGTCCACAGATACAGAACGGTGAATTTCCGATCCCCTTTCATCCGCGCCAGCGTCCGGCTCTGCCCGTCCAGCCACACCGGGGAGGGCAGCGCGGCGATCCGGCCGCCGATCTCCGTTTCCGCCGCCGCCGTCAGCGCGAGGGCCAGCAGAGGCGCGAGGACCCGCGCCCGGTTCATTTTTTCACCCCGGCGGCGGCCTCGGCGGGCAGTTCCACATCCGGGATCCGGTCCCGGTTCTCGATCCGGTGGCGGGTGTAGAAACTGTTGCCCCAGCCCAGCAGTTTGCCGTCCTTGAACAGCAGCGGGAAGCACTCGTCCTCGGTGATGAACCCGTCCAGCCAGTTGGTCTCGAAGTAATAGAACCAGACGTCCGGCTGATTGAAACTCTCCCGGCGTTCCGGTTCGCCCATGACCGCGAGCACTTCGGCTTTGGTCATGCCCACCCGCAGGCGCTTGGAATTCTCCACGTTTTCTTTGGCCCGCTGATACGGATTGACGGCGGCGCATCCCGCCAGCAGCACCGCGCAGACCATCGGCAGCCATACATGTTTCATTTTCATTCCTCTCCGGTTGTGAAAGTTTCCATCCGAAAGGGAGGCCGTTCCGGGAAGATCCCGGCGAAATCGAAATCCGCCTCCAGTTGTTCCAGACATTCCGCCTCCCGGCGGCGCATCCGCCGCCGCGCCGCCGCGGTCAGATCGTCCTCGCCCGCGCTGTGCAGCAGTCCGTGCACCAGATACAGCGCCAGTTCCCGGGAGTAGCCGCCGGGCCGGACCGCGCCCTCCCGGGCGGCGGCATCCGGATTGAGAACAAGTTCGATCATGGTCTCGCCCGGTTCCCACGCGTCCGCCGTGTCGAAGTACGAGTATGTGATCACGTCGGTGGTCCCGGCGTGGCCGAGCAGTTCGCCGTTGTACCGGGTCATGGCGGCGTCGCCGACGAACAGCAGATTCAGATCCCACGGCGGCTGCGCCGGCAGTCCGGCGGCGGCGGCGGCGGCGGCGGCGAATCGGCGCAGATCACTTTTTTTCGGAGCCGGATGCCGGGGGTTCCGCCACCGGCAGTGCAGTCGGATCATCACTTTTCTCCTGTTGGTACGCGATCCGTCCGTGATTGAAACTGATCAGATCGGCGATGAAGCACTCCCGGACGATGGCCAGTTCCTCCAGCGTCAACTGGGAGTTGCGCAACTGTCCGCCGCGCAGCCGGCCGATGAAAATATCGCTGACCAGAGTTTCGATCTTGGCGGGGGACGGCTTGTTCAGCGAACGGCTGGCGGCTTCGCAGGCGTCGGCCAGCGCGATGATGGTCAACTCCTTGTCCATCGGCGGCTGTCCGTCGTACCGGAACTGGGATTCCAGCACCGGCGCGGCGTTGGCGTCGGGATTCTCCGCCTGCCGTTCCAGCGCCCGCCGGTAGAAAAAGGAGATCAGATCGTCCCCGTGGTGGGTGGCGATCGCCTCCCGGATGAATCCGCACAGCCGGTAACTCCGGGCCAGCGCCAAACCCTCTTTGACGTGGCCGCGGATGATGCCGCAACTGCGCTGGGGCGGCATGGCCAGATGGTCTTTGGGACTGTCCACGTTGTTCTCGACGAAGTACTGCGGCATGGCCAACTTGCCGATGTCGTGAAAGAGCGCCCCGGCTTTGGCCCGGAGGGGATTGGCTTTGATGGCGCGGGCGGCGTCCTCGGCCAGCGTCGCCACGGTCATGGCGTGAAACATGGTGCCGGGGGCTTCCCGCTTCAACTTCTCCAGCAGGGGGTGATTGTAATCGCAGAGGACCATCAGCGACATGTTGGTGTCGGTGTTGAAGACGAGTTCAAAGACGAACACCAGCAGCAGATCCGCCACCGCGCAGGCGAAAGCGTTGGCGAGGATGGCGATTCCGGCGATCTTCCACAGTCTGGCCCCGGAGAGGGAGAACAGCACATCGCCGTTCACCACCGCCAGGAGGACCGCGCCGCCGAAAAAGATCCGGACGAAGAAACTGCGGTAGTTCCGCACGTCCCGGATGATCAGCGTGGTCAGCGCGGCGATGGCGAACCACCGCAGCGCCAGTTCAAAGGAGCGGTCGGGCAATACCATCAGCGCCGTCACCGCCGCCACCATGAAGCCGGAGAAAAGCGCCGTCCGGTTGCCCAGCAGCGTGGACATCAGCGCCGCACCCAGCGGGATCGGCACCATGAAAAGCATCAGTTCATACTCCGGCACCAGCCCGTTGCGGAAGAACTGAAAGAACAACTGGAGCGCACCGTAGTTCGCCAGCAGGGAGATGATGATGACTGCGCCGCCCAGGGCGATCCGCCGGGTGGAGGTGAAAATTTTCGGATAGGTCCGGTAGAGGAAAAACAGCGCCGCGGCCATGATGAGGAAGCACAGCCCCATCCGGCCGTAGAACACCGCCACGCCGAATCCGTCCGGCAGGGATTCCCGTTCGGCGGCCATCATGTCCACCGTCTCCCGGGTGATGAGTTTGTTGCGTTCCACCAGCAAATCGCCCCGGAGTTTGTGCCGGATGACCGGACGGACCGCGGCGGCGGCCTCCCGCCGGGCCGCCGCGGTGGCATCCGGGTCGAAGTCGACCGTTCCCGGCTCGAGCAGGCTCTCGATGCTGGTGATGAACTCCCGGCGGGCATTGCCGGTGAGCCGGAGCGCGTCCGCCAGCGCCAGCGCGCACTCGGCGGGCCGGGGCGGACGGCGGTGATAGTTGCGCCCGTCCGGAGCGATGATCCGGAGTTTCGCATTCATCGGCGGCAGTTTCAGCGTGCGTCCGGCGACGCCGTGCCGGACCATCGGGTCCAGCACGTCCTTCAATTCGACGCCGTGCTGTTTGAGCGCGGCGAGGATCGGTTTGAATTCGAACAGCGCGGCGACCAGCCGGGAACCGGGGTTGTCCCCGGAGACGAAAACGCGCTTTTCCGCCTCCGTCTGCTCCCGCAACTGGAGCGCCGACAGAAATCCGGCCACGGCCCGGGTCACCTGCTTCTGCCGGTCGGGGTTGATCCGGTAGACCGGGGGCTCCTGTTCCGCCGCCCGCCGCCGGGCGGCTTCCGTGGCGGGGGTGTCCTCGTACTGGAAATCGCACCGCGCCCAGACGGAAAACGGCGCTTTCTGGCTGTCCGCCCAAACGGTCAGATCCCGCTGACGGCTGTCGGAAAGGGTCAGCAGTACCGCCGCGACCATCCACGTCAGCACCATGATCAGAATGACCGGCGCCGGGGAACGCTCAATGCTGGAACTGATGTATTCGCCGTCGATCAGCGGCTTGCCCGGAGTCCGCGTCCGGCGGCGGAAGATGGAGGAAAACGGGCGGTTCCAGTTCATTTACCCCTCCCGATGTTCCGCGCCGAAGGCGGTGATGATCTTTTCCAGCAGGGCGTGCCGCACCACGTCGGCGGTGCTGAAGAAGACGAATCCTATCTCGCCCAGCCCGCGCAACTGCTTCATCGCCCGCTTCAACCCGGACGGTTCGCCGTCGGAGAGGTCGGACTGGGTCGGGTCGCCGGTGATGACGCAGCGGGAGCCGAACCCCATCCGGGTCAGAAACATCAGCATCTGCTCCGGCGTGGTGTTCTGCGCTTCATCCAGAATGATGAATGCGCCGTTGAGCGTGCGCCCCCGCATGAACGCCAGCGGCGCCACTTCGATGATGCTGCGGGAGAGCAGCGAGGCGGCTTCGTCGGCGGGGATCATCTCGTAAAGCGCGTCGTACAGCGGCCGGAGATAGGGGGAGACTTTTTCCTCCAGCGAGCCGGGCAGGTAGCCCAGTCTCTCCCCCGATTCGCGGGCCGGACGGGTGAGGATGATGCGGTTGACTTCGCCCTTGAGCAGCATGGAAACGGCCATCGCCATGGCCAGATAGGTTTTGCCGGTGCCGGCCGGACCGATGCCGAAGACCACTTCCTTGTGCCGGATGCCGTCGACATACTCCCGCTGGCGCGGCGAACGGGGCAGAATATCCTTCCTGCCGGTGCCGATGATGATGCGGCTCGACCACAGCGCCCGGAGGGTCTCCCCGTCGGTCGGCGTGTTGCCCCGCAGGATCATCTCCACGTCGGCGCGGTCCAGTTCCTTGCCGCGCAGCACGAAAATGCGCTGCATGGCGCCCAGCGCGGCCATCGCCTTGCGGACGCGGTCCGCTTCGCCGCTTGCCTCCACCCAGTTCTCCCGGGCGGTGAACCGGACCTGAAAAACGGCCCGGAAACGGTCAAGCAGCCGGACCTCGTCCCCGCCGCCCACGGCGCGCAGGGAGAAACCCGGCTCGAAGTAAAACCTCTCGTCCATCGGCCGCCCGCGGCGTCAGAGTTTGGGAATGATCAACTTCATGCCCGGACGCAGCACGTTCGGGTCCTTGAGAATGTCGGAATTCGCCTTGAAGATCACGTTGCTGTACCGGGCGCTGCCGTAGTGCTTCCGCGCGATCTTGCCGAGCGTGTCGCCGGAACGCACCTCGTACACCGTGCTTCCGGTCGGGTCCGGCGGCGCGGGTTTGGCCGCCTGCTCCGCCGGGACTTCGGCTTTGGCGGGCTCCGTCACGGCCTCGGCTTTGGCAGGCTCCGCCGGAGTTTCGACCTGAGCCGATTCCGCCGGAGTTTCCGTTTTCACCGGTTCGTCCGCCGGTTCCGCGGCGGCGGGCTGTTCCATGGGCGCGGGGTCGCCGGCCGGGGTCAGGGCCGATTCCATCCGGGCGGAAGTCCGTTCCTCGGTGTTGTCGTAAGCGGCGGGAGCGGAGGCCCGGGGCGCCTGATAGTTCGGATAGTTGCGGGAAATGACCCTTTCCCACGCCTCCTCCTCCTGACTGCGCTGCACTCCGGCCACCCGGGTGTCGCGGCATCCGGAAACCACGACCGCGGCGACGAGCACCGCGACGGTCCAAAACATCTTTTTCATCGTAACGTTTCCTCCGAAAGCAATTGGTTGTTGACCTCGACGGCACCTGGCGCCGCCGTCCCGGGCCTTCCCCGGGAGGCTTATCCTTCAAACTTTTTGAACAGCATCGTCCCGTTGTGGCCGCCGAAGCCGAGGTTGCAGTTCATCGCGTAACGGACCTCGCGCCGGACCGCCGTGTTGGGCGTGTAGTTGAGATCGCACTCCGGGTCCGGATTCTCGTAATTGATCGTCGGCGGGACGATCCCGGTCAGAATGCTCTGAATGCAGGCGATGCACTCCAGACCGCCGGCGGCGCCCAGCGCGTGGCCGGTGGTGCCTTTGGTACTGCTGATCGCGACGCGGCGCGCCGCGTCGCCGAGGGCGAGTTTCAGCGCCGCCGTCTCGAATTTGTCGTTGAGCGAAGTGCTGGTGCCGTGCGCGTTGATGTAATCCAGTTCGTCCGGGGAGATGCCCGCGTGCCGCAGGGCCATGAGCATGGCCCGGGCCGCGCCGCTACCGTCCGGGGTGGGACTGGTGATGTGATACGCGTCCGCCGTGGCTCCGTATCCGACCACTTCCGCCAGGATCGGCGCGCCGCGCCGGACGGCGTGGCCGAGTTCCTCCATGACGATGACGCCCGCGCCCTCGGACATGACGAAACCGTCCCGGTCCCGGTCAAAGGGGCGGCTGGCGTGAAGGGGATCGTCGTTGCGGGTGCTCAGCGCTTTGAGCGCGCAGAATCCGGCCAGCCCCAGCGGAACCACGCTGGCTTCCGCGCCGCCGGCGAGCATCAGGTCCGCGTCGTCGTGCTTGATGGTCCAGAAGGCTTCGCCGATGGAGTGACAGCCGGTGGCGCAGGCCGAAACCAGACCGATGTTGGGTCCGCGCAGATCGTAGCGGATGGAAACCGCTCCCGCCGCCATGTCGCTGATCATCATCGGGATCAGAAACGGCGACACCCGGTCGGGTCCGCGGGTGTTGAGCACCATGTCCTCCCGGCCCATGGTGGCCAGACCGCCGACGCCGCTGGAAATCATGCAGCCGAAGCGGTCGCCGTCCGTCCGCTTGTCCTCGGGATTCGCGGGCAGACCGGCGCTGCGAAGCGCTTCCTCCGCCGCCACAATAGCGTACTGGGTGAAAAGGTCCATCCGCCGGGCGTCCTTGACGCTGAGATGGGCGCTCATGTCGAAGTTCCTGATCTCGCCGGCAATGCGGGTCCGGAAGGCCCCGGCGTCAAACCGGGTGATCGGCCCGATCCCGCACCGACCGTTGACCAGCGAATCCCAGAACGACGGAACGTCGTTCCCGACGCAGGAGATCACTCCGCATCCGGTCACCACTACTCTGCGTTCATTCATAACAAAACCTTGCCCCAAAGAAGTTGTCCTGTCAAAAGCGAAGGGCCGCCAATCGAAAATCCGATCGGCGACCCGCAACCGTCCTGCACCCCGCCCGGTTTCCGGGCCGCCCGTCGCCGGCTTTCCGACGTTCCGCGAAACCGCGCCCTTTTGTAAAGGCTCTCGGCTTCCCGACCTCCGGCAAAACCGCGCCCTTTTGTAAAGGTCTTCGCCGCTTCCCTCGGTCGATCGGGACTCGGCAGGAGCGCGCCGCCCCTTTCTCTCAAAGGTCTTAGCCGCTTCCCTCGGGTGCGATGATTTACGCCGGACGCGAAATCAGTTGGATTTGCTCTCGATGAAAGCGATCGCATCACCGACGGTGGTCAGTTTCTCCGCTTCCTCATCCGGGATCTCCGCTCCGAAAGCCTCCTCCAGCGCCATGACCAATTCGACCTGATCCAAAGAATCGGCGCCGAGGTCCTCGACGAATTTGGCTTCCGGGGTGACCTGATCCTCGGCGACGCCAAGCTGCTCAACGACGATGGATTTGACTTTATCAGCGATTTCGGACATCTTGACTTCCCTTTCCTGATTGGTTTTAGTGTCCCTGTATTTCCTGACCGCGGTCCGACGGTAATATCGAACCTCCTATAATATCGCTTCCCGAGGATGAAAAGTCAAGCGGGAAAAGCCCGGGGTGCATAAAAAAGTCCGCTTTTTTCCGTTTATTTCCGAATAACGGCGTGTTGCGACCGGGTCTCCGGCGCCCGGGACCGAACGTGTCCGACGCCCGGGGACCGCCAGGCCGGAAATTTTTCCAATACCGCCCGTCCGGAATGAGGCGCCGCTTCGAGGGAATACGTCCCGCCGGATTTTTTCCGCCGGATCTCCCGGGTCAACCAGCGGGAATCTCCGAGCGTGAACAATGCGTACACACTGAGGTACGACAGCGCCGGAACCGCAAACACTCCGAAAACGATCGCCCGGATCACCGCCGGAAACGACCGGCGGACGCCGTAGACCAGCGCCGGCGGGATCGACCAGAGCGCGGCGCCGAGGAACCACCACGCCAGCATCCGAACCGTTCCGCAGGGACCGCAGAACATCCATACCGCCAGCGGGATGCCGACCAGCGGCAGCAGCATGTTCAGCCCCAGAAACAGCCAGTGGACCGCGATCAGCGCGTTCCGGGCCGACCACTTCTTCCCCCCGCAGAACATCGGAAGCATATTGAGGTTTTCCCGGTAGTCGCTCCGGTTCCAGCGCAGCAGCATCCGGCACAGTTTGAGGTAATCGTGCGGCAGACAGGTCTCCGCCGTCGCCCTGCGCTGATGGACGATCCGCCAGTCCTCCCGGAGCAGCAGCGTGGCGATGGCCCGGTCTTCCCCGATCGTCGCCGGAGAGCCGAGGAACTTCTGCGCCAGCCATTCGTCCAGCACCGGAAGCACCGCGCGGCGCCGGTAGGCGCTGAACGCTCCCGGCGTGCAGAACACCACCCCGGCGACGCTCTGCGCCGTCCGGAGGATCTCGCATCCGTAGACCAGGGCGACATCCATCATCACAGCGAAAAAATTCCGGTCGTTCCGCTTCCCGCGCAGATTGCCGGCCACCGCGCCGACCCGGGGATCGGCGAAGGGGCGCAGCAGTTCCCGCAGTGCCCCGGGCGCCACCAGCGAATCGCTGTCCACCGTGACGATGAATTCGGTCTCCGCCAGTTTCATTCCCCGGTACAGCGCGTGCTTCTTGCCCTGATTGCGCTTCAGGTCGATGACCGTCGGATACCCCGAACGAAGCAGGGAATACAGCGTCGCGGCCACATGACGGCCTTCGTTGTAAGCCGGAACGATCACCGTGCAGCCGGGCGGATCGTCCGCCGTCTCCGGACAATCCCGGTAGAACCACGACGAGATCAGCAGAAACAGCATGTACGCCGCCCCGGAAAACACCAGACCCGCCGCCAGGATCGAAACCGCGTCCGGCCGGACCGGAAGTTCCGACCGGACCAGCAGCCCGCCCGCTCCGGCGGTCAGCGACAGGCACAGGACCCACCACCACCGGTCGCGTCGACACAGGGCGGCTTCGATTTTTCGATGAAAGGCCGTTCGGATCTTCAAAGGTTTTCCCCCTTTCGTCCGCGGTACCGTTTCTTCCGCTTCCCGTCGGAGACAAAAAGGAAGTACAGCGCCGGGATCACATACAGCGTCAGCAGCGAGGCGAAAAGCAGTCCGCCCACCACGCCGACACCGCAACTGGCCCGCAGTTCCGACCCCAGCCCGGACCCGAACGCCATGGGAAGCATCCCCGCGATCGACGCGATGCTGGTCATCACGATGGGCCGGAACTTCGTCTCCGCGGCCAGCAGCATCGCCCGGCGGGGCGTCTCGCCCCGGGCGATCAGCGCGCCGCACTCGTCCATGATCAGAATGGCGTTGTTGACGACAATGCCGGTCATCATCACGCCGCCCAAAAGTCCCATCATGGACATGGGCATGCGGAACAGCCACAGCGTCAGATACATGCCGAGAAATCCCAGCGGGACGGTGAACATGATCAGCAGCGGCTTGAGCCACGATTCCATGATCGCCGCGATCAGCAGGTAGGTCAGCAGCGCGGCCAGAATAATGACCTGGACGAATTCCCGCGCCGTCTCGTTCATCATCTCCACGCTGCCGCTCATCCGGACGCCGTACCCGGGCGGCAGGGCGTCCCGGGCCGCTTCCCCGATCCGGGAGGAGACTTCGCCCAGCGCCTTGCCCGGGGCGGTGTTGGCGTAGAGCCACATGGTGCGCACTTTGTCGTACCGGTTGATGATGACCGGACGGGACTCCTCGGCAATGCGGGCGAACACCTCGGTGCCCAGCGGATTATTGGCCAGACGGCCGGGGGTGTTCTGCTTCAACTGCATTTCTCCGGGTTCCTTGCGGTTCCGGACCCGGATGTCGAATGTCCGGGCGCCGCTGCGGTAGTCCCCCACCACGACGCCGTCCAGCGAGCCCAGGAGCGATTCGTAGAGTTCCGCGGCGGACAATCCCATATTCTGGAGGATGGTCCGGTCCGGAGTGACGCTGATGTTGACCTTGCGTTCCCGGCGGCTGGAATCCATGTCCCGCACCAGTCCGCTGTCGGGCATGGTCTCCATCACCTTGCGTTCGGCGGCCTCCAGCACTTCCAGATCCGGTCCGTTGATGACACAGCGGATCTCCGCCCCGCTGCCTCCGAAGGTCGGCGGGATGGAAAGCGTCACCAGACAGTTGTCCAGATAACTCAACTCCCGGCGGATTTTCGCCTGCAGATCGTCGATGCTCTCTTTGCGTTCGAACTTCTCCGTGGTCTTGAGGGTGATCTGTCCGAGGTAGACCGCCGCGCCCACCTGACCGCGGCCGGCGTTGGCCGTGCCTACGGAAATGGCCATGCCCCGGATGAAGTCGAACTTTTTCAGATGATCCGCCGCCTCCCGGATCAGTTGCTCCGTGGTTTCCAGATTGTAACTGGTGGGAAATTCGAACTTGATCCGAATTTCCCCCTGATCGCAGAACGGCAGAAACGACAACCCCACCCGCGGCACCACCAGCAGCCAGACCGCGGCGGCGGCGGCGACCGCCGCCAGCACCAGTTTGCCCGGATTGCGCATCACCCACGCGATGCTGGCGTCGAACATCCGGCACAGCCGGTCGTATCCGCGATCCCACGGGCGGAACATCCATGCGAGCCGGGAATCCTCCCGCTTCTCCCCGGACGCGCCGCCTTTCAGCAGCACGCAGGCCAGGATCGGCGTGAGGGTGAAACTCACGAAAAGCGACACCAGCGTCGCGGCCACCATCACCCCGGCGAAAGGCACCATCATGCTGCCGATCCGGGTGGTCATCATCATCACCGGGACGAACACCACCACGTTGGTGAGCGCGCTGGCGCTGACGGCGGCGATGACTTCGGAAGTGCCGTGTTCGGCGGCGGCGCGGATCTCCTCCCCCCGGTCCAGGTGGCGGAAAATATTCTCGATCACCACGATGGAGTTGGTCACCAGCACCCCCACCGAACAGCCCAGCGCCAGCAGCGTCATGATGTTGAACGAGTACTGCAGATATGCCATCAGCGCAAACGTGACCACCACCGAGACCGGCATGGAGATCATGACGATGAACGTGGACTTGGGGTCGTGAAGAAACAGGAACAGCAGCACCGCCGTGAGCACGATCCCGGTGAGAATGCTGCCCCACGCGTCGTCCACGGAGGCCTGAATGAATTCGCCCGAATCCTTGAACCAGACCAGTTCCATGCCCGTGGGCAGTTCGCCGTTCCGCTTCATCTGTTCCACCCGTTTGCGGATGCCCCGGATGACTTCAATGGCGTTGGCCTCGCCTTTTTTCACGATGTTGAAACTGGCGGCGGGCCGGCCGTTGACGAATGCCTTGCTGCGGACCTCCCGGCTCATGAGTTCGACCTCCGCCACGTCCCGCAGATAGATGCGCCGCCCCTTGAAGGAACCGATCTCCAGCGACTTGATCTCCTCGAAATTCCGATAGTCGCCGGTAAAGGTGACGTTCTTTTCGCTGATGCCGCTTTGGATGCGGCCCAGCGGCTTGCGCACGTTGTTGTCCCGGAGTTTTTTCACCACGGAGTTGAGATCGAGATTCAGCGCGGTGAGTTTCGCCCGGTCGACCAGCACGTGGACCTGCATTTCGTTGGCGCCGTAGACCCGGACCTCGCCCACGCCCGGCACCGAGGCGAAGCGGTCGGCGATCACGTCATCGGCGTAGTCGTAAAGATCGTCCTGCGTTCGATCCCCCACCAGAAACACCTGCGCCACGGTGGTGGCGTTGGTGTCGATCTTGCGGATACGCGGTTCTTTGGCCCCGGCGGGCAGGTCGTCCCGGATGCGGTTCAGCGCCTCCCGGATGTCGGTGGCGGCCACGTCCACATCGGTGCCCATATTGAATTCCAACTGGATCCGCGCCTCATCCTCCATGGCCAGACTGGTCACATGCAGGATACCGTCCAGCGAGGAGACCGCGTCTTCGATGCGCTTGACCACTTCGACCTCAATCTCCTCCGGGCTGGCGCCCTCGTATTCGCAGCGGACCAGCACCGTCGGAATCTCCATGTGGGGAAGCAGGTCAATGCTCAGCCGGGGATAGAGCGAAAGGCCGATCAGGATCAGCACGATGATGAAAGCCGTCATCGCAATGGGACGGCTGACGGACCAGCGGCTGAGGAACATTACCGCTTCCCTCCGCCGGAGGTCACGGCAAGCGGCGCGCCGTTGTTGAGGAACGTCTGGCCGCCGATGACGAACCGCCGGCCGACGAGATCCCCGGCGTTGAGGACTTCGCACCAATTGTCGGAGGTGATGCCCCGCACGATTTCCACGCTCTCGGCCCGGTTCCGGTCATTGACCGTGAAAGCGATGCTCCGGTTGTTGGCCCGCAGCAGCACCGCGTCGGCGGGCAGACCGTAGTTGGTTTTTTCCTCCAGGATCACCCGCAGTTCGCACAGCATGCCGCTGACCAGACGCAGGGTTTTCGGCACGGCGATCTTGATTTTGAACGTCCGGCTCTCCGGATCGACGGCGGGGGCCTTCCAGGTGACGGCGGCCCGGCCCGCGACCGCGCCGGAGACCCGGATGAACTCCGCCGGGGTGCGGCCCGGTTCGATCGCGGGATAATAGACGGCGCTGATGTGGCAGACCACCTCCAGACGGTCGGGATTCTCCAGTTTCAGAATATCCTGCCCGACGGTGACGAACTCGTTCTCCTCCACGAATTTTTCGGTGACGACGCAGTCGAAGGGCGCTTTGATGATGGAATCCTCCAGATTTTTCCGGGCGATGGCCAGATTGCTCCGGGCCTGCTTCAACTGGCTGGCGGCGTTGGCGATCTCCGCCTGCGCGCTCTGCACCACGGTCTGAGCCCGCTTGTAGGCGGTTTCGGCATTCTCGAAACTGGCCAGACTGACCGCTTTGGACTCCCGCAAAGTCAGGGCGCGCTCGTAGTCGTGCCGGGTCTGGGCGCAGTTGATCTCGGCGGTGCGGAGGGCGAATTCGGCGGTTTTCAGCGCGGCCTCCTTGACATTGATCTCGTCCTCCTTGACCACCACCTGATTTTTCAACACCTGACTGTCGATGCCGAAAAGGAAGTCCCCCGCCTTGCGCCGGTCCCCCTCGTCCACTTTCAGAACTTCCAGCGTCCCGTTGATCTTGGCGGAGATCGTGGCGCGTTCCACCGGCGTCACCGTGCCCTGTACCGGGATCTGCCGCCGGAACGTCCGCGATTCCAGATGGCCGACCGTCACCCGGGTGACGCGCTCCGCCGGCGCCGCTTTTTCCCGCCCGCAGCCGGTGCCGGCGCCCAGCAGCGCCGCCATGCCCAGCAGCAGCGGGAGGGGGTATTTGGCAAGTCTCATGATCGGATCCTGATGAAAAGTCGACATTTTGTCTCATAACATAATTGCAAAGACCGAAAAACACAATATATTAAGAATCGGCAAATCATAAGTGAAAGATTATGAAGCATGGCGACACTGAAACAGATTCACGACTTTCTGCTGCTGGCGGAGGAACTGCATTTCGCCCGGGCGGCGGAGAAACTGGGCATTTCCCAGGCGGCGCTCAGTCTGGAGGTGCGCAAACTGGAACATTCGCTGGGCGCGCAACTTTTTGACCGTTCCGACCGCTGGAAAATCCGGCTCACGGAAGCCGGGCATGCGTACTTCAACCGGATCAGGCCCCTCCCGGAACTCATGAAAAGCGCCCGGGAAGCGGCGCGGCGGGCCTCCCGGGGCGAGGAGGGGAAACTCTCGGTCATTCTGTCCAACGCGGTGTACGACGCATTCGACGTGGGGACGCTGTTCCGGCGGATGTTTCAGCAGTATCCCGGGGTGAAACTCAAGATCCAGGACCGGCTGTCGTCGCCGCAGGCGGCGGAGATGGTGCGTTCCGGGGAGTGCGACGTGGGGATATTCGCCTACATCCATCACGCTTCGACGCTGGACGGTCTGCGGCACATCCGAATCGTGGAATCCGACATCGCGCTGGCGTTTCCCGCCCGGCACCCGCTGGCGGGCAAGCCCGACCTCAAGATCGAAGACCTGCGCCGCTGCGGTTTCATCTTTCCCGCCCGGGAGGAGATGCCGGTGCTGCGGCGATTGTTCGAGGAATACTTCATGGCGCGCTGTCACACCCTGCCGGTGATCGAGCACGAGGCGGTCGGCTTCCGGGCCATCCGCCAACTGGTCGCCGCCGGACTGGGTGTGGCGCTGGTGCCCAGCGACCGGCCGGACCGGAACATCGTGTTCCGCAAACTGCCCGACGGCCTGCGCCGTTCCATCGTCGCGGCGTGGGACGAGAGCAATCTCTCTCCGGCGCTGCGCAACTTCCTCTCCCTGGTCCCGAACTGCGAACCGGCGGCCGCCGAAGCGATATGAACGGACCGGGGACCGGCCCCGGGAAAGGGCCGGCCCCGGATTTTCGCGCGGCGTTTTACTTCAGAACGCGGCGTCGAACTGGATGCCGGAGGGGGCGAAGTCGATGCGGCGGACGAACCGGCAGGCGTCTTCGGCGCCGTACTCCCGCTCCATGCCGCAGTCCTCCCACTCCACCGACAGCGGACCGGCGTAGCCGATCCGGTTCAGCGCGCGGATGATCCCCTCGAAATCCACCTGTCCGTGGCCCGGACTGCGGAAGTTCCACCCCCGCCCCTCCTGATCGAAGTCCAGGTGCGAACTCAAAATCCCGCTGACTCCGTCCAGCGTCAGCGCCGCGTCCTTGATGTGGACGTGAAAAATTCTGTCCGGGAAGGCTTCGATGAATTTCACCGGGTCCACCATCTGCCAGAGCAGATGGCTGGGGTCGAAGTTGAACCCGAATTCCGGCCGGTGCTCCAGCGCGTCCAGCAGCCGCTTCGCGGTGACGAGGTCGAAGGCGATCTCCGTCGGATGCACTTCCAGCGCGAATTTGACGCCGTTTTCCGCGAAAACGTCCAGAATCGGATGGAACAACTCCGCCACGCGCCGGAATCCCCGTTCGATCGTCTCTTTGCCCGCCGGCGGGAAACTGTACAGCATGTGCCAGATCGGACTGCCGGTAAATCCGTTGACCACCTTGACGCCCAGATTGGCGGCGGCGCGGGCGGCGGCTTTCATCGAAGAAATCGCCCATTCGCGCTTGGCTTCGGGATTCCCGGCGCACTCCGCCGGAGCGAAGTTGTCGGTCCGCGCGTCGTCGTCCGGATCGCAGATCAACTGGCCCGCAAGGTGGTTGCTGATCGCCCACACCCCGAGGCCGTGTTTTGCCAGCAGCGCCCGCTTGTCGTCGCAGTACGCCTTGCTCTCCGCGCCCTTGAAAACGTCGAAGTGATCGCCCCAGCAGGCCAGTTCCAGCCCGTCGTACCCGGCGCGGCGCATTTTGCCGCAGAGGGTCTCCAGCGGCAGATCGGCCCATTGGCCGGTGAAGATCGTGACCTTGCGTCCCATGTTCAAGCCTCCATTTTATACCATTTGTCCGCGGACGCGGCGCCGGCGAGCACCGAGGCGATGAACGCCATGCCGCGCACGCCGTCGTCCACGGTGGGGAACTCCGACGTATAGGCTTCCCCCGCTTCCCGCGCGGCAATGGCCCGCGCCATATCGGAATAGAGGTTGCCGAAGGCCTCGAAGAATCCCTCCGGGTGTCCCGCAGGCAAACGGCTCCACTTCGCGCCCCGGCCCGCCCAGTTGCGGCGCAGCACCTGTTGATCGCCGGTGTTGGATTTCACGATCAGCGTTTCCGGGCTCTCCTGATGCCACTCCAGCGCCTTTTTCGTGCCGTAGACCCGGATCGCCAGCGCATTCTCCTCGCCGACGGAGACCTGGCTCGCCATCAGCACCCCCCGCGCCCCGTTGTCGAAGCGCAGAAGGACCGTCCCGTCGTCATCCAGTCGCCGTCCCGGGACCACCGCCGCGAGATCGGCGCAAAGTTCCGTGATCTTGAGGCCGGTCACGTACTCCGTCAGATTCGCGGCGTGACTGCCGATGTCGCCCATGCAGCAACTCCTGCCCGCTTTGGCCGGATCGGTCCGCCACAATCCCTGCTTGTTGTCCGGGGTCACCGCCTCGGCCAGCCACCCCTGCGGATACTCCGCCACCACCTTGCGGACGGTTCCCAGTTCCCCGCCGGCAATGAGTTGCCGCGCCTCCCGCACCATCGGATACGCGGTGTAGTTGTGGGTCAGGCAGAAAAGCCTTCCCGTCTCGCGCACCTTGTCCCGCAGTTGTTTCGCCTCGTCGAGCGTGGTGGTCATCGGCTTGTCGCACATCACGTCGAAGCCCGCCTCCAGCGCCGCCATCGCAATGGCGAAGTGGGAGGAATTCGGCGTGACGATCGACACGAAGTCGATCCGGTCCGGCCGTTTGGCTTCCTCGGCGAACATCATCCGGTAGTCCGGGTAGACCCGCGAAGGGTCCAGACAGAGTTCCCTTCCCGTCTGCGCGCTTTTCGCCGGGTCCCCGGAGAAACATCCCGCGACAAGCGCGATCAGTCCGTCCAGACCGGCCGCCCGGCGGTGCGCCGCCCCGATGAAACTGCCCGGACCGCCGCCGACCATCCCCATGCGGATCTTGCGCTTCATGGCGTCACCCCCGCAGCATCGCGTTGATGATGTAGTAGTTCAGTTCCTCGTAGTCCCGCTCGGCAATGAGTTGATCCATGAGTTTGTCGTCCAGCGAACGGGAGATCTCCAGCAGTTTGAGGAAAATACGGCGGCTGTAGTCGAGGTGCTTCAACCCGACGTCGTCCTTCTGCGTCCGCATCACCTTCACGTCCAGACCGACCCATTCGCCGTTGCTGCCGTAGCCGTGGCGGTCCAGCACCCGCACCTGATTCAGCGCCCGACGCGGGTCTACCGCGCCGAAGGTCAGGTCCTGATCGAACTTCAGCCCGTTCTGGTCGTTGAGGTGGACGCTCCACAGTTTCTTGTGCGCCAAAGCAAAGCCCATTTCGTCCGAGGGCGAGAGATTCGCCAGCAGCGCGTGCGCCGTTTCGATCAGGCATCCCACCCGCTCCGGCGCATTGGTCATCAGCCCCATCGCAATGGCATGGCCGATGGTCGGAATGTAGGTGTGGTCCACCGGCTCGTTGGGTTTGGATTCGATCATGATGCGGATGTCGGGGTCGTAGTCCAGCATCGCCTGGATCGCTTCCGCGATGTGCTCCGTAGCCGCCACCGGGTCTTTGGATTCCCGGATGTAGGTCCCCTCCCGCGCCAGCCACAGCACGATGTTGCGCGTCCCCAGCGCCTTGGCGATGTCGATGGTCCGTTTGCTCCGCTCAATGGCGTATGCCCTGCACTTCGGACAGTTGTTGGTGTAGCCGCCGTCGATGGTTTCCGGCGCAAACCACATCCGCGGCGCGACGAACTCCGGCACCAGACCGTGGCCGTCCAGCACTTTTTTCAGTTCGGAAGCCTCCCTGACGATCTGCGCCGGGGTCAACTTCGCCATCTCCGGCACCGCGTCGTCGTCGTGAAACTGCACGCCGTCGAAGCCGAGTTTCTTGTACAACGCCAGTTTTTCGTTGAATGGGACCGTCTGCCGAACCGCCGGCCCGAAGGGGTCCGCCCCCTCGTGGATGTTCCACGGCCCGAACGAGAATCGAAATGTACCCTGCATGATTGTTTCCTCCCTTTTTTTTCCGCCGCGCAATCCTGCGGCGGTTGACAATTCCCGGGGTCGCCGTGGTCGAATCGACCATCCGCGGCTGTCCCTTTCCGGTGTCAAACGTAGCGGGGGCAACACATTTTTTCAACGTTCCGCGATTGTCAAAGGTTGACAATTACTCTCATCAGTTTGATTTTTTATCTCTTTCTCCGGCAAGGGCCCGGCGGGACCGCGAACGGAAGAAGATGCAAGAGAAAAGCAGGTGGCGGGGGGCCTTTCTTTCCGCGGAAGAAAGGAGCCGAAGAACACGTTCCGCCGGATCGATCACGCGGGGGAAACGGATCCGCCCCCCCCGGTCATCCCCTTGCTTTTTTCCCGATTCATGCTATATTACGCGTCGAATTCCCGGAAACCTCCGGCCCTTTTGAAACAGTGAAACCATTGGAGCAAGTCCCATGAACATCCTTTGCATCGGCGCCGGTTATGTCGGCGGCCCCACCATGGCGGTCATCGCCGATCAGTGCCCGGATCATCGGGTGACCGTCGTCGATATCAACACTTCCCGGATCGCCGCGTGGAATTCCGATTCGCTGCCGATCTACGAACCGGGATTAGCGGAAGTCGTCGCCCGCTGCCGTAACCGCAATCTGTTCTACTCCACGGATATTCCGCGGGGGATCCGGGAGGCGGACATCATCTTTGTCAGCGTGAACACCCCGACCAAGATGTTCGGCGCGGGCGCGGGCAAAGCCGCCGATCTGCAATATCTCGAAAAAACCGCCCGCAGCATCATCGAATACGCCGAATCCGACAAGATCGTCGTCGAAAAAAGCACTCTGCCCGTCCGCACCGCTCAGGCGTTGAGCCGGGTGCTGCATTCCAATGCCAAAGGATTGCATTTTCAGATCGTTTCCAATCCGGAATTTCTGGCCGAGGGAAGCGCGATCCGTGATCTGAAAAACCCCGACCGGGTGCTGATCGGCGGGCTGGAAACTTCACAGGGGCGGCAGGCCGTGGACGCCGTTGCCGGAATCTACCGGCGCTGGGTCCCGGAGGAGAAAATCATCACCACCGGCCTGTGGTCCAGCGAACTGACCAAACTCGTCGCCAACGCGCTGCTCGCGCAACGAGTGTCCTCGGTAAATTCCATTTCCGCGCTTTGTGAAAAGACCGGGGCCAACATCAACGAAGTAACGCGGGTCGCCGGCCTTGACAGCCGAATCGGAGCGAAGTTCCTCAAGGCGGGGGTCGGCTTCGGCGGGTCGTGCTTCAAGAAGGATATTCTGAACTTGGTTTATCTCTGCGAGTTCTACGGACTTCCCGAGGTCGCGGCCTACTGGGAACAGGTGGTGAGGATCAATGACTATCAGGCGGAACGGTTTGTCCGCAATATGCTGGCGGCGATGTTCAACACGCTGGCGGGCAAGAAAATCGCCCTTTTCGGATTCGCCTTCAAGCGCGATACCGGAGATACCCGGGAATCGCCCGCCATTGCAGTGACTCGCCAACTGCATGCCGAACACGCGGAAATCGCGATCTGCGACCCCAAAGCGCTCGACAACGCGAAACTCGACCTCGCGGACCTCGCCGAAGGCGTCACGTATACCGCCGATCCTTATACCGCCGCCCGGGGAGCGCACGCGATCGCGATTATCACCGACTGGGATGAATTCCGCGATCTTGACTATGCGCAAATCTACGACGCGATGAATAAACCGGCGTTTATTTTCGACGGACGCGGTCTCGTCGATGCCGGGAGACTGCACGAAATCGGCTTCAATGTTTACCCGCTGGGATGCCCGGCGCTGACGCATTTCTGACGCGGTATCCGGCCGCCGCGGGATGGAATGCACGGCATGTCCCGCGGCGGAAGGAAACACATTCGGAGAGGGGGAAGGCAATGCTTGAGATCATCACCGGCGACATCACCCGTCTTGAGGCGGACGCTATCGTCAATGCGGCGAATTGTTCCCTGTTGGGCGGCAGCGGCGTGGACGGCGCGATCCATCGTGCCGCCGGACCGGAACTGCTGGAAGCGTGCCGGAAATTCAACGGCTGTCCCACCGGCGAAGCCCGCATCACCCCGGGGTTTCAACTCCCCGCGAAATTCGTCATCCACACGCCCGGCCCGATATGGCGCGGCGGCGATCACGGCGAGGCGGAACTGCTGAAAAACTGTTACCGCAATTCACTGGCGCTCGCCCGGGCAAACGGCTGCCGCAGCGTGGCGTTTCCGTGCATCGGCACCGGGGTATACCGCTTCCCCAAAGTCGAAGCGGCAAACATCGCCGTCGAAACCGTTTCCCTCCATCTGGCCGCCCCGGTGGTGAAGGTGATTTTCTGTTGTTTCTCCGAGGACGACGCCGAAATTTACCGGGCCGTGTGTTCCGCGTTTCCCCATGATCCGTCCTCCGATCTTGGTCTCGGATTCGTGTGAGACCTACCGTTCAGGAATCGAAAATCTTGCCGTTTTGACCGTGTATGAAGGTGTGGGAAACGGCCAAAGATGGCGTATAACGGAGATGCGAACGGGCGCGTGCATATTGGAGACGTCCGGATTTGGTGGATTTCCGCTTTTTTGCGTATCGTGCCGAGCGTTCCGCAGCCATCTTGCGGCGACAGGATTCATCGTAGCAGACGGTCTGCTCCGGGTGGTTCCACGCGGGAGTGAATTCTTTCCCGCAGATTCGGCATTTGACGGATTTCAGGGTTGGCATAGTATCCTCCTTTTTTTGCGGCTTTCGATGGATTCACCGTGAATCCGCCATCCGGTCGCGCTGTTGGATTACTATGCCCTCTCTTTCTGTTATAGGAAGTCGCTTTCTCCTTTATATTTCCCTTTTATCCAGACTTTTCAATACATATAAATATTTGCACTTATTAAACTTTCAACACGAACGATTTCAGTTCATCATACTCGCTGCCCACGTTGACTCCCATAAAACCGGGAACGACTTCGCCGATCACACGGCGATGTGTGTGTCCGCAAATCAGATAATTGCTGAACAGCGAATCGAACGGCAGTTCATGCACCAAATCTTTCATGCCAGTGTAAAAGCTGTAATGCCCCGGCTCATGTCCGTTCAGCCGGACATGCGGCAAATGGTGGGTGCAAAGCGCGGTCGGCATTCCCTTCTTCATCTTCGCATGGATCATGTCGACGTAATAGGCATTGAACGCCATGTACCGGGTTTCGATGTCGGGGATGCGCCAGTCTTGCCAGCCGTCCCATTCATCGATGCGCTGGTCGTCGCGGACTCGCATTGATCCGTCGAAGAATAAAGTTCCGCCGACGAAGTTCACGCCACCGAGTTCGACTGCGCCGATCAGGTCCAGATAAAAGATGCTCGGGTCAGAAAGCGTCTGCTCCTTTAGCTTCTCCAGCGTGACCTCGAACGTCCGCCCCCAAAACTCGTGGTTGCCGAGAGTTGCTATTACGGGAATAGCATCGGGTATCAATGTCCGCAACATCACCGACAACAGCCGCACCTGCGGGGGACAAACCGTGTCTCCGGTGAGAACAACCGCATCCGGCGAAACCTCGGCCACGGTCGCAGCGATTTGCGCCAGAAACGGCGACAGATGCTGCCGATCAATGGCGTCCACCACTGCCTCTTGGCGCAGGTGCAGATCGGACAAACAGAGAAGTTTCATTTTATTGCAGGACTTCCCAGATGCCGTCGCGCTTGCCGTTTTTCCGGGCGAGAAGATTTTTCTCCTGCAACGCTCTGGTCAGGGTCTTCACGGTACGTTCCGATTTGCCGATTCTTTCCGCAATCATTTTTTGCGTCGCACGAGGATTCTCTTTCAGGAACTCCAGTACGGCGGCTTCTTCCAAAGTGCAATTTTTGCACTTTGAATTTGCACTTTGAACTGGCAGCTCGTCTTTCCACAGTATATGGCAGAAGCGACTCTTGAGTTCATTTTTTCCGTGAAACAGCAGGTTTTCGAAGAACCGCTCCAAAAATTCGGTGGTCGCGAAAATCCCCTGCGCGTAGTTGTTGTAATTGGCCCGAACCAGCGCATTGCGGAAATACCAAGAGTGGAGCTTGAACGGTTCGTTGTCGACCGCAAAGCCGAATTTACGCAGATAGAAAATCGTGAAGACTGCGGTCGTTCTGGTATTTCCCTCCATGAACGGATGGATCTGCCACAGGATGTCGATGCCGTAGATGCTGCTCAGGGCGAGCAGCGAATCCGGCTCGTATGACGGGGCTTTCCAGCCGGGGCGCTTCTCGGCCTTTTTGAGACGCTTTTCCTGTTGGGCGAGTTTCCGTTCGATGACGGCGAGCTTTCGCTCCAATATCACGATGAGAAAGTTTCCGGTCCCGCAGGCGGGTTCCAGAAAGCGCGATTCGATGCGCTCCGTTTCCTGCTTGACCAAATCCAGCATGGCGTCGACCTCGCGCCGTGCTGTCATGACTTCGCCGTGATCCACGACGCGTTGTCTGCTGATGACCTGTTTTTCCTTATCGCTCATCTCTTACATCATTTCCGTTCCAGAGAACGTCAAATTTTTCGCATCTCACACCCTCCGCCTATGGCGGACGGCACAAATACCCATTATAATATACAGCCTGCACCTATGAAGTCAACTTTGACGCAACGTATTTCACGAAATTACTGCCGGACGCGGATGTCGGTCTTCGGCTTACTGCACATTGCCGCCTCCCAAGCTCACGACCGTCATCCGGGGCGGCGGGACTTCGCCTGGCGGCATCCACATGGTGATGAGGTCGAAGGTCCGCTTACCCTCGCGGAGCGGCTTGAGGCGGTTGCCGCTGCCGCCGAGGACGATGCCCGTCCCGGCGATGACCATGCCCGTGCCAAAGAAGGTGAACGCCCCGCGGATCGGTTTCAGCCGCGCCTCCTCGTCGCAGACCAAGACGATGCCCCGGTCGAGTTGGACGAGCTGCACGAGGTCGCATCCGATGAGCCGGTACAGCTCATCGAGTGAGCGGTTGGGGTCGGTGGCGAGTTCGATCTTGCTCACCGTCTTCTCCACGGGATCTATCTTGATCGCTCTCATCGCTTGATCCTCCCGTTCTTGCCGGGCCAGCCGATGCCCTCGAAGTTGCGGTTGCCGGAACGCACCGCGGCGAGTTCGGCGTCCGCCGCCAGCTGGTAGTCGGGGTGCTGGCGCTCCTCCTCGGCGCACTTCATGCAGATGGCGTCCGTGTTGTTATGTTGTGAAATAAATTATGTTTTAAATTCTGATTTTTATGCTATATTATAAGGAAGTACTCACAACATAAGAAAACAAAATGAAATTCGATGAACTCTTAAAAAATCAATTGGCAATACGACGTGCTGTTGGTGCGCCTTTCTGTGAATCACGGCTCAAGATATTACAGGAACTAAAGGAACAAGGTTATCGTTCCTCGACACTTCATAACTATTCAAAAAGTCTGATTATAGCTGCAACGGTTATACATTCCTATCCCCCGAGTTTTATTTTTGATGATAATACGATAAAAAATATTGTGCAAGATACAAAAGTCTATCTGACGACAACGTCAGAACTCTTACATATTGTATCAGAAAAATTTGAACAGCATACTTTTTCGAGGTGAAACATGAAAGAAAAACAGCTGCTTGGTTATTGGATTTCAGAATTCCTAACAGAAGAACTGATGACATACAGAAAGATGAGCATAAATACAATAAAAAGTTATCGGGACACCTTTGTTTTACTGCTGAAATTCATTTCAGAGAAAGAAAAGCAAAATTATATTGACTTCCCGATTAAAAAGTTTTCACCGGCTCTCATAAAAGATTTCATCCAGTATTTGGAAGCAGAACGACATTGTTCTGCGACAAGCTGCAATCAGCGCCTGGCTGCAATCAAATCATTTTCAAAATTTCTCGGTTATAAATTACCTGATCTAATACAGAATGTTACCTCCATTGCCTGTATCCATTCCAAGCAAATAATTAAAAAAGAAATGGATTACCTTGCGCATGATGAAATTGATGTTATTCTCAATATTCCTGACAGAGAAAAGAAACAAGGTTTTCGGAATTATGTGTTACTATTGTTGATGTTAAATACTGGAGCACGGGCAAGCGAAATTGCGAATCTTCATGTTGATGATATCGTTTTTGGCGAATTCCCAACTGTTCGACTAAAGGGAAATAAAACTCGCATGTGCCCTCTTTGGAAAAGAACGTCGGAAAAGATGCAGAATTTGATTTCTCTGAATGGCGATAGAAAAACGTTCATCTTTTGGGGTGAGAGAAATAATCCGATCACACGACATGGCATATACGAGATTGTTGAAAAAACGATAGCTCAAGCAAAAACTATTTGCCCATCAATTGCAGCAAAAAAGATAACTCCACATTCACTCCGGCACACAACGGCTATGGAATTGCTCTCCGCTGGGACAGATATAAATACAATACGAGCTTGGCTTGGTCACGTATCACTCAAAACAACAAATATTTATGCAACGATTGATTTGGAAACAAAAGCAAAGGCTATTTACAAATGTTCTGCAAATGTAACAGACACGACACCTGCATGGAAGAATGATGATAAACTCTTAGCCTTCTTGAAAAATCTATAAAACATTATGTTGTGAAATTATTCTACTCCATTCAATCAAATTCAAATTTAACAACATAATTTATTTCACAACATAACAACACTTATGTTATATACTGCATAAGTGTTGAAGCGGCTCATCGTGAAGCCGCCGTCCAGGGGCGCGCCGCAACGGTCGCAACGTTTCTTGTTGAAGAATTCGTCCATTTTTCAATGCTCCGTTTTTTCCGACGTGATATTAAATTAATCATCGTTGATTTTGATAGCCCAATGTTCCAATCCCCTTCTGTCCACTTCCGCTGAAACGAGTTCAAAAAGTTTCATCCAGTGGTATCGGTCACAGTCCCACCCCAAGGTTCTATATTGCTCTCTCTTCGCGCGTTGTTCGTTGTCTTCGTGAATTGCTTCCGACAACTCCTTTTCCAGTAACAGCAGAAAATGGTCTGTAATCTGCCGTACTTTTTGGCTCGCTTCTTCACAATAATTGGACACGACATATGTTCTGCGTCCAAGGCAATAGCGAAATGCGCAAAAGTAAATTTGCGATTCCGCATCGGTGAACATTTCAGTTTTCATGCTCTTCTCCGTTCTGCTTTAAGCAATATCCCGGCGCGATCTCATCAAGATAATCCCACTTGGCGATAAGGTCTGTCGAATAACCGATTTTGCTGAATGCGTGAAAATATTTTTCATGCGTATCGTTTGTTTCAGCGATGAATCCCGTCAGCGGGAGCGGCGGTACATCGCCGAATACAAGCAGGGCGAGTACCACTCGCCACATTTCCGGCAATTCCTTTTTTCCGTCATGCATTTCCCTTGCCCTCCCTTGCGATGATGACATCAAGTTCATGCCAGTCAGGGTCGTTGTAGAGTCCGCACACTATCCACTTGCCGTCGTCGAAGAGGTAGAGGTACTCGGCGGCGAGTCTGCCCTTGCCGCGGTATTGGTACTCGTCGACCGAGGGGAACGTGACCGCCTCGCGGTATGCTTCGCCCATGTCGCGGTGGTACGCGGTACAGGTCTCCGGCGTCTCCTTGATCTCGCTCAACTCGCCGAGGGCGAGGAGCGCCTCGACCTGCTCGGCGGTCTTGTACCAACCGCCGAGGATCGCCCCGGCGTACCCGACGTAGCCGTCCCAGTTCAGCCGCACCGCCCGGACGCTCCCGTCCGGCTGCTTCATTCCGATTGCCGCGTTCGTGCTCATCGTGATGCTCCTTTCATCAGTTGAACCGCTTGTCTGCTTGAGGGAAGTGCGGAAATTCAAACTTTGGATTTCCGCATTTCTCATTTTAAAGATACGCCGAAAGGTAAGTTTTTTTTGAAAGGACGCCGTTTCGACTCCCGCAAGGTTTGCATTAGTTCTTGTTGCATAATGGCCGAAACGGTCGGGGATGACCATATTGATAATCAGCGTGTTATGACCTGTGACAAAAATCGGAGTTGACACAACTCCGTTTCCAAAAATCTGAGACAAATAGCGGTTTCGCGGCCTCGGAGCTGTGTCCGATAGCAAAAACGGAGTCGCGTAGCGGTGTTTTGAGGTCAAATTTCGAGGCTGAAAACAGAAAAGCCAGTCGCGTGGACTGGCGTAGACACAAAAAATGGTGGCCGGACCCAGAATCGAACTGGGGACACGGGGATTTTCAGTCCCCTGCTCTACCAACTGAGCTATCCTGCCACAAACTGGAGCGAGTGACCGGAATCGAACCGGCGACAATCACGTTGGCAACGTGATGCTCTACCAACTGAGCTACACTCGCACCCTGCAATGCGCTTAATATACCCCGCTTGAACACGTTTGTCAAGCGGTTTTTTCTCACTTTTTCCCGGAATCCACGAAATACACCGGCAGCGGCGGAAATCCGTTGAACTCCACCGAGGCGTAACTCGACGTGTACGCCCCGCAACTCAGCCAATACACCCGGTCCCCCGATTTGATGTACGCCGGCAACGGATTGCGGAAGTATTCGTACATCACATCCTGACTGTCACACGTCGGCCCCGCGATGATGAAGTCTTCACACGCCTCGCCCCGGGCTTCACAGTACAGCGGATACTTGATGCTCTCGTCCCACGTCTCGATCAATCCGTTGAACTTGCCCACATCCAAATAAAGCCAGCGGTCCAGTCCGGTAGTGGATTTCTGGCTGACCAGCACCACTTCGCTGGCGATGATCCCCGCTTCGCCCACCAGCGAACGGCCGGGTTCCAGAATGATCTCCGGCAGATTCTCTCCGAAGTCCTCCTCCAAGTAGCGGGTGATCTCGTCGGCGTACACATCCATCGTATTGGTCTTGCTGATGTAACTGGCCGGGAAGCCACCGCCCATATTGATGAGATCCGGCTTGATCCCCTCCTCCTCCAGATAGTCGAAAATATACCGGACTTTGGCGATGGCGGAGTCCCAAGTGCCGATTTCCCGCTGCTGGGAACCGACGTGAAACGATACCCCGGCCGGCTTCAAACCGAGTTCCCGGGCCAGCGTGAGCAGGTCAATCGCCATGTCCGGGTGGCAGCCGAACTTTCGGGAAAGCGGCCAGTCCGCCGTTTCGCTGCCCTCGGTAAGCACCCGGCAGAAGACACGGGAACCGGGGGCCTCCTTGCCGATGTTGCGCAGATCCGGTTCGCTGTCGGTGGCAAAGAGGCGAACCCCTTTCTCATAAAAGTAACGGATGTCCGTCCGCTTTTTGATGGTGTTGCCGTAACTGATGCGTTCGGGAGCAATGCCGAGACTCAGTACCCGGTCCAGTTCATAGCGGGAAGCAATGTCGAAGTTGGAACCCAAGTCCCGCAGCAGTTCCAGCACTTCCACCGCGGGGTTGGCCTTGACCGCGTAATACACTTTGGCAAAAGGGAAATACTCCTTGAGTTCGGCGTATTTCCGCCGGATCCGGTCCAGATCGACGATCAGGCACGGCGTATCGTGCCGGTCCGCCTCGGATTTCAGCGCTTTCCAACTGTTTTCTGAGTAATATTCCCGCACGTCGACTCGCATCGTCATGCCTCCTTCTCTCAACTTCTGAATGACAGATGTTAAAAATACTTCCGCTTGCCGGTATTGCAAGTGAAATTCGCAAAAAAACGGGATTTTTTCTTCCGACGGGCGCGGCGGGCCGCCGCCGGGGGACTGTTTCCGCCGCTTCCGGGGATTGACAAAAAAAGTTTGCCATGCTATATTCAAGCGCAAGTCAACCCGAAAGGAGGAACTACTTATCGAAATAGTGAACTGACGAACATCATACCAGTCTAAAGGCGTGTCCTTGCAAACTACCACAATTGTATCAAACGCCTTACCCATGTCAAAGCCCTTTGTGCCGTGTATCCATCATACATGGTGCATTTCGGTTTGCATTGGCATGGGCGCTGTGGTAGGCGTGCAAGGACGTGTAAACTCGGGATGCACCTCTTTTTTGCGGAGGGCTCCGAGCAGATCCGGCGGCGTCAAGCCGTCTCACCCATTAAGAAAAAAGGTCGTTACATGCGCACAATCGTCATCTGCCTGATTATCATTGCCATATCGGGAGGATATGCCTACCACCGGCATAACATGGAACTCGAACGGAGGCGACAGGAGGAAATCCGGCTCGCCCGGGAAAAGGCTCAGCGGGAAGCAGAGGAAAAGGAACGCCGCGCGAAAGAAGCCGCGGAGCGGGAAAAACAGCGGGTCCGGGAAGAAAAACGGCAGGCGGCGATGGTCCAAATCGCCGCGCTGGAACAGGAACTGGCCGCCCGGAAAACGGAACTGGCCGAATCAAAGAAGCAACTCGCGGAATCCGCCGCCAAGTTCGGCAGCGCCGGAAAACGGCTTGACAAGGAAATTTCGGCACTGACCGGACGCATCGACGCATTGAACGCGGAACGTCAGCGTCTAACCGAGATACTGAACAGCAACAAATACCGATGCTATGCGCGCTGCATTAAGGGCATCTCTATTTATTCGGGGATAAATTGAGATGACGCTGGCAAAGGAACGCGAGAGGATGTACATTACAGCATCAATGACAGGAGGACAGGATGCTGAACGGATTATTTGACATAGACAATCGTCTGGATTATCT
>JALEMG010000058.1 GCA_022768375.1 Lentisphaeria bacterium
GACCATGCAGATTCGGGAACTGGCTTCGTACGACGAGACCGATCCGGTCGCGCTCAAGGTCAATCTGCTCACCGACGGTTTCGACGGAGAGTGGACGGTTCTGAGCGGCGCGAGATTGGACGCCTTCCTCTCCGATGCGGCACAGTTCTACGTCAACGACGCGGCGTACACCGAGGGCGGCGTGGTGATCGGCGGCGAGACCTACGTCCTGACCAAAGACACCGACAGCATCAAATTCGGCAAACAACTGGCATAAGGAGACCGATTCATGAAATTCGACTACGAACACCCGGAACTTGCCGAAGTGGACTTCGGCAAGTTCGCCAGCGGCGCCAGTAAAGCGCCCGACTACGACGACGATACCGACGATCTGGGGCTATAAGCCGAAACGGTTCGAAACCAACCGCCGCCCTGCCGGAACAAACCGGCAGGGCGTTTTTCGTCAGGGGCGGGGCTGCCCGCCCCTCCCCCGGCACCCCCCGCCCCCGGCAGGGCTTAAGGCCCTGCACCCCGAGGTCTCGTTCGGCGGTCTGCGGAGGACGGCGAATTGTCCTGCTACATGACCGATCCCCATCCGGCGACCCGAAACGGCGGCTATTTCGGCTTCGGCGTCTACGAATCCCATGTCCGATACAGCAATCTGAAAGTCTATCGCCCGGAAATCGCCGCCGCCCCGCATTCCTATATCAGAGATTCGCGGCGGGACTGAATCAATCAGCCAAAAATTCCGGGAGATGGGAATACAGCATCAAGTTCGGCAGGAAGCAACCGGCATATCAAAGCAGACAGCCGCCCCGCCGGGAGCCCGGCAAGGCGTTTTTGTACCCCGATGCGGGAATTTTCCTCAGGCAAACGACGGATGAACTTGAAAAGCCGCCGGAACATGCTATAGTAACAGGTCGTCGGAATCCATGTGTCCCATTCGCCGCATCGACCGGCGGGACAAATAATTTTTTGCAGAAAAAATGATCCAGCAACTCCTGATCCGCTTCTTTGTCCGTGATTGCGAACACACGGAGTCCGCCGCCGTCCGTCTGAACTACGGAATTTTCAGCGGATACGTCGGCCTGGCGGTCAATCTGTTGCTGGCCGCGTTGAAATTCGCCGTCGGCATGCTCTCCGGCAGCGTGGCCGTCGCCGCGGACGCGGTCAACAACCTGTCGGACGCGGGAAATTCGATCATCACGGTTTTCGGCTTCAAACTCGCCGCGAAACCGGCCGACCGCGAACACCCGTTCGGGCACGGCCGCGTCGAATACGTCGCCGGTGTGGTGGTGGCGGTGATCATCGTCGCCATGGGGCTGAACTTCCTTCAGGAATCCATTCTGCGGATCATCCGCCCCCACGCGGTGCGGATGTCGCCGGTGATGACCGCCATCGTCGCCGGGTCGATCCTGCTCAAGGCGTGGCTGTTTTTCTTCTACCGCGAAGTCGGGGCGCGGATCGACTCCCGGACCATTCAGGCGATGGCGTTCGACAGTTTGAGCGACCTCGCCGGGACGTGCGTCGTGCTGACCGCCGTCGTCGCGGATCAGTTCACCGCCTTCCCCGTGGACGGATGCGCCGGGGTGCTGGCGGCGCTGCTGGTCCTGTACGGCGGCGTCAAAATCCTGCGGGAGACGATCAATCCCCTGCTCGGCGAGCCGCCCGGCCCCGAACTGGTGGAGGAACTGCGCTCCCGGCTGATGCGCTGCGAGGGCATTCGCGGAGTCCACGATATCATCATGCACAATTACGGCCCGAACCGCTACTTCGCCACCGCCCACGCCGAAGTCAATCTCGACGCGGACATTCTCGCCGTCCATGACATGCTGGAAAGAGCCGAAGTCGAAATCGGCAAACACATGCCGGTCCACCTGCTCCTGCACTGCGACCCGTGTCACACCTCCGACCCGGAGGTCCGCTCCTGGCAGGGCAGAGTGGAAAACGCCGTTGCGGAATTGAATCCGCTGTTCAAAGTCTACGACGTCCGCTTGAGACGGGAAGCGGAAGGAAAGAAGTTTCTGGATTTTCACCTGCTGGTCCCGCGCAGTTGTTCCGTCGATCAAGCGGATATTGAACGGAAAATTACCGCCGCCGTGAGTCAATCCCCCTCCCCGCCGCGGTTGCGGATCACCCTCATCCAATCCGCGGAGTGGGAATAACGGAGAGCCGGTATTCCTACGGCGTCATGCAAAGCAGACCCGCGGAAAAAAAGTTTCTGCAACATAGGAGGAAACACTGTGAACACGTTACTGCGTCTTGTGATCGCGGCATTCGCCATCGGACTGACGGGAATTGGCGCCGCAGAAAACCCGCCTCGGGGTTTTTTCGTAAAACTGATCCCCAGCAAAGCGGTGAATATCGGCGACCAGTTTATCGGGATCCTCCCGGAACGGCCGCCGCATTTCCCGGTGACGACGCAGGCGGTATGCGGCGAAAAATTCACCGTCAACGTCATTTTTTCCGGAGCGGAGATCCGGGACGGGAAGATCGCGCTGGCCGGGATGCTGACCATGACCGATCCCGCGGGAAAGGAGACGAAAATTCCCTGGACCGAGGAACAGACCGACATCCGGGGCGACAAAGCGGGCGCGTTTCTGACCCGGCATATGACAATGGTGATTTTTGAGCCGCAGGACCCGAAGGGCGCCTACCGATTCGAGGTGGAACTGGCCGACCGCAATACAGCCAGGACCGCGAAAGACACGGCGCAAGTCCGCTATGTGAGCGAAATCAAACCGGATGACAAAACCAAAGCGTGGGACAAGATCGATCACTACTATTTATCTCCCTGTCCGGAATACATCGTGCCGGCATTTCAGGAATATCTGGCGGGATTGCCTCAGCAGAAGACCCGGGAGGGACGCAACTTCAATCCGCTGCCGCAACTGGCTTTCTTCTACTTTCTGCTGAAGGAGAACCCTCAGTGCGCCGGAGCATTTGCCGACAAGGTGAAATCGCTGAAAGGCGAGGAAGAACTGTTCGGCGCCATCATTCTCTACTTCGCCGTCCCGGAGATGCCGGACCTCCTGAATGCCGAACAGAAAGCGGAGGTAAAGCACGTATTCCCCGCCAATCCGTTTGAATTTCCGGAGGCAAAACTGCCGTGGCAACTGGATGTCTGCTGGGCGGAATTTCTGGTGCGCGGGACCAAAGCCCCGGTGATGAAAGTGTTGAATTCCATGGCTTTGACCAAAGACTCCATGACCGTGGAGGAGTTCAAGAAACTCGCCAAACCGACCCCGGAGGACCGGCGCAAACTTTTCAACGGGCTCACGGTAACGGCGGCCTGCTGGTCCACCGGCTCTCTGGCGAAAAAACACCATCTGCTTCGCTGGTACATCGAAGCGGCCCTGATCCGCGGCGAGATCAAGGACCCGATCACCGCCGTACTGGCCGCCCGTGCCATCGGCATGAAGGTGAAAACCACCCCGCCCAAACCATAAAAAGCTTTGACCGGTCTTTCGCGGGGCGCACCCGCGTGATCCGAACTTCCGGCCAATGGGAGAGCGGCCTTACTTCAGATGAAGTTTCAACTTGCCCATCCGGTAATTCATCATCCGGGGGGAAATGCCCAGTTCCCGGCCGGCTTCGGAGAGATTGCCGTTGCTGCGCCGGATCGCGGAGGTCAGCAACTCCCGTTCGTAGTTGGCCAGAAGCACGTCGATCCGGGATTTTCCCTCCGCGTCCGGCAGCCGGTGGAGCCCGGACGCGGACTGCAGAGAGGGCGGCAGATTGTAACTGTGAATGCAGTCGTCCTGTGCGGTCAGTACCGCCCGTTCCACGCAATTCTCCAGTTCGCGGACGTTGCCGGGCCAGCGGTAACTGTTGAGCATGCTCACCGCCGTCGGAGAGATTTTCGTCACTTTCTTGCCGTACTTGAGATTCATCTTTTCAATGAAGTGCTCCGCCAGCAGAATGATGTCGCCCGGACGCGCCGCCAGTTCCGGCACCATGATCGGAAAAATATTCAGCCGGTAGTAGAGGTCCTCCCGAAAGAGTTTTTTCTCCATGAGTTCTTCCAGATTGCGGCTGGTCGCGGCGATGAACCGGACATCGGAATGCAGTTCTTCGTTGCTTCCGATCCGGGAGAAGGTCTTCTCCTGCAGAAATCGCAGCAACTTTACCTGCGTCTGCGCCGTAAGGTCGCCGATCTCATCCAGAAACAGCGTACCGCCGTCCGCCGCTTCCGCCCGACCGATCCGGCGGGCCACGGCGCCGGTGAAAGCCCCCTTTTCATGCCCGAAAAGTTCGCTTTCCACCAGATTTTCCGGCAACGCGGCGCAGTTCAGCGTGATGAAGGGCCGGTCCCTGCGGTCGGACAACTCCACGATGGCCCGGGCCAGCAGTTCCTTGCCGGTCCCGCTGGCGCCCCGGATCAGCACGGTGGCGTCGGAAGGCGCCACCTGCCGGAGTTGCCGGTATATCTGCCGCATTTCCCGGCTGCTGCCCACCAGTTTTCCCGGATTGCCGCTCAACAGATCGCGGAGTTTCCGGTTCTCCTCCAGCAGCGATTCCCGCTCCTCATGCATGGCGATGCACTCCGCCGCCGCGTCAGCCGCAATGCCGGCCACGATCTCCAGCAAAGCGGCGTCCCGCTCCAGATCGGTGTTTTCATCCACCGGACGGTCGATGGACAAAGTACCGATGATCTCCTCGTGATGAAAGAGCGGCACACAGATGAATGCGGCCTGGTACGGATATTTGTGCGTCCCGGTCCGGTTGAGGAACCGGGGGTCCTTGCGCAGATCGGGAATGATGTGACTGCGTCCGGTCTCCGCCACGTGGCCGGTGATCCCCTCCCCCAGCCGGTAGAACCCGAGTTTCTTCTTTTTCTCCTCCAGCCCGCGGGAGGCCTCGATCTTCAGGGTGTCACCGATGAGCAGAGCAAAAGTCCCGCGCAGCATCCCCATGCGCTGTTCCAGAATGTCAAGAATCTTTTCCAGCAGGATATTGACATCGCGCTCGTGGATGATAACGGAACTCACCTCCTGGATCATGGATATTTCAGGCGATAGAGTCTGCGTCTGTCTCATCATGCCGCATAATATAATCCGGTTGTCGGATTATTTCAAGCGGGTGCGGATCCTTTCCAAAGCCCGGCGGGTGGAATCGGGTTCGCCGAAGGCGGTCAACCGGAAATAACCCTCCCCGCAACTTCCGAAACCGCTTCCCGGCGTGCCGACGACTTCGCAGGTTTCCAGCAGCCGGTCGAAAAACGCAAACGATGTCTCCTGCTCCGGCAATTCCCACCAGATGTAGGGCGCATGTTCGCCGCCGCAGACCGTCCAGCCGCCTTCGGTCAGACCGCGGCGGATCGCAGCGGCGTTGGCCATGTATCCGGCGATGGTCGCCCGAATCTGTTCCCGTCCCTCCGGGGAATAGACCGCCTCCGCCGCCCGCTGGACGATGTAATTGACACCGTTGAACTTGGTGGTCTGCCGCCGCAGCCACATCCGGCGCAGTTCGGCCAATTCGTGCGGGACCACCGTGACCGCGCAGCGCACCCCGGTGAATCCCGCGGTCTTGGAGAAACTGCGGAACTCCACCGCGCAGGCCCGGGCCCCGGGAATTTCGTAGATGGAGTGAACGAGCGAATCGTCCTGAATGTACGCCGCATACGCCGCATCGAAAAGGATCAGCGCCCCGTGCCTCAGCGCGTAATCCACAAACGCGGTCAACGTCTCCCGGGTCAGCACCGTCCCGGTGGGATTGTTGGGACTGCACAGATAGATGAGATCGACGGAATGCTTCGGTATCTCCGGCTGAAATCCGTTGCCCGCGTGCGCGGGCATGAATACGATGTTCTTCCGACCGGCCATGATGTTGCTGTCCAGATAGACCGGATAGACCGGGTCGGGAATCGCCACGCGGCACTTCCGGTCGAACAACTCCTGAAAATTGGCCACGTCACACTTGGAACCGTCGCTGATGAAAATTTCGTCGGCGGCAAGATCCACCCCCCGGGGCGCGAACTCTCCCCGCGCCACCGCCTCCCGGAGAAATTCATACCCCTGCTCCGGACCGTATCCCCGGAATCCGGCGACGTCGGCCATCTCCTCCGTGGCCCGGTGCATGGCGGCAATGACCGCCGGCGCCAGCGGTCGGGTCACATCTCCGATCCCCAGCCGGATGATGTCGGCGCCCGGGTGGGACTGCCGGTAGGAATCAATTTTCCGGGCGATGGTGGAAAACAGGTAACTTTCCGGCAGATCGGCATAGTATCGGTTCAGAATTCCGGTCTTCATAGTTCATATCTCCCCGTGAAAAATTTCTTCCGCCGGACCGGTCATCCACACATGGCCGCCTTCCTCCCGACGGATGAACAGCGAACCGCCGTCCAGTACGATCTCCGCTTCAGCGGCAACCAGCCCCCTCCGCTGCGCCGCCGTCAGCGTGGCACAACTGCCGGTGCCGCATGCCGCGGTGACGCCGCATCCCCTTTCCCAGACCCGCATCCGGATGCGTCCGGGACTCAGCACCTGCGCGAACTCAATGTTGCACCGGTCGGGGAACTGAGGATCGTGTTCCAGAACCGGTCCCCAGTTCTCCAGTTCGACGGCGGCGATATCCTCCACAAAGATCACCGCGTGCGGATTGCCCATGGAGACGGTCTCGGCCGTAAAATTCCGGCCCGCCGCGCTCAAAACGATCTCCCCGAGAAACGGTCGCGGCGCCCCCATGTCCACGGTCACCGTACCGTCCGAATTGATCTCGGTGCGGACGATCCCGCTCAGAGTATGCAGATCGAAGTGTCTGCCGGCGCCCAGACCGTGTCCGGCGATGAATTTGGCCACACAGCGCGAGGCGTTGCCGCACATCGCCGCCTCCGAACCGTCGGAATTGATGATGCGCATGCGGAAATCACGCCCGCCCAGCGGGGTGACGATCACCACGCCGTCCGCGCCGATGCCGCGCCGCCGGTCGCACCACTTCACGGCATCAATTCCGACGGCGTCGGATGCCGCTGCGACAAGGATGAAATCGTTGCCCAGTCCGCTCCATTTGCTGAAATTCATTTTCACGGCCTCACTTTCCGAAATTCAACTTGACTTTTGCATCCGCCATCGCCCGCACCACCAGCGTCGCGCCGTTGGCGCAATCCCCGGCGGCCCAGATATCCGGCGCCGGATGCGCCGGAAAGAGATTCCGGGCGGTCAGTTCCAGTTCCAACTGCTCGGCAAGCGGCGAACTTCCGACGCCGGTAAACCCCATGGCCAGCAGTACGAGATCGGCGGGAATGACCTCCGTCGTGCCGGGGACCGCGGCGAACTTCAGCGGCTTTCCGGTCGGGGACAATTCCCATTGCACTTGATTCACCTCCACGCCGGTCACGACGCCGCCGTCACCGAGAAATCTGGCCGACGCCAGCGACCAGCGGCGTTCACACCCCTCGTGGTGGCTGGAAGAAGTCCGCAGTTTGTAGGCCCACTGAGGCCACGGTGTGCTTTCCGAACGCTGTTCCGGCGGCCGGGGCATGATCTCGATCTGAGTGACCGCGGCGGCGTGCTGGCGGATCGCGGTCCCGACGCAGTCGCTTCCGGTGTCGCCGCCGCCGATGACCAGAACCCGCTTGCCCGCGGCGGAAATCGGCGTTTCCGCGATCTCTCCGGCATTGACCCCGTTCTGTCCCCTCAGGAAATCCAGTGCGAAGTGAATCCCGGCCAGTTCCCGTCCGGGGATCGGCAGGTCCCGGGCCGCCGGGGTCCCGACGGCGATCACGGTCAGATCGTACTGCCGCCGCAGATACGCGGCGGAGACATCCCGTCCCACCGTCGTATCGCAGACAAACCGAATGCCCTCCTGTTCCATGACCGCCAGCCGACGGTCGATCACCCGCTTGCTCAATTTGAAATCGGGAATGCCGCGGCGAAGCAGACCGCCCGGTTTCCGGGCCGACTCGAAGACGGTGACACCGTACCCCTGCCGCCGCAGCGTTTCCGCGGCGTAAAGGCCGGAAGGACCGCCGCCGATGACCGCCGCCGTTTTTCCGTTGTCCGGCACCGTCACGGGGCGGACCCAGCCGTTGGCGAACGCGGTCTCGACGATGAGTTTTTCACACTGGCGGACCATCACCGGATCGCCGTCAATGCCGCAGACGCAGGCGTTTTCGCAGAGTGCGGGGCAGACGCGGCAGGTGAACTCCGGGAACAGCGAAGTCTCGCTCAGAATCCGCCATGCCCGTTCCAGTCGGCCCGCCGCGACCGCGGCGTTGAATTCCGGGACCACATTGCCCAGCGGACAGCCGGCGCCGTGGCAGAACGGGATGCCGCAGGCGTGGCACCTCCGGGCCTGCATTGCGATCTCCTCCGGTTCGAATTGCCGTTCCACTTCCTGAAAATCCCCGATCCTTTCTCCGACCGGGCGGTAAATATCTCCGATCCTCTCCATGATCCGCGCTCCTCACTTTTGCGCCTGCGCCAGCGCGTAACGATATTCCACCGGAAAGACGCGGACGAATTTCGGCCGGTGTCCTTCCCAGTCCTCCAGCATTCTCCGGGCTTTGGCGCTGCCGGTTTCCCGGAGATGCTCCTCCAGCAGCGCCCGCAGTTCCGCTTCGCTTTCCGTGCCGGGCTCGACGCTTTCCAGATCGATGCCGTCCATGTTGCACGCGAGGTCGAAATGCCCCTTTTCGTCGTAGACGTAGGCCAGTCCGCCGGTCATTCCGGCGGCGAAATTCACTCCGACCCGGCCGAGGACCACCACCCGGCCGCCGGTCATGTATTCGCAGCCGTGATCGCCGACGCCATCGGCGACCATGGTCATGCCGCTGTTGCGGATGCCGAACCTTTCACCGGCCAGGCCGTTGATGAATATTTTGCCGCCGGTGCCGCCGTAGCCGATGACGTTGCCGGCGATGACATTGTCTTCCGCTGGGTACGATGCGCCCTCCGGGGCGCGAATGACGATCTTGCCGCCCGAGAGCCCCTTGCCGACGAAGTCGTTGGCTTCCCCGGCAAGCCGCAGTGTGACGCCGGGGGCGAGGAACGCCCCGAAACTCTGTCCGGCGACGCCGGTGAAGTTGATCGTGACCGTGTCTTCCGGCAAACCGTCCGCGCCGAAACGGTCGACGACGATCCCGGACAATTCGATCCCGACGCTGCGGTCGACGTTGCGGATCTCGACGTCCAGCGACTCCCGCCCGCCGTCCAACTTGAGTTTCGGTAGCAATTCGCGCCGGTCGAAATTGACCAGTTCCGCCGGTGCCGCCGCCGGGACAAAATGCCGCGCTCCGCCGGAAAATTCCCGAAATATCCGGCTAAAATCCAAATTACGCGCCTTGAAGAAATCAATGGCGGGATTGGTCCGCAGCAAATGGCTTTGGCCGCACGCCTCATCCAGAGAATGCAGCCCCAGCGACGCCAGATGTTCCCGGACTTCCCGGGCGATGAACCGGAGAAAGTTGATGATGTACTCCGGCTTGCCGCTGAAGCGCTTGCGCAATTCCGGGTCCTGCGTGGCCACGCCCATCGGACACGTGTTGCTGTGGCATTGCCGCATCATCACACAGCCGAGACAGACCAGAAGCGTCGTGGCGAATCCGAATTCCTCGGCTCCGAGCAGGGTCCCGATGACCACGTCCCGGCCGGTTTTCAACTGTCCGTCCAACTGAAGTTTGACCCTGCCCCGCAAACGGTTGGTCACCAGCGTCTGCTGAGTCTCGGCGAGCCCCAGTTCCCACGGCAGACCGGCGTGCTTGATGCTGGTCAGGGGCGAAGCACCGGTGCCGCCGTCATGCCCGGAAACCAGAATGACATCGGCGTGGGCTTTGGCCACCCCGGCGGCAACGGTGCCGATCCCGGGTTCGGAGACCAGTTTCACCGAAATGCGCGCCCGCGGATTGGCGTTGCGCAGGTCGAAAATCAACTGCGCCAGATCCTCGATGGAGTAAATGTCATGATGCGGCGGCGGAGAAATCAGCGACACATGCGGCATGGCGTGCCGGAGCCGGGCGATGAAGGAATCGACCTTGTGTCCGGGCAGTTGCCCGCCCTCCCCCGGTTTGGCGCCCTGCGCCATCTTGATCTGAATGTCTTTCGCGTGGCGGAGATATTCGATGGTCACTCCGAACCGGCCGCTGGCTACCTGCTTGATGGCGCTGTTGTATTCCGTGTCGAAGCGTTCGCGGTTTTCGCCCCCTTCTCCGGTGTTGCTCATGCCGCCGATGCGGTTCATCGCCGCCGCGATGGTCTCATGGGCCTCGGGGCTGAGCGAGCCCAAGGACATCGCTCCGGAAACGAACCGGCGCATGATCTCCTCCTCGCTCTCTACCTCGTCAAGCGGGATCGCGGTCCGCGGAACAAATTCAAACAGCCCCCGCAGCGTGCAAAGACGTTCGGACTGGTCGTCGATGAGCCGGGAGTACTCCTTGAACTTGGCATAATCGCCGTTGCGCACCGCCTCCCGGAATGCGGCGATGGAGCGCGGCGTCCACAAATGCGCCTCACCGTCTTTCCGAAACTTGTACTGCCCGCCGACGGGCAGCGGTCCGCCGGAATTCCGCAGTTCGGCCAGTCGGTTCGCTTCCGCCGCCACCTCGTCGATGCCGATGCCGCCGATGCGGCTGATGGCGCCGGGCAGAAATTCATTGACGAATCCTTCGGACAGCCCGACCGCCTCGAAGGTCTGCGCCGAACGGTAACTGCGCAGCGTGGAAATGCCCAGTTTCGACATGATCTTGAGCAGTCCCTTGTCCACGGCGTGGATGTAATTGCCCGCGGCGGTCACCGGATCGCAGTGGATGTCTCCGCTGCGTGCCAGACTTGTCACCGTCTGCAGCGCGAGATAGGGGTTGACCGCCGTGGCGCCGAATCCCAGCAGCAGCGCGAAGTGCATCACTTCCCGCACCTCACCGGACTGGACGATCACCCCGGCCTCGCTGCGCAGTCCCTCGTCGATCAGGGCGCGGTTCACCGCCGCGACCGCCAGCAGCGCCGGAACCGCCGCCTGTTCCGGCGGCAGATCGCGGTCGGACAGCACCAGAATCTTTTTGCCGCCGCGAACCGCCGCGACCGCCGCGGCGGAGAGTTGCTTCAGCGCCCGCCGCAGGACTTCGCCGTCTCCGCCGCGGGGGAAACCGCAGGGAAGCCGTTCCGACTGGTAATCGGCGGCGCCGACCGTAGCCAGACGGGAGAGTTCCTCGTCGGTCAGCACCGGGCGGCGCAGTTTGATCAGCCTCGCGTGTTCCGGAGTCTCCGCAAGAATGTTGCCGCGATTGCCGATGTAGGTCATCAAACTCATGACCAACTCCTCCCGGATCGGGTCGATCGGCGGATTGGTGACCTGCGCGAAAAGTTGTTTGAAGTAGTTGAAAAGCGACTGCGGCCGATCCGAAAGCACCGCCAGCGCCGCGTCATTGCCCATGGAGCCGACGGGTTCCTTTCCGGTCTCCCCCATCGGCGTGATGATCAGTTCCAAATCCTCTCGGGTGTAGCCGAAAAACTTCTGCATCTCCTCCAAATTGCGTTCCGGCTCGGAAGCGGTGATCTCGGTGAAAAGTCCATGCACCGACAGCCGGTTCTCCTCCACATAACGCCGGTACGGTTTGCTGCGGGCCAGCCGGTTCTTGATCTCGGCGTCCGGCACCACCCGATGGTGTTCCATATCCAGATAGATCATCTCCCCGGGACTGAGCCGTCCGTGCTTCACCACGTTTTCCGCCGCGATATCCAGCACTCCCGCTTCGCTGGCCAGCACAAAGGTCCCGTCTTCGCAGAGGGTGTAGCGGGCCGGACGCAACCCGTTGCGGTCCAGAACCGCCCCGGCATTCACGCCGTCGCTGAACACCACCGCCGCCGGACCGTCCCACGGTTCCATGAGCGCGGAGTGGTACTCGAAAAATCCCCGGACATCCCGCCCCATGTAGTATTTTTCCCCCCATGCCTGCGGCAGCAGCATCAGCATGGCGTGCTCCATCGAACGCCCGGAAGCAACCAGCAGTTCAAACATGTTGTCAAGGCAGGCGGAATCGCTCAGTCCCGGCTCGATCAGCGGAAACAGTTTGCACAGTTCCTCTCCGAATCGCGGCGAAGCCAACTGCCGTTCATGCATTCTCATGGCATTGAGATTGCCGCGAATGGTGTTGATCTCGCCGTTGTGCGCCAGAAAGCGGAACGGATGCGCCAGTTGCCATGTGGGAAATGTGTTGGTGCTGTACCGCTGGTGGACAAGTGCCAGATGGGAGATCAGATTGCCGTCGGAGAGATCCGGGTAGAACTTCTCCAGTTGGGTGGCCAGCAGCAGCCCCTTGTAGACGATGCTCCGGCTGGACATGCTGCAAAGGTAGAGATCAAGATGCTGCTTTTCGATCTGTCGGCGCATGATGAAAAGTTTGCGCTCGAACTCGTCCTGGTCGGCGAATCCGCTGCCGTCGATGAAAAACTGCCGGATCGCGGGGACGGTTTTGCGGGCGTTTTCTCCGATAAATTCCGGATGGACCGGAACGTCGCGCCAGCAGATGATCCGGCCACCCTCGTCAATGACCGCGCGTTCGATCGCCGTCTCGGCGCCGACGCCGCCGAAAAGCATGCCGACGGCATACTTTCCCGCCGGCGGCAGCAGCACCGGCAGTTCCGCACGGAAGAAATAATCGGGGATCGCCAGCAAGATCCCTGCGCCGTCGCCGGTCTCCGGGTCGTTTCCCGCCGCGCCGCGATGCATCAGGCGGCACAGCACGGAAATGCCCTGCTCCACGATCTTGTGACTGGCCTTGCCGTTGAGATTGGCCACCAGACCGATCCCGCAGGCGTCGTGTTCGTACGCCGGATGGTAAAGTCCCCGGGGAGTTCCCCGGAATATCTGTCGTTCCATCGCTTTCCCTTCCTTCCATGTCATATCGAATGCGATTGCGCTCCCGTCGTCATTCAGCAAGAAACGTGCCAAAGTCAATTCTCCCCGCCCGGGCGGAGTTTTTTTACAAAAAACGTAAACCCCTGCCCCGGCGGTTTACATTTCCTGAAAAAACCGCGCCGATCCCGAGCCGGCGGAAAAAATTTTTCCACAGAAACGACGGGGAACGCGCAACATTGGCACGCGCTTTGCTGAGAAGTGTCGGCGGAACCCCTAAACCCAAAGGAAGGAAGCAGAGATCATGGACAATCCCAGCCGCCGTCATGCCGTAGACGCCATCGCCGAAATCACGACCCCCGCGCCGCAGCCGCCCCACCCGGCCGTGCTGACCGATTACGGCGCGGACGTCTTCAATGAGGAGGCGATGCGCCGGTATCTCGCCAAGTCGACCTGCGAAAAACTGCTGGCCACCATCGAACGCGGCGAAGCGCTGGACCCGGCCATCGCCGGTGACGTGGCCCACGCCATGAAAGAGTGGGCGCTGAGCCGGGGTGCCACCAGTTACACCCACTGGTTCCAGCCGCTGACCGGCAGTACGGCGGAGAAGCACGACTCCTTTCTGGAACCGGAGAACTGCGGCGCGCTGTTCGCGTTTTCCGGAAAGAATCTGATCATGGGCGAGCCGGACGCGTCCAGTTTCCCCTCCGGCGGACTGCGTTCGACCTTCGAGGCCCGGGGCTACACCGCGTGGGACCCCACCAGTCCGGCATTCATCAAGCGGCACGGCAACGGCGCGACGCTCTGCATTCCCACCGCGTTCTGCAGTTACACCGGGGACGCGCTGGACAAGAAGACCCCGCTGCTGCGCTCCATTCAGGCCCTTTCGGGAGCGACCCGGAGACTGATGAAGTGTTTCGGACTGCCGGACGATGAAAAGGTTTCGGTGACGCTGGGACCGGAGCAGGAATATTTCCTCATCGACAAGCATTTCTATCTCCAGCGCCCGGACCTGCTGCAGACGGGGCGGACGCTGTTCGGCGCGCCGCCGGCCAAACATCAGCAGTTGGAGGACCACTACTTCGGAGCCATCCGGATGCGCATTCTCAACTTCATGACCGAGGTGGAGCAGGAACTCTGGAAACTGGGCATCCCCGCCAAAACCCGGCACAATGAAGTCGCCCCCGCCCAGTTTGAACTGGCGCCGGTTTTCGAGGAGTTGAATCTGGCCTGCGATCACAACATGCTGGTCATGGAGATTCTCCGGCAGACGGCGGAACGGCACGGCCTGGTGTGCCTGCTGCACGAGAAGCCTTTCGCCGGCGTCAACGGTTCCGGCAAGCACAACAACTGGAGCGTCAACTACGGGAAGCGCAATCTGCTCAACCCCGGCAGCGATCCCCATGAGAACGCGATCTTCCTCACCGTGCTGTGCGCCATCATCGAAGCGGTGGACCGGCACGCCGATCTGCTCCGGGCCGCCGTCACCGGCGCCGGCAACGACCATCGGCTCGGCGCCAACGAAGCGCCGCCGGCGGTGATCTCCATGTACCTCGGAGACCAGTTGGCCGACGTCATCGAACAACTGGAACACGGAACCCCCACTTCCAGCCGCCACGCCCGGGCCATGAAGATTGGGGTGGACACCCTGCCGCCGCTGCCCCGGGACGCCACCGACCGGAACCGGACCAGTCCGTTCGCATTCACCGGCAACAAATTCGAGTTCCGCGCGCCCGGCTCCAGTCACTCCTGTTCCGGAGCCAACATCACGCTCAACGTGATCGTGGCCGAGGCGTTCGACCGGATGGCCGAGGTCATCTCCAAGTTCGATCCGGAGCATTTTCACGACGAGTTGCAGAAACATCTGCAAACCCTCGTCCGGGCACACAAGCGGATCATTTTCAACGGCGACGGCTACACCGACGACTGGCTGGCCGAAGCCGCCCGGCGCGGTCTGCCCAACGCCCGCAGCACCATGGATTCCCTGCGCTGTCTCCTCGCGGACGAAAATGTCGCCGTGTTCGAAAAGTACGGCGTATTCACCGCACGGGAACTGACTTCACGCTTTGAAGTCTTCCTGGAGGATTATCACCGCAAGATCCGCATCGAGGGTGAAGTGGCGCTGGAGATTGCCGACACCATGATCCTCCCCGCCGCCGGCAGGGAATATGCGGAAATCGTCCGGGCCGTGGCGGAGGCCGAACAAGCCGGCGTTTCCGCCGGAGTCTCGGTCCAGCGGGCCCGGGCCGAACGGCTCGGCGCTCAGATCGAAGCCTGCGCAAAGCACGTGCAGGAACTGCGCGACGCCGTTGGCAACGGGAAGCACGAGGACATCCTGCGGACCATGACGGAACTGCGGATCGCGGTCGACGCGCTGGAAAAATCGGTTTCCGACGCAGCGTGGCCGCTGCCCAAGTACCACGAAATGCTGTTCATCTACTGAGGATGCGATGTCGGACCCTCTGAAACACGAATGCGCGGTGGCCATGCTGCGGCTCCGGCGGGACGCCCGATACTTTCAAAGCAAGTACGGCACGACGGACTATGCTTTGGACAAAATCACGCTGCTGCTGGAGAAACAGCACAACCGCGGGCAGGACGGCGCCGGTCTCGCCGCCCTGCATCCGCACGCCGCGCCGGGGACCCCGCTCTATCACATCGGAAAATCCGCGACTTGGAACCCTCTGGCCGACCTGCTGGAGCAGGTGCAGACCGCCCGGGAGAATTTCACCGGCGAACTGCTGCTGGGACATCTGCGGTACGCCACATTCGGCCGCAACGACCTCAGTTGCTGTTACCCGTTCGTCCACGAGAGCACCTGCCCGGGACGGCTGCTGCTGCTGGCGGGGAACTTCAATCTCACGGAGAATCAGGAGATGTACGACCGGTTCGTCGCCGCCGGCCACCATCCGGTCAGCCGGGCGGACGGTTATCTGCTGCTGCAGACCATCGCCCACTATCTGGAGAAGGAATCCGACCTTCACGCCGACGCGCCGGATCTGGCGAAAATCCTCCGGCAGGCGCTCAACGGACTGGACGGAGCATTCACGCTGTGCGGCATGACCGGGGCGGGAGACGCTTTCGCCATCCGGGACGCCCGGGGGATACGCCCCGGGTATTTTTACTTCGACGACGAGGTTTTCGCCGTCGCCTCCGAACGTCCGGCGATTCAGGCGGCGTTCAACTGCGCCACTTCGGAAGTCATGGAACTGCCGCCGGGCAAGGCGGTGATCGTCGACCGGAACGGCGAAATCAGCATCACAGAATGTCTGGCCCCGAAACCCCGGCGCGGCTGCGTGTTTGAACGCATCTACTTCTCCCGGGGCAACGACGCCGATATCCACCGGGAACGCCGGGAACTCGGCGCGAAACTGGTTCCGGCGGTTCTGGAAAACGTCGATCACGATTTCGACAACACCGTATTCAGTTACATCCCGAATTCGGCGCAGGTGTGCTTTCACGGGATGCTGGAACAACTGAACCGCATCGCCCTGGCGGACGGACACTGCGTCCGCTTCGGTCAGGTGGCGGTGAAAGACGCGAAATTCCGGACCTTCATCACCGATGCCGCACACCGCCGGGACATGTACCGGCACGTTTATGACGTGACCTACGGTCTGGTGCATCCCGGCGGCGACGCGCTGGTGGTGCTGGACGACTCCATCGTCCGGGGCAACACCATGCGCAACGCCATTCTGCCGATGCTGGACCGGCTGGGGCCGCGCCGCATCGTGCTCGCCAGTTCCGCGCCGCCGGTCAAGTACCCGGACTGCTACGGCATCGACATGGCCACCGCCGGGGAACTGGCGGCGTTTCAGGCGGTGGTTTCGCGTCTGCGCAAGCAGGGCCGGGACGACCTGATCGAGGAAGCCGGAGATCTGGCCCGGGCCGACCTCGCCTCCGGCGGCGGCTGCAACCGGATGCGGATGCTTTACGACGCGGTGCCGGAGGAGGACCTCATCGACGAAATCACCGCACTGCTGACGCCGCCGGAACTGCGCGCGGAACTGCGAGTCGTATTCCAGAGTTGCGAAAACCTGCGCCGCTGCTGTCCGCAGCATCGGGGAGATTGGTACTTCACCGGCGATTATCCCACTCCGGGCGGAGTGCGGTTCGTCAACCGGGCATTGGTCAATTTTTTGGAAAATCATCATGAAAGAGCCTATTGAAATGAATTTTCTTTGGCGGGAACAACGGGCCAAACGAGCCTTCCTCGCGCTGGCCGACGGGACGGTGTTTCGCGGATATCCGGCCGGATTCCGGCACGACACCGAGGGAGAAGTGGTGTTCAACACCGGAATGAGCGGGTACCAGGAGATCCTCAGCGATCCCTCCTACGCCGGGCAGTTCGTCACGCTGACGGCCCCGGAAATCGGCAATTACGGCTGCAATCCGGACGATATGGAATCCCGGGGCACGTTCCTGCACGGGCTCATCGTGCACGAATTGAACGCGCCCTCCAATTTCCGCGCAACGGGATCGCTGGAGGATTTTCTGCTCCGGAACCGGATCCCCGCCTTGGCGGGAGTCGACACCCGGGCGCTGACGCTGCACCTCCGGGATCACGGCAGTCAGAAGGCGTTCCTGCATGTGGACGATTCCCCCCTTATCCCGGACGAGGCGGTGGAGCGGGCCCGGGCGTGGAGCGGACTGGACGGTCAGGACTACGTCCGAAGCGTCACCGTCGACCGGCCCTTCGAGTGGAATGATTCCGGGAAGTACCGCGTCGTCGCCTGCGACTTCGGCTGCAAGTACAACATCCTGCGGCGGCTCGCCGCTCACGACATGCGCGTTACCGTAGTGCCGGCCCGGACGACCGCGGCGGAGATTCTGGCGCTGAAGCCGGACGGGGTGTTTCTCTCCAACGGCCCGGCGGACCCCGCGGCGGTCACCTACGCCGTCGACGCCATCAAACAACTGCTCGGCCGGGTCCCCCTCATGGGCATCTGTCTCGGACACCAACTGTTGGGGCTGGCCGCCGGAGCGGGATGCCGGCGGCTGAAATTCGGACACCACGGCTGCAATCATCCGGTCAAAAACCTGCGGACCGGCGCGGTCGAGATCACCAGTCAGAACCACAATTACGCGCTCTGCGACCTGCCGGACACGCTGGAACTCACCCATCTCAATCTCAACGACCGCACCGTCGAAGGCATCCGGCACCGGACACTGCCCGCATTCAGCGTCCAGTACCATCCGGAAGCCGCGCCCGGTCCTCACGACGCCGACTATCTGTTTCAGGAATTTGCCAGTCTCATGGAGAAATAACTTATGAACACCAAGCACATCTTCGTCACCGGCGGCGTGGTTTCCAGCGTCGGCAAAGGCATCACCGGCGCGGCGCTGGCCATGCTGCTGAAACAGCGGGGCTACCGCGTCGCCATGCAGAAACTGGACCCCTATCTCAACGTCGATCCCGGCACGATGAGCCCGTATCAGCACGGAGAAGTTTTCGTCACCGACGACGGCGCGGAGACCGATCTCGATCTCGGACACTACGAAAGGATCGCCGGGATCCGCTGTTCCCAGGCCAGCAATTACACTTCGGGACGCATCTACAGTCAGGTCATCGCCCGGGAACGCTCCGGCGGTTATCTCGGCGGCACGGTGCAGGTCATCCCCCACATCACCGACGAGATCAAAGCCGCCATCCGTTCGCTGGAAGCGCCGGATGTGGACATCGCCATCACGGAGATCGGCGGCACCAGCGGCGATATCGAAAGTCTGCCGTTTCTGGAGGCCGCGCGCCAGTTCAAACTGGAAGTCCCCGCCGGAGACGCGATCTTTCTGCATCTCACGCTGGTGCCGTACATCCGGGCGGCGGGAGAACTCAAGACCAAGCCGAGCCAGCATTCCGTGGCCACGCTGCGGGGCATCGGGATCATTCCGGACCTGCTGGTCTGCCGGACGGAAATTCCGATGGAGGAGGAACATCTGAAAAAACTCTCCTGCTTCTGCAACGTACCGGAGCGGTACGTGATCGAAGAACTGGACGTACAGAATTCCATTTACGAAGTCCCGCTGGAACTGAACCGGCAGGAACTGGACCTCAAGGTGCTGGAACTGCTCCGGCTGGACCCGCGCCGGTCCGACCTTGCCGAATACCGGCGGTGGCTGGACGGGGTCCTGCACCCGCGGACCCGCTGTACGGTGGCCGTGGTCGGCAAGTACATCCGCCATCAGGACGCCTACAAGAGCATCTACGAGGCGCTGCATCACGCGGGGATCCGGCATTCGTGCAAGGTCGAATTGAAAAAGATCGAAGCGGAGGAACTGGAATCCGGAAACGCGGACGCCCTGTTTGCCGGGGCGGATGCGCTGCTGGTGCCGGGCGGCTTCGGCACCCGGGGCGTCAGCGGCAAGATCAAGGCCATCGAATACGCCCGGACCCGCGGACTGCCGTTCCTCGGCATCTGCCTCGGCATGCAGTGCGCGGTCATCGACTACGCGCGCAATGTACTGCATTGGCCGGACGCCGACAGCAGTGAATTCTCCGCCGTCACCGCGCACCCGGTCATCGACCTGATGGAATCCCAGCGGCATGTCCGCGACAAGGGCGGCACCATGCGGCTGGGCGCTTACGACTGCCGTCTGACGCCCGGTTCCCTCGCCGCCCGGCTCTACGGAGCGGACGACGTCCGGGAGCGGCATCGGCACCGGTACGAATTCAATCCGCGCTTCCGGGAGGACCTGGAAAACGCCGGGCTGCGCATCACCGGCGTCAATCCGCAATCCGGTCTGGCCGAGATCGTGGAACTGCCGGAGCATCCGTTTTTCATCGGCTGTCAGTTTCATCCCGAATTCCAGTCCCGTCCGCAGCGGCCGCACCCGCTCTTTGACGGACTGATCGGCGCCGCACTGAAAGGAAAGTGATCATGCCCAGACGCACCGATATTCAGAAAATCCTGCTCATCGGCTCGGGACCGATCGTCATCGGTCAGGGCTGCGAATTCGACTACTCCGGCGTTCAGGCCTGCAAAACGCTGAAAAGCGACGGCTTTGAAGTGGTTCTCGTCAACTCCAATCCCGCCACGGTGATGACCGACCCGGAACTGGCCGACCGGACCTATATCGAACCGCTGACGGCGGACATTCTGCATGAGATCATCCGCCGGGAACGCCCCGACGCCATTCTGCCCACACTGGGCGGTCAGACCGCGCTCAATCTGGCGATGGAACTGGACGAAAAGGGTATCCTCAAGCGCTACAGCGTGGAACTTATCGGCGCCAACGCCGAAGCCATCCGCAACGCGGAGGACCGTCAGCGCTTCAAGGAGACGATGCAGAAAATCGGGCTGGACCTGCCCCGTTCCGGCTCCGCCCACACGGAGAACGAGGCTCAGGCCATCGCCCGGACGCTGGGGACATTTCCGCTGATCATCCGTCCCGGATTCACGCTGGGCGGCACCGGCGGCGGCATCGCCCGCAACGCCGAGGAGTTCACCGCCATCGTCCGGCGCGGGCTGGAAGCCAGTCTCAATTCCGAAGTGCTGATCGAGGAATCTCTGCTGGGCTGGAAAGAGTTTGAAATGGAGGTCATGCGGGATAAAAAAGGCAACAGCGTCATCGTCTGTTCCATTGAAAACCTCGACCCGATGGGCGTCCATACCGGCGACAGCGTCACCATCGCCCCGATCCAGACCCTGAGCGACCGGGAGTATCAGGCCATGCGGGACGATTCGCTGCGGGTGCTGGCCGCCATCGGCGTGGAAACCGGCGGCAGCAACGTGCAGTGGGCGGTAAACCCGGAGACCGGACGGCGGATCATCATTGAAATGAACCCCCGGGTCTCCCGTTCCAGCGCGCTGGCCAGCAAAGCCACGGGCTTTCCCATCGCCAAGATCGCGGCCAAACTTGCCGTGGGGTACACGCTGGACGAGTTGCGCAACGACATCACCGGCACCACCCCCAGTTGCTTCGAGCCGGCGCTGGACTACGTGGTGACCAAAGTCCCGCGCTTCACATTTGAGAAGTTCCCCAGCGCCGACACCACGCTGGGGACCCAGATGAAGTCCGTGGGCGAAGCCATGGCCATCGGACGCAATCTCAAGCAAAGTCTGCAAAAAGCCCTCCGTTCGCTGGAAACCGGGCGGGCCGGGTTCGGCGCCGACGGCAAAGACGCTCCGTTCGAGAATGCGTCCGACGCGGAACTGGAAGCGGAACTGAGCCGTCCCAACGCGCAGCGGCTGTTCTATATCCGGGCGGCGTTCCGGCGCAACTGGAGCGTGGACCGGGTCTGCGAACTGACCCGCATCGACCGGTACTTTCTCCGGCATATGGCGGAACTCGCCGCCTTTGAAACGGAGATCGCCGGCGCCGGAGACCTGAACGCGCTGGCCGCGGACCCGGAACTTTTCCGGCAGGCGAAGGAGTTCGGCTACAGCGACCGGCAGATCGCGTTTCTGCTGGGGACAACGGAATCGGCAGTGACCGCGGCGCGCAACCGGATCGGACTGGTCCCGGCCTACGGCGCGGTCGACACCTGCGCCGGGGAATTTTCCGCCGTCACCCCCTACTACTACAGCACCTACGCCGACCGCGGCGAAGTCCCGGTCCCCGGCGGCAAACCCTCCATCATGGTCCTCGGCGGCGGTCCGAACCGGATCGGTCAGGGCATCGAATTCGACTACTGCTGCTGTCACGCGGCATTCGCCCTGCGCCGGGCCGGATATGAGGTGGTCATGGTCAATTCCAACCCGGAGACGGTCTCCACCGACTACGACACCAGCGACAAACTTTATTTCGAGCCGCTCACGCTGGAAGACGTCATGCACATCTACCGCCGGGAACGGTGTTCCGGGGTCATCGTCCAGTTCGGCGGTCAGACGCCGCTCAATCTGGCGCAAAGCCTGCAGTCCGCCGGCGCCCATGTCATCGGCACCAGCCCGGAGGACATCGACCGGGCGGAAGACCGGGACTTTTTCAAACAACTGGCCGCGGCGATCGGCATCCGCCAGCCGGACAGCGGCATCGCGCACAATGTGGACGAGGCCGTCGCCGTGGCGGAAACCATCGGCTATCCCCTGCTGGTCCGGCCCAGTTTCGTACTCGGCGGACGGGGCATGGTCATCGTCTACAAGGAAAAATACCTGCGCAAATTCGTGGAGGAAGCGGCGGCGGCGGCCGAGGGCCGTCCCATTCTCATCGACCGTTTTCTGGAAGAAGCCGTGGAACTGGATGTGGACTGCGTTTCCGACGGAGAAACCACCGTCATCGGGGCGATCCTGGAGCATGTGGAACCGGCGGGTATCCACTCCGGGGATTCGGCGTCCGTCACCCCGCCCATGACGCTCTCCCCCGCCATTTTGGAGCAGGTCCGCCGGTATGCGAGGGAATTCGCCAAAGCACTGCATGTCTGCGGACTGATGAATATGCAGTTGGCCGTCAAGGACGGCGAAATCTACATGATCGAAGTCAACCCGCGGGCTTCCCGGACGGTCCCGTTCGTCAGCAAAGCCATCGGCGTTCCGCTGGCGGAACTGGCGGCGCTGTGCATGACCGGGAAAAAACTTGCCGATCTCGGCTTCACCCGGGAAGTCAAACTGCCGTACACCGCGGTCAAGGAGGCGGTGTTCCCCTTCATCAAGTTCCCGGGGGTGGACGTGGTGCTGAGTCCCGAAATGAAGTCCACCGGCGAAGTGATGAGTCTGGACCCCGACCGGGGGCTGGCCTATCTCAAGAGTCAGATCGCCGCCGGAAGCCGTCTGCCGCAGAAAGGCAACGTGTTCCTCTCGGTCAAGGACGCGGACAAGCCGAAAATCGCGGCGATTGCCGACCGGCTTCGGAAATTGGGATTTGAACTCTACGCCACGCTGGGGACCTCGACCTTGCTGTACAACGCCGGGATCAGGACCCACGCGGTGTTCCGCATCTCCAAAGGGCGGCCCAACCTGCTGGACCTGATCCGGGACGGCGAAGTGCAGTGGATCATCAACACCACCGAATCCGGGGCGGCGGCCATGGTGGACGAGATCCAGATGCGTTCCAAGGCGGTGGCGGCGGGCATTCCCGTGACCACCACCATCGCCGGCGCCACCGCCGCGCTGGAGGGCCTGGCCGACAAGTTGGAATTCGGGCGCTTTGAAGTGTGCAGCATTCAGGAGTACCACCGCCACCTGCAATCGCGGGAAAAATTCGCTTCCGGCGATTGATTTTTCCGGGATTCCGCGGCATATTATGGAGCGAACACAACATCAGCGGCAGGAAACACGGCAAACATGCAGGAAAAGATCATCGTTCTGGACTTCGGGTCCCAATACAGTCAACTCATCGCCCGGAGGGTCCGGGAGTGTCATGTTTACAGTCAGATCCTCCCCTACTCCACCCCGGCGTCCGCAATCGCCGCCGAACGGCCGCGGGGAATCATTCTCTCCGGCGGTCCGGCCAGCGTCTACGCGGAACGGGCGCCCAAGTGCGACCCGGCGATTTTCGATCTCGGCATCCCGGTGCTGGGCATCTGCTACGGTCTGCAGTTGACCATTCACACCCTCGGCGGGGAAATTACCCGGGGCAAGGCCCGGGAATACGGCAAAGCCACGCTGAAACTGCGGAAGACGTCCCCGCTTTTTTCCGGACTGCCGGAGGAACTTGAGGTGTGGATGAGCCATGGCGACAAGGTGTCGAAAATGCCGGAGGGCGGCTTCGACATCCTCGGCTCCAGCGACAACACGGAGTATTGCGCGGTCCAAATGCACGGACGGGAAATCTACGGACTGCAGTTCCATCCCGAGGTGGTCCACACGCCGCGCGGCAAGGAGATCCTGGCCAATTTCTGCCTGAAAATCTGCCGCTGCGCCGGGAACTGGACCATGAGTTCCTTTGTGGACACCGCCGTCCGGGAGATTCGGGCCAAAGTCGGACGGGCCAATGTCATTCTCGGGCTGTCCGGCGGGGTGGATTCCAGCGTGGCCGCCGCGCTCATCCACAAGGCGATCGGCCGACAACTGCACTGCATTTTCGTCAACAACGGCCTGCTCCGCAAAAATGAGGCGCAGCGGGTGCGGGACCTTTTCGGACGGACGTTCAACATGAAGTTGGTCTACGTCGACGCGGAGGAACGCTTCCTCGCCAAACTCGCCGGAGTCACCGAACCGGAAAAGAAGCGCAAGATCATCGGCAATGAATTCGTCCGGGTCTTCGACGACGCTGCCGCGCAGATAACCGACGCGGAATTTCTTGCGCAGGGGACCACCTACCCCGACGTCATCGAGAGCGTCCCGGTGGACGGCAATCCGGCGGCGATGATCAAAAGTCACCACAACGTGGGCGGACTGCCCAAAGAGATGAAGTTCAAACTGCTGGAACCGCTGAACCGGCTGTTCAAGGATGAAGTGCGGGAACTGGGCCGGGAACTGGGATTGCCGGAAGACGTGGTCATGCGTCAGCCTTTCCCCGGGCCCGGACTGGCGGTGCGTCATTTGGGCGCGCTCAAAAAGGAGACGCTGGATATTTTGCGCAACGCCGACGAGATCGTGGTGGACGAGATCAAAAAGGCCGGACTGTACCATAAGATATGGCAGTCTTTCGCGGTGTTTCTGCCGCTGTGCAGTGTGGGAGTGATGGGTGACGAACGCAGTTACGACTACTGCATTGCGCTTCGCATCGTGGAGAGCACCGACGGCATGACGGCGGACTGGGTGGACCTGCCCAAAAGTCTGCTGAGCCGGATCTCCAGCCGCATCACCAACGAAGTGGCGGGGGTCAACCGCGTCGTCTACGATGTGACCAGCAAGCCCCCCGCCACCATTGAGTGGGAATAACGCGATTTTCCCCCGCATAAAAGCGCCCCGGCCGCATGTCGAAAAGCGGCCGGGGCGTTTCGTTTCCGGCAGGGGAAATACCCCCCCCTTTTGGTACAAAGCAGCAACGGCTTAAGCCCAGTCTCATTTTTTTTCGATAATAATCTTACCCGCGGCGAAACCGGACGCGCCGGCGAAAATTTTCAGGTAATACGGCCCGTCGTCCAAACTGCTCAGATCAAAGGCGCTGTTAAACGTGATGTCATTCCGCACAAATTTATCCTGACTGTCCCGTATCTCGAAACTCACACCTCCGGAGCACTCGACGCTCTCCAGAAAAAGAACCTTGTCATTGCGGAAATAAGGTTTGACCAGTTTGATGTGGTCCACTTCGTCGGTGCCCTGGGCAATCAGTCAACTCCGAACAGCAAACCTAAAAACCGCTTAAAATTCATCATCATTTCAGACAAAGTTCCTCGCGCCAGCAACCCGAGGAATGATTTTTTATTTAATCACCTCGGGTACAGTTTCGATAGAAAGAACAAACATATCGCCAATATCCTAAATACCCCGCCCATGCACGCATCCACTTGAGAGTGTGCGTTTGCCAAAATCATGTGGTTCTTTCATCAGATATTGTACTAGTATTTTTTTAAGTAGTACACTCTATTTTCCAACCACCTGATCAACAAGCATATTTGATAGTCTAATCTCAATGTCAAGAATAAGGGAACCTCTATCAATATCTTTTTGACAGAAATTCCGATTGTTTCTGTTTGAAAATCTCCGAATGAGATTTTTCTGTGTTTTACGTTAACGCTTTGACTTCTCTTCTTCAAGGATCCTCGACTGAAAAAGCCGACAT
>JALEMG010000016.1 GCA_022768375.1 Lentisphaeria bacterium
TTTTCGGATGAAAAACAAAGACGCGGCGTCAACCCGTTCCCGCAAAAGAGGAAAAAAAGGCGCGGGAAAAAACAGAAGTTTTTTCCTCGGGGTTGCAAGGTTGCGAAACCTTGCCGGGGGAGTTTGAGGGGCGAGGAGCCCCTCAAAAAACACCACGAACAGAATCAATCGTACCACCGCCTCCCGCTCAACCATTGCGGAAAATTGAAATTTCCCGCAACATCGCTCCCGGCAGGAGGTGTCGGCTTGCGCCGACCTGAACGCGAAAAGCGCATCCCGCGTACCGCAAACGCTCCGACTTACCGGACGAATTTCGGCGGGCGATGCCAAACGTTGACGTCAAGCCATGCGGCAACCCGGGCGAAGTATTCCCGGAAGTGGTTGCGGCGGCGGACGCGGTCGCTCACGTTTTCGACGGCGACGAACCCGATCGCGTCGATGCCGTGCTTCCGCGCGATGTAAACCGCCCGGGCCGCGTGAAACCGCTGGGAGACGATCACGATCCGGTCACAGCCGAAAGCGGTCTTGGCCCGCACCACGGAATCCAGCGTGCGGAATCCGGCATAGTCCAGCGTCATCGCGCTTTCCGGCACGTCCAGTTCCCGGAGCGCCTCGAACATATCCCGCGGTTCGTTGTAATCCCGGCGGCTGTTGTCCCCGGAGATCAGGATGTGCCGGACCTTGCCCGCGTGGTACAATTGCGCCGCGGCGGCCACCCGGCTTTGGAAGTAGCAATTGGGGATGCCCGCCGGCGTGATCCGCGCCGCGCCGGGAACCAATGCCGTTTCCCGCGGCGGCACGGCGGAGAGGTCGTCGTAACACCGCGCTTCACATCCCGCGATCATCCGGTCGCAGTACCACACGAAAAGCCCCGCCGCCGACAGTATCCCCGCGACAACGGTAACGCATGACAACGTGATTCTGACTTTCTTTTTCATCCGGCATTCCGCGCTTGATTTTTCACGGGAAGCGACAGTTTTCGCGCTCCCTCCACCGGCGATAATGTACCACGGATCCGAAGTGTTTGCAACCGGAAAAAACGATTCCCGGCAAAAAAAAAACCGGCCCCCGATCCGCGGCGGAACGCTTGCAAAAAACGGCGGCGGCGGTATATTAGGGAAATTGTATTTTCGACTCACAGACAAGGAATGGCAATACATGATCAAATGGATGCAAACGATCGGGATTCCCACGGACGAAGCGGAGACCAGTCTCTCCACTTGTCCCGGGGACATCTTTTTTCTGCAGGACGACTTCATCCGCAAACACTGGTTCCCCGCGGAACTGCCCCCGGAGCAACTCGAACCGACGCTGGCATTCGCGGCGGAGATCCGGCGCGACGAAAAATTCCGGCTGCTGGCGTGGCACCTGCACCGCTACTGTCTTTTCACTCCCCTGTCCCGGTTTGAAGGCGATCGCATACCGGACCTTCTTCCCGGTCTGGGCGTAAAATCCGGCATGCTGTTTCTGCTTGTCGCGCTCTCGCTGATCCCGACCTACCTTGCCCGGGCGGAGCGGGAAGGTTTCCCCGTCCGCTACGGCGAAGCCGGGGCAAAGCGGATCGGTTCGGTGCTGTGTTTCTACGCCCAACTTTTCGACGGGGCGTTCGGCATCCGGCCCCAGAGTCTGGCATTTCAACTGCACTATCTGGGGACGGCCACGTGGCGGATCGGCCGGTTCGATTTCCAGATCCGGCGGACGGACGGGGTGTTCCCGGTGATCTTCCGGCGGGACGGGGAGTTGCTGGCCTTCTGTCCGGACGGGACGCCGCTGACATCCGACGGAGACCGGGCGGCGAAGGAATCCGTTCCGGCGCGGACGGCGGCGCTGCGGGAGGACGGAACGCGTTTGACCGGCATCCCCATCGACCTGCGGACCGGTTTGGCCCGAAATGAACCGCTGACCATTGACCGGCAAGCCGGATGGGAACTTCTGGCCGGTCCGGGGGAGTGGACGCTGTACTTTCACATCCCCGGCGGCGGCGGCATGACGCCGGAGCGGTGCCGGGACTCCTTCCGCGAAGCGCGGGACTTTTTCCGGCAATACGCCCCGGACAAGGATTTCCGGGTCATCTGGAGTTCCTCGTGGATTTTCAATCCGGTGTGGCGGGAATTTCTGCCCGGTTCCAACATGGCCGCGCTGATCGACCGGGGGAACCTGTTCCCGACCGCAGCCCACACCCCCAATCCGGGGATGTTCTTCGTTTTCGGCAGGCACGAGGGCGATCCGGCGGAGTTTCCCGCCCGCAACTCCGTGGAGAAGGCCGTACTGCGGGCATACCGGGAACATCGGCTCCGGGCGTGCGGATTCTTTCTGCCGACGGATCGCGTCTGAGTGCCGCGCCAAAATCCGTAAACAGCGAAAAAAGCGAGATTTTTTCATTTCATCGCCACATGGAGACTTGACAAATGCGGCGGATGATGGTATATTCATTCCCGTATAGAAGGCAGGAATACATGGAATTTTAGGAATTCAGGAGAAGGCCATGATGAAGAAATTGGAGTATGATTATCCGGCTCTGGAGGATGCATCGTTCGGAACGTTCATCTGCGGGGATACGCCTATGACGCCCGGGCCATCCGAGGATGGGGAAACCGATGATCTCGGCGGAGGGATCGACTGATCCCCGCATCGTCCGATTCAGGATCTCGTGCCGCTTCGGGAACACATCCCGGGGCGGTCTTTTTATGATGTCGTAATAGGATAACTTCGGGTGACACCATGCTTCATGCGCTGAAACAAATCGACCCTCAAATCCTGCAACTGCGTTCCGCCGACGGCGCGGTCCTCGTCTCCAACCATCTGCAGGGCCGGATCTTTGCCGAAATTGAAGGAGAACTGATCCACAACTTCGTCCCGGAACTGGCCGCGCATCCGTCACCGGACGAATTCAACAATCTCGGCGGCAATTCCCTGTGGCCCGCGCCGGAGGGGGGAGATTTCGCCTACAATTATCCCACTGGCGGCAACTGGACCGTCCAGCCCGGGATCAATACGATTCCGACGCATACGGTAAAAGCGGGACCCGCCGCGCTGGAAATCGCCAAAAGCATCTCGCTTTTCAACCGCAAAGGGCACACCATCGAATTGGATTTCTCCCGTTCCGTGACGCTGATCGAAGAACGCGATCTGCCGGATGAACCCGGTGTCCGGCGCATCGGCTACCGTTCGGTGGACCGGTTGTCGCCCCGCGGTGATTTTTCCTCCCAGGATTTTCTGCTGGGAGCATGGTCGCTGGAGCAATTGCCGGGAGCCGAAGGCATCGTCGCATTCGGCCGCTGCCTGAATGGTGCGGCGGAGTGTATCAATGACGACTTCTACGGCAGCGCGGAGGAGCGGATCGTCCGCGACGGGGACACCTTCACCTTTCAGTTGGGCGGGCCGAAACGGCTGCAGGTGGGAATCCGGGCGGCCGCCGCGCCGGTGATGATCGGTTCGCTGGACCCGGCGCGCGGGGTCATGGTCCTGCGGACCACCCCGTCTCAGGAAGGCGTGTACTTCAACATCGCGGACAACGACCAGCCCGCCGGACCGTACAGCGCTGCGGACATGTTCAGCATCTTCAACGGTTCCCGGGAACTGAACTTCCACGAATTGGAAACCATCGCCCCCATGCGGGTAAATGCGGACGGCAGTCTCGCCGCTTCGGAACTGACTTCCACGACCCTGATCTTCCGCGGTCCCGCGGAAAAACTCCGGCATATCCTCGCCTGCTTCGGCTTACTTCTTTTCTCGCGGGAAAAGAAGTAAGACAAGAAAAGGCGACTGCGTTACTTTCTTTCCGAAAAAGAAAGTAACCAAAGAAAACGGCGGAATGCAAATCGGACCGGCGACAACGGAGCCGGAACGCTGTTTCGCGGCGGCACGTTGCCGCTCTTTTCCCGCGGGAAAAGAAGTGGGACAGGAAAAGGCGACCTCATTACTTTCTTTCCGAAAAAGGAAGTAACCGAAGAAAACGGCGGAATGCAAACCGGAAACGTCACCGCCGAAGCAGTTCGAGACAGTTTTTCCAGAACTCCGACGGCGCGGTCCGCGCCTCGGGCACCTGCCGGTTGAACATGGCAAAATCGAATTCCGAAACCTTCACCACTCGGAAGAACGCGTCTTTGCTCCGCGCATCCAGTTCGTTCACCACGATTTTCTCATTCCGGTCGGCGTCATTCCGGCAGATCACCTCGCCGGGACGGATGCTGACCACAGTCATCCGCTGGCCCTTGATCCGAAACACGAGGTTCTGCTTCGGAGTGATCGCCGTCAGCCGGGCAAACTCCCCGCGCATCCGGTCGGCCTCCCGCGGCATGGCATCCAGCACGGCGGAAAATTCCCGCTTCAGTTGGCTCTCCCCGGCGGAAGCGCCGAACAGACTGTCACGGTACAATTTCGCCTGCCGCAGCGCTTCGTCGAACTCGGCCTGACGCCCGTCCTGAATCGCCGCCAGCATCGCCTGACAACAACTTCGGGTATGGGCGGCGATACGGGATTTCAAGTTGGCCAGATGCTCTTTTTGCCGCGCTTCCTCCGCCCGGCGGACCTGTTCGATCTCCTGCTGCCGCTTTTCACTCTCCCGGCGCAGACGCTCCCGCTCCGACTGAGCGGCGAGGCGGGCCCGCGTCTCCGCCTCCAGCGCCCGCCGGTAACGGGAACGCATTTCCTCGCGTTCCGGAGCGCAGCGGGAAACTTCATCCGCAACCGCAAACCGCCGAATCACCGCCGCCAGCAGCGACGCTTCCTCCCGGCTGGCGGGCGCACGCAGCAGCTGCCAGTCCGCATCGACGAATTCCAGACGGAAGTCGCCATTCAGAATCCGATCCGCGGCCCGCTGGTACTCCGCACGAACCGCCGGAGGAGTCTCCGGAGAAGCGGCCGGAGTTGCCGCGACCGGAGCCGGGACCGGAGCGGCGGAAGCGGCTCTTTTCAGCCCCGGGAACACCCGAAGCGCCCAGGGCTTCACCGCCGACGGCAGTTTGTCGTACCGGCCCAGCAGATACACCCCGCCTCCCAGCAGCAGCGCCGCCGCCGCGACCGCGCCGACGATCTTGAAAAACTTTGCCGACGGCAGGGGAAAACGGAAACGGCGTTCCCCGCCGAAATCCTCCGCCCCGGACGAATTTGCTGTCGGAACCGGCGGAGGCACGATTTGCGACGGTACCGCCGGCGAAGGGGGCGGCGACGCCGTCGCCGGAGCAGGAGAACCGGGCGTTTTAAGCTGCGGCACGACCGATTTTTTTCCGCCGCGCGGCACAGCCAGTTTCGGCATGGTCTCCGGCTTTTTCGGCGCGGCGGGTGCTCGCACGGGGACCTCGGGTTCCCGCTCCGCCCGGCGCAGATACGCCTCCAGATCCTCGATCAGCGGTCCGGGGGTCTGGTACCGGTCCTCCAGTTTCCTTGCCATCATCTTGAGAATGATCCGGTTCAACGCCTCGGGGACCTGCGGATTCACCGATTTCGGCGGCTCCAGTTTGCCGGCGTCGTGCATGCGCGCAAGTTCCTCCGCCGAGGACGCCACATACGGAAATCTGCCGGTGACAAACTGAAAAAACGTCGCCCCGAGACTGTAAATGTCGCTGCGCACATCGGTGGGGACCCCGGTCAACTGCTCCGGGCTGATGTACTGCGGAGTGCCGAACACCTCGTCCGAATCGTCCTCGGGCGCCTCGATGCCGCCGGTCTTGGCCAGCCCCAGATCCGCGAGTTTGGCCAATCCGCTGGTATTGTCCAGCATGATGTTGTCCGGTTTGATATCCTGATGGACCAGTTTCTGCTCCCGCCACGCCACGTCCAGCGCCCGGGCGATGTCGCGGATCACTTTTGCCGCCTGCACGAAGGGAATGATGCCGTCCCGCTTGAGCACCGCCTTCATCGTATCGCCGCGCACCAGTTCCATGGCAAAGTAGAACACGCCGTCATCCTCTCCGACGGCGTAGGCCTGCACGATATTCGGATGGTTGATCTTCGCCGCCGCCCGAGCCTCCCGAAAGAGACTGTCCACATACTCCCGGTCATGGGTGTATTCGCCCTGCAGCACCTTGAGGGCGACCGGGCGGTCCAGCGAGATCTGGCGGGCGACGAAAACCTCGCCCATCCCCCCCCGGCTGATCAGTTTCTCGATCAGAAAATCCCCGATCACCGCGCCGGGGCCGGGGAATTTCTCCGGCGGTATCACTTCGGTCCCGCAATTCGGACACTTCGCCGGGGCGTTCCCATCCGCCGGGAACGGCTTCTCGCACTTGGAACAGAACAACTTCATTGCCATGTCATCCCATCAAAAATAGTATTCGATCACCGCACGGGAGCGCAGTTTCCGGAAATACTCGCGCAACACCCGCTCCCGGCGGCTGTTCTCCATATCCTGACGGATCCGGCCCTCCACCGCGGCGAAATCCGCGCCCAGCGGCTGCTTGTGGGACACCACCTTGAGCCAGACCATGCCGCCGTCGACTTTCAGCGGACCGACGACCTGGCCCGGCGTCACCGTCGGCAGCGCGGCGGCGAACTCCGGGCGAAGCAGTTTCCGCTCGATCTCGCCCAGATACCCGTCCCCCGCCTCCGGGGTGTACTTCGCCACCAGCGCGGCGAAATCCGCGTCCTTCGCCGACAGCGCGGCGGAAACTTCCTCCGCGTCCCGCGCCAGTTCCGGCCGGGCGGCGGACAATTTCAGCATGGACAACCCGATCTTCTCCGCTTCGGAATATTTTTTTTCGTTGGCCTTGAAGTACTCGTACATCTCCCGGGGCGTCGGACTGCCGTCGATTTTCACCTGCCGGAGCACCATCAACTGCACCATCATGCCCTTTTCCACGTCCTGCCGCATCTGCTCCAGCGTCAGCCCTTCCTTGCGCAGCCGGCGCAGCCACTCCTCCCGGGAACGGCACCCCATATTTTCCGCCACCTCGTCCAGTTCGCGTTCGATGTCGCGGTTGGATATCCTGAAACTCTGCTTGGCGTACTCCGACTGCACCAGTTTGTGGTCGATCATCCGATCCACCGCCTTGCGGCGCAGTTCGTGAATCTCCTGCTCCAGCAGTTTCCCCGAATACACCGCCCCGAGTTGGAACTCCTTCTGTACCGTCAACGGCAGCACGTCCATCAAAGAAATCGCCTCGCCGTTGACCGACGCCAGAATGGAATCCATCTCGCTGTGTCCCGGCGCCGCCGTCAGTTTCAGCGCGCATGGAACCATGAACATCAACGCCAACAGATATTTTCTCAACATCCCGTTCTCCCGTTACAGTCCGCCGCCATTGTCCCCTAATATACTCCGTCAACTCAAGTTCTGCAAATCCACCGCGCCCCGCCGCAGAATCCGTACCCGGTCGCCGCAGGCGTCCACCACCGTCGAACCGCACGCGCCGGGCGGCAGCCCCCCCCCGTCCACGGCGCAATCAACTTCCCCGCGAAGTTGTTCCAGCGCGGCGTCGCAACTGAGCACATCCGGCATGCCGGACGCGTTGGCGCTGGTCTGAGCCAGCGGTTCCCCCACCCGGCGCAGCAGCGCGGTCAGCAGAGGATGGTCCGGGACCCGGAATCCCTGTGTGCCTCCGTCCCGACACGGCGCGATAATGGTCAGCGCTCCGGGCGTGAACCCGGCGGCCAGACGCTCCGGCAGTCCGTCCAGCACGACCCCGTAGGCGGTCAGACGCCGCCAGTCTCCGATGAACCAGCCCAAACGCTTCGCTTCGGGACGGTTCTTCAACTGAAAGATTTTCCGGATCGCCGCCGCGTCGTCAAAGCGGGCAACCAGCCCGTAAACGGTTTCAGTCGGCACCAGCACTACCGCCCCGGGATGCGTCAGCACTTCCGCCACTTGCGCCGCCGCCGCTTCCGCGGCGGTCGTCGTGAGGTCGATCCGGGTCAACGCTCCGCCCCCGGTTCCGCGCCGTTCTCCTCGCGGGAAAACCGCTCCCCGCAGTAGCAGCAGACAAAGGTCAGCAGAGCGGAGACGAAACCGTACACCGCGCCGCAGGTGATCGCCCGGTCGAAACCGTCACTGCCCAGCAGTTCCGCCAGACTCATGCCGCTGCCGCAACTGGCGACGAATGTGTATCCCAGCCACACCACGGTCCCGACGATCATCGTGGCCCATGCGGTGTTGCGTCCGGCTTTCGGCACATACAGCGCCGTCATCACCGGGATGAAAATGATCACCAACTGGGAGATCCAACTGTTGATCATCAAATTGTAGATACTTTTGACCTCGATCGCCAGCACCAGCGCCACCACCGTCAGGATCACCGTGGTCACGCGGGTGCCCGCCAGCAGGATCTTGGCCCGCATGCCGGGGAAAAGCGGAGCGATGACGTTGTTGCACAGCAGCGAGGCTCCGGCCAAAAGCGAACTGTCCGCCGAACTCATGATCGCCGCCGTCAATGCCGCGATGAAAACGATCAGCAGCAGCGGATAGGATTTGCCCATGACCAGAATGGCGATCCGGGGCAGGACCTGATTCTCCAGATCGTCGCCCATGACCTCGGCGGTAATGCCGTACTTCGGCAGAATGATCCGCGCGGCGATGCCGATGGCGATGGGGATGATGCCGATGAACATGTAGAAAAATCCGGACATCACGCTGCTGGCCACCGCCACATTGGCGTTTTTACTGGCCAGCGACCGCTGGATCAGGTCCTGCCCGACCATACAGCCCAGTCCCATGATGATCCAACTGCCGATATAGTAGACGTAGTCGTTGAGATTCGCCGCCCCGACCGGCAGCAGCGTGTCGGACGGGCGCAGCGCACGAAGCAGGGCATCCCCTCCCCCGGCCAGTTCCACGGCTCCCGGCAGCAGAAAGATCAGGCCCACGACCATGATCCCCACCTGGACCACGTCGGTGAGCGTCACCGCCCACATTCCGCCGGCGCAGGTGTAAAGCAGCACCACCGCAGCCCCGACAAAAGTGCCGGTATTCACCGAGATCCCGGTCAGCAGATGCAGGATCGTGCCCAGCCCCAGAAGTTGCGCGCCGAGCCAGCCGATGTAAACCGGAACCATCCACAGCGAAGCGTAGATGCCCGCGCCCTTGCCGTACCGCCGTTCAATGATGTCGGTGACGGTCATGCATCCCTGCCGGCGCAGCATGCCGACGATGAAAACGCCGGCGAGGATCAAACTCAGCGACGCTCCGAAGGGGTCCGCGATCACTCCGCCGATCCCGTCGGAGTAGACCGTGGCCGCCACCCCCATGCTCGACCCCGCGCCGAACCACGTCGCCAGCAGCGTTGCCGTGGCCATCCACAGCGGCAGCCGGCGGCCGGCGACCAGAAAGTCGCTCATTTCGCTGACTTTGCGGCTGGAAAACCACCCGATGACCAACATGCCGATCATGTAGACCAGCATCCCGGCGAACAGCATTTTCGTCGTGCCGGGAGACAACTCGAACCCTCCGGCCGCGGCGGCAAGGCATACGCCCATTTGTCCTGAAACCTTTCCTGAAGTCGTTGATACAATCGGTCCGGGAGAATACCGACCTTTACGCTCACCCCCCGGACAACCGTTGTAAAATATAGTTCCCGTCGGCGGAATTGCAACTTCAGCGATAAAAAAAATGCCGTTTTTTCACCAAAACACGGCTTCAAAACGGCGGAATTTGCCCGCGATGCACTAAAAACAGAAGTTGATGATCGGGAAATGCTTCAGCAGACTGCGGGGGTTGGTATTCCACAGGCCGATCTGCACCCCCCTGCCCTCGGAGTAATTCACCATGCCGGCCTGAACGCCGAAATCGGATTTTTCCGGAGCCGGTTTCAAATCATAATCCGCGATGATATCCTTCTGGACCTGATTGACCACGCCCAACTGGAGCCCGCTGTTCTGCTCCGCCATATTCCACAGTCCGATGGAACACCCCCGGTTGCTCACCGAACCGCCGGCCAGAAACAGCGACAGCCCGGAGGACTCCCCGGACAACTCCACCACGGACATGCTGACCCCGCGCTTGCGGGCGTTGGCGGAGTGCATCAGCGCCATGCTGACCCCGTCGATGTCGCTCTGCTGGAGAAAATATCCCAGCGCCACGCCCCGGATCGGCAGATTCTTGTCCGCCAGAAACCAGTTCGGCCACGGCAGCAACTGCATCTGAAACGGAGTGAACCCCGCCGCGACCGGCTTCGCCGCCCGCAGTACCCGCCAACTCCAGGTGTCCCGGGGCAGAGCAAATCCGTCCCAGACCAGCAGCCCGCAGAGGAACGTGAACACCGCGAAAATACAGACGCGCAGGATGATTCCCGACCGTTTCATCTCTTTTTCCCTGTTTTTGCTCCCTGTCGGCTTGAAAAAACCTTCCGTCGATAATATATTGGCCCAAAACGAAAAATGCAAGCGAATATCATGAAAATCGCCGACGAACGGGACACTTTGCTCATGTTGAGCGACGCCGAATTGAGCAGCCGCTGTGACATCGCATTCACCAAAGGGTCCGGGCCGGGAGGCCAGAAGCGGAACAAGACCTCCAGCGCGGTCAAGGTCACGCTGCCGGATCTCGGCGTCTCGGCGGAGGACTGCTCCGAACGCAGTCAGTTCCGCAACCGAGCCAACGCGCTGCGGAAACTGCGTCTGGCAATCGCGGCCCGAATCCGGCTCCGTCCGGCGGTCGCGCCGGAGAATCCGGACTGTTCCGTCTCCTCCCCGGGCTATCCGCTGTTCGCGGCCCGACTGCTGGACGTTTTCACCGATTCGGGGTGCGATCACCATGAAACGGCCCGGCGGTGCGGGATATCCGCCAGCAAACTGGTGAAAAAGTTCTACCGCGACCCGTGGCTGTGGCAGATCGTTCAGCAGTTGCGCACGGAGGCGGGCCGGGAAAAATTCGCCGCCCCCAAATGACCGGACACATCCCGTCTGCCCTGAAGGGGGCGCGGAAAAAGAAGTTCTCCCTTTCCCGAAGGTCCCCGTCATTTCATCCCCACCCATTTTTTGATCGGATCATCATGTTTTTTGATCAAAGAATCACGTTTTTGAAAAATTTTTATGCTATAGTACGTGGCGGACAAAAATTTCACTTGTGACGGCATCGGCAGGGAATGAGCACGGAAAATGAAAACGATGATAAAAAATTTTCTCTCCCCGGGCGCGGAATTCCGGGGAGCGCCGTTCTGGGCGTGGAATGCGAAACTGGAAAAAGCGGAACTCATCCGCCAGATCCACACCTTCAAAGCCATGGGGATGGGGGGATTTTTCATGCACTCCCGGGTCGGATTGGACACGCCGTACCTGAGCCGGGAATGGTTCGACTGCGTCAAAACTTGCGTTTCCGAGGCGAAAAAACTCGGACTCCGGGCCTATCTGTACGATGAAGACCGTTGGCCGTCCGGCTCGGCGGGCGGAATGGTGACGAAGGACGATCAATACAAAAGCCGCTGGTGCGCGGCGGAATTCTACGCGGACGCGGAAACGGCACAAGCGGCGCAGGGCGAGACGGCCGCATGGTATTCCGCCGTCGTTTCCGGCAATTTTGCCGACAACACGCTTGTCGTCAAAGCCCCGAAACGCCTGAACTCTCCCGCGGACTTCCAGCCTTCCCCCGGACGCAAAATCCTGCGGTTCGCCGTCCGACTCATGGAAAACGCCGACTGGTACAACGGGCAAACGTACCTGGACACCCTGAATCCCGACGCGGTACGGAAATTTACGGAACTGACCCATGAGGTGTATTTTCGGGAAATCGGGACGGAATTCGGCAAAACCGTCCCCGCGATCTTCTCCGATGAGCCGATGTTCTTTTCGCCCCGTTCGCTCTCCACGGTCATTCTGCCGTGGACCGACCGTCTGCCGGAGAGATTTCGGGCGAAATACGGCCGGGACATCCGGGAGTGTCTGCCGGAGATCTTTTTCGCCTCGCTCCGCCGGAAATCCCTGTGGCGGCTCAGATACGTCGGCCTGATCACGGAGATGTTCTGTCAGGCGTTCGCCGAAACGATCGGCAACTGGTGCGGCCGGCACCACCTCCGGATGACCGGACATGTCATGTCGGAAGACAGTCTGACTCAGACCCTGACCGCCGGTTCGGCCATGCGGTTCTATGAATCCATGCAGATGCCCGGCATCGATATGCTGACCGAACGCTGGCGGGTTTTCAATACGGTCAAGCAATGCACCTCCGTCGCGCATCAGTTCGGCCGCAAGCGGCGGCTGTCGGAAACCTACGGCGGTACCGGCTGGGACCTTTCGTTTGCCGCGCACAAGGCGCTCGGCGACTGGCAATACGCGCTGGGGATCAACTTCCGCTGTCAGCACCTTGCCTGGTATTCCGCGGAAGCGGAGGCGAAACGGGACTATCCGGCCAGCATCTCCCATCAGTCGCCGTGGTGTGACAAATACCGTGTGGTCGAAGATTATTTCGGACGGCTCGGAGCGGTCCTGTCCGAGGGCGGCGCGGCGCTGGAATTTCCCGACTGGAACGGCGTTCTGCTGGGAGTGCGGCTGGATGACGGAGAAGAAACCCCGCTTCCGTGGCCGCCGTACCGGATGGAACTCCCGGCGGGGGAACACCGATTGTCCGTCACGGTTTACGGGAGCCGCCGCAACGCACTGGGACCGTTTTACTGCGATCAGCCGTACCTGTTGTGTTCCGGTCCGGCGCAGTTCCGGACTGTTGCGTCGGAGAAACGCCGACTGGTCCCCTGCGGACTGCTCCGCGCCCCGACCGTGAGGCGGAAACACCCGTAACTTTGTTCCGCCGCCGCAACTGCCGCCACGGGAAAACATTCACGACACGGTCGGCCGTTTCCCGTCTGTTGCGACGGCGGAAATCCCCCTTCCTGCTCCGGTCGGTCAGAACGGCACTCCGTTTTTCTTGAGTGCGGCCTGAACCTTACGCGGCGCAAGTTGGCGCGGAACACACTGTTCATCCAGCGCGACGGCAGCGGCCGTACCCGCCGCTTCGCCGACGGCAAAGCAAGTCCCGATCACCCGGGACGAGGCCATGGCGATGTGCGTGGCGGAAATGCACCGTCCGGAGATCAGCAGGTTGTCGATCTTCCGCGGCACCAGAGCACCGTACGGAATGTCGTAAAAATCATTTTCCGGCAGGAACGGCGTTTTCGGCAGTTGGTCGGAGCACTTGGACTTCATGATGCACTTGCGGTGCTGGAAGTGTTCCACCATGCAGTTGGCCGAGCAGAGAGATTCCCGCTGACGGCCCGGATAGATATTGCCGAGCGGACAGTGGATGTCGATCCACCAGCAGCCGCGGGCGACGGTATCGGCCGGATGTTTGCGGCATTCGATCACATCATCGTCGCTGAGTTGGTAATCACCGACGATCTGCCGGGTCTCACGCACTCCGACCTGGAACGGGAAGTCGATCAGCCACGATTTTTCAAAGCCGGGGAGATACTTTTTGGCAAAAGTATACATTTCCCAGGTATCCCTGCGGATCTTGAACTCCGCCCGGGTCAGATGCTCCATATTGGTTCCGTCGCCCGCGGCGCGGGTCGTATCCGGAGTCACCTCGTCTTCCCGGACAGTGGAACCGATTTCGTCGATCCAGTTGGAACCGCGGCAATGGAGTTTTCCCGAAGCGATGGCATCCCGGACGATCGCGTTGGAACGGTCGATTTCCTCCTCGGTGCGCGGCCGCACACCGCCGATGCGGAATCTCGTTCCCATGGACTGTACCAGACCGTCCGCCTTGCGCCCCTTATTGTAGGGCGCGCCGGAAAATTCGGCGAGGTCGGCATCCCCGGTACCGTCGATGAAAATTTTGCCGGTGACCGCCTGTCGGCCGGACTTGCTTTCGATGATGACCGCCTGAATCCGGCCGTTTTCCACCACCGTGCCCACCACCCACGAGTGAAGCAACACTCTGACGCCCGCCTCAAGTACGATTTCGTCGCAGACGTATTTGAAGACCTCGGGATCGAAACTGACCGCGGACCAGTCGATTTTACCGTCCTGCGGCGCGCCGCCGTAAGCCTGCAGCCGACGCACAAGTTCCATCGGTATCCCGCCAAGAAGAATGTGATCGGCGGGATCGACATGATGGACTTTGCCCGGTGCGTAGCGGCCCTCCACCGGAGCATAACCGAAAAACGGTCCCATGAGACAGGTGGTGGCCAAACCTCCGAGGACGCCGTAACGTTCGATCAGCACGGTTTTCTTTCCCGCCCGCGCGGCGGCCACCGCCGCCGGCAGGCCGCCGGGACCGCCGCCGATCACCACGACATCCGCGTCGGCAATGACATCCAGTTCGCGCGGCATTTCTTGAATTTTTCTCATTTTTTCTCCTTTCCTCCCTTGACTCAGGTCGACCGGAATTGGGCGCCTGATTTTGCAACTAAAGCGCTTTACTAACTAAAATAGCACGATCTCAAGAAAAATACAAGGAGGGAAAAATTATTTTTTACATTTTTGTATCCCGTGAGGGTCTTCTCAACGCGCGGAAAGGGGGCTGTGATATTGCCGTGAAGATCTTACCGGCACCACTGAGGATCGCGCCTTTCGCCCGACGCCGGGATCCGGACTCCGGAATGCTCACACGGCGGCGGCGGACCGGGGATGCCGGTCGGCCGGCACATCAATTCAAGGTAAATCACGGGGAACTGCCGACTCTCCGTCCGGTCCGGAAGAAAAATCAGCGGGAGACCGCTTCAATACTCATTCTCCGGATCGGTCAGAGGTATGCTGTTCAGTTCACAGTTGCGGTAAAATTTGGCGGGGATGAATTCGATCCGCGGCGGGATGTCATGGTTGCGGATATTTTCCACCAGCATCCTCACCGCGCTGACGGCAATGCCCCGGACATCGGTGACGACGACGCCCGGCAAGTGCGGATCGGTCAGTTCGCCATTCCAGAAGCCGCAGACCGGAATGATATCCGGATGATAATGATTGTCCGCGGCGGCCAGTTTGCGCAGGAGATCCCGTGTGGTCAGGTGGCCGTTGATGACCAGCGCGGCCGGACGTTCCTTTAAGATCTGCACGACGGTCGCCAGCCGGTCATCGCGGGACGAAGTCGGGAGGCCGGACAATTCCGGAACCAGCCCCGCTTCCCTGAATTCCGCGGTAAATTTCACCGCCTTGCTCACCGCCCGGTCAAATATCCCGCATATTTTTTTATGCCCCCGCTGCTTCATCACCTCCGCCGCGGCCTTCATCGCTCCGGAGATATCGTGCAGAACGCAGTTGAATCCGCGCCGCTCGCTGTCGATCAGCACGCACGGTTTGGCAGGTTTCCTTCCCGGCGGCCCCGAACAGCAGATCATCCCGTCCAGCATATTGCCGGACAGCACACTGCCGCATCGGGAACGGCCGCACTCCTGGGTGACAATGACGTTGAAATCATACCCGGCAGCCTCCTCGATGGCAAACCCGGCCAAATGCGAAAAGTAGGAGTTGAATATTTCACGGATGTCAATCCCGATGAGGTTGCTGTATCCCGTACTGAGCGCACGGGCAAAGGCGGACGGACGGTATCCCAATTCCGCCACCACGCGGGAAATGCGCCGCCGGGTTTCTTCCGGGATCTGCCTGGAAACCGGATGGTGGTTAAGGCAAATGGAAACGGTGGCGCAGGACACCCCCGCCTTTGCCGCCACATCTTTCAGCGTTACCCGCATCTAAAAAATCCCGATATCATATCCATGCTCCAACGGAGGTAATATAACCTTCTTTGCCGCGGAAGTCAAGTCCCGCTCCGATCATCAACGCGGAAGCACGGAAATCATCGTGCGGTTTCGGGGTTGCTTTCATTTCCGCGGAAGCGTTTTTCCGGGGCATGTCCCCGTTTTGGCACGAGGCGGAAAAAGAAACCGGGAAGCGATCGCAAGGGGTCGAATCCCGGAGAATTTGTAGATGGTGGATCCGCCCGGACTTGAACCGAGGACCCGGAGATTATGAGTCACCTGCTCTAACCAACTGAGCTACGGATCCAATGCGCAATGCTTTGATAATATAGCGCGGAACCGCGCGTTTTACAACCCTTCCCCGGGATTTTCCGGGGATTCATTTCCCTTTCGCCACGCGCAGCCGCAGCAGCACGATCTCGGAGTCCCGCCCCAGCCGCACGGGAAACCCGTTCCACTGACCGGCGCCGTTGGAAACAAAGACCTTCATCCCATGGTAATCGTATTCGCCGGAAACCATACCCATGTTGGCTCCGGCAATAATCAGATCCAGCCCCCTCACCATTCCGCCATGGGTATGTCCGGACAGTTGCAGCGACACTCCGGCGGCCCGCGCTTTGGCCGCGACCTTGGGCTGGTGCGCCAACAGCAGTTTCATACAGGTCGACGGCGCGCCGGCAAACGCCTTCTCCGGATCGGGCTCCTCCATGCCGAACCGTTCCGCCGCCGGGTCGGTGACGCCGCCCAACGCGATCCGTCCGTCGGCGATCAGCACATGCCGGTTCTCCAGCATGACCACGCCGATGGCGTTGAAAAACTCCATCCACTCCGCATATCCGGCGTAGTATTCGTGGTTGCCCGGGACGCCGTACACGCCGTATTTCGCGCGCAGGTCCCCCAGCGGCCGCACGGTATCGCCATGCACACGCACCCGGCGGTCCACGATATCGCCCACCACCACGGTCAGATCCGGATGCAACGCGTTGACGCGGTCAACAATCGCCTGCACCCGGCGACGGTCCACGATCCGATCCGAATGGATGTCCGTCAAATGCGCCACCGTCATCCCGTCCAACTCCGGGGGCAGCCCCGCCACGGTCAGGTCGTATTCCCGCACCCGCGGCATGTCGAGCGCGTTCATCATGCCGCAGACGGCGATAACCGCCGGAGGGATCAGCAGCACCGCCCGGACCGGACGCCAGAATCGTTCCGGAAACTCGCGCCGACGCAAATGCCACACGCCCCGCGCCGACCAGTACAGGGCTTCATATCCAATCAGAAAAATATCGTACAGCACCAGAACCGAATAGCCGAACGCAAACGTCAGAATCGCCCACGTCGGCAGCCATTCCCGGGGAAGCCGCAGTTGAAGCACCAGATTGAACGCCAACAGCACCACCAGCGCGGAGAGCAGAAATTTCGCCCGCCTCGGCAGTTTGAAGCAGCAGATCCCCCGCCCAATGCATATCGCGGCCAGCGCCGCGCAGAAGACCGTGAACATCAGCGGACCGCCAGCATCTTGCGGATCGGTTCCGCCGCCCGGCGGATCGTTTCCTCATCCAGTTCGATCCTCGGGCTCAGATCGCGCAGGGCATCCCGGACGCGCGTCAGGGTGATTTTTTTCATATCCGTGCAGACCGGTTCCGGGTCCAGCGGAAAGAACCGCTTGCCGGGATTCTCCTTTCGCATCCGGTAGAGAATGCCGCTCTCCGTGCCGATGATGAATTCCCTCCCGGGGGATTTCCGCACAAACTCCAGCATACCGCCGGTACTCAGCGCCTGATCCGCCAGCGTCACCACCTCGGGACGGCACTCCGGGTGGACCAGCACCGGCGCGCCGGGATGGGCCCGCCGCGCCCGCATCAGATCGGTCACACTGATCCGGTCGTGGATCGGACAGCATCCGGGCCAGAACTCCATGCGCCGCCCCGATTTGGCCGCCACATTGCGCCCGAGATTGCCGTCCGGCAGGAACATGATCCTACGGTCCGCCGGGATCGCGGCGACGATCCGGTCCACGTTGCCGCTGGTGCAGCAGAGATCGACCTCGCGTTTCGTCGCGGCGGTGGTGTTGACGTAGGCGACCAGCAGCGCGTCGGGATGGGCGGCGCGGTAAGCGGCCACCGCATCCGGGTCCGCCATATCCGCCATGGGACAGCCCGCTTCCGGGGCCGGATGGAGCACGATGGAATCCGGGGAGAGAATCTTCGCCGTCTCCGCCATGAACCTCACTCCGCAGAAAACAATGACCGCCGCACCGCATTCGGCGGCTTTGCGGGACAATTCCAGCGAGTCGCCGACGTAATCCGCGATATCCTGGATATCCCCGGTGGTATAGTTGTGCGCCAATATCACCGCCCCCCGGTCGGATTTCAGACGGTCGATCTCCGCAATCACATCCTCATTCATCATTCCGCGCTTCTCCCTTTCCCTCAATCAAACAGCCACGTGGACAAATAGCGTTCCCCGGTATCCGGCAGCAGAACGACGACGGTTTTGCCGGCGGATTCCGACCGGGCGGCGATCTTCAGCGCGGCGAACAACGCCGCCCCGGCGGAAATGCCCGCCAGAATGCCTTCGCGGGCGGCGAGACTCCTTGCCGCCGCGCCCGCGTCCTCCGCCGTCACCGGCATTACTTCGTCGATCACGGAGCGGTCCAGCACCGCCGGAACGAACCCCGCGCCGATGCCCTGCAGTTTGTGCGCCCCGGGCTTGCCGCCGGAGAGCACCGCGCTGGTATCCGGTTCCACGGCGACGATCCGCACCGCCGGATTTTTCTCCTTGAGGTACCGGCCGATCCCGGTCAGCGTCCCCCCCGTTCCGACCCCGGCAACGAAAACATCCACCTCGCCGCCGGCGTCGGCCCAGATCTCCGGCGCGGTACCGGCGTAATGCGCCGCCGGATTGGCCGGATTGACGAACTGCTGGGGGATGATGGAACCGGGAATGGATGCGTGCAGTTCCTCGGCTTTGGCGATCGCCCCTTTCATCCCGGCGGCGCCGTCGGTCAGCACGATCTCCGCGCCGTATGCCTGCGCCAGTTTGCGCCGTTCCATGCTCATGGTCTCCGGCATGGTCAAAATCAGATGGTATCCTTTCACCGCCGCCGCGATCGCCAGCCCGATGCCGGTGTTGCCGCTGGTAGGCTCGATGATGACGCCGCCGGGAGCCAACTGCCCGGAGGCTTCCGCCGCCGCGATCATCGCCGCGCCGACCCGGTCTTTCACCGATCCGCCGGGATTGAAGGATTCCACTTTGGCCAGCACCCGGGCCGAACCATGCTCCAGATGACGGAGTTCCACCAGCGGCGTGCCGCCGACGGTGTCCAGAATACTGCGGAATATTTTCGCCATAACGATTCGCTCCCCGAAAAAATCCTTGTCCGTTTTTCCGCATATAACATACATTTTCCCGGCGGCAAATACAAGGTTCCCCGAAAAAAAGAACGTGGAAACATTTGCGGCTTCCCCCGGGCGGTGGTATATTATGGAATCGCCGCCGCAAAAATTTCGGGAGAATGAAACCATGACCGTCCGCCGCTATGATCTGGCTTCGTACTGCGGGTTTTCCGCCTACGCGCTCTGTTCGCTGGTGATCCCGGTCCTGCTGGTGGCCATGGGCCGGGACCTGAATTTCCCGCTGGACCGGGGCGGAATGTCCTGGGGCGGACTGCTGCACCTGATCCGGTGCCTCGCCATGATGCTGGCGCTGATGGTCTGCGGCGCAGTCGCCGGACGGTTCGGCAACCGCGTCCCGCTGGGCGACAGCATCCTGCTGATGGGCGCGAGCATATTCTGCTGTGCGTTCGTCCCCGGCTACGGGTGGCTGATCCCGCTGATGCTGGCCGCCGGATTCGCCGAAGGCATCTGCGAAGGGCTGGCCACCCCGTTCGTCCAGTTCCTCCATCCCGACACGCCCGAAAAACATGTGAACATCGCCCACTCCTTCTGGTCGGTGGGGATCGGCGTCTGCGTGCTGGCGGCGGGCGCGCTGCTCAGTTGCGAAGTTCCGTGGCGGATCGTGCTCGCCGGAGCGGGGCTTTGCGGCATACTCGCTTCCCTGCTCTTTCTGTGGCGGGAATCTCCCGGCGGCCGTTATCCGGAACCGCGCCGGCATCCGGGAACCGGTACGTTCCGCCGCGATTCCGCGGCCATTTTCCGCACGCCCCGATTCTGGCTGTACTGCGGAGGGATGTTCACCGGCGCGGGCGCCGAATTCTGCCTGACCTTCTGGTCGGCGGCCTTTCTGCAGTTGACTTTCGGCGCCGCCCCGCTGACCGCCGGGCTGGGAACGGCGGCCATCGCGCTGGGCATGTTCGCCGGGCGCAACCTTTTCGCCCGGATCGCCACCGGAAACAACCTGCCCGTCATTCTGCTCGCATCCTCGCTGGGAACGATCCCGCCGACACTGGCGCTGGCGGGACTGAATGCGGACATGTTCGCTCCGCCGATCCTGTTCCCCGCGCTGATGATCCTGCTGTTTCTCTGCGGCGTCGGCATCGCCCCCTACTGGCCGACCCTTCAGGTCTACGGCGTCAAGCGGCTGCCGGAACTGAACCCGACGCTTCTCTACATCTATTTCTCCGCTGTCGGTGTCCCCGGATGCGGTTTTTTCACCTGGCTGCTGGGGATTCTGGGCGACCGATACCAACTGCGGGGCGCACTGCTGGTGATCCCCTTCACTCTGTTCATCTACGCGGCGATCATCGCCGTCGATCTGCTGTCGGCAAGGAGGAAACGCCAATGAATCATTCTCTGACCATGGCTCTGGACATCGGCAATGTCTGCGTCCGCATCGACCACCTCAACTGCGTCCGGCGTCTCGGACTGAGCGCCATCCCGCCGCATCTGACGGCGGCGGCGACGGAATTCGAGTGCGGCCGCATCACCGAAACGAAGTTCTTCTCCTCGCTGTACGAAATGCTGGACCGGAAATTCACGGTCGCGGAGATCCGCGCCGCATTCGACGCCATCCTCATCGAACCGGTTCCCGGCATGACGGAACTGGTGGATTCGCTCCCGGCTCTCGGCATCCGGGCGGTGTTTTTCTCCGACATCTCCCCCGCCCATCTGCGGCGGACGAGGGAGTTGTTTCCCGCCGCCGCGAACGTGCCGGACGGCGTGTACAGTTTTGAAGCGGGCGCCCAGAAACCCGCGCCCCGGATGCTGGACGCCTTCGAAGCCCGGTTCGGCCGCCCCGACCTCTACGTGGACGATCGGGAGGAACTCATTCTGGCCGCAAAAAAACGGAACTGGCACGCCGTGCGCTTCACCGATGCCGCGGCATTGCGGCGGGAATTGGAAATTTTACGCAAATGATCGCGCTCCGGGATTGACATTTGACCATTCCGGGGTTATAATAGGGGCACTGTGATTCGGACGGGGATCGAAAATCGGGAAATGGAACCATGCGTCATCTGCTTTTGATCGCGGCGCTGACGACCGCCGCCGCGGTGTCCGGGAGGGACATCTGCGTAGACTATCAATCCGGCAAAGCCGGCAACCCGGGAACCCGGGAGGCGCCGCTGGCAACGGCGGGACAGGCGCTGAAACTGGCCGCCCCCGGCGATGTCGTGCGCATTCTGCCTTCGGATCGGCCGATCCGGGACAACATTCGGATCGTCAATCTCCAAGGGACCGCGGAGAATCCCATCACCATCGACGGCATGAACAACATCTTTCTCGGCACCCTGCCGCTGAGTCCCGATGTCTGGAAAGAGGTCTCCCCCGGACTCTATCAAAAGGAGATGAAAACCGGCCGGAACTGGACCAGCCGCTTCTATCTCACTTTCAACGGACGCATCAACCGGATGGGGCGTCTGCAGAAAGCCGGAAGCCCCGGAGCGAAATACAAGAAACCGGAGGAGTTGGTTCCCGGAGAGTGGACGGTCGTGGAAAGGGACATGGTCGATGCGCGCGGTCCGCACAAACAGTTCAACTTCGACTTCGTGGTCCGGCTGCCGGAAGGAGCCGAATCGCTGGAAAGTTCCGGAGTCGAGGAGCCGAATATCCGTAAAAACGGCGGCGTCAACCTCCAGGGGAAATGCCGTCATCTGATCCTGCGCAATCTCATCGTCAAAAACTTTTTCAACGACGGTTACAATCTTCACGGCGACTGCGAAAACATCCATTTCGAGAACATCGCGGCGGTGGACTGCGGCGACGACGGCATCAGCGCCCATGAAGCGTGCAAACTGACCGGAAAGAACATGGTTTTCATCGGCTGCTCCACCGCGATCTGCCATATCGCCGATGTGACCAGTTCTCAGGAAAACGTTTACGCCGAACGGATCTCCGGACGGGAGTTCTTCTTTCTGGCCAATTCCGACAACACCGTAAAAAACGCATGGGTCTTGGCGGACTCTTTCTCCGGATCGCGGTGGCAGGTCCGCAAGGGCAACCATCAGAAAGGACGCATGGAAAACGTCTTCATGCTCAGCAATAATCCGAAAAGTGCATTCCTCCTCAATGTTGACAAGGGCGGAAAACTGGACCTCGCCCTCGTCAACGTGCAGTTGGCCGGATTCCGTCAGGTAACGGAATGCCCGGGGATCGTCAAAGCCGACCCGGACGTCCTGCGCAAGTTCATCGCCGAAAAACGCGCGGAGATGTTCGCCCGGTTCGGCGGCAATTTGGAAAAGGCGCTCAAGTGATGCAGCACGGCGTATGAAACATCTGTTGCTTCTTCTTATCGTGTCGGCCCTGCTTCCGGTCGAAGCCGCCGTGCGGCGCTTCCGATCCGGCGAGATCCTCGCGGCGGAACTCACCTCCTCCGAAGTCCCGGTCCGAGACCTGAATCCGGCCGCGTTCCCCGCCCTGCCCTCCCGGCGGCTCTGCGCGGTGCTGTCCGTCCGTCTGGATTACGGTCGCAAAATCAGCATTTTCGACTACTCGCTGGAGGTCCAGGGCGTCGCCTACCCGTGCGTGGCGATCAACGACGGAAGCGGGTTCGTCAGCACGGAGCGGGACTTCTCCGACACGGGGGTGCTGCAACTGCTGTTCATCCTCGACGCCCGGACGCCGCTTCGCCCCGGGCCCCTCACTCTCAAGTGCAACCTGCCGCCGACCACCGGAGTCTACGACCGAGGGGTCCCCTTCCGCAGCCTCGACCGTTCCGGGGCGACGCCGCCGGACCGGATCCCGGCATCCGGAGTGATGGAGCCGACCGCCCGATGAACCGTCCCGCGGCGCCCTTCCTGCCGATGTCCCGGGAGGAGATGGACCGTCTGCACTGGGACACGTTGGACATTCTGCTGATCACCGGAGACTGTTACGTCGATCATCCCTCCTTCGGCGCGGCGATCATCGGCCGACTGCTGGAGTCGTTCGGCTACCGGGTGGGGATCGTGGCTCAGCCGGACTGGAACGCCCCGGAAGCACTGCAGGTCATGGGCACGCCGGAGATCGGCGTCGGCGTCACCAGCGGCAACATGGATTCCATGGTCAACATCTATACCGCCGGCCGCCGGATGCGCCGGGAGGACATGTTTTCGGAAGACGGCGTCACCGGCAAACGGCCGCCCCACGCCCTGCCGGTCTACGCGCAACTGGCCCGGCGCGCCTTTCCCGGCAAGCCGGTGATGATCGGCGGTCTGGAAGCCAGTCTGCGCCGGGTCGCCCACTACGATTACTGGCAGGACAAAATTCGCCCGTCCATGATGCTGGACACCAAAAGCGACGTCATGGTCTACGGCATGGGCGAACGCCCGACGCCCGAAGTTTTCCGGCGGATGCGCACCGGCGAAGGATTCGCGGGCATCCGGGGCACGGCCCGGCTGCTGGGCAAAAACGCGGCCGCCGCATTCGACCGTTCCGGGTATGTCGAACTGCCCTCCTACGAGGATATCCTCGCCGACCGGGACGCGCTGATGACCCAGACCAAACTGGTGGAAGCCAATATGAATTACTACAGCGCCAGGGGATTGGTCCAGCGCTACGGCGACCGGCTGCTGGTCATCGAACCGCCCGCGGAACCGCTCGCGCCGCCGGAACTGGACCGGGTCCATGAACTGCCCTACGCCCGGAAACCCCATCCGCGGTACCGGCGGCGCATTCCCGCATTCGACGCCATCGCGGACTCCATTCAGGCGGTGCGCGGCTGTCCCGGCGGATGCGCCTTCTGCGGACTGGTGGCCCATCAGGGCCGGACGGTGATGAGCCGCAGCGAAGCCTCCATCGTCCGGGAAGCGGAGATCATCTCCTCCCGGTCGGATTTCAAGGGGACCATTTCCGACGTGGGCGGCGCGGCGGGCAATATTTTCGGCAGTGAGTACAACACGGAGAACTGTCGGCGGTGCCGCCGGGTAAGTTGCCTTTTTCCCGTTCCCTGTCCCTCCTACAAGTGCGACGGACAGGCCATCGTGCACCTGCTGCGGACGTTGCGGCGGATGCCGAAGATCCGGCACCTCTACATCAATTCCGGCATCCGGCTGGACCTGGCCCTGCGGCAGAAGGAGTTGCTGTACGAGTTGATCGCCCACCACGTCTCCGGCCACATGAAAGTCGCCCCGGAACATCTCCATCCCCGGGTGATGAAACTCATGCGCAAGGGCACGCCGGAGGAGTTCTACGCCTTCATGCGGGAATTCGAACGCATCAGCAGGGAATGCGGTCTGGAACAGTACCTCATCCCGCTGTTCATCTCCAACTTCCCCGGCTGTACCGACAAGGAAATGAAAACGGTGGACGATTTCCTGAACCGTCACCACTGGAGTCTCCAGCAGGTCCAGGACTATATCCCGCTGCCCATGACCATGGGTGCGGCGATGTACTACACCGGCAAGGACCCCGACGGCAACCCCATCGAAGTCAACCGGGGACTGGCGGAACGGCGGGCCCAGATCCACGTGCTGAAAAAGCGCCGCACCCCCGTCCGTCGCAACAAAAAACGGGGGTGACCGCCTCCCCCGGCCCTATCGCAGCAGGAAGGCGAGTTTAGACGGCAAAGTCCGGTAATCGTCGATCTCCACGCAGTCGATGCCGCCCTGTCTGACCGGGGCGTCATTGCCCCCCGGACCGAAATCGTCCCCCGTGTACAGAATCTCCGCAGGGGAAACGCCGTTTTCCCCGCAGAACTTCAGCAGGGCACGGTATTTGTCGTATCCCGCCGGGGCGATGTCGAACGACGACGAGCCGCCGAGGAAAACATGGTATCCGGCAAACGCCGCGCACACCTCGGCGTACATCGCCCGGCGTTTCCGACGGTCGGGATCATAAGCCAGTTTGTCCCCCAGTCCGGCCCCGGTCCCGAGGATCGGAAACGTGAGCACCCCGGAAGCGTGAAACTCCATCGTGTCGCCGGTGAACTTTTCCAGACGCAGTTTCCGGCGCAATTCCGCGGCCCGCCGTTCCACCTCGTCCCGGTCCACCGGGCACACCCGGTCCTCCACGATGGTGAATGCTCCATTTCGGATCAACGAGTGCTGCAACCCGTAGTTCCCGATGATCTCGATGGGAAAACCGCCCAGTTGGTCGTATATCCGCCGACAGCCCCCGGCACCGATCATGAGCAGACGGTAACGCCCGGCAAGTTGTTCCAGCACGCGGCGGTTCTCCGGACCCAGCGGTGATTTGTGCTGCGTCAAAGTTCCGTCCAGATCGAATCCCAGCACCTTTTTGACCGGCAATGACATGGTTCGCCTCACTCCTCTCTTTCGTTCCGGCGTTAGTATACCGCGCCGACCGGCCGATTGCAACCGCGCGCGGTCTCAAAATTCCGCGCGTCGAAGCGGGAAAAGGAAAATATTTTTACCAAAAAAATTAATGCTTTATTTAATTTTGCCCTTGATTTATTTTAGAATCATATTAAATTGCACGGAAGACACCCGGAAATGTCGTCTGCAAGCAAATTCTGTCAAGGAGAGAAGAATGAAGACCTGTTTCCGCAATCTGAAACGATGGCCTTTCGCCACGGTGATGTCCGCCCGCAAATACGGATGCGACAACATTTTCGCTCCGCATGGAGCGGAACTGGGTTCCCAACTGTGCATGGCGATCCTGCGCGGCGACAATCTGGAGGTGAAGCGGATGCTCGCCGCGGGTGCGCCGCCGGATTATCAGGACGAGCCCGACGGCTGGACCCCGCTGATCTACAGCGTATACTACCGCAATCCCGCCGCATGGGAACTCCTGCTGGAACGGGACGCCGACCCGGGGCGGAGCGATTTCTCCGGGCGGACGCCGCTGATGGTGGCGGCGATCGTCGATGACGACGCCTCGGTGCGCCGGCTGCTTGCGATCGGAGCGGACGCCGGAAGCCGGGACTGCCGCGGCAAAACCGCGCTGGATTTCGCCCGGGAGTTCCGCAGTCGGAATTGCGCCGTGCTGCTGGAAGCGGCGCGGAAAACTCCGGAGGCGAACCGGTGAGCGGCAAACTCGGCGTCATCTCCCCGGCAAGGCCCGATGTTGCCGTCGGCATTGATGCGTATGCCGAGGAGGGATTCGCCGGACCCCGGAGCGCGCGGGCTGACCGGCGGAGCAATCTTTTCGGCAGCGCGGTCTGCGCGGTGCCGGGCCCGTTTCCGAATCAGAACAGTTCCACCATGATGGTTGCGCCGCGGGCTTTCATCGGGATTGAAGGCGCCGTTGTAGTCTCCGCCGGAGCCGACAGTCGGAAAGCCGTCGGCCGCGCCACCATGGTGGGTTTTCCCGACGGTCTCCCCATCGATGTCCCAGTCGGGTCCGCGGCCGTTCGGCCGGATGTCCCGGGGCGGACCGGCGCTCCCGCCCGATCCGTCCGCGACGGAACTCCCGCGGGACGCGGTGCATACCCGCTGACGGCAAATGCCGGACCGCGGCACGTCGGCGCCGCATCCGATCCGCCTTGCCGCGTCCCCCGCCCGCGCCGGTAACGCACAACTTGCCCCCACACCCGCGGGGCGGCACTGCAAGGTTTCTCCCCGGAACCGCCGCCCCGCTTTTTTCATGCCTTCCGCCGGAGAAAAATCGGGCAACTTTCCGGAAGTGAGTTGATATTCAGGGAAAGACGCTATATATTATGCTTGGCGGGTTTTGGAAATCTTCCCGCATCGGGGCGGCACATTGACGGGGAAGGAACATATGCTTCGGAAGGACTTCGCGGCGAAGTTGCGGGAAATACGCAAAAAATCCGGCGTGCGCCAGAAGGAGATCGCCGCGCGGCTGGGTCTTTCCTGCGCCTCGATATCCCAGTTCATGAACGGGGTATCCCTGCCGAAAATGGACCAACTCAAAACGATGCTGGAGGTCATGCGCACCCCGGCGGACGAAGCCGGAAAAATGCGTTTCATGCTCATGCTCGCCCGTTCCGGCGCCCCCGGACCGGACCCGGCGGCGGATGTGACGCAAGAGCGCTGGCCCCTGTCCGCCGGGGGGGAATTCCCCGGCATCGGCGCGCTCCCGGGGTGGGGAGACCTTAATACGCCGGACATCGCATTCGCCTCTCCCGGACGGCACGAGGGGGGGGGCGTGCCGTTGCTCGTTCTGGAGGACATGCGGGAATACTCGCCGGAAGTTCCGCTGGCGGTGTACGCCCGGGAAAGGATGCGGGAGACGGTGATCCGGGATTTCGGAGCATTAGGGCCGCCGGTGATCGTGCAGACCACCGGCGAGCGGTTGAATATTCCCTTCGGCCATCTGGTCCGACTGGCGCTGACCGACACGCTGCCGGAGGATTACACCTCACTGCGGCTGTGCCGGTTTGCGGACGATTCGTACCGGCTGCTGCCGCCGGAGGAACCGCTTGACCGCAAATGGCGGGAGTTTCTGCCCCCGCCGGCCGACGGCGCGGAACGGTGCTGGCAGTTGCCGGTGCTGGAAATGACCCTCACGCCGGTGTGCCGGACCGGAGCGGAACAAGATCAGGGTTGACGGAATGAAGTTCTCCTGCTGCTGCGGTCTGGTGACCGGATTCGTACTTGCGCTGCTCTGCGCGGGCGGGGTGTATTACTACTTCTACTGCAAGGAGCATCCCGGCGCCTCGGCCGAGGGCATGAGGCACGTGGAGCATTCGTGGGAAAAAACCAAGGAGGCCGGAGACAAAGTGATTTCCACGGTGAAACCGTATGTGGAAACGGATGTGCCGGCGGGACCCGACGCGGAGGACCGGGTCCGAGAGTAACGATAAGAAAATGGGTATTGCGATGTCCGAAACGACAACAGTCATTCTGCTCGCCGTCATTCAGGGATTGACGGAGTTTCTGCCGGTGAGTTCCTCCGGCCATCTGGCGGTCTTAAGCGCGCTCTGCGGCCTCGAATCGGAAACGGGGCTGTCGCTGGGGATCGTGCTTCATGCCGGATCGCTGCTGGCGATCGCGGCATTCTATTTCCGGCTGCTGCTGGGTTTTTTCCGCAGGGATCAACGGCATTTGCTGGGCATGGTGATCGTCGGCTCCATCCCCGCCGGGATCGCGGGGGTCCTGCTGAAAAAGAGCGGGCTCGCCGACGCCATGTTCGGGGATATGATGTCCGTGGCGCTGGGGTTTCTCATCACGGCGTCGCTGCTCCGACTCACCGGCAAGACGAAACTGGCCGCCGACAGCAAAACCGAAGTGCGGGATATCTCGCTTCGGCAGGCGCTGACGGCGGGAGCGGCGCAAATGTTCGCCATCGTGCCGGGGATATCCCGCTCCGGCAGCACCATCGCCGCCGGCATCCTGTCGGGGATGAAATGGGAAGCGGCGGCGGCGTTCTCGTTTCTGCTGGCGCTCCCGGCGATCGCCGGAGCGTCGCTGCTGGAAATGATCGAACTCAAAAAAGGCGGCTTCGACATGGGGGGATTTACGCTCTGGCACATGGGGCTGGGCTTCGTCGTCTCCGCGCTGGTGAGTTTCGCGGCGCTGAGTCTGCTGATCCGGTTGATCCGGGGCGGCAAACTGGCGTGGTTTTCGTGGTATTTGTTCCTGCTGGGCGCGGGAATCATGGTATGGCAGATCGTCTGCATGATGCGGGGGGTGAACGCATGAAAGAACTGTATTTGATCGGCGCCGGAAAAATGGCCACCGCCATTGCCGGCGGAGTCGTCGGAGCCGGGGCGTTTCCCGCGTCTCAGTTGGGAGCATTCGATCCGGACCGCAACGCGGCGGAACTTTTCACCCGGACCACCGGCGTGGCGGCGGATTCGTCGTCGCCCCTCGCCGGGATCGCGGAGAGCAAGGCGGTGCTGATCGCCGTGAAGCCTCAGGCGCTGGAAACGGCGCTGGAGGGTCTGCGGGAAACGCTGAAAAACAAGGTCGTCCTCTCCATCGCCGCCGGAGTGCCCATCGCCCGGCTGGAGGAACTCTGCGGCACCCGGAGGATCGTCCGGATCATGCCCAACACCCCGGCGTTGGTGGGGTGCGGCGCGGCGGCGTTCGCGCCGGGGGCCGGGGCGGAAGCGGCGGACGTGGCGCTGACGGAAAAGATTTTCGCCTCCATCGGCACCGTGTGCAAACTCAAGGAGAGCGATCTGGACGCGGTCACCGCCCTTTCCGGCAGCGGACCGGCCTACGCGTTCGAATTCATCCAAAGTCTGGCGGACGGCGGCGTGGCCGAGGGTCTGCCCCGGGATGTGGCCACGATGCTGGCGGCGCAGACGCTGCTCGGCTCCGCCCGGATGGTCCTGCAGACCGGAGAACATCCCGCCTCGCTCAAGGATAAAGTCACCAGCCCCGCCGGGACCACCAGCCGGGGACTGGAAGTGCTGGCGGAACGGGGCTTTTCCGGCAGCGTCATGCTGGCGGTGCGGGCGGCGGCGAAGCGTTCCCGGGAACTGGGAAAAAAGGCATGACGGACGCGGCCATCCCGGAACGCTGCCTGTCGGTGGTGATGCCGGTCTACAACGAGGAAAACACCGTCGAAAGGATCGTCGAATCGGTGCTGGCCCGGCCGGAGGTCGGGGAGTTGCTGATCGTCGACGACGCGTCGAAAGACGCCAGTTGGGAGAAGTTGCAGCCGTTCGCCGGGAACGACCGGGTGCGGCTGTTCCGCCAGCGCCGCAATCAGGGCAAGGGCGCGGCGCTGATCCGGGGCTTCGCGGAGGCGAAGTGCCCCTATGTGATCGTGCAGGACGCCGATTTCGAGTACGACCCGGGAGACTATCCCCTCGTCCTGCGCCCGCTGGTCGAGGGCAAGGCCGAAGCGGTGTACGGGGCGCGGTTCATGAACACGCCGGGACAGGTGCGGTACTTCAAGCACGAGATGGGCAACAAGTTCCTCACTTTCATGTCCAACGTGTTTTCCGACATCCATCTCTCGGACATGGAGACCTGCTACAAGTGCTTCCGCCGGGAAGTGATCCAAAACCTGATCCTGACCTCCCGCCGTTTCGGGATCGAGGTGGAACTCACCGCGAAACTGGCCCGGTCGCGCAAACTGCGCATCTGGGAAGTCCCCATCTCCTACCGTCCCCGCCGTTACGAAGACGGCAAGAAGATCGGGGTCCGGGACGGTTTCGCCGCGCTGTGGCATATCATCCGCTTCAACTGCTTCACTTGCGACAGCGCGTGTTTCGTCAAACCGTGGGAAAGTGTGCTGCCCGCCTTGATAAATCGGTGAAAACGCGTTATTTTATATGAAATGCTTCGCTTCATTCAACCCAAACATAAGGAACTTGCAAATGAACAAAATTTCTCCGCTGCAGCAGGCGCGCGCCGCCTATGCTCCGAAACTTCCCGCCGCCTTCCGCAACGGCGCCTCCGTGTGCGTGCAGGAGGGCGGCGCGACCTCCGCCGTGGCCGACGTGGACAAAATCCAGGCCCTGTTCCGCAGCACGTTCGGCAGTCCGGTCCTGACCTTCGCCCCCGGCAAAGGCGAGACCAAACCGGCCATCAACGTCGGCGTCATCCTCTCCGGCGGTCAGGCTCCCGGCGGTCACAACGTCATCGCCGGACTTTTCGACGGTCTTAAATCCATGAATCCGGCCAGCCGGCTGTTCGGGTTCCTCAAAGGCCCCGACGGGCTGGTCAAGAATGAGTACATGGAGTTGACGGCCGGGATCATCGACGCCTACCGGAACACCGGCGGCTTCGACATGATCGGTTCCGGGCGGACCAAACTGGAGGAGGAATCCCAGTTCGTCGCGGCGAAAAACAATTGCGAAAAAATCAGCATCTCCGCGCTGGTCATCATCGGCGGCGACGATTCCAACACCAACGCCTGCGTGCTGGCGGAGTATTTCAAGAGCAACGGCATTCCGATCCAGGTCATCGGCTGTCCCAAGACCATCGACGGCGACCTCAAGAACGAGTGGATCGAGGCCAGTTTCGGCTTCGACACCGCCTGCCGGGTCTACAGCGAACTGATCGGCAACATCGGCCGGGACGCCAATTCCGCCAAGAAATACTGGCACTTCATCAAACTGATGGGGCGTTCCGCCTCCCATATCGCGCTGGAGTGCGCGCTGCAGACCCAGCCCAACGCGGCCATCATCTCCGAGGAGGTCGCCGCGAAGAAAATGACGCTGGGACAGATCGTGGATCAACTGACGGCCATCATCGTCAAGCGGGCCGAGAAAGGCATGAATTTCGGCGTGGCGCTGATCCCCGAGGGACTGGTGGAGTTCATCCCGGAGATCAAGGTCCTCATCGCGGAACTCAACGACCTTCTGGCCGCCAACGCCGCCGCGGTGGAGAATATGGACAAAGCGGCCAAGGTCGCTTTCGCCGCCGGCAAACTCTCCCCCGCTTCGGCGCAGGTTTTCCGGAGTCTGCCCTCCGGCATCCAGACCCAGTTGTGCAACGACCGCGATCCCCACGGCAACGTGCAGGTCTCGCTGATCGAAACGGAAAAAATGCTGGCGGAAATGGTCGGCGCCAAACTCAAGGCGATGAAGGCCGCGGGCACCTACAAGGGCAAGTTCGCCACCCAGACCCACTTTTTCGGCTATGAAGGCCGGTGCGCCGCGCCGTCCAACTTCGACGCCGACTACTGCTACAGCCTCGGGTACAATGCCGCCGCGCTGATCGGCGCGGGGCGCACCGGGTACATGTCCAGCATCCGCAACACCATCCAGCCGGCGGCGGAATGGATCGCCGGCGGCATCCCGATCACCATGATGCTCAACATGGAGCGGCGTCACGGCGCGGACAAGCCGGTCATCCGCAAAGCGCTGGTCGAACTGGACGGAGCGCCTTTCACCACTTTTGCCGCCAACCGCGACCAATGGGCGGTGGAGACGAGTTTCGTCTATCCCGGTCCGATCCAGTACTTCGGGCCCTCCAGCGTGTGCGATCTGGTCACCAAGACGCTGACGCTGGAAAAAGGCGGTTCGCTCTGATGGATTCGACCATCGACATCAAGTATGTGGCCGATCTGGCCCGACTGGAACTCTCCCCGGAACAGTCGGAGAAACTCCAGCGGGAACTGGGCCGGGTGGTGGAATACATCGCGGAACTGGCGGAACTGGACGTGACCGGCGTTGAGCCGACCGCCCACGCCGCCGCGCTGACCAACGTCTGGCGGGAGGACGCGGCGGAACCGTCGTTCCCCCGGGCGGAGATGCTGGCCAACGCCCCCGGCACCATCCGCGATGAACTCATCAAAGTGCCCCGGGTCCTGCCCGGCGAGGAGGAGTAGGAGATGGACATCCGCAAGGCAACGCTGCATGCGCTGGCCGACGGGCTGGCGAAAAAGGAGTTCTCCTCCCGGGAACTTTGTCAGGCGTATCTGGACCGCATCGACGCGGAAGACGGCAAAATCGGAGCGTTTCTGGAGATCGACCGGGAACACATGCTTCAGGCCGCCGATGCCGCCGACGCCCGGCGCGCCGCCGGTCGGGTCCTGAGCGCCTGCGACGGTCTGCCGGTGGCGGTCAAGGACAACATCGCCGTGAAAGGCGAACGCTGTTCCTGCGCGTCCAAACTGCTGGAACCGGTCAAGTCCCCCTACGACGCCACGGCGATCACCGGATTGAAGGCGCGGGGATTCATCCCCTTCGGCCGACTGAACATGGACGAATTCGCCATGGGGTCGAGTTGCGAAAACAGCGCCTTCCGGCGCACGGTCAATCCGCTGGACCCCGCCCGGGTACCCGGCGGCTCCTCCGGCGGCAGCGCCGCGTGCGTCGCGGCGGACTTCGCTCCGGCGGCGCTGGGTTCGGACACCGGCGGCTCCATCCGTCAGCCGGCGGCATTCTGCGGCGTGGTCGGAGTGAAACCGACTTACGGCCGGGTCTCCCGGTACGGACTGGTCGCATTCGCATCCAGTCTGGATCAGATCGGTCCGCTGAGCCATGACGTGGAAGACGCGGGCATGATCTTGGACGCGATCGCGGGCGTGGACCGTCACGATTCCACCACGCTGCCGGCGGCGGTGGATTCCTATGCCGCCGCCGCGGTCGAGGGGGCGAAAGCGGGTTCGCTGGCCGGACTTCGTTTCGGTCTGCCGAAAGAATACTTCACCTCCGGAATGGACGCGTCCGTGGCCAAAATCATGGACGAGAGCATCGCCCGGGTCCGGGCTTTGGGCGGCGAGATCGTCGATGTCTCGCTGCCTCATACCAAGTACGCGGTGGCGGTATACTATATCATCGCCACGGCGGAAGCCAGTGCCAACTTAGCCCGTTTCGACGGCATCCGTTACGGAGCGCGCAAGGAGGGCGACGGGCTGGTGGACACCTACTACAAGTCCCGGGGCGCGGGGTTCGGGGACGAGGTCAAGCGGCGGATCCTGCTGGGAACGTATGTGCTGTCCAGCGGGTATTACGACGCGTACTACCTGCGGGCCCAGCGGGTGCGGACGCTGATCCGGAAGGATTTCGAGGAGGCGTTCACCCGGTGCGATCTGCTGCTGACGCCGGTGACGCCGAGCGTGGCGTTCCACTTCAACGAAAAAAACGACCCGCTCCAGATGTACCTGTCGGATATTTTCACCATCGCGCTGAATCTTTCCGGTCACTGCGGCATCAGTCTGCCGGCGGGAACGGACCCGGAATCGGGAATGCCCATCGCCGCCCAGATCATGGCTCCGGCGCTCGGAGAGGCCCGGATGCTCCGGGCGGCGGCGGCATTCATGCGGAAATAGGTCATGGTCATCCTCGGCATCGACCCGGCGATCCGCACCACCGGGTACGGCGTGATCAGCGCCGACCCGACGGCCGGAAGCGGCATGGCGATTCTGGATTGCGGCGTGATCCGCAACCGGCCGAACCTGCCGCACACCGAGTGCCTGCGCCGGCTCCACGGCGGCATCAGCGAACTGATTTCGCTCTACCACCCGGACTGCGCGGTGCTGGAGGACCCGTTCGTGGGACGGAACGCCAAAACCGCGATCATCCTCGGCATGGCCCGGGGGGGGATCCTGACCGCGCTGGCCGACCACGCGATCCCCTCCTACGCGTATCCGCCCAGCGTGGCGAAACGGGCGGTGACCGGCAGCGGCGGCGCCGACAAGGACCGGATCGCGTTTCTGCTGGCAGCGGAGTTCAAGATCGAGGTGCAGAACATCCCGCTGGACAGCACCGACGCACTGGCGCTGGCCATGTGTCATTTGCAACGGCTGCGGTTTCCGTCGCTCTGCGGCACCGGAAAAATGCTCTGATGGCCAGTGATTTTCACACCCACCGCCGTCCCGCGCCCGGGATCGACGCCCTGATCTCCGCCCCGGAATATCTGCCGGACGCCAAAATCTCATTGCAACTGCACCCGTGGCATCTGCCGGAGAGATTCACGCCGCGACCGGAACTGGCCGGAGAACTCATGCGCTTCGACGCTCTGGGGGAAGTCGGTCTGGACCGGATGCGCGGCCCGGAACTGCCGGTCCAGCAGCGGTATCTGCTGGAATTCCTGCGTCTGGCGCAGGAGTTGCGCAAACCGGTGGTCCTGCATGTGGTCCGGTGTTTCCCCGAGTTGTTCGCCGCGCTCCGGCCGCTGAAACTCCGGGTGATGGTGCATGGATTCCGAGGCACGCCGGAACTGCTGGACGAATTGTGGCGCCGGGGGATGACCGTCTCCTTCCACCGTTCGGTGCTGGGCCGGGAGGATATCCTCCGGAAACTGCGCCGCCCGGCGGGGCCGTTCGGCTTCGAAAGCGACGACGACCCGCGGACAACGGTCCGGGAACTGCTGGACACATGCGGCATCCCGAACGCGGAAGAACGGACCGATCAATATTTTGCGGATTTTCTGGAGGACCGGGCATGACCGAAGGATTTCAGGAGAGATTTTCCCGCACCGCGCTGCTGCTGGGCGAAGCGGCATGGACCGCGCTGACGTGGAAAAACGTGCTGGTCGTCGGTCTCGGCGGCGTCGGCGGCCATGCGGCGGAGGAGATCGCCCGCTGCGGGGTGGGCCGCATGACGCTGGTGGACGGTGACACGGTGGATGTTTCCAACTGCAACCGGCAGATCATCGCCACCACCCGGGTGATCGGACAATCGAAAGCGTCCCTGCTGGCGTCCCGCTGCCGGGAGATCAACCCGGACGGAACGTTTCTCGCGGTGGAGAAGTTTCTGCGCACGGCGGACGACATCGCCGCGATGCTGGACGGAGGATTCGATTTTGTCGTGGACGCGATCGACGACGTTCCGGTCAAAACCGAACTGCTCCGGCAACTCGTCGCCCGCCGCCTCCCCCACATCAGCGCCATGGGCGCGGGCGGCAAACTGGACCCTTCGCTGGTGCAACGGGCGGATATCGCCAAAACATCCGGCTGTCCGCTGGCCCGGGTGATGCGGAGCCGACTGCGGGCACTGGGGATCACCCGGGGGGTCCGGGTGGTGTTTTCTCCGGAAACGCCGCGCCGTACCTTCGCCGACCGGAAAATCGGCAGCATCAGTTACCTCCCGGCGGTCTTCGGAGGCTTCTGCGCGGCGGAAGCGATCGAAGTTCTGGGCGGTTTTTCGGAAAATTCCGCCCGGTGAAACTTGAAATTTTCCGATTGCGGCGGTATATTACTCAATTGCAACGGCGCCCCGGGCCCCACTGATTTTTGAGGCTTGACACCCGGGAAGCCATAAAACATTCATTGAGAAAGGGATTGGTTATGCCAACCGCAAGTCGAGCGAAACACAAGTTCTGTCGCCGGATCGGCCAGTGTCTCTGGGGCGATCCGAAGTGCCCGAGCGTGAAGCGGCCGTACGCCGCCGGACCGCACGGCAAAGGCCGCCGGGTCAAACTCTCCACCTACGGCGAACTGCTGATGGAGAAACAGAAACTCCGCAACTACTACGCGATCAGCGAAAAACAACTCCGTATCGCTTTTGCCAAAGCCAAAAGCGGCACCGGTCAGACCCATGAAAAACTTTTCCGCAGTCTGGAACAGCGTCTGGATGCGATGGTCTACCGCGCCGGTTTCGCCCCGACGATCTTCGCGGCGAAGCAGATGGTCAACCACGGGCATATCCTCGTGGACGGCAAGCGGGTCGACCGCGCCAGTTGTCTGGTGAAAGAAGGTCAGGTCATCACCATCGATGCCGCGAAATCCCCGGCGATCGCGGAGATGGCCAAAAAGAACAACGCGACCGTTCCGGCCTACATGGAAGTCGATCTCGACAACCTCAAAGCCACGCTGGTCCGCGCGCCCCAGGTCGAGGAGATCCCCGTCTCCGTCAAGATCATGAGCGTGATTGAGTACTACGCACGGTAAGCGATTCGTAAGCAAAAGAAGCGGGCGGGATTCGATTCCGTCCGTTTCTTTTTTCGTTATCTCGGCTTGTTTCGCGGGCGTCTCTCTTTTTGAGGGGCTCCTCGCCCCTCAAGCACCCCCGGCAAGGTTTGTAACCTTGCAACCGCGGAAAAAGTCGCAGGACTTTTCCCGCCTGCTTTTTGGGTCCTTGTTGGCGGGTTGACGGCGCTGCCGTCCCCTTCCGACGGCAGTCATGCGGAATCGTGCCGACTCGCGTTTGCATGTCGCCCGCCGCAAATCCTGCGCCCTGACCCGCCTTTTCCGGCGAATCAGGGACTTGTCTTTGCTGTGTAGGCGGTTACCCGTTTCCCCGTCGCTCGTTGCCCCCTCGCACCGTACGCTTGTGACGGCAGCCTGCCATCGTTTGCACTGAACGCGAGCGAAAAAAGCAGAGTCTGCTACCGTTTGTTTGCAAGTCCATGCGAGGCGGGCGCCACCGGCACATTTGCCTTCGCCGTTTCCATCCCGCCCGCCGGGAGAGTTTACTCCGCCAGCAGTTCCAGAAGTTTGGGAGTGGCGGTCTCGAAATCGACCCCGTACCAGTTGTGATCGGGATAGGCGATAGTTTGCCGAATGGATTCGACGGTGAATTCCACCGCCGTCCGCAATGCTTTGGACAATTCCTGCCCGCGCATCATCGCCGCGAAACACGCGCTGGCGAAAACATCCCCCGTCCCGTGGAATGATGTCGGGATCAGTTCGCTGTAATACTCGCAGTATTCGCCGCGGCGCGAATCGTAGGCCATCACGCCGCACCGCCCCGGCGCGGGACAGACCCCGGTCAGCGCCGCAACCGGAGTTCCGAGGCCGCAAAGCCGCTTGAGCAGGGCCTTGACGTCGTCAACGGTGTAGTCGGCGCCCATGAACTCCTCATCCAGCATGAACGCCGCTTCGGTGAGATTCGGCACGATGATGTCCGCCTTGCCGCAGAGTTGTCCCATCCGGCGGGCAAACGGCGCGTCGAAACCGGGGTAGAGTTTGCCGTTGTCGCCCATGGCCGGGTCCACGAACCGCAGCATGCCCGGATGGTGAAATTCCGTGAAGATGTTCTCCACCAGTTCGATCTGCCGGAACGAGCCGAGATACCCGGTATAGATGCCGTCGAATGCGATCTTCTGCTCTTTCCAGTGATCGGCGATGGGCTTGATGTCGTCGGTGAGATCCCGAAAGGTGAATCCCTTGAACGCGGTGTGGGTGGAGAGCACCGCCGTCGGCAGGATCGCCGTTTCCAGCCCGGCGGCGGAGATGATCGGCAGCGCCACGGTCAGCGAACACTTTCCCACGCAGGAAATATCTTGGATGGACAACACACGTTTCATTTCGGCTCCCGGTTGCATTGGGTTGAATGTTACTTCGGATAATATACATTTTCCCGCCGGGAATTGCAACTTCCGCTTGCAAGTAAAATCCCCCGCGGCTATATTATCCGGGAACAGGAGTTGACCTTTACGATGAATACAGTTTTGATCTGCACCGGCACCGAACTGCTCAAGGGCAGTTGCTGCAATACCGATCTGGCGTTCGCGGGAGCGCAACTGACGGGAATCGGCATCCCGCCGACGCTGGAAATGACCGTGGGCGACCACCCCGGAGAACTCGCCTTCGCCCTCGCCGCCGCGCTCAAACATGCGGACACGGTGATCTTAAGCGGCGGCCTCGGCCCGACCCGCGACGACATCACACTGGAAACCGCCGCCCGGTTTTTCGGACTGGAGTTGACCGAGGTTCCGGAGTTGCGGGCCAAAGTCGAAACCTGCTGGGCCGAAAGGCACGGCGGACGCTGCCCCAAACCGCAGTACAAGCAGGCCAGAATCCCCGTCGGCGGCCGGTACTTCCCCAATCCGGCGGGCGTGGCCTCCGGGATCGGCGTCGATGTGACCTACGCCGGGATCCCGCGCCACGTCTATCTGCTGCCCGGACCGCCGGGAGAATTTGAAGCCGTGCTGACGGCCATGCTGCCCGAACTGCGCAAACTGGCGGGGGTGAAAACCTTCACCGCCGGATTTCTGGTCTGCGGCATGGGCGAAACGTTCGTGGCCAAAACCGTGGAACCGCTGCTGCAAAACCTCCCGGTGGAGATCGCCTACACCGCGCAGAGCGGCGGGACGAAACTCTTTCTCTCCGGCGCGGAAACGGATGTCCTGCCGGCGCTGGAGACCTGCCGGACCGCGCTGGGCCGAAACGCGCTGCCGACGGGAGAATATTCCCTGCCGGAGCATCTCGTGCGCGTCCTCTCCAAGCGGGGAGAACGATGCGGCTGCGCCGAATCCTGCACCGGCGGTCTGGTGGCGAACGCGCTGGTCGAGATCCCCGGAGCGTCGGCATGTTTTCAGGGCGGGATCGTGGCCTATGCCAACGCGGTCAAGCGTGATCTGCTGCACGTTCCGGACGAGATACTGCGGACATGCGGCGCGGTCAGCGCCCCGTGTGCCGAAGCCATGGCTCTCGGCGCGTGCGCGGCACTGAACTGCGACTGCGCGGTCAGCACCACCGGCATCGCCGGGCCGGACGGCGGCACCCCGGAGAAACCGGTGGGACTGGTCTTCGTCGGAGCCGCCCGCCACGGTCTGGCCGCCGTCAGGGAACTGCGTCTGCACGGCGGTCGGCGGATGATCCGGGAACGGGCCGCGGCGCAGGCGCTGCTGCTGCTGAAGGACCTGCTGGACGGCGGCGGGGACGACCTATGCTGAACTATCTGAAAATCTCCAACTTCGCCCTGATCGAAAACGCGGAAGTGGACTTTTCTTCCGGATTCAGCGTTTTTACCGGCGAATCCGGCGCGGGCAAGTCGATTTTCATGTCCGCCATCGCAATGCTGACCGGCGGGCGGGCGGAAAAAAGCGGCATCCGCACCGGGTGTCGGCAGTACACGGTCAGCGGGGAATTTTCCATCCCCCCGGCTCTGCGCGACAGGATCGCAACTCAACTGGAAGCGGCGGGAATCGACTTCGACCCGGCGGATTTCCGGGTAACCATCCGGCGGGTGGTGGGGACCGGCGGCACCCGGAACTTCCTCAACGACGCGCCCGTCGGAGCGAAACTGCTGGCGGAGATCGGAGAACTGCTCATTGACCTCCACGGCGCCAACGAACAGATTTCCCTGCTGCATCCGGCGCATCAGTTGGAGTTGCTGGACAACTACGGCGGCCTGACCGGAATGCGGGAATCGTGCCGAAAAATTCAGCAGGAACTCAATGCCCTGGCCGCGGCCCGGGCGGAATTCGACCGCAATCTGCCGGACGCGGACACCGCCGACCGGATGGCGCTGATCGCGGAGGAGATCGACCGGATCGCCCCCGCGCCCGGCGAGGACCGGGAATTGGGCGCGAAACAGCGCCTGGGCGCCAACGCCAGGGAGGTGCTGGAGACGCTGGGGCGGATGTGCAATATACTCACGGAAAACGAGAACGGCGTCGCCGACCAGTTGGGAACAGTCTACCACGACTTGAGCGAACTGGAGAAAATCGACCCCTCGCTGACCGGCGATGCGCTGCGCACCTGCGCGGAACTGCAGACCGCCGTGGCGGAGTTATCCGGCAATCTGGCGTCCCTCGGGGATAAAGTGGAACTCGACCCGGAAGCCCTCGCCGCCGCGGAAGCCCGCCTGAGCGAACTGCACACCCTCAAACGCCGGTATGGTCCGACGCTGGAACAGGTGCTGACCACCCGGGATGAGGCCGCGGCCAAAGTGAAGGAATTTCAGCAGGCCCGGGCCCGGCGGGAGGAATTCGACGCGCGGAAAGAGATTCTGCGTCGGCAACTGCGCGACGCGGCCGCTGAACTCTCCGCCGCCCGACGCCGGACCGCGACGGAATTTCTGGACAAAACCATGCAAAAACTTGCCGCCATCGGCTTCAACGGAGCGAAACTGGAAGCGGACTTCACCGCCGTCGAACCCGGAAGTTCCGGGATGGACCGCATGGAACTGATGTTCAACGCCAATAAGGGCGAGGAACTGCGCCCCCTGCGCAAAATCGCCAGCAGCGGGGAGTTGTCCCGGCTGATGCTGGCGCTGAAAACGGTTCTTGCCGACGCCGACGCGGTGCCGACGGTCATTTTCGACGAGATCGACATGAATATCGGCGGCGAAACCGCCAACAAGGTCGGGCGGGAACTGGCGGCGCTGGGCCGCAGACGGCAGATCCTGTGCATTTCCCATCTCGCTCAGGTCGCGGCCCGGGCGGATCACCACTTCAAGGTGGAGAAGTCCGATCGGAACGGGCGGACCGTCAGCCGAATCGTCTCCTTGGACGACCCCGTGCCGGAACTGGCCCGAATGCTGGGCGGCGGTGCGTCGGCCCTGGACCACGCCGGCGCGCTCCACCGGGAACTTCACTCCCGATAACTGATCCGCTCCAGCGCCAGCAGTCGCCGTTTCACCGCAAGACCGCAGGAAAAACCGCCCAGCCGTCCCCCCGCCGCCAGCACCCGGTGGCAGGGAATGATGATCGGCAGCGAATTGGCGCCCACCGCGCCGCCCGCCGCCTGCGCGGACATCCGCGGGATCCCGACCCGCCGGGCGTAGGCGGCGGCCAGTTCGCCGTAGGTGATACTGTGACCGTAGGGAACTTCCATCAGCAGTTGCAGAATGGTCCGGCGAAACGGCGACCCGGCAATGCGCAGCGGCAGTTCCCGCGGCGAAACCGCTTCTCCGGCGAAATACCGGTCCAGCCACGCCGCCGCCCGGCCCAGCACGGCATTGGTTCCGGCGGTCGCGGCGGCCGCGGCGAAATCGAACCGCACGGCCAGCAGCGCGTCTTCGTCCGCCTCCAGTTGCAGTCGCCCCACCGGGGAAACGTAGTCCGCCGTCCAGCGCATGCGCGTCAATTCATCGTTTTCAGCGCTTCGGCCCCGGTCATCCCGGGGACCACCCCAAGATTCCGCGCTTCGGACGAGACCTGCTTCACCTCCGCATGCAGCATGTCGTCATAGCACGACACCCCGGTGACGACCGCCAGGGCGTGACCGAGTTTCTCCGCCGCGGCCACATTGAGATATCCGCACCCCAGCATCCCGCGCCGGGCCTTGACGACCAGCAATTTGGCACCGAACAGCGCGATGGAGTTTCCCTCAAAGGTCAAACCGTCCCATTCCACCATGTCCATTTTCTTTTTTTCCTTCCGTCATTTGGCGATGTCGGCGAATTCCGCGCCGGTCAGCCCCGCCAGATCCTCCGGACCGATGGCCAGATTCAGACCGATCCTCCCGCCGCTTACGCAGATGGTTTCATACAATATCGCGCACTCGTCGATCAGGGTCGGGAACTCTTTTTTCATCCCCAGCGGCGAACAGCCGCCGTGAACGTAGCCGGTCAGCGGCAGCAATTGCCTCTGCGGGATCATCTCAATACTCTTGCAACCGGCGGCGCGGGCGGATTTTTTCAAATCCAGTTCCGAGGCCGCCGGTACGAGAAACACGAAATACCGATGCACGGGGGCTTCGGCCACCAGCGTTTTAAACACCTCGTCCGGCGAACGCCCGATCTTCTCCGCGATGGCGCGGGCATCGATCCTGCCGTCGCGCACGTCGTATTCGTACACGCGGTGCGGCACCCCGGCGCTCTCCACCAGCCGAATCGCGTTGGTCTTCGCAGACTTGTTCATCTTTCGATCTTCCTCCCCGACGTAACGCCGCAGAATATACCGCTTTTTTCGGAAAAATTCAAGATTTTTCATTTTTTTTGCGGATTTTTTTAAAACGGATATTGACATTGAGACAGTTATGGCGTATACTTACTACGTTGAGTCGTTTTCGGAACAGGTCCGAGGCGGCCAGAGGGGTTCATTTGAAGGAAAGGATTTTTGATGAACATCTACGTTGGCAATCTGCCGTACAGCACTACCCCGGACGATTTGCAGGCTGTTTTCGCGGCCTATGGAGAAGTCGCCGCCGCCCGCATCGTTAATGACCGGGAAACCGGCAGACCCAAAGGTTTCGGCTTTGTCGAAATGCCCAACGATACTGAAGCAAAGGCCGCGATCGAGGCCCTCAACGGGAACGACATCGGCGGCCGTAAAGCCGTGGTCAACGAAGCCCGGCCCCGGGAAGCCCGCCCGCCCCGTAAAGAGTGGTGAGAGATTCCTGACACCCGTAACTCCGGCCCATCCCGCCGGAGTTTTTTATGCCCTGTTTTGAATGGGATGGAGATTTCCCTCTCCCGAACTTACTCCCTTCCCCAAAAAAGCGGTATCCTTTTGTCCCCCCCCCGCCGGCGGGAGGCGGGCGACATCCGTTCGAGGAAGAACTGCGAGACGAAGCGCAAGACCCCTGACGGGCAACGAAAGGGGGACGAGGGGGAAACCCTTTCCCCCCGGGCGCAACTCGCGATCCCAAGCGTGAAACCTCTTTTCCGCAGAAAAGCGGGGAAAGGTTTCACGATTGGGGTCGCTCCGGGTGCCATCGCCGACGTCGGCAGTCTCCCGACAAGAGACCTCGGGGTGCAGGGCTCCTGAGTCCTGCCGAGGGGGTGCCGGGGGCGAGGAGCCCTCCGGCAAAAGAGCGACATCCTTTTTGCCCTCGCCGCCGACGACGGGAGGCGAACCGTCTTCCGTCCGCTACAAAGCCACTTCGCGGAACATGAAGACGCGCTTCGCGGTATCGCACTCGATCTCCACCAGCGAGCCGTTGCGGGTGACGCTGCCGGCGCAGCACTCCCCCCTGCCCTGTTCGTCGACTTTCAGGTACGGCCGGTGAACGTGACCGCACAGAACCAGATCCAGCGTCCGTTTTTTCATCTCGTCCACGATCTTTTTCTGTCCGAAAAGCCGATGCCGCAGCCGCAGGATCGGATGGTCTTCGGTCATCGGATAATGCGTGACCAGAATCCGGGGCCGGTCGTGTCCGTCCTCCGCACATGCATCAAGGATGAAATCCCGTTCTCTCTGACGCAGGAACCCCCAGGAACACAGCAGATTGGAGGGCGCGCTGGTGTTGACCACCAGAAATTCCGCGCCGCAGAGTTCCAGTTTGGCGGGAAGATCGTCCCAAGTGTATTTGCCCTGACCGAGTTCCGCCACCGCGGCGCGCATCGCCGCCACGCACTTGGGGCGGCGGACGTAACAGTCGTGGTTCCCCGGGGTGTAAAGCAGGGGAATATCGGAATCGCGCAGCGGCCGCAGGATATCCAGCACCCGGGCGAATTCCCCGGGCTGACCGGCGCTGGTCAGGTCTCCGGTGCATACCGCCACGTCCGGGCGCGTATCCAGAATGAACTCCACCGCCCGGTTCAGTCGGGACAAATCGTGCCGAAACTTCCTCCGGAAGCGGTAGTTGAAAACTCCGACCCAGCGCTTGTCCAGATACGCCATGAAGTCCTCGGCCGGACCGCCGCCGTGGGGATCGGAGAAATGAACGATTCTCATTTTTGCCGTTTTTCCCGTATGTTGATCTTTCCTGATATACCCGCGCCCGGGCCGATTGCAAATTCCGCCGTTCTCAAATCCGGAACAGCGAGAGAAACTCCTCCGGCGTCAGCCCGGAGATGTACCGCTCGATGTCGTTCCCAGCGATCACCGCCGCGATCGCCTTCCGCTCCGGAATGACGCCGTTGAACCGCGCCGCCAGCGCCGCGACTTCCTCGCTCCCGAAAAAATCTCCGGTGATATTCATATCCGCAATCCGGTTGTCCGTCACATTGAACCGCACTTCCACCCCGCCGCAGGGGAAGCGCCCCCGCCAGCAGTAGGAATAACTGCCCACCGTCCCGTAATTCCACTCCCACGTCCGGTACCTGGCATCGGCCAGCGCCTCGGCCCGGCGCTGATATTCCGCCGGGATCTCCCGAAACTCCTCCTGCCCCGTCACCCGCAGCAGCCGTGCCCGCAATTCGGATAGAAACTTCTCCACATCCCATTGCGGCAGAAATTCCCGGAGGTTGGCCACCCGGGATCGCACCGATGCGATGCCTTTGGCGCGGATCTTGCTCTCATCCGGGGTCAGCGCCGCCCCCAGCACCGAAAGATCGGTGTCAAAGAGCAACGTTCCGTGAAACAGCGTCCGATCCGCCAGCACCCGCTTGGCGCTCCCGGAGACCTTGCGTCCCTCCACCAGAATATCGTTGCGTCCGTGAAACTCCGCCGCAACGCCCATGGAGTTCAGCACTTCCACGATGATTCCGGCGTTGCGGGCGAACGCTTCCTGCTCCAACTGGCGTCCGGTGGCGATGATGGTGTAGTTGACATTGCCGAGATCGTGATAGACCGCGCCGCCGCCGGTCGTCCGACGCACGACGTCGATACGGTGTTCCCGCACGTATTCCGCGTCGATCTCGGCGGCGGTGTTCTGGTTGCGTCCGACGATGATGGCGTTGTCGTTCCGCCACAGCATGATCGCGCCGCGGGGATAATCCGTCGCAAGCAACTCCTCCAGCGCCAGATTGTACGTCGCATCGGTCCGGCAATTGAACAGCATGTCCATTTCAACATCCCCTCTCGGAAAAAACGGACAGCCTGAAGCGTCGGCCCCAGGCTGTCCGAAACCCCGCATCCCCGCTTACGGCATGGCCATGATGGCCATGATCAGCGCAAAAATCGCGCAGGTCTCCACGATGCCCAGCACCATCAGGTAGTTGGCGAATCCCTTCTCCGTCTCGGAGAACGCCACGCACCCGTTGGCCGCGCACTTGCCCTGCGCGTAAGCCGAAGCCATCTGAGCCAGACCGCCGAAAATACCGATCAGCACATACGCCGGCATATTCTCCGGCGTTTTGGCGATCTTGTCGTTCATCAGCATCATCTGGATGACCGCGTAAATCGTCTGCGACAGCGGCGCGCTGACCATCGCCAGCAGCAGGAACTGGGCCGACTTGCCCTGCTGATAGCACTTTTTCCACGCGCCGATGGCGGCCTGTCCCGCCGCGCCGATCCCCAGCGCGGACCCGACCGCCGCCAACACCACCGCCATGTAACTGGCGCCCAAAGCCGCCGCTTTGAAAATTACCTCTGTCGTCACATTCATGATTTATGGTTTCCCTTCTTGGTTGTTGTGCTTGAAAGGCGTAAACTTCTGGCCGCTCCATGACAGACCGGCATGATTGGAAAATTCCAGTGTATTGAGCCGCACGGCGTGGACCAGCACCCCCATCATCGCCAGCGCCAGATTGAGCAGATGACCGCACACGATCACCACTACCCCCAGCAGAAACAGCCACGGATTGCTGCGGATGACATCCGTGCCCATGCCGTTGAAACTCTGCGCGATGCACGCTCCGGCCATGCCCACGGCGAACAACCGGATGTAACTCAGCACATCGGTGAAACTGCCGATGACGGAGAACGGGAACTGAAAGACCTCCGCCGGATTTTTCCAGTTCAGTCCGCACAGCAGGATGAGCGTCAGACCCACGCCGTAGAATCCGGCCATGAACCGCCCGGGATGGAACCCCGCCGGTTTCAACAGCAGCAGTACCGTCAGCAGAAAATTGCCCCAGATGACCAGCATCCAGCCGATGTTCGCGCCCGCGTTGCGCCACTGACGGTTGCGGAATGCCTGAAACAGCCGTCCCGCCGACAACTGCGCCACCGCGAGAATGAAGCAGAAAAGTTGAATGCTCCGGTCCTTGAGCGCCGGGTCGGTGAGACACTTCAGCCCGCCCCAGGCAACGCCGAAGTAACTGCCGCACAGCACACCCCAGACGATGGTCGCGGAACTTAAGATCAGCATCAGTTTCAGCGGCAGTTTCGCCGCCGGACGGTCTTTCAGACGCCGCATGGCAAAAAGCGTTCCCGCCAGAAACAGCGCGCCGTACCCGGCGTCGCCGACGATCATGGCGTAAAAAATGGTAAAAAACACCATGATGACCGCGGACATGTCCAGTTCCCGGTAGCCGGGGATGATGTCCAGAAAATCGAACAGCGGCCGGATAAACCGGGAAAACCGGGTCGACGCGATCAGTACCGGCACATTGTCGCTCTCATCCGGGTCGGAAGCCATGAACCCCCACCCGAATCTGCGGGCGGCCGCGGCGATCTTCTCCATCTCCGGCGCGGGCACGAATCCGCTCAGGGTCACGATCTCGCCGTGCTCCGCCAGCGAATCGCGCACCAGACTGAACTCCAACTGCCCCGTCACCTCCTCCGCCGCCGCCTCGATCGCGGCACATTTCCGGATCAGCACCGTCAGCCGACGGCGAATCTGCCGCTGCTCGGAAACGATCACCTCCAGCCGGCGGGAAAGCCGGCGCGGGTCTTCGTTCCGGCCGATCCGCATGACCGGATACGCGGACACATCCGCATCCGACGGCGCGACCACGGCAAACGCGACCCGACCTTTCCGGCGGGCCAACTCGTAACATCCGATCGTCTCCGCCGCCTCCGCCGCGCGGGCAAAATCCTCCGCCGTGCCCGAACACACCAGCAGATTCACCCCGTCGCAGCGCAGTTTCTCCAACAGGGAACTGTCGAAATCGCCCAGCAGAGACAACTCCTCCAACCGACGGCGGATCTCCGTCTCCTCCGCGCTCAATTCGCCGCGGCGCGTCAGCAGCGCGGCCACCGTCGCGGCCGCATCCCGTCCCGCCGCCGGGTCCGCGGCGGCCGCCGGGACACGGTATCCTCCTTCGGCGGCGAACTGCCGCAGGGACGAAGCGGCGCGCCGCATCCCGTCCCGCCGCTCCTGCAAGGTATTGGAACCGTCCGACCGCGCGCCGCTCAGCGTAACCTGCATCACGCCGAGGTCGCGCAACGCGTCCAGCGCCGCACCCTCGTCGGCACGCAGCGCCAGCAGCGTCACTTTTTTCATCGGCACGATCATGCGAACACCCTTGTCTCCTCATCCCGCGGAGTTGAAATCCATCGGATTAATGTAGCACGTCTCCGGAGAAAAATCAAACTCCCGCCCGGTGAAACGCCGTTCTTTTCAGCGAATCTGCCCGTTCCCCCGCACGATGTACTTGTAACTGGTCAACTCGTTCGCCCCCATCGGTCCCCGGGCGTGCAGTTTGTCCGTGCTGATGCCGATTTCCGCGCCCATGCCGAACTCCCCGCCGTCGGTGAAGCGCGTGGACGCGTTGACGTACACCGTGGAACTGTCCACATTGGCGGTGAAGTAGGCGATGTGTTCGGGAATGCAACTCAGAATCCCGTCGCTGTGCCGCGAACCGTAGGTGTTGATATGCTCCACCGCGGCCTCCACGCCGTCCACGATCCGCACCGCCAGGATCAATTTCTGGTACTCGGCATAATAATCGTCTTCCGTAGCGGCGAGGGATTCGGGCCACAGGGCGCGGAACGCCGCGTCGCCGCGCAGTTCCACCTGCTTTTCCCGCAGCGCCCGGCCGATCATGGGAACGAACGCGGGCGCAACGGCCCGGTCGATCAGCAATGTCTCCAGCGCGTTGCACACCGCCGGACGGGAACATTTGGCGTTGATGATGACTTTCACCGCCATCGCCATGTCGCACTCGGCGTCCACGTAAAGGTGACAGACCCCTTTGTAGTGCTTCAGCACCGGCATGGTCGCTTCCGCGACCACGGTCCGGATCAGCCCCTCCCCGCCCCGGGGGATGACCAAATCAATGTAGCGGTCCATTTTCAGCATCAGTTTCACCGCCAGCCGGTCGGTCCACGGAATAAGTTGAACGACGCCTTCCGGCAGACCGCAGGCGGAACCGCCGGCATTCAGCGCCGCGGCGATCGCCATGTTGGAGCGGAACGCCTCGCTGCCGCCCCGCAGGATCACCGCGTTGCCGGCTTTGATGCAGATTCCGGCGGCATCGGCGGTGACGTTGGGACGAGCCTCGAAAATAATGCCGATCACGCCGAACGGCACCGAAACTTTGGATATCTCCAGTCCGTTGGGCCGGACATCGACGGACAGTACCCTCCCCACCGGGTCGCTCTGGGCGGCCACCTGCCGCAGCCCGTCGGCCATCGCCGAGATCCGGGCGTCGGTCAGCGTCAGCCGGTCGATTTTCGCCTCATCCATCCCGGCGCTCCGGGCCGCCGCCACATCCTCTGCGTTGGCCTGAGCGATCGTCGCCCGCGCGGCGAGGAGGGCGTCCGCCATTTTTTCCAGACAGAGTTGTTTGGCGTCCGACGGCAGCACCGCCAGCGCCGCCGCCGCCCGGCGCGCCTTGCGCCCGAGGGTCTCCAGAACCGCGCGCATTTCGGTTTCGTTCATGATCTTCTCTCCCGATCCTTTAAGGTTTGTCCATGGTGGAATATACCGCTGTTTCGGGGATTTTTCAACAGAAAAAAAGCGCCTTCCGGAACAATTTGTCCGGAAGGCGCGTGAAAACGGCGCCGCGATTCAGCGCTTGACCCGGGCGTTGCCCTTCCAGATGCTCCAGACCTGATCCTCGTCGGCCGGCTGCGCGTAGTCGGTGAGATGCGTGGTCGCCAGCGCGCCGGTGGCCCAGCCGAACTGCGTCCACTTCTCCGGCTCCCAGCCCCGCAGAATGCCGTACAGGAACCCGCCGACGAAACCGTCGCCGCCGCCGATCCGGTCCAGCACATGGATCTCCCGGGGTTCCACCACCTGCCACACGCCGTCCACATTGGTGATGGCGCCCCAGAGGTGGGAGTTGGTGTTGATCACCTGCCGCAGCGTGGTGCCGAAAGCATAGGCGTTGGGATACGCCGCCTTGACCCGCTCGACCATCTCCTTGAAATTGTCGATCTTGTCGGCAATGCCCTTGCCGCCGGCTTCCGGACCCTGAATCTTGAGGCAGAGTTGGAAGTCCTCCTCGTTGCCGATCAGGATGTCCGCCAGCGAAGCGATCTCGGCGAAAATCGCGCTGAGTTCCGCTTCCCGCCCCACCCAGAACGAGGCGCGGTAGTTCAGATCGAAGGAAATTTTGGTCCCGTATTTTTTCGCGGTACGGGCGATGTCCAGACAGAACTTGCTGGTGTCCGGGGACATCGCGGCGATCAGACCGGACAGGTGAACGATCTGGACACCCTCCTGACCGAAAATGCGGTCGAGGTCGAAATATTTGGTGCTGAGCAGACGCCCGACTTCTCCGGCGCGGTCGTTCTGGACCCGGGGTCCGCGGCTGCCGTAGCCGCTGTCGGCCAGATTGAACTGGTGGCGGTACCCCCACGGGCCGCCCTGCTCGATCTCCGGCCCCTCGTAATCCATGTGCCGTCCGGCGAGATTGTCCTTGATCATCCGGGCGATGGGACTGTCCTTCACGAACGCGGTCAAAACCTTGACCGGAAGTCCGAGAAACGACGCGATGCTGGCGACGTTGCTCTCCGCGCTGGTCACCTGCATCTGAAACGTGCTGCTGCAGTGAAACGGCTGACCGTTGAGCGGGGTAAGCCGCACTCCCATGCTGGTCGGCACCAGAAGCGCGTACTTGGCATCTTTTTTGAGTTCCAAAGCCATTTTAGATTCCTTTCATTTGAAGTTCGCGGGGCATCTTCCCCCTACCTTTGATAATATAACACACAAAGTGAAAAATGCAACTCCCCGGCGGCGGTTCCCCGCTCAGTTTCCGGGCAGCATCCGCACCCGTTTGGTCCCGCTGGGGAACTTGAGTTGAAAAACCGTGCCCCGCCCCGCGGCGGAAACCACGCCGAATTCCGCGCCGTGTTCCCGGCAGACCCTTTCAATGATCATGGTGCCGATGCCGTTGCCGCCGGCCTTGGTGGTCCGGAACGGAATGAACATTTCCCGCAGATCTTCCGGGGACATGCCCCGCCCCGAATCGGAAAACTCCAGCACCTGAAAATCTCCGGCGGAATAACCGCAAACCTCCAGCACGCCGCCGTTGCTCATCGCCTGCACCGCGTTGCGGACGATGTTGTAGAACGCCTGTTTCAACTGGTCGGCGTCGCCGCTGATCGGAGGCATCGCCCCGGCCCAGTCGCATTTGACCCGAACCTTGCGCGCCTCGATCTCCGGACGCATGAACGTCAGCACTTCAAACAGCGTCCCGCGCAGGTCCACCGGCGCGAACCGGGCCTTGCCCGGGCGGATCGCGGTGAGAAAGGAGTGGATGATGCTGTCCAGCCGCTCGACCTCCCCGCGGCAGCGGCGAAGCATTTTTCCGGCCTGTTCCGGGGTGATCCCCTCGTTCTCCGGATCGTCGCAGGCGCGCTCCAGCAGTTCCAGATTCATGGACAGGCTGTTGAGCGGATTGCCGATCTCGTGGGCGACGCCGGCGGCCAGTTGGGAGACCGCCTTGACCGTCTCCCGCTCCAGATCGCTGGTCGCCCGGCGGCGGCTCTCGGTCACGTCGTGCAGAATCACGGTCGCCGCCCCCGAATCCCCGCCCAGCGGAGCGAGGTAGAACTGCAGATAGCGCTCCTCCGGGTAGAGAATCTGCAACTCCTGCCGGGCCACCCGGGTCCAGGTGTTCTCGTCCGCGCCCAGAATGCGTTCCCACTCCACCCCGGGCAGCAGTTGGGCGATGCGCAGCGCGGAGGTATCCTCCGGCAGCGCCAGCAGTTCCTTCGCCGCCCGGTTGAAATACCGCAGGCGCAGTTCCCGGTCGATCACCAATATCCCGTCCTCCACCGCGTTGAACACCGTCTCGAAAAATCCCCTTTCCCGCAGCAGCAGCGCCAGACCGGCCTGCCGGCTGGAGACGTCCAAATCCTCGAACCGGGCGCTCAGGCGGTCGAAAAAATTTTTTCTGACGGACATTTCCAATCTCTCCTTTTCGTGCTATATTATGTCTCACGATTAAATATAGACGTGCGGGAGCGAAAATTCAACTCCCGGGAAAGGAGTTCCATCATGCCGCTGTTTCGTTACCACTGTTCCGCCTGCGGAGCCGACTTTGAACTGCTGCTGGCCCGGTTCGATTCCCCGGCGGAGTGTCCCAAGTGCGGCGCGCCGGACCCGGAACGCCGCCCGAGCCGGATCGGAGCGATCACCTCCGGCAATTCCTGCGCGTCCCGCGAAAGTTGCCCCGCCGCCGGGGGATGCTGCTGCGGCGGCCACTGCGCCGGGAAGCACTGACCCATGAACAAAGCGCAATTGCTGGCCGCCATGGAATCCCTGGGGATGCGCCCCGGACGGGGACTGGGCCAGAATTTTCTGCTGGACGGCAATCTGCTGGAGTGGATCGTCCGCAACTCCGGCGCCGAACCGGGCGACCGGGTGCTGGAAGTCGGACCGGGATTCGGCGCATTGACCGAAAAACTCCTTCAGCACGGGGTCCGGCTCACTGCGATCGAATTCGACCACCGGCTCGCGGAATACCAGCGGCGGAGATTCGCCGCGGAGCCGAATTTCACGCTGGTGGAATCCGACGCCTGCAAAGTCGATTACGACCGGCTGTTTCCGCCGGGGACAACTTACCGGGCGGTGGCCAATCTGCCTTACGCCATCAGTTCGGTTTTCATCGCCCGAATGCTTGCCGCCCTCAACCCGCCCCGGAGCATGTTTTTCATGCTTCAGCGGGAAATGGCCGAACGGCTGGCCGCCGTCCCCGGGACCAAAGCCTACGGCGCCCTCTCGGTGCGTACGCAGTTGATCTACGAGGTCGCGGTGGTGAAAATCGTGCTGCCGCAGGTTTTCTGTCCGCCGCCGGAGGTGGAATCGGCGCTGGCGGCATTCACGCTGCGCCCGACCCCGCTGTGCGATCCGGACACCGCCGACGTCACCGCGTGGCTGGTCAAACTCCTGTTCAGTCAGCGGAGAAAGCAACTGGGCAAACTGCTCGGCAACATCATCGGACGGGAAGCGGCGGCGGCGGCGCTGGCCGACGCGGGGTTTTCCCCGGAACTTCGGCCGGACAAACTGGCGGTCGCGGAATTCGTCGCCCTGACCCGGGCGGTCATGCCTTTTCTGGAGCGGGAATGAACCGGGACTGGACGCAACTGCGGCAACAACTGCGGCGGATTCTTACCGAGGAGATCGCCTCCGGCAACGAAAACGCCTGCCAACTGACCGTCATCCGCCGCGGAGAAACCGTCGTGGACCTCACCGCCGGAACGGAACCGAACGCCCTGTTCCCGATCTTCTCCGCCGGCAAGCCGATGCTCGCAACGCTGGCGCTGCTGCTGGTCGAGCGGGGCGTACTGCGTCTGGATACCCGCGTCGCGGAATTGTGGCCGGAATTTGCCGCGCCGGACAAGCGGGAGATCACGCTGGAGCATCTGCTCTCCCACCGGGCCGGGATGTACCTCCTGCCCCGCAGTACCCGAAGCGAGATCGCCGACTGGGATCGGATGTGCCGCCGGGTGGCGGAGATGTCTCCGCGTACCCCGGCCGGAGCCCGGTGCCGCTACCATCCGCTGACATTCGCATGGCTGGTGGGACATACGCTGGAACTGGCCGTCGGCCGTCCCCTGCCGGAGATGATGCGCGACGAAATCATCCGTCCGCTGGGACTGCAAAGCGAACTTTACTTCGGTACCGACGCCGAAGCCGAAGCCCGGCTGCTCCCGGTCGACGACGCCCTCTCGCCGACCCGCCCGTCCTGGCTGGCGGAGATGATGGGCGATCCCGTGCTGCGCCGATGCTGTATTCCCTCGTTCAACGCCGTGGCCTCCGCCCGGGGCGTGGCGGGATTCTACGCCGGAGTGCGGGGAAAACTGCTCTCCCCGGAGTTTTTCGACTTTGCCACCGGAAAGTTGTTCCGGGCCGCCGGCGATCCGCCCCGGACCGGCAGTTGGGAAAATTTCGCGCTGGGATTCGTCCTCGGCGGTCCGGAAGCCGACCGGGACATGTTCCGCGGGCACGGCGGAGCCGCCGGTTCGGAAGGTTTTTTCATGCCGGAAGCGGACCTCGCATACGGGTTCGTCAAAAACCGTCAGCGGACGGATTTCACGTGCCACCCGATCCGCGACCGCATCTCGGAAGCGCTGGGAATCCCGGCCCGGCACTGGTGAAAACTTGTCAAATCCCGATTTGCGGAGTATATTAAGCAAATTTACATCACTTTTGCACGGGGAGAGGTCTCATGGCGATTTTCTGGGCGGCGGTCAATCTGTTTTTTGCCGCATTCAACGATATGGTGTTCAAGGGGTACGCCCGCAAACCCCGATCGCACGGGCTTTTCGTGACCATCGTCGGCGTGATCTGGTTCATTTCCGCGGCGTGCTGTGTCACCGACCCGGTAAAAAACTGGCGCGCCACGCTGTTCTGGGGAGCGGTCTCCGGCTTTTTCTCCGTCGGCGGCAACATGCTGATGCTGGACGCCATGCGCAAGTTGGACGCCGGCATCTGCGCCACCATTTATCGGCTGAACCTGGTCCCGGCGGTGCTTTTGGCCTATTTCATTCTCGCGGAACCGATCACCCTTTTGCAGTGGGGCGGCATTGTCTGTGCCTGTCTGGCGGTGCTGGCCTTCATTCCCCGAGGCGGGGACACCATGCGCCGGGAACTGACGTTGAGCCTCGTTTTCATGATCACCGCTTCGCTGATGCGCGCGGGCATGGGCATCAGTTACCGCTACGGGTTCACCCACTGCGGGGCCAGCGAGCAAGTGGTACCGGTGATCAACAGCGTGTTCTGGGTGGTCGGCGGACTGGTTTACGCCCTGCTCCGGGAACGGAGCGAATTGAAGGCTCTGGCCGACCGCAAGGCGTGCCGGAAACTCCTCGGTTACGGAATTCTTTCCGGCGCGCTGGTCGCCGGGATCGTGGTGACAATGGCCAAATCGCTGAGTTTGGGGCATGCTTCCGTGGTCCTGCCCATCATGCAGATGAGTTTTCTTTTGACCGGGATTCTGAGCGTGATCTTTCTGAAAGAGAAAATCACCTTCATGAAGGTGCTGGCGCTGCTGCTCGGCGTGGCCGCCGTTCTGCTGTTGAGCATCAAATAAAGCGGGCCTCATTCGCTCCCGCTCGGCCACGCGCGAAGCCCGCGAAACAGGCAAATCGCCCCGCCGACAGCCGCTTGTCCGGGATTTTTCGCCTTTTCCGCCCTCCGATGCTTGCAAAAGCGGAAAATCGTGGTATATTAGTTGAACGGACCCGGGATACGGATTCGTTTTCTTCCTGTCGGGGTGTGGCTCAGTCTGGCTAGAGCGCTGCGTTCGGGACGCAGAGGCCGGAGGTTCAAATCCTCTCACCCCGACCATTTTTTGCCTTAAAGCACGAATGCCCTCTCAAAAATGTTTTTCACACTTTCGGCAAATCTCGTTGTGTCAGAAGGTGGTGCAAAGAAAAACCCCTCCCCATGATCTCTTTTAAAAGCCGTTTTTAGGAAACTCGTGGCTTCCCCTCGGCGATCCGGGGCAGTAATTCTCCGCTTACCCTTAGGACGGGACTGACGTCTATGCTGAACTCAAAAGGGGGAGACTCGCGCTGATTTGACGGAATAACCCCCACAAACGGATTTGAACGCGGTCTATGGTTTTTCAACGCTCTCCACCGCCTCGGCAACCGCCGCGACAGCCTCTTGAAACGAAAACGGCGGCCGGGATCGCTCCTCCAGACCGCCGGTATCTCGCTCCTATGATCGGTTCCCGTCCAGCCCCAGCGCAAGGAGGGCGTTGCGCGTGACCGTCGCCTGAAGGCGGCGCAGGAAAGTATGGTTGACCCCGCCGGACTTGCTCATGGTCGTGTAGTCCAGCATAGAACTCGCGAAAATCATTCCCGGGCTCATGATGGCCATCGCCCAGCAGACGGCGGAGAGGTGGTCGTCATTCTCCGTGACCTTCCGGAAGATCCGGCAGAAACACTCCATGCTCTGTCGGGCGATCTCCTCGTGTTCCTTTCCGAGCCACTGCGAGGTCAGCACCGCGCGGAGCAGGAACATACCCACCCACATCGGCTGTCCTTCCGGCATAAGATGGGCGTAGAAGATGTCGATGGCGTCGGCGATCATCTGGCGGCATCCGTCCCGTGTCGCATACAGGCCGTCGTTATGGGTGCAATAGTTTTGCAGTTTTCCGTCCCGCCAGGGGGTCAGGGCGAAATCCTCCACCGCCGATACCAGTCCGGCCTTGTCGCCGAAGTGGTATCGGACGGCATTGGGGACGGCGTCCGCCTTGTCGGCGATCTCCCGCACCGTCACGGCTTCCGCGCCGCGCAAGGCGAAAAGTTCGCCCGCCGCGTGGATGAGCCGTGAACGGGTCTCCTCCGAGACCTTGTATGTGCCCTTTGCCGAAGTCATTGCCATTACGCCGGGTTGAATTTGCCTTTGACCTGGCGGCAGCGGGGGCATTTCCAGTCGGCGGGAAGTTTCTCGAAGGGTGTTCCGGCGGGAATGCCGTGATCGGGATCGCCTTCGGCAGGGTCATAGATTTTCCCGCAGACGGAGCAGATGTATTTTCCCGATGCTTCCCTGAAATGGATCTCGCCGACTGGGAGCGTTTCCGTGGGATGCGCGAGATCGACCGTCCTTTTCGCCTCAAGGTTCTCGTATCCCAGCGGCGTATGGGTGGAAAGATAGACGGTGGGATGGTGCGCGATGAAGTCGCGGACGCGGTCCAGCGTCTCCCGCGCGGCGGCCTTGTCCTCGAACACCACCGAGAGCTTGTTTTCATAGAGCGCCTCGTCCGTGTAAGTCACATCGCCGTGGATCAGGTAGAAGAGACCGTCGCTTTCCACGATGACGATGCTGTTGCCCATGGTGTGTCCCTTGGCCTTGATGTAGGTGACGCCGTCGACGATTTTCTGACTTTCGGGGAAGTTGTAATAGGCCCCGTCGGTAAAGGAAACGGGCGTGACGTTCGGGAGGTCTTTCAGTTCGTTCGCACCGCATTCCTCCCGACCGGCGTAGATCGTGGCGTTCGGAAAGGCGGAGAGCCTGCCGGTATGGTCGGCGTGCTTGTGGGTGATGAGGATCTTCGAAATCTGTTCCGGCTTATATCCCAGGTCGCCCAGAGCCTCCACATAGTCCTTGATGGGGGTGCCCAGGTAGATGGTCGCGTCGGGCGTGGCGGCGGGTGCGGGAAAATCCGAAGGCAGACCGGTGTCCACCAGAATGACTTCCCTGCCGGCGTCGATCACGTAGTTCTGCAGGCTGGAACGGTAGCGCACGGATGCGTCGAACTTGTCCATCCCATCCTCGCCGCCGAAGGCGAACGGCTGCGTCATGAAGCCGTTTTCAAAAAACTTGACTGCTTTGATTTTCATGGTCATTCTCCTATTGGGGTTCTGAAAGACAAGGCATAATATATTACAAAAAGAATAAAAATCAAGCACAATTAGACTAAAGCGCACAAAATAACCGCAACGGAACTTGAGAAAGGGATTTTGCGATAAAACGTTCATTCAGTTGCTTTAAGACTTGCAATGGCGTCTGTATCCTGCATTATCCCCCGGGGGCCGCGGCGCTGATGTGGCAATGAAATTCAACGAATTCCGTGATGTTGCGAATGTTACGGAACAAAAAATCAAGACGGTATCCAGCAGGAAACCGGATCCCGCTGCGTTTTACGAGGATACTGTCCCGGACTAACGACTATTCCGAACTCAAAAGGGGGAGACTCACGCCGAGGGATGTCCCGGGAGGCGGCGCGATCTACAGGGATGCGCAGGGACGGACGGTCGCTATTGCGACGCTCTCCCGCTCAATGAGACTGAACGGCGTCAGAATCTCTTTCGGCGTCTGCTCCGGACGGAACCAGTTCTCGGCGTCGAGCAGTTCTTTCAACGCCATTGCCGCGCACTCGTGCAACCGGGTGTCGATCGTCGTCAACGCCGGCTGAATCAGTTGACTGCCGGGAAAATTGGAATATCCCATGAGCGAAACTTCCTCCGGAACGCGTACTTTCATCTCCCGCAGCATCGTGGATACCCGTATGGCGATCCGGTCGGAGTGACACAGGATCGCCGTGGGCCTCACCGCGTTTCCCAGCCAGCGGCGGAGTTGCTCGCGGATGACTTCCTGACCGTTGGGCAGGTAGGCGACGAGTTCCTCCGCCGGATTCAGCCGTCGGGCGGAGATGCACTCCCGCAGTTCCGCCGGGGTGAATCCCCGCATATTTTCGCTGACTTCGCCGGGAAGCCGGACAAACAGCGACGCGACATCGCGGTGGCCCCGGGACGCAATGTACTCGTAAGCCCGGGCGAACGCCGTTTTCTCATCGGTGCGCAACACCAGAAATCCGCTGTCCGCCGCATCCGAGGGCAGGCCGTGGGGAATGACCGTCGGCAGTGCGAGGTCCCGTACGGCTTCGGCCACGAGCGGATCGATCCGCCGGTGGCCGGTCTCCACGATCACTCCGGAAATGGCGCGCCGCCGGACCATTTCCCGGCGTTCTTCGGCAGAAAACGTCAGAAACAAACTGACCGGACACCGCTCCACGGTGATTGCGGACGCGCGCGCGGCTTCATCCATTCCCGCGGCGATGTATCGGCTGGGAGTCTCAAGGTCTTCGGCTCCGTCCGGGATGATGAAAAGAAAGACCTTGCGGATATTTCTTTCGCTGACGAACGTCCCCCGGCTCCTGTGCCTTTGGATCAGTCCCTCCCGCTCCAGTCTGGCCAGCGCGCTGCGCAGCGTCACCTGTCCGACCTGAAGTTCCCGCGCCAGACACACTTCCGGCGGCAGACGGTGACCGGGCGGCAGGCTCCCGTCCATGATGGAACGTCGCAGAAGGTTGTAAATATAATCTTTTTTCAGTTCCAAGTCGTCTCCCTTTCGTGTTCGGCTTATAATATATAAAGTTTTTGACTTTTTTTCAACATGGCGCTTGTATTTTTATCGTTCCGCGGCTATATTACGATAGAAACAAATAGAAACAAATGAAAGTAAATAGAAACATTCGTGGCGCTATGATGCGAAAATATCAGGGCATCACCCTGGACGGAACCGCCGTTGAGTTGACCGTGGAGGGCGGGATCATCCGTCGGGTCGGGTCGGTCGCCGCGACACCGGGACTGCCGCGCCTGCTGCCGGTGCTGGTGGATCTGCAGCACAACGGGGCGCTGGGGCAGGCGTACAACAACATCACCGCGGACGATGCGGAGGCCCTGCGGCGGATCGCAGGCCATCTTCTGCGGCACGGGGTGGGGCGGGTGCTGGCCACCTTTACCACAGCGGACTATCCCAGACTGAAACGGGCCGCCGCCGCGCTGCGGGGACATTTCGAGGCCGACGCGCTTCTGAACACGCTCTTTCCGGGGATCTTTCACGAGGGGGTTTTTATCTCTCCCGACCGGGGGTGGCGCGGAGGTCACGATCCCGAATTCATCCACGACCCGGACTGGGAGGAATTCCGCAAACTGAACGAACTTTCCGGCGACCGGGTGCGGGTGGTCAATGTCGCCCCGGAGCGTCCCGGCGCGCTGGATTTCATCGCCAAAGCCGCCGCTTCCGGCATCCGGGTCGCGTTGGGACACTGTCATCCCGACAGCGGAACTATCCACGAAGCCGCGCGCGCGGGAGCGAGCATGGTGACCCATTTCGCCAACGGCGCGGCGCCGGAGATTCACCGTTTTCACAATCCGCTGTGGGGATTTCTGGACGATCCCGGACTTGCGCCGGGGCTGGTGGGCGACGGTTTTCACCTGCCGCCGGAGGTGGTTCGTACCGCGCTTCGGAGCAAAGGAGTCGAACACTGCTTCATGGTTTCGGACGCCAACATCTATTCCGGCTGCGAGCCCGGCCTTTACCATCGAATCGGCGGCCTGGACTGCGTGATTGAGAAAAATGGATTCATCCACGTTGCCGATCAGGAAATTCTGGCCGGGGCGTGGTTTCAGCAGGACCGCTGTGTGGAATTCCTGACCCGGCGGTGCGGTGCGGATTTCGAAACGGCGTGGAAACTCGCATCGGTCTTTCCCGCCCGGATCGCGGGGATCGACCTGCCGCTGCTGCGGGAGGGGGACGAGGCCAGTTTCGTGATCTGCGCCGGAGAACGTATTCAGCGTACCGTATTTCGCGGCACGGAATATCTTTACGAGGGGAAAAAAGATGAGGAGTGAAACCGTTTTTCGCGTCGTCCTGAAGAATCTTGTCGCCGCCGCGCTGTTGAGCGTCCGGGTGTCGGCCGGTCCGTTTCAGCCCGATCGGGATACGCTTTTGCTGGCCGGGTTCGACCGTTCCGTGCGGGAGGCGGACTATGCAGCCGGACCGGTCGGCTTTTATGGTTGCGGTGCGACGTTCGCACCGGGATATTACGGCAAGGGCATTGATCTGCGGGGACGGTCGCTGACGCCGGATTTCCAAAAGACCGCGGAGGATGGGCGGTCGGCGATCTTTTCCCACATGGCGCTGTTCACATTCGGCAATCTGCTGCCGGACGAGGGCACGCTGGAAATGTTCGTCCTGGTGGAAAATTTTCCGAAAAATCCGGAACCCAATCACGGATTTCTGCTCAATGCGTTCGTCGGCCGCTTCATCGAGGACGGTAAATCCTATCAGGCGGCGCAAATGCGGCTCTCCCGGGGACGGTTGGAGTGGCGCTTCCCCCTGTGGAGCGGCGACAATCGGGATCAGTGGAGCGGCCGGCTCCGGTTCAAGCCGGCGCTGAAAACCGGCTGGCACCATATCGCGGTGACGTGGGCACAAGGCGAAGCGGTCCTCTATCTCGACGGACGGGCGGCGGCGTCCTGCGATCTCGGCGGCAAGTACGGTTTGACGATCTTCCATCACCTGAATCACGGCGTCCATCTCGGCGGTCATGTCATCGACGAACTGCGGATCTCCTCCGTGGCGCGTTACCGGGGCGATTTCGAACCCAACTGGCGGGACGGCCGACGTCCGGCATACGCCTACGAAGGCGGCGAGACGGTGAAGCGGTATCCGGCGACGTATCGTCCCTCTCCGGACGGGCGGCTGGAAACCGCATCCGAACTGCCGGGGATCGACGCGGCGACAGTCCTGCTGGAGGGGCTGGAACGGCGGCCGATGACCGTGAAGTGGCAAACCGGCGCGGACGGCAAACTACACGGCGACTGTGACGGCAAACTGGCGTTCAGGGGCGATATCACCCCGCTGGATGGGGGCAACGGCGACCGGATCGACCTCGTCGTCCGCAATACCGGCAAAGCCGACATCGGGCTGGAGTGTCTGCTGGCCGTCCCGCCGCTGCCCGGAGAGAAACAGGTTTTCGACGGGGCGGATATCAAGGCCGCGCCCGCATTCGCCTCCTACCGGGACAGTTACAACTCCATTCTGCCGCTGACTGCCGCGGCCGGCGGTTCGGAATACCGCGCAGTCGCGCTGGACCCCGGATTTCCGTACAACGACCTCATCACCGCCCGCACTCCGGGAAAGGGGAGCGCACAGGGGACCCGTTTCCTCCTCGCGCCCGGAGAGGAGTTCGCGGTGCATTTCGTCACGTTCCGGGGGCGGAGCCGCTTCGGAGTCGCCGCGGCGCTGGACGAATATTACCGCATCTTCCGCAAATACTATCACATCGACCGGAGCAACACGGTTTACCATTTCCTCCCGCTGACCATGCACTGGCGGGGATTTCTGCCCGCCGATCTCCAGCGGCAGGGCTGTGCCGGAGGATACTGGGGCCACGGCCCGTATCACACCAAGGGCGACGAGACGGGGCGTTTCTGGGGCAAACATCCCGAAGACCCGTCGTTCAAGCACGCGCTGGGCAATGAAAAGACTTTCAAGAGTCCGGAACAACTCCGCGAGGCCATCCGGGTGGAGTACCGCTACGAGTACGACAACGGCTACGCCGTGCGCCGCTACCACGCCAATCCCGACCTGACCGCGACGTGGCTCATCCGGGAACTCCTCCCCGCATGGGTCCCGAAAGACGATCCGCTGAATACCGGACACTACTACAAGCGGAACTCGCATCAGTATTTCGTCAACGAGTACGAAAATCCCTTCTCCCGCTTTTTCGCGGCGGAACTGCGCCGTTATTACGAGGCCGGGATGAAGGACTTCTCCACCGGCTGGATCAACGACACCATCTACGCCACCGCCGCCATGCGGTACAACGGACCGGAGACCGCGAAAGTGCCGGGCCGGTCGTTCAGCCGGGATTTCGGACCTTTCATCCGGGGCGCGATGGGCAAGCAGCAGCGTTGGGAGTACATCGGAAAACTCACCAGCCGGGGCTATCCCATGACCATGATCGCCGACGGCGGGTCGTTCTCCTATACGCTGGGAGCGTTCTCCGCGCAGTCGGCGCTGGAATCCGGAAGCATCTTCGAGTCGCTTCCGGGATGGAATTTCCTGAAAAACGCCCGCTATCTGCACGGGGAAAAGCCGCTGTCCATGCACACCCTGCCGGAGAAGATCGAGACCGCCCGCCGCATCCGGGCCGACGGCATTGACCCCATGAAACTGCGGGACGCCTACAACATCAACACGGAGCACACGGTGCTTTTCGCGCTGGAACACGCGCTCTACCTCGACCCGACCGCCTATCTGCCCGGGAAACAGTATCTGGCGGAAATGACCCCGCTCCTCGTGGACGCGGTCCTGCGGGGGCGCAAGGCGGTCCCTGCGGCGGAATTTTCCGGCAAAGGCTGGGTGCGCCGCAGCGGTTCCGGGGCGGAAACTCTGCTCGTCTGCGGCAATCCCGCGGGGGCGGAAGCGAGGGGAGCCCTGAAAGTTTTCCGGGAGTGTTTCGACGGCAGGGCACCGCTGTTGGCGCCGTACTTCGGTGGTACGCTCGCGCAGGAGATCACGGCGGAGGCGACCACGTTTCCGGTCGCCGTCCCGCCCCGGAGAGCGGCGGCGTTTCTGACCGTCGCGCTGGCGGATCATGCGGAACGATCCGCCGCGGAACTGACCGGCGACGGCATCGACGTGCGTCTGAAACTGAATGTGGATGCCGCCCGTCCGGGGACGCTGGAACTGGCCGGATTCGGGCCGCTGTACGATCTGGTCGAAGTGCGGGTCAACGGCAAAAAGACCGCTGTCGCAAACAGAATCGCTCTCATCGCCGGAAACAGCACGGTGGAGGCCCGCTGGCATTGCCGGACGTTTCTTTTCACGGCGCGGGAGTGGGCAAAGGTCCGACTGCTCAACGGGCAGAATCCGCCCGACTTCACACTGGTGGCCGACCGGGGCTGGCGCTACAGAAAACTTTTCTACAACCTCACGCTCGGCTATGAACACGGGACCGCCGCCATGTTCGAGGATTTCGTCCGCGCCTACGACGCCGAGGACGGCATTTACCGCAATATGCCTCTGCCGGAGTGGAGCGACCGGATCGACCCGGCGGAAAAACGGTGGCAGATCGTATTCGACGGACACGCGAAACGGGACGGCGTCGAGCTGGATCTCCAACGCAAACTGATCCGTATTTCCGGCACGACGCCGGGCAGTTGTCGCAGACAGGCGGTGGTGTTTCTGCGGCTCATGGACCGCCGCCACCCCCACGTCGGCGTACTGCTTCCGTCCCGGAAACAGCGGTTCGACCGCACGACCGGCATCCAGCCGGGGATGTTCCGGGAGAAGAAAGTGTACGAATTTTTCCGCACACTCTCCGAACCGGACTTCCTTTTCAAACCGTTGCTGAAATCGGAATCCTACTCGCTGTACGACGGGGGCACGACCGATTTCTCCGGCAAGTATCCCATCGCGGCTCCGCCTTTCATTTTCGAGCCGACCTATGCCGACGATTTCGTTTACGGATTCTCCGGGGAAACTCCGGAATGGCGGGAATTCATCCGCCGCGTCGGGACGAAATGAAATCAACACATCATCAGGGAGATGGAACTATGAAAAAGATCCTTTTGATCGGAGCCAGCGTCCGCGTCAGCCGTCTGGTGCGAGAAGTCATTCAGAAATATCCCGACTACGAATTTGCCGGTGTACTGGATTCCGACGCCGCGAAGGCGCGGGATTTCTGCGCTTACAACGGCATCCGGCCCGTGATCTATTCGGAGAAAGAGTTGGACAAGGCGATTCGGGAGTTTTCCCCCGCGCTGGCGATCATCACCACCAGCGACTACACCCACGCCGACTACATCGTCCGCTGTCTCGACCGCAAGGTCTCCTGTCTGGTGGAGAAGCCGCTATGCATCAGCGCGCAGCAGTGTCAGGCGATCTGGGAGGCGCAGAAGCGCAACCCGGAGGTCTATGCCGTCACCATGCACAACTCCCGCTATCACAACGTCGCCCGCAAGACCCGCGAACTGGTGCGTTCCGGCGCGATCGGCGAGGTGCGCTCCATCGTCTACAACGAAAAGTTGGATCATTTCCACGGCAGCAGTTACTTCCGGCGGTGGAACCGGCACAAGGAATTCTCCGGCGGATTGCAGATCCACAAGTCCAGTCATCACTTCGACCGGGTCAACTTCCTGCTGGGCAGACATCCGCTCTGGGTCTCCGCGGACGGGGGTCAGACCGTCTATGGACCGGGCAATCATCCCGCTCCGGCGAAAAACTGCCGCGTGTGCCCCGAGGCGGACAAGTGCGACTTTTTCCTCGACTACCGCAAGAATCCCGTTTACGAGCGGCTCTACGGTGCGGCCGACCACGTCTATACGCCCGATCAGTGCGTTTTCGACGCGGAGGCGGACATCGAGGATTTTTTCAACATCTTCGTGATGTACGAGGGGAACATCCCCATGAGTTACACTCTTTTCGCCTGTGCGAACTACGAGGGCGAGGACTTTGTGGTGGAGGGGACCGAGGGACGGCTGGAGATGAGCCGCCACGCATTCCGCAAACCGGCGAGCCGGGGCGGAGACGCGCTGACGCTGCGCAAGGAGAACTCCCTGAAGATCTACCGGTTCGGCAACCCGGAACCGGAGTGTTTCAATGCCGATGACGACATCAAGGATTCCGACCACGGCGGCTGTGACGAACTCATCTACCGCGATCTTTTCGCCAACGGCCGTTCGGAGATGCTGGCCACGCTGGAGGACGGGATATTCGCTGTGCTCATCGGAGCGGCGGCCAATGTTTCCATGGCCTCCAACGGTGCGCGGGTCGATATCGGCGACATTTTTGTGAAGTGAGGTGATACGATGTTCATGCGCAAGATGATCGGATGCTGCGCGGTGCTGGCGGCGCTCGCGGCGGCGGGAAATGACGCACTCTCCATTGCGGCCAGAGCCGAACGGGAGTCCGCGCTCTACGCGCCCGGAGAAACGGTCACGTTTCAAATCGCGGTCAGCGACGCGGACGGCAAGCCCGTGTCCGGCGTCGAACTGCCGTACACCCTGACCGGGGACGGCGGCCTTTCCCTCAAGGGAAAGATCGTCCCGAAAGACGGTCGGGCGGAGGTTTCCGTGAAACCCGAACGGCACGGATTCGTGCTGCTCTCGATCCGGCCCCCGGCGAACGGCGCGCGCCGCCGTCCCGGTCCGGTCTGCGCCGGAGCGGGCGTCGCCGTGGAAAAGATCCGTCCCGGTACGCCGGAGTGTCCGGATTTCGACCGGTTCTGGCAAAAGGAGGCCGCCGCCGTCCGGCAGGCGAAGTTCGAGTGTTCGCTGACCGAAGTCCAGCAGAAAGATTCCCGGGTCAAGGCGTTCGACGTCAAACTCTCCGACGGCACGTTCACGACCCGCGGATATCTGGCGCTTCCGGCGAAAACGACTCCGGCGGGACATCCGATCCTGATGATGTTCAACGGCGCGGGGACGATCGGCGCGAACTTCAAAAGCGCGATCCAGCGGGCGCATCGGTACAACTGCATCGTATTCAACATGAGCATCCATGATGTGCCCAACGGACTTCCCCCGGCGGAACAGGCGAAACTGCGCAAGAGCCCGGAGATTTTCCAGTACATGTACCGGGGCGTCGATTCGCCGGAGACCTACCCGATCCGGGAGATTTTCCGGCGGGTGGTGTGCGCCGTCGAATACATGAAGTCACGCCCGGAATGGGACGGGAAACGGATCGTCATGCAGGGCGGCAGTCTCGGCGGGGCGCAAGCGATCTTCGGAGCATACATCGAACCGCGAACGGTCCTCTGCATCGCCAATGCTCCCGCGCTCTCCGACCACTTCGGCGGCGATTTGATGCAGGCGGCGGGTTGGCCGGACATGTTCAGGTCTCTGGCGAAGAAAAAACTCGACCCGGCGGCGGCGCGCCGGACCATGGGCTATTTCGACACGGTGAATTTTGCGAAGAAACTGCCCTGTCCGATCCGGCTCAGCGTCGGCTTCATCGACACCATCTGTCCGCCGACCTCGGTCTACGCGCTCTACAACTCCATTCCCGGCGAGAAATCCATCGTCAATGTGGTGACCGGGGCGCACGGCCCCGTAGCCGACCGTCGGGAAAAGAGCGTTTTCGTGCAGAATATGAGGTACATGGATGAACTGCTGCTGCCGAAAAAGACGCGGCGCGGCGGAGAAAAATAAGCCGTCGGAAGATGCGGAACGGACGTTTTTGCCGGGAGAGTTTTCTGTGAAAAGCGTGTGTGTCGGATTTGCGCTTTGCGCCGCCCTCCGTCGGGAATGCGGGCATCTTTACCGCCGGGACGCGGATTTCTCGCCGCAATCGGCTTTGGCATGTTGGAAAAAGGAGGCAAAATGAAAAAGGCATCGAAAAGATCTTTCACCCTGATCGAACTGCTCGTGGTCATCGCCATTATCGCCATTATCGCCGCCATGCTGCTGCCGGCTCTGAAAGCCGCCCGCGACCGGGGCAAGAGCGCGGCCTGTGTGTCCAATCACAAGCAGGTGGGGCTTGCGATCCAGTCCTATGCCGGCGATTACGGCGGGATCATCATTCCTGCGTGTCTGGAGTACAACGAGCAGCAGAGAACATGGAACTGGCTGTACGGACTGGTGCAGGGCGATTACGTCGTCGGGAGCGTTCTGCAGTGTCCCACCGCCGCGATCCGGGTGGAGGGGTGTACGCTCGATCAGGCCCGGTACTGCTGGGCGGAAAAGATCACCAAAAAGTCCACGGTCGTCGTCCTGTGCGACTCAGGGATGGGCATTTCCCAGTTGATGGGGGGACATGCGTGGTACAATGGCTCGACCTACACCTACCTCGGCAATTCGGATGATCGGAGATACTGCCGTCCGGTGAAACTCGCCAAAGTTCGCAATCCCGGGAGCAAATATATGGCGGGGGATTCCCTTGATTCACGGGAACACAGGCCTTACCCCTACTGCGTGATAGGACGGAACGACAACACGGGTACTTACGGCAAGATCGACACCCGGCACAACGGGATGAAAGACGCGACGATGATCTTCGCCGACAGCCACGTGGAGACCCGGAAAGATGTGGAGAACTTTTACGCGGACAGCGTGGTGAACGGAGAAAAGGGGCTCTATGCCGATCCGAACAAGTGAGGATGCGAAATGAGACGGGATTTGACGATCGAACTGCCGACCGGCGCGGTGCGCTTCGCCCCGGACGGCGGCGGGATGCCGGGACCGATCACCGTGAAGGAGTTTCACGCCGAGACCGTCCTTTCCGGCGGTCCGGCGCTGACGCTGACGGTCGCGGGACGGGGTACGGTGCGCCCGTCGGCGCACGCGAGCGAGCCGATGCGCTACACCATGAACGGCGCGGAGGTGGTGGAATTCACCGACCTGCAATGGATCGACGCGGAGGGCGCGGTCGTGCCGGACTTCCGTCTGGCATTGCGGCATGAATTTTTCCCGGACGGGACCGTATTCACCACGGCGGTGTTTCACGCCGAGACCGCCCATCCGCCGGTGTGCCGGGACTTCAAACTGATCTTCCCGCTGGATTTCAGCGCGTTCGACGACTGCCGGTTCGCGGTGTTCCCGCGGTGTGCTTCGCAGGGCGCGGTGGACATTCAGCGGATCGCGCCGCGGCGCTTCGTCCCCGCCGGGACCGCGCTGGAATTTCCGGAGAATCTGCCGCTGGAGTACGGCTTCAATCTGTTCCGCAACTCCGGCCCGTCGCTGTACGCGGAACTCTTTCTGGAATCCGGCGCGGTGCTGGACGGCGACGACCGGCGGGGATGGGGCGGCATCCGCTGGCGGAACGGTTCTCCGGCGGTGGAGTGGAATTTTCAGACCGCCGATACGACCAAAGATCACCGCCCGCTGCAGTGGCGCAACCGCTGGGGCTGGCGGTTCGCTCCGCCGGCGACCCGCCGGAAACTGCCGCCGCAGCACTGTTATCAATTCATCGACAACTACCGGCACTATCCCGACGCCGCCGAACTGGA
>JALEMG010000028.1 GCA_022768375.1 Lentisphaeria bacterium
ATGTCGGCTTTTTCAGTCGAGGATCCTTGAAGAAGAGAAGTCAAAGCGTTAACGTAAAACACAGAAAAATCTCATTCGGAGATTTTCAAACAGAAACAATCGGAATTTCTGTCAAAAAGATATTGATAGAGGTTCCCTTATATCGGAGGACGGATATGTCGGTACATACAAGCGGAGTTGTTCTTGACGGATTGATTGTCAGCAATGGATTGTTTGTTGTCGATCCGGATTACATCGTGAATTCTACCACGGTAAAAGATTCTGGAGATGTTTACGTTTTGGGTTATGCAAATATTACCACCGTAGGCGGACATATGTACATCTCCAGCGGCGGTGTAGCGAGCGAAACTACCGTGAACAGCGGCGGCGACATGTACATCTCCAGCGGCGGTGTAGCGAGCGAAACCACCGTGAATTTCAGCGGCGACATGTTCATCTCCAGCGGCGGTGTAGCGAGCGAAACCACCGTGAATTACGGCGGCAGCATGCACATCTCCAGCGGCGGCAGCGCTGTCAATGTGATCTGGACTCCATGCGAGGGACTCATTGATGTTGCGAATGGTGCGTATGTGACTTTTGCCAGCAATTACTCCGGAGTGTATTTCGGTTCGGGAGATCACTTGCTTTCTCACGCCGAAATTATGACCGGCAAACAAGTCACTGGTTCCATGTATGTAATGAGCGGCGGTGTAGCGAGCGAAACCACCGTGAAACACTACGGCAGGATGTACATCTCCAGCGGCGGTGTAGCGAGCGAAACCACCGTGAACAGCGGCTGGATGTACATCTCCAGCGGCGGTGTAGCGAGCGAAACTACCGTGGACAGCGGCTGGATGTACATCTCCAGCGGCGGTGTAGCGAGCGAAACCACCCTGGAATACGACGGCGACATGTACATCTCCAGCGGTGGTGTGGCGAACAATACCACCATGAATGGCGGCCATCTTCGCATTTGCAGCGGCGGTGTGGCGAACAATACCACCATGAATGGCGGCCAGATGTATATTTCCAGCGGCGGTGTGGCGAACGACACCACCGTGAACGGCGGCTGGATGTACATCTCCAGCGGCGGTGTAGCGAGCGAAACTACCGTGAACAGCGGCGGCGACATGTACATCTCCAGCGGCGGTGTGCATCGCGGGGCTTTGCAAATCGAATCCGGCGCGGTGGTGTGGGCTTATTCCGGGGCGGAAATTGATTTCACCGTGGCGGAACGGACGGCGGAAGACGAGTCTCTTATCAACGACCTGTCCCGGATTTCCGGCGCGCCGAGTTACACCATTACCGTTTCGGCGGAGCAGGCCGCCGGGACTTACCAACTGGCGCAGGGCGCAGCGGATTTTACCGGCAGCATCACCGTTGGCGACGGTACGACGGTGTACGGCACGGTGACGGTCAACGGCGAGGCGTTGGAGTACAACGACCGGACCTATATCTTGAATCAGTCGCAGGGCGATCTGACGCTGACCATCACGGGAATATCCGAACCGGTCGGGCCGGTTTTAAGTGGCAACGCATCCGGGATAACTTGGAGCGGAATTGAAGGTCCGAGATTTGCGGTGGGGTATTCGATGGATGATTTCGCAACTTCACTTGCTGTCACCACGGACGGGAACGCGATCGACACTTACGGGATGCCGAGTGGGACATATCAGTGGCGCGTCAACGGGAATGCCGGGGACGACATCGCCGCGACCGGGATGTCATCGCCGCAACTGCTGGCTTCGGATGCGGACGGAAACTTGGATGTCTTCTTTGCCGTCGGCAAGAAAACATGGAGCGATTTCTACTTCGCCCGGCATGACGGTTCGCTCGGCGGCTGGACGGGGACCGGCGAGGAAGTCAAATTGCAGGGTAAAAATCAACTCACCGACATTTTCGCCGGTTCCGACGACGCCAATCTTCTGGTGATGACCGACGACGCCAACGGCGACGCGCTGTTTCTGGACGACATTTTCTCCGACAGCCCGGTTTTGGAACAGCAGGCGCGGATTTCTCAAATCAAGGAGATTCGCGCCGGGGCAGGGGACGATCTCGTGGACCTGACCAGTCAGCGCTTTGCCTACGTCGGCGACGGCGTGACCGTCTACGGCGGTTTGGGGAACGACACCATCTGGGCCAACGGCGGGAACAATCGTCTTTTCGGCGACGCCGGGAACGACCGGCTGGTCGGGGCCTCCGGGGATGATGTGATCGTCGGCGGCGCGGGCAACGATTCCATGCACGGCGGCGGCGGGAACGACATCTTCACCTTCGGCGCCGACTGGGGCGTGGACACGGTGGAGCAACTTGCTTCCGGCACGGTGACGCTGTGGTTTGAATCCGGTTCAATGGCAAACTGGGACGAGGCGGCGCGGATCTATTCCGACGGCCTCAACTCGGTGACGGTCACAGGCACGGCGGAAGTGACGCTGAAATTCGGCGGAGATGCTTCCTCCCTGCCCGCCGGGGTTTTCGCCTCCGCCGCCAGTGAGAAAATCTTCGAGGACAAATCCAAAGGCCTTCTGGCCTGAGGCTTGCCGTATCATTTGCGCCCGGAGCGGTTTTCCGCCCCGGGCGTTTTGTGTCGGGGGGGAGGGATAGTTGGAAAAAAGTCCCGCGCCGCGGTTGCAAAAAGACGAAAAGGTGCTACATTATACATCAATAGTGTGGTTTGCTTGTCTATTTGAAAGATTTGGGGATTTCTACGATGAAGCAGAATAGTTTGAGATGGCGCGGCGCGGCTGCCGCGTTTCTGGCCGTCGCGGCGGCCGGGTGCTATAACTACAAGGAACCGGCGGCGGCCACGCTGGGCGAGAGTTACACCGCCCGCCAGCGCGATGCTTCCGACGAGATTTTTAAAGGAATGACGGTCCTGACCCTGCGCGACGCGCAGCGTATCGCCATTCGGAACAATCCGACCTACATCGCCGCTTATCACTCCATGGAAGCCGCCCGGATGAAATATCTGCAGGCGTGGGGGGCCTATTCGCCGACGGTTACGGCCAGTTTTTCCCTGAACAACGAGCGGGACTGGATCCGCAACTACAGCAGTAAACTTTATCCGGGACTGACCAAGAAGAACCCCCATACGGACGCGTTCACCACCTCGACCGGCATTACCGCCAACATGCTGCTGTTTGACGGATTCGCCCGGATGTTCCGGCTGAAAGCCGCCAAGAGCGACTTCAACTATTACGCCCGGATGGAGGAGGATGCCTGCCGGACGATGATGATGTCCGTAGCCTACGCCTACAACACGGTACTGCTGGCCATTGAGAATCGGCGCATCGCATTGGAAGATCGGAAATTCCAGCAGAGTTCCCTGCAGAACACCCAGTATAAATTCGAGGCCGGTGCCGCCCCGCTCAGCGATGTGCTCAACTTTGAGATCTACGTCAATAACGCCGACGTCAGTCTGATCGACGCGGATTACCAGTATGAGGTGGCGATTTATGCGCTGGCCCAGTTGATGGGATACCCGGAAGGGATCCTGCCGGCGGATCTCAAGTTTCCGGAGGATTTCAAGACCAAATTCGAGGATCTTCCAGCGGTGGAGATCTACCTCGACGCGGCATTGGCCAACCGCCCCGACCTCAAGGCGTACCGGGAACGGCTCAACGTGGCCAGGTATCAGGTCTATCAGGCGTGGGGCGCTTATTCGCCGGTGGTTTACGGCTACGTCAAATGGGGGTACGGGACCAGCGAACGCAAGTACGTCAACTATTCCGGCGACGGGCACCACCGCTACTCGGAGAATATGCAGTTCTCCTACGGGTTGAACGCGGAGTGGACGATCTTCAACGGTTTCATCCGCATGAACCAGTTGCGGGAGGCGAAGGCCGCCCGGGCCGCCGCCGAATACCAGGTCGCCGCCAGTTGGTTCGCGGTGGTCAGTGAAGTCCGCACCGCCTATGCCAACTATATCCAGAATGTGAAGAAAACCAAACTTTACGCCAAGATCCGGTCGCTGTCCGCCAAGCAGCGCGATCTGGTCGACGACGAGTACCGGGCCGGCAATGCGGAACTGACCCGTCTGAACGAGGCCCAGCGCGATCTGGTGCAGGCGGAAACGTCGCTCGCGTCCAGTTACATCAATGTGCAGAATGCCAAAGCCCAGTTGGATTCCGTGGTGGGCGGCAATACCGCGGAGTATTATCTGACCGATGACGGCACCAAACCCGTTTACCCCGGTCTCGGCGGCGTGGCCGGAATCGAGGAAACGATCCAGAAGAATCAGGACAAGGGCGCGGCGACGCAGACCGCTCCGATGCAGGCGCCGGATGTGAAGCGCGATCCGTCCGGGAACGCGGTGCGGACGAAGGCCGACACGACGGATGCGGCTCAGCCGCATCCCGCAGCGGCCGCTCCGGCTCAGGCCGCGCCGCAGACGACATCCGCCGATACGACAACCCCGGCTCAGGCCGCACCGACGGCTGCCGCGGACACGTCGTCCGCTCCGGCGATCCCGGCTTCGGCGACCGCCGCGCCGCAGAAACATTGATATGTTGTTTCAGCGAGGGAAAAAGTCGTACACGGTATACACCGTCGGTGCTCCGGTCCTGAAGCGGATCGCACAGCCGGTTCCGGTCGTGACGCCGGAAATCCGGGAACTGGCGGCGGATATGCTGGCGGCACTGCGGGCGTTCAACGGCATCGGTCTGGCCGCGCCGCAGTACGGGCAGTCGTTGCGTATGGTGGTATTCGACGTGCCGGCGGATTCCAATACCGGGACCGTCGGAGAGGTGACGCTGCTGCCGAGAATGCCGCTGGCGGTGATCAATCCGGAGATCGCGGCGCTTTCGGATCAGACCTGCGAACGGGAGGAAGGGTGCCTTTCGGTGCCGGAGATATTCGCTCCCGTGGTGCGTCCGGCCCGAGTGGTGTTTCGGGCGCAGACGCTGGAAGGGGAATTTCTGGAGGTCGAGTGCGGCGGACTGCTGGGGCGATGCATTCAGCATGAATTGGACCATCTGGACGGCAAACTTTTCACCGATCGGCTTGCTCCGGAGGCTGCCGGACGCATTCGGGGCGATCTGGAGAATCTTCGGCGTATGGGGCAGAGTACAAACTACCGCAGAAAGAGCAGATGATGGGATTTTTTCGTTCGTTTTTAGGCACCTGCCGCGGCACGGAGGTTTTTCGGACGCTTCGCGGCCACTCGTGGGGGCGGGTTCTGGGGCATCTCCTGCTGCTGGGCATCCTCTGTGCGGGATTGATCGGCATGGGCAATTACTACATGCTCAAGTACCGCTGGCGGGCGGCGGAGGCCGGATTCAGCGATCTTTTCGGTTCCGGTATCAGTTTCGACCGCAACGGCGCCCACCCGGAGCGCAACCCCGAAGTCAGTCGGCGGCAGGAATTTCCGTATAACGGTCTGTTGATTTACGTCGCCCCGTCCGGACCGGAGAAAGAGTATCCGGATGAAACGCTGATCGACCGCAACTTTATTTTGCTGTGGCATCCGGCGTGTTTTGCGTTCATGCTGCGCCAGGGGGAGAATTGGCTTTTTACCCGGTGCAATCCGGACACGACTTTCGATCTGGCGATGAATCCGCTGTCCTACGGCGAAATGAAAGCGCGTCTGCTGGATGCGGCGGCACTGCCTCCGGCCGGGAACTGGGTATGGCCGGAGGATTTCAGAAACGGGATGTCCACCCGGCTGTTGTTCCGGGATTTCCGGCTGATGTTTGCGAAAATGAAGGCGGTGGAGTACTTTCTCCGGCAACTGTTGCTGACACTGTTCTGTACCGGAGTGTTCGCCGGAATCTTCCGATTGTTCAGCCGGAAGAAATTGCCGGCTTTGACCTTCGGCGTCGTTTGGAAAGTGGCGATTTATACGGCGTTCCCGGTCACGCTGGTGGTCAGTGCGTTCCCGGCGCTGCAGTTGCCGGGAACTCACCTCTACGGAGAGTTGTTTGTCCTCGGCTGGGCAGTGTATCTGTTCTTTGTCTTGCGGTATTTGATGCTGTTTCCCGACGACGCGGGCGGAAACAAGGAGGATGAAGCGAAATGAGTGTGCAAAATGATTTTCTCCGGGTCCCGGTATGGTACCCGGATCTGGCCCCGTTTACGTGGGACACAAAATTCGTCAAATTAAGTCCGGAAATGGTGGCGCTGCTGGCCGCCGGCAAGTCGGAAGACGATGATGATGTGCTGCATTCCCCGGTGGCCAAGTCGCTGATGCATGCGATGGAGGGTCCGCTGGGGGAGATCCCCGGCAATGCGTTCGTGTTCGTGGACGTTTGCGCTCCGACCGATACGGCGCGTTTCGCCGGCAAACGCGGTGCGGTCTATTCCGCCCGCAGCGCGCTGAACAATCTGCTGGAAAGCGAGAAAGTGGCGGCGGCGGCCCGGCGGGGCGAAGTCGGCTACATCTGCATGCGGCCGTTTCGTAACATCACTTGGGCCAGAGAATTCCGTCTGTTTATCCATGACGGAGCGCTGTCCGCGATGAGTCAGTATCATCTGGTCCGTCATTATCGGCGGCTGGAAGGGGTTAAGGAGCGATACTGGCAGATGGCGAAGGATTTCGTTGCGGAAGTCGGTTGGCGGCTGCCGGTAAAAAACCTGGTCATGGACATCTACATCACTTCCGGCAAGAAAATTCTGATCGTCGACCTGAACGCGTGGGGCGGGGAGACGGATCCGCTGATGCTGTTGACATGGGAACGCGACTGGAGCGTCCCGGCGGAAATCCAGTTGATGGCGCCGCCTACCGCGGTGTCCGGGGACGTTACGGTCTCGTTCTGAGCGCTACCACCGGGGCAGGGCGCGGGCGAAGGCGCGCAGTTTGGCCCGGCGCGCGGCGTAATCGGGCAGGACGGAAGCGACTCTGCGCCAGAACGCCGGGGAGTGGTTCATCTCCTCCAGGTGCGACAATTCGTGCACGACGACGTAATCCACCGTATCCGGCGGGCATTGGATCAGTTTCCAACTGAACGAAAGGGTTTTCCAGGCGGAGCATGAGCCCCAGCGCGTGGAGGCGGCGTTGATGCTGACTTTCTCCGGCTGGACGGAGAAGTGTTCCCGAAACATCGCCACCCGGGGCGGAATGAGAGACTTCGCCAAATCCCGGTACAGCGCGGTCAGTGCGTTTTTTTTCTCCTCCGCGTCGCCGTCCGGGATCAGAAATCCGTGGTCGAAAAGCCGCAATCGGCGGGTCAGACGGAGCGGATAGGGGGTGCCCAACAGCATGAACGAGGCGTTCTCGGAGAAATCCGGCGGCTCGGGCCGGGTGAACCGCCACCGTAGCCGGGCGACGGCATCGGATTCCCCCGCCACTGCCTGCCGCAGAAGGGACTCCGGGATCCGCGGCGGCGCCAGCACTTCCAGCACTCCGTCGTCGTCGATCCGCATGGCAAGGTGTTTCCGGCGCGGGGACCGGATGATGCGGAAGGGTTCCGAAATCGGCACGATCAGTGTTCCGCCAGGAATTTTTCCGCATCCATCGCCGCTTTCGCCCCGCTTCCGGCGGCGATGATCGCCTGGCGATAGCGCGGATCGGCGCAATCCCCGGCGGCGAAGACCCCGGGAATATTGGTCGAGGCGGTGTGCCCGTCGGTGATGATGTAACCGGAGCGGTCCGCCTTGATCCCGGCTCGGGCAAAGATTTCGCTGCACGGCAGATGGCCAAGCGCGGCGAATACCGCCCGGCAGGGCAGTTCCGAAAATTCCCCGGAGACGGTGTCCTCCAGTTTGACTCCGGAGACATTGTTTTCTCCGAGCACTTCGACGATTCTGGCGTTGAGGTGGAATGTGATTTTGGGATGGTTCTGCGCCCGCTCCACCATGATCCGGGAAGCGCGGAACTGGTCCCTGCGGTGGACGAGGTGGACTTCGGAAGCAAAGCGGGTGAGAAACAGCGCCTCCTCCATGGCGGAATCGCCGCCCCCGGCCACCACGACCGGAAGGTCCTTGTAAAAGGCTCCGTCGCAGGTTGCGCAGGCGGAAACGCCGTTGCCCCGCAGACGATCTTCACCCGGGACCCCCAGATACCGCGGTGCGGCCCCGGACGCGATGATGAGGACTTTTGTCTCAATGACCCGGCCGTCCGAGAGGGTCAGTTTATGGGGCGGGGCGGGGCGGAAATCCACCGCCGTGATGGACTCGTATTCGACCCGGGCGCCGAACTTTTCCGCCTGCGTCTGCATGTTCATCACCAGATCGAATCCGGTGATGCCGTCGGCGAATCCGGGGAAGTTTTCCACTTCGCTGGTTTGGGTCAGCAGACCGCCGGGGGTGTTGCCGGCCAGCACCAGCGGGGACAGTCCGGCCCGGGCCGCGTAAACCGCCGCGGTGCATCCCGCCGGTCCGTTGCCGGCGATGACGAGGGTTTCCATGATGAGTTTTCTCCTGATCGTATTCTGTGTACTGATATGGTAACGTACATCGTCCGGGTGCATTTTTCTACCGAGGGAAAAAAGAAAAAGTGTTTTTTTTTCAGTTTTGCGCTTTCCGGTTTGACTTTGTTGTCGGAACGGGTTATATTGGACCCATTGTCAATTGAATTTACAAACTGGATGAATATGCGTTTTACCCACATTTCCGGCAAGCGGCGGATTTTTGCGGAACTGCGTCGGGCGGGGCGGATCTCCCGGGCGGAACTGGCGCGGGCCTGCGCGCTGACCCGACCGGCGGTTTCCGTCATTGTGGACGAGTTGATCGCCTCCGGTCTGGTCCGGGAAGTCGGTCCGGGGCACTCCACCGGCGGGAAACCGCCGATCATGCTGGATTTTGTGCCGTCCGCCCGGTGTGCCATCGGCATCAACCTCGGCGGCGACGGCCGGATCGAAGGGGTGGTGTGCGATCTTGCCTGCGAGGTGCTGTATTCGGAATCCATCGCCTACGAGAACGATTTTGAGAATATCCTGCAAGTTACCGAGAAGGTCATCCGCACCCTGCGGGCGAAGGTCGCTCCCGAACATCTGGCCGGGGTCGGAGTGGCGGTGTCCGGGATCGTGGACCGGAACGACGCGATCATGCATTCGACGCTGGATATCGTCGGCAAACCGCTGGCCGGGAGGCTGCGTGAGATCGCCGGCATGCCGGTGATGCTGGAACGCCGCCCGAATTCGGCGGCGCTGGCCGAGGCATTGTTCGGAGCGGGCCGCGGCGCCCGGCAACTGGTCTATCTGACCAGCGGGGTCGGCGTCGGCGCCGGAGTGGTCATCGCCGGGGAGATTTTTCGCGGCAGTCACGGCTGCGCCGGGGAGGTCGGACTGCTGCGGCTGCCGGACGGCAGGGTGCTGGAGGAGGCCGCCCGGCCGCGAACCATGTTGCGCGAGTACGCGAAATCCACGGGCCGCGTGGTGGATTTCGACACCTTTCTTTCCCGGTATTTTGCCGGTGACGCGTGTGCCCGGCGTCTGGCGGCGGCCAACGCCGGTTATCTGGCGTACGCGGCGCAGGCGGCGGCGAATCTTTTCGACCCGGACGCGCTGGTGCTGGGAGGGGACGCGTTGGAGTTCGGGGATGAATATTTCGCGGAATTCAAGCGGGAATTTCTCGCCGGTTCGTGCGCGTACAAACTGGGGAAGGAACCAATGGTTCTGCGTTCGACATTCGGCCGCCGCGGGGTGGCGGTCGGCGGAGCGCAGATCATATTGGATTCGTTAATCGTCTGATCCATTAACTTTCAGAAAGGAGAATGAAACAATGGATGTGAAAATTTTCAACGACAAGTTCGCCCTCGGCAAGGCGGCGGCGGCTCTGGGCGCGGCGAAGATCCGTGCGGCCATCGCGAAAAAAGGCTATGCCAACGTCATTCTGGCCACCGGCGCCAGCCAGTTCGAGATGCTGGCGGCTCTGCTGCAGGAAAAGGACGTCGAATGGAGCAAGGTGAAATTTTTCCACCTCGACGAGTACGTCGGACTGCCGATCACCCATCCGGCCAGTTTCCGGCTCTACCTGTGGCAGCGGTTCATCAGCAAACTGCCGGTCCCGCCCGCCGCATTCTTCCCGGTGAATGGTTCCTCCGACGACATTCCCGGCGTGCTGGCCGAACTGGAAAAGAACATCACCGCCAATCCGATCGACGTGGCCTTCGTCGGCATCGGGGAGAACGGGCATCTGGCGTTCAACGATCCCCCGGCCGACTTCGAGACCGAGCGCGCCTATCTCGTCATCGACCTTGAGGAACGCTGCCGGAAACAGCAGCTGGGCGAGGGCTGGTTCCCGACCTTCGACGATGTGCCGAAGCAGGCGATCAGCATGAGCGTCAAGCAGTGCATGAAGAGCGCGTGCATCATCAACAGCGTCCCCGACCTCCGCAAGGCGGAAGCGGTCAAGATGGCGCTGGAAGGGCCGGTCACCAACATGTGCGCCGCCAGCATGCTGCAGCGGCATCCGGACTGCACCACCTTCCTCGACAAGGATTCCGCTTCCTTGCTCACCAAGAAGTATTGAGTTGAATCCGGGCGGACGGTGAACGCCGTCCGCCCGTGCCTTTTTCGATCCATGATGAAGAATACCGAATTTACCTTCGTCCGGCACGGGGAGACCGACGCCAACATCTCCGGCATTTTGCAGGGGCAGGGGGATTGTCCGCTCAACGCCAACGGACTGGCGCAGGCAGACGCGGCGGCGGAATACCTGCGGGATGCTTCGTTTGATGTGATTTTCTCAAGCGACTTGTCCCGGGCGGCGGAAACGGCACGACGCATCCGGGAACTGGGACATGCGGACGTGCCGTTCATTACGACGCGCGACCTGCGAGAAATGGACTGCGGCGAATTGGAAAACAAGACGTGGCTGGAGTTGCGGGATAAACACCCCGACAAGATGGCGATATTCTACCGGGACACGGCGGCGGGGAGTTTTCCCGGCGGGGAATCCAGGGACGGATTCCAGTCGCGGGTGAGTCAGTTTCTGGAAATGGCGCTGAAACAGCATCGCGGGAAAAGGATACTGCTGGTCTCGCACGGCGGAGTGCTGCAGCGGGTCTTCCGTCACATCGCCGGGCCGGTGAACGGGAGCAATCTGTTGCCGCTGGCGGGCAATGCGTCCATTACGCAATTTCTTTACAGCGAACATCAGCAGGCATGGCAGTTGACGCTGTGGAACTTCCGGGAACACCTGAAGCAACTGCCCCAGCACCCGACGCTGGTGCCGTAGGACGTTTTTTGGGAGCGGGAAAAACTTCTTTTCCCGGGAAAAGAGGCTTTTCCCGCTCCCAAACCCTCACCCTTTTCAAGAAAAGCGAAATTCTTTTTCGCCCCCCTCGTCTTTCTTTGGGGGCTCTGTAATAAATAAAGGGAACCTCTATCAATATCTTTTTGACAGAAATTCCGATTGTTTCTGTTTGAAAATCTCCGAATGAGATTTTTCTGTGTTTTACGTTAACGCTTTGACTTCTCTTCTTCAAGGATCCTCGACTGAAAAAGCCGACA
>JALEMG010000031.1 GCA_022768375.1 Lentisphaeria bacterium
TGTCGGCTTTTTCAGTCGAGGATCCTTGAAGAAGAGAAGTCAAAGCGTTAACGTAAAACACAGAAAAATCTCATTCGGAGATTTTCAAACAGAAACAATCGGAATTTCTGTCAAAAAGATATTGATAGAGGTTCCCTTTACTTTGTGATATATTATTGGAGTGCGGAACATCCGCACCCCTCCATAACTTGGAAAGCCGTCAGTCTTGATCGCCGTTCAACGGTTCTGCCGGATTTCCGGTTGTGTTATTATTTATTGCGATGGCAGGGGTCAAACTCTGCCAGTCGCACCCTTCGCCATATTTGAATTCTGCCCACCGCCTGCGGATCACATCGGCGTATTTCGGGTCAAGTTCCATGGTGCGGCACACTCTGCCGGTCTGTTCACAGGCAATAAGTGTACTTCCGGAACCGCCAAAAGTATCTATAACAATATTTCCGCGTTCAGAAGAATTCTTCAGAAGGTAAATGAGCATCTCCACCGGCTTCATTGTGGGGTGAACATCGTTCCGCTTGGGTTTGTCGAACTCAATGACGGTCGTCTGACTGCGGTCAGTGTACCAGTTGTGGGCAGCACCATCTTTCCAACCGTACAAACAGGGTTCGTGTATCCACTGATAATCCTGGCGTCCCAGCACCAGTGAGTTCTTTTTCCACACAAGGCACTGCCGAACTTTCAGCCCGATATCGTGGCAAGCCCCACGGAAGTTGTACCCCTCGGAATCGGCGTGGAAGATGTAAAAAGATGCTCCCGGCTTCATGTGTTCATGCACATTATCAAACGCCTGTCGCAGGAATTCCCGGAAGTTACTGTCGGACATATTGTCATTTTCAATGGTGAGACCGTTGCTTCCCTCATACGCTACATTATATGGAGGATCTGAAAGCCAGAGGTCAGCTTCCGTTTCTCCCATCAATGCAGCAACATCATCGGGATTTGTGGCGTCTCCACACATAAGGAGATGGTCGCCCAACTGGTAAATTTCACCGGCACGGCTTGACGGAATTTCCGGAACTTCCGGGACGGCATCGGGTTCAGTCTCACCCTCGGTGATTTCCTCCGCTTCGCCGTTCAGGAGTTTATCCAGCTCGTCCGCATCGAAGCCAAGGAGTGATAAGTCAAAGTTGGCCTCCTGCAATTCCTGAAGTTCAAGGGGCAAGAGGGAATAGTCCCATTCGGCGATTTCCCCGGTCTTATTGTCTGCGATGCGGTAGGCTTGCACCTGTTCCGGAGTGAGATTGTCGGCGACATGGACCGGAACAACATCAAGACCGAGTTTCTTTGCAGCGAGCAACCGGGTGTGACCGCAGATGATGACCATCTCCTTGTCGACCACAATCGGCGCACGCCACCCGAACTCTTTGATACTGGCGGCAACAGCATCCACCGCCCCTTCATTGAGGCGTGGATTCTTTTCATACGGACGGATGTCCGATACTTTCATATTGGAAATATTCATAGATTTCCTTTCGTTTGATTTTTACTATATTCCATAAAAACTTAAGTTCTTTGCGGTTTTTACTCCTAAAATCCTTTGCTTTTCTTGAAAAACACAAAAAATGTGTTATATTGTGGAGTGAGATTCAAGAAAACTTATATAAAAATGGAATAGGAGGCAATATGACTTATATTTCCCGATATTTAGAGCCGGACATCAAAAGCCGTATGTTTACCGGAAAAGCTATTATCGTTTATGGTCCGCGTCAGTGTGGCAAAACTACAATGATTCGTCATATTACAAATGAATGGACTAACGATGTCCTTTGGTTGAATGGAGACAGTCCGGATGTTCGGGCTGAACTTGATCGCATTACCGTTGCACGTTGGAAATTGATTCTTGGCAAGAAAAAAATCCTTGTACTTGATGAGGCTCAGCGTGTCCCCAATGTCGGTCTTGCTTTAAAGCTCATAACCGATGAGATTCCTGACGTTCAAATTATTGCATCGGGATCTTCCTCCTTTGAATTGGCTGACAAAACATCCGAACCATTGACAGGGCGTAAATTCGAATATCGTCTTTTACCGTTATCATTTTCTGAAATGGTTGCTCAAAATGGTCTTTTGGCAGAAAAACAGTGTCTGGAGCAGCGACTTCTTTTTGGCGCATATCCGGATATTGTAACACATCCGGAAGACTCCGCACGACTTTTGAGTGAGTTAGTCGGAAGTTATCTTTTTAAAGACATCTATGCCCTTGATGGTCTCAAGAAAACAAAAATTCTTGATAACCTCGTGAAAGCTCTTGCCATGCAGGTCGGTTCTGAAGTAAGTTTGAATGAACTTGCTTCTTTAACCGGAGCAGACCGTAAAACCGTAGAAAACTATATTGATCTGTTGGAAAAGACCTATGTCGTATTTTCCCTGCCAGCATACAGTGGAAACTTGCGCAATGAGATCAAAAAAGGTAAAAAAATATATTTCTATGATTTAGGTATCCGCAATGCTGTTATGGGTAATTTTAGCCGCATAGAGTCCAGAACCGATAAAGGCGGATTATGGGAAAATTACCTTATTCTGGAACGCTTGAAAAATACGCTGAACCAACCATTTCCTCCACAACGATTCTTTTGGAGAACAACCGCTCCGCAAAGCAAAGAGATTGATTATCTCGAAAAAACTGCAGAAACACTGTACGCTTGGGAAATGAAAGCGAATCCAGCATCCAAAGCCAAGATACCGTTAGCATTCCGCAATGCATATCCAGACGCTCAAACAGAAATTTTGACACCGGAGAACTACGACACATTTTTATTGCCGGAATAACCCAAAACAGCCCCGCTGGCGGCAGTTGCGAGCAATCTGTCAAGCGTTATGCCGCATTGGTATCATCCGCTGACAAGGGGGCAAAATTATGTTGACTTTGGATAAAGTTTACCGGGCGCACCATCTGCTTAAAAGTGTGGCACGTTACACCGATATGATAGAAAGCAATGGCTTAACAGATGATTGCGACTTCCGTTTGAAAGCGGAAAATTTACAGCTGACCGGATCTTTCAAACTGCGCGGTGCTTTTTTCAAAATAGCCTCTTTACCGCAGGATGACCGGGAAATTATCGCCTGTTCAGCGGGGAACCACTCGCAGGGAGTCTCTCTTGCCGCTGGAAAACTCAACCGAAAAGCGGTCATCTTTATGCCCAGCATCGCCCCCATTTCCAAAGTGGAAGCAACCCGTAAACTCGGAGCAGAAGTTCATCTGGTTGACGGTGTTTATGATGATGCTTACCTTGCAGCGGACGAGTATTGCAAAAAAACAGGTGGTATCTTCGTTCATCCTTTTGATGATGAAGATGTCATTGCCGGACAGGGAACGATAGCACTTGAAATATTAGAACAGTTCCATGATGTGGATACCGTACTGGTTCCAGTCGGCGGAGGCGGTTTGTGTTCCGGTGTGGCATTTACCCTGAAGCAACTGAAGCCGAATGTAAAAGTTTACGGCGTTCAGGCAGATGGTGCATCAGGAATGTGTAAGGCTTTCACTGAAAAGCAAAGCGTTACACTGGATAAAGTTTCCACTTTTGCTGACGGCATCGCCGTGAAACGACCGGGGGATCTGACCCGCGAGTTGTGCTGTAAATATGTGGATGGTATGCTTACGGTAAGTGATGATGAAATAGCAAGTGCCATATTGACTTTGATGGAAAAGCAAAAACTGGTCGCCGAAGGAGCCGGTGCAGTCGGCGTGGCAGCAGTATTGGCAAAGAAACTTGAACTCTCTGGAAAAAAAGTCTGTGCAGTAGTTTCAGGGGGAAATATTGATGTCAATATCCTCTCCCGAGTCATCAACCGTGGATTGCTTTCAAGCGGAAGAGTGGCAGAATTGAAAATCGCCATGCTGGATAAGCCCGGTCAGTTGCGGGAAGTATCTGCAATCATTGCCGATTGCGGCGCAAATGTCATCCAAGTCCGGCACGATCCGGGTGGTGAACATGCGGACATTATTGGTTGTTTCCTTCACATCAAAATGGAGACAAGGAACAGAGAACAGCTTATGCAGATTCGGCAGGCAATATCCAATGCCGGATATCAGATATTGAATTAGGAGAGATTTTTATGAAAGAAATCATCACAACAAAAAATGCTCCGGCAGCAGTCGGAGCATACTCGCAGGCAGTAAAATCAGGAAACTTGCTTTTTTGTTCCGGACAGATCGCACTTGATCCGGCAAGCGGAAACCTTGTCGGAAATGATATCAAAACGCAAACTGAACAAGTAATGCACAATATTTCAGCTGTGCTTTCTGCTTCAGGAGCAACTTTTGAAGATGTTGTAAAAACGACCTGTTTTCTTGCCGACATCAATGACTTTACCGAGTTTAACACTGTATATGCAAAATACTTCACAGGCAAACCAGCCCGCAGTTGTGTTGCTGTATCTGCTTTGCCGAAAGGCGCATTGGTTGAAGTGGAGGTCCTTGCTGTTGTTTAAAAATTCAGCATACACAACTTTGCATGGATTTGTAATTTATATCCTGCAAAGTTGTGCTTTTTATGTTTTGGTAAAACTGGAATATAAAGACAAGCGCAAAAAAACAACATAGCTTATTTTTTTTGATTGTATGTCAATGACAATTGCCATAGCGAATGATAAACACATAAATAATGACAAAAAAAATCATTTTAGCATTGAAAAATAGATTTGCATGTGATAGATTATAATGGGTTAGTGTATTTATTGCAACGAAAGGAGCCTATCATGTTTGCAATTACTATTATTTCATTTCTTTTCTTTACAGTCTTGGTCGCATTTGGAACTTGGCTCATTGTGCGAAAACGGGAAACTGCGTCGCAAGATGGTTTTTTCCTTGCTGGTAGAAGTTTGACATACCCGGTAATCGCCGGATCTTTGTTGTTAACAAATCTTTCAACTGAACAGATGGTTGGGTTGAATGGGTCTGCATTTAAAGAAGGTATGACATCTGCATCAAAGCTTTTAAGCTGCTCAAGACCTTTGTGTGCCAACTGGATGGTCGGGTCGGGGGTAACATCGCTGAAAACGTGGGTGGCGATGCCCATATCGGTCAGTGTCTGCAGCATCGGGGCCAGCAAGCCGGTGGAATAGAGGAACTTATCAGTGACAATGAAGGCGCGTTTCTTTCCGGCGAGATCTTTGATCGCAGTGCAGAGACAGCCGTATTTGAAGTAGATTTTAGAAGGTATCTGGAACCAAAGCATATTTTCTCTCCGTTTCGCAATGGATTTGATGTTCAGAAGGTTCATGGGACCAACGTTTTCAGAAACATAGTTTCCGCCCCAGCTGCCACATCCGAGAGTAAGCGACGGATTCAAGGCAAAGTTGTAAAGGTCACCGATTGCACCATGAGATGCAGGAGAGTTGATAATGACTCGGCTTGCCAACATCATATGACCAAACTCACGAATGCGTTCTTCATTCTGGGTGTTAGTGTAAAGCACCGCAGTGTGACCAAGTCCGCCATATTCCAACAAAGCTTTTGCATTGTCAATGGCCTGTTCGTAGGTATCAACCTTATAGAGGGCCAGTGTGGGAGAAAGTTTTTCTCTGGAGAACGGGACATCAATACCGACACCGTTGACTTCTGCAATCAGAGCTTTTGTATTAGCCGGAACCTCACCACCGGCGATGACATCCCAATCGCCGTCCAGGTCGCCGTCCAGCACGAAATTTACGGCCATACCGGAAATGGTTTCGGCGAGAAACCTCGTCCGCACCGTCAGCAGACTGCCCTCTTTGATATTGACCTCGTCAACATAGTCGAGATAATCCACCGTCAGGTCGGTTTCCAGATTGAGCACGGAAGTTCCCAGCATGCGGTCGCCGGAACCGTTGCCATTGCGCCCGGAAATGCGGATCATCTCCTTCATTTCGCCGGAAACGGTCAGCACCGCGTCGCCTTCGACCCAGCACTGACGGTTTTTGCCCGCGAGGAAAACGAAATCCGCACCGGCATCGCCGCCGACGCTGACGGCGACACCGCCGGTGATCCGGGTCGTACCGTTGGCGGAACTGCCGCCGCCGGCGTAGATGGACCCGACGCGGCCGCCGGAGATGTCGATAACGGCGTCGACGACAATGCTGACGGAGTCTTTCTCCGCCCAGCCGCCGCCGTAAATACTGCCGTATTCCCCGGAGGTCACCGCGATCTCCGCAACGGACACGACGGCCGTCCCGTTCCGGCGGGTGTGGGCGCCGCCGTAGATGTCACCGCCGATGACGACATCGGACAGGAACAGACAGGACGACGCAACGCTCAGTTCCGGCGATGTGCCGCGATCACGGTCCTCCATCCCGTAGGCGTACCCCGCGGCGTAGAGTTTGTCCCCGAGGAAACTGCCGCCGGAAATCTCCAGCGTCACCTTTCCCATCGCCAGAGGCTGTTCGTTCTGGCGCACCAGACCGCCGCCGATGACCGGCTTCATGAATGTGCCGCCGGTGATGACGGAGCGCACATCTCCGGTGTTGCGGGGACCCGTGCCGATGAAGCAGCCGCCGATCACGCCGCCGGTGACGAGATTGACGGTCCCGCCGGTGACGTAGTTGTCGGTGGCGTCGCCGACTTTGGACAGCGACTTGACCAGATACAACTCCCGGTCCAGCAGCATGAGCCCGTACTGTTCGGTCCCGCCGATGATGGTGAAATCACCCACGGCGGTGACGCCGGAAGCGATGACGACGGCGCCCGCCTGACAGATCGAACCGTCCACGGTCAGCGCGATGTCCGAGAGGTCCCGCGGGGTTTCAAACACCAATCCGGCCGCGGAGAGAATGACGAGACGATCCACCGTCCCGGCGTCGAAACCGCCGATCACCGAAGATCGTTCGTGCGCGGCGACGGTCACGGTCAGCGGGCCGGTGTTTCCGCCGATGCAACTCACGGTCGATCCGGCCAGTTCCAGCACCGCGTTCCCGACCGCCGCCGACACGGTGACGCCGCCGCCGATCACGGCGCTGTCCGCCAGACGGAGGAAAAAACCGCCGCCGATGTTCGTTGCGGATTCCGTTGCTCCGAAGTGCAGTCCGCCGCGGAAAACGGAATCCGCGACGGAGACGGCAACTTCCCCCGCGATCTCCGCGAGATCGGTTCCCGAGGCGGTCAACCTGACCGCGCCGCCGAAATCCGCGTTTCGGACCGCGAGGTCCAGATCGCCGTCGATACGGCAACTTCCCCCGCCCAGCAGCGCGATGCCGCTGCCGGTCGAACCGCCGGAGAGCGCCAGGCGGAGATCGCCGCCGATGACGCCGATGTCGGCCAGGATCCGTTCGTCGCCGGAAACAAAGTCTTCGTAAGTTATGCGGCAGTTTCCGGCCACCGACCGCCCGTGCACGGCGACCGGCGGAGTGCCGTACTGGAAACTCACGTCCACCGCGCGCAGATCGGTGAATTCCAGCCCGTCCGGGCAAATGGCGCATCCGGTCAGGATGGTAACAATGTCGTCCAACTCGAATGCGGCGGAGGTCCGGCCCGCCACCACCAGCGTCCCCCCGGAGTTGAGCGCCGCTTTGCCGGAAGCGCAGTCGGAGAAAACGGGCTGCCCCGACAACGCCACGGTATTGCCGTCGACCACGACCGAAGCGGTCCCGTCCGGCGCCACAAAGACCATGTCGTACCCCGATGTGCGGGAGAGGGTCAGTTCCCCGTTCCGGTACGAAGTCGTGTAGTCGATGCCGCCGACGGTAAAACTGTCGTTCAAGCCGACGGAACGGTCTTCCACGGTGATCCGCAGGTCCTCGTCCAGATGGAGACCGGACGCCACGACGAGGGAATCGGCCGCGGGCAATCCGGCGGTGGTCACGGTGACGCACGGCTGGAACAAGGTCAGGTCCAGCCCGCCGAAATCGACGGTGTAACGGCCGCTGAACGTCAGCCCGACAGTGCCGCCGACAGTGAATGGAGAAAGCGCGATCCTGCCCGAATTGATGAAAACAAGTTCGGCGTCCCGGACCAGAAACGTGCCGTAACTCGTGATGTCGGCGCCGATGAGGTTGCGCCCGGAAAAACCGATCGTGCCGCTGCTGACGATCACATCGCCGAGCCCGGAAAACGTGCTTCCGCTCACGGACACTCTGCCGTAATTCACCAGCGCGCCCCCGTAAGCGGCGGTGTTGCCGGAAAAAAGCGTGTCGCTCACCGTCATGGCGCATCCGCCCAGATTGTTGATCGCCACGCCGCGATTGTCGGCGAACACGCATGCGCGGAAGGTCAGCGATCCCTGCGGCGTTTCGATGTATATGACTCCCCCGCCGCCGACATTGCCGCGGAACGTGGCGCCGGTAAGTTCATTCACGTCGGTATTGTAGACGGTGCTCAGGCAGATCGCCGAACCGTAGGCCCCGGTGTTGCCGGAAAACACGCTGTCGGTCACGGTAAGTTGTCCGCTGACGCACATCGCCCCGCCGCGGGAAGTCGCGGTGCTGCCGGAAAACGTGACCCCGCGCAGGGAGAGTTGACCGCTGGCCAGACCGACCGCCGCGCCGTCCCGGGCGCAATTCCCGGAAAACCGCGAATTTTCGATATGCACCGCGCCGGTAATGGAGTACACCCCGCCGCCCTGCCCGGCGGCGGTGTTGCCGGAGAATGTCGATTCGCCGATGCGCATGCTCCCGGAAGTGTTGTAGATCGCGCCGCCCTCGCTGCGGGACACATTGCCGTCGAATCCGGAATCGAGAAACGCGATCCCGCCGACCGAGGGACCGATGTAGACCACTCCGGCGGCGGCGGAAACATTTCCCTGAAAAAACGACCCGCTGACCGTGACCGCCGTTCCGCCGTGGAGCATCATCGCCCCGCCGTTGCTCGTGGAGGCGTTCATCATGAAAAGCGAGTCGATCACCACCGCCGCGACATTGGTGTAAAACGCGCCGCCGTCGCAGGAAGCGGTGTTGCCGGCGAAAAAGCAGCCGATGACGTCCACGCCGCCGAGAGCGGTGTTCTCCAGAAAGACCGCGCCGCCGTTGCCGGCGGAATTGGCGATGAATTGGCTGTTTTCCACGGTGATCCGCCGGAGGGAACGCCCGATGTAGACGCCGCCGCCGCTGTTGGAGGCGAGGTTGCCGTTGAAAAAACAGCCGCGGATCATGGTGTTGCTCGCGGAAGCGGAATTGACGGAAACGCCGCCGCCGTACATGGCGCGGTTGCGTTCGAAACCGGAACCGGCCAGCAGGGGAATGCCCTCGACGCTGTAGATCGCCCCGCCGCTGTAAAAAGCGGAGTTGTCGACAAATGTCGCCCCCGAGACCCGAAGCGTTTCCTTATTCTGAAAGAGCGCCCCGCCGCTGCCGGCGGTGGCCGCATTCAGAACGAACATCACCCCGTTGAGCGAACCGGCCCGATCCGCGTAGACCAGACCGCCATTCCCGGCGGCATTGCCGCAGACGGTCCCGCCCTGAATATCCCATGCCAGACTCCCTCCGGGTTGATATTCCCGTTCGTAAACGTCCGTGAACCCGCCCAAAACGTCGCCGCCGGACTGCATGATCCGGATTTCGGCGGCGGCGGAAGCCAACTGGAGCGCCTCCGGCAGTGTGGCGCAAATCCGAGTCCCGTCATTCTGAATCAAAGTGATTTCGGTCGCCATGTCTCCCTCCCTGCACTGATCAAGTTAAAGTGATTTTTAACTTTTGCATTGCAATAACTTAACGCCGAGACGCGACTTGAACAAGAGTTGATATGTCGCATTGTGACAACAAATGTCGCAAAAATTCCGGCGGCGGGAGACAAAAGGGGCGGATCACTCCGTCGACACCGGCGGCACGGGAAACGTCATGGCGAGGCGCCGCCGCAGATGTTCCGGCGGCCACAGGGGAGCGGGAGCCCATGACCCGCCGGCCAGATACGTCAGCAGCAGGTGCTTCATCCAGCGGGCGCCGGGATCGTCGATGCCGAGCCGCAGTCCGCAGACCATCAGCCGGCCGCCGCCGACGCGGAATTCGCAGAGCAGGGCCTTGCGGCAGATCAGTTTGAGCGGCGGGATCAACTCCAGGATCGGGACGTATTCCGGCATGTCGGCGTCAAAGGTCAGCGACAGCGAGCCGGTCATCATCGGAAAAAAGTGCCACTGGGCAAATTCCGCGTGAGGGAAACGCTCCCAGACCGGATGAGGATGGATCACCGTCCCCGCGTGCCCCGGCGAACGCCCCGGAAGATGGGGGCGGTAGACTTCGACATCCATCGTCCCCGGGAATCCCGCCGTCAGCAGCACGGCTCCGCCGCCGGTCAGGAAATCCACATCGTCATCCGTCAGAAACGAACGCAGCCGCACCGTCGGAGGCGGAACCGGTTCCGCCTCGGGAAAGCACCAGAAATCCCAAGCGTTTTTCCAGACGTCGCGTCCGTGAAACAGGGTCGTTTCCAGCGTGAATTTCATCGCCTCCTCCGTTTCCGGCAACTGCCATTCGACCCGGGCGACGGTACGGACCGACCCGACGCTGATCTCCGGCAGTTTCATCCGGTCGGCAGCCGGTGCAGAGCCTCCGCACTTCACCCGCCACGTCAGCACCGCCCCGGTCAGGGCGCGGGGACCGTAGTGGGAAAGGACGATCTCCTCGGAAAACATCTGCCCGGCAGTTCGGTTGCGGAGTTTTCCCGCCCCGCATACCATGACGGTGTCGCCGTTGTAACTGAGCATGGATTCCGGACTTTCCCCGTATTTCTCCTCGCAGAATCCGATCCGCCGCCCGGGATCGCCGCCGTTGATGCGCCCAAGCATGTCGATGCCGCCATGGTACCCGTATCCGGCAAGAAAACCGCAACTGCGGATATCTTCCAGCAGTTGTTTGCGCATGGACGCCACCATCAGAGTGTTGATGTGAAAATTTCTGTCGATCTCGTTCCAGATGCCGTGCCGGACAATGTCGTTCCGAAGCATGTTCAGCACGTTTTCCCCGTCTCCCTCGCCGGACGGGCGGAACAAGTCAAGACAACCGTCCATGATCCCCGGTTCGTGAAGCAGACACGGATGGCGGTAGATGGTGAAAAGCCGCCGCATGTCCTCCGTTCCGGGAAAAAGATCGCGGTCGCGGCTGCAGTACCCCAGCGCCTCCACCGCGTACAGATCGGAGAATTCGTCCAGCGTCCGCAGCCGCCCGGGGTCGTGAGGGACCGGTTTGTCCCGCAGTTCGCGGTCCGGAGAAAGATCGCTGTCCACTCCGCGCAGGCACTGCTGCGGCAAGAAAAGCATGCCCGGAGCCAACCGGCGCAGCATCTCCGCCATCCGCCGCAGCCGGATCAGCGCGTCGTCGTCCAGCATTTTTCCGTTCCCCTCGCAGAAAATCACCGCGCAGGGATGACGGCGGATCATCCGGATGACGGCTTCCGCCTGGGCTTCCGAGTAGACCGGCGGCAGTTCGGTCTGCACCAGCATTCCCACCTCGTCGCAGGCGGCGTAGAACTGTTCCGGGGGGCACCGGGAACGGCAGCGGATGAAATTGAATCCGGCGGCCTTGAGTTCCCTCAGGTGTCCGGCATACCGCCGCCGGTCGAAGTGGAAAGAAGCCGTCCCCGTCAGGCCGCAACTGTCCATCGCGCCCCGCAGAAACACCGGCTGACCGTTGACGATGACCGCCATATCCCGGGTCCCGACGTGGACCGCGCCCCATACCCGATCGTCCGCGTCGCTGAGAACGGAGCCTTCCCACAACTCCACCGCCAGTTCGCAGAGTTCCGGGGTACGGTCGCTCCAGCGGAGACACTCGCATGCTTCCGTAAAGAAATCCGTTTCGTCTCCGCCGCACTCCCGGCTGCCGCGAACCGGAGGACGCCCCTTGACGGAGAACCGCCATTTCAGCGTACAGCCGGCGGCGTCGGCCAACTCGAAGTGCCAGTGGGGGACCTCCGTTTCAAAGGAGACAAACCAGTCCCGGATGCGGGCATTGCCGGTGAGCCGGAGCACGGCTCCGCCGCCGATGCCGCCGCGCCGACTGCCGTAAGCCGAGATGTTTTCCCGTTCCGGGGGCGACCGGCGGACGGCGACGACAAGTTCGTTGACGGCGTCGGGGACGAGCAGTCCGCTCAGGTCGAATTCCGCGGCGGTGAGACCGCCGTACTGCGTCCCCGCCGGTTTGCCGTTGCAGAATACCGCGCCGCCCGGAAGCAGGGGGCCAATGGTCAGCGTCGCGCGGCGGAATTGCCCGATCCCGATCTTCCGACGGTAAAAACCGGTCCCGCCTCCGGCGGCGCAGCCGCGGGGACATTGCGGCTCCTCCCAGTAACCGGGGACATCCGCGATTTTCCGGCACGCGAACTCTTTCGGGAGCCGCTCCGCGCCCGCGGCGAAAACCTCCGGGACGCGCATGTATTCCCATTCTCCGTTCAGATCGATGCGCTGGCACACTCTCCCGGGAGCGATTTTCATGAAGTCCCTTTCAGGGGATTTTTCCGGTCCCCCTATCAAGAATATACTCTGACGCGCTTGACTTTGCAACCATACGGATGTATTTTTCAGACAAGAATTGTCGCAAATGGAGGAACTTTCATGGCAGGGACGTACTGGCGCCACTGTGCGTTCCGCGCCGGCAGACCGAGTACGGCGGCCGGTCTGCTCAACGTGTGTTCCGCCGGACATTCCATCACCGGCCGGGATTTTCACGACCCCGGCGGCCGCCGGAACACGCTGGATGTGATCTGGTGCAAGGGCGGCGGCGGACTGGTGCAGAATTACGGCAAGGAGATCAAAATATCGCCCGGAGACAGTTTTTTCTACCTCCCGGAAAGTTTTCGGCGGATGTCCGGCGCAAAGGGAAAGTGGGACTACTACTGGTTCAGTTGCGACGGGGCGAATCTGGACGCGGTGATCCGGATTTTTCATTTGAAACAGGAGGTCCGGCAGGCCGGAAACTGCCCGGAGGAGTTGTTCAACACCATCATCGATTCCCTGCATAACATCGACATTTCCGGGGCGATCCGGGCTTCGGCGGCCGCCTACCAGATCCTGCTGATGGCGCTCAATCCGTCCGCGACCAAAGCGTCCTGTCTGGAACTCTCCGAAAAATACCGGGAACTGGTGACGCAAAATCTCGCCGATCCGGATTTTTCCGTGCAGGCGGCCACCAAAACGCTGGCGGTGCACCGCTCCACACTGCACCGGTGTTTCCTCGCCAGTCACGGCGTTTCACCGCAGAGTTATCTGACCAGTTGCCGACTGCGGCAGGCTTTGGAATTTCTCAATTCCGGCATGAACGTCAAGGAGATCGCCGCGCGGTGCGGATTCAACGCGCCGCACTATTTCGCCAAGGTCTTCCGGCGCTGTTTCGGCAAAAGTCCCGTGGAATTCCGCCGCACGCTGATGACCGTGCGTCCCCCCGGAGACGACGGACGGTAAAAGGCGGGCCGCCCGCATCCGCCGGCGGCCTCCCCCTTTGCCCCGAATTTCCCCGCTCCCGGAAGATCACTCCGCCGCCTTCACCTCCGGGGTCCATCGGGGGATGACGCCGAGGTACGGCGGCAGACCGGGCAGGGCGACATGGTATTTGGCGAAATAGCCGGAAACGGGCTTGGAGAACACCAGTTTCCACACCCCGGCCCGGCGGCGGAGCGCGGCATTCGGGGTGAACTGGACGCCTTCGCGGATGAAATCGGCGGCAAAGACCCGTTCGCCGTCGGGAGTGAAGATCTCCGCCTTGACCGCGAGCACATTGCTGCGTCCCCATATCCGCACGGCGAACGGCCCCGAGTTCTCCGGCACCCGGAAATAGACCGTGCCGGGATCGTACAGGATCGTATCGACCGGATCGGCGAGGATCCCGGCCGGGACGTTGGACTTCCGCAGGGCGATCTTCGGGTAGGTCCCGCCGCGCGCCTCGACCCGGTGGAACCCGGAGGTTTCCGGGGTAAAGGAAAATTCCGCGCTCTTGTCCGGATATATCAAACCGAGTTTCCGCCGCGCCCCGTCCGGAGAGATCAGCGTGACCGCCGCCCCGCCGGACCGACGGCCCAGCGCCGGATAATTCAAGGTGAATTTCACCGGTTCACCGGCCCGGCAGTCCAGCCAGAGATCCGCCTTCAGCACCTGATAGACCGGAGGCAAAGTCTCCTCCGCCGGGGAGCCCGGCAGCGGGACGAACTTCCGATCCGCGGGAACCGGGGGATACTTGACCGGGGTGAAGGGGATCCCGGTCACCAGTCCGTCCGCGCCGGAAAACGAGTGGTCGGCGAAACACAGCAGCGCACGGTCCGGGACATCCTCCGCACGGAAATTGCGGAAATGCACCCGGCTCCGCGGCACCGCCGGATGCCCGGCGTCGGGCAGACAGTGCGCAATCCGGACGGCGCCGTTCCGGTTCGGCCCGCGCCGGACGGCGACGCCGTCGAAATTCACCGTCACTTTGTGCCGGACGTCGAAATCCATGTCGATGGGCCAATGGCGGGCCGTCCGGTGAACGTCATTGGAGAATACGCAGTTCCGGACGTTCACCAGCCCCTCGGTCTCCTCCTCGTAACGGGCCCAGCGGGAGCGGGTCGTGAGAAAAAAATCTCCCATTTTGTTGTTGATGCTCCGGCAGTTTTCCACGGTGACATCGAAAGGCCCGACGACCCGGCTGTCCAGACGGGTCAGGGAGATGATCAGGCCGTGACCGGCATTGTCGCGCAGTTCGCAGTTGCGGATGACGACCTTGCGAACCGGGTCGTCGGCCTTGTTGCTCTCCACGTCGATGCCGGACTCGGGATTGGTCCCGCCGGTGTTGCGGAAAACGGAATCCTCCACCAAAATATCCGTGCCGCAGATGATGCTGAGGCCCTGCCGGTGATTGCCGTCGCAGTCGACCTTGCGGATGACGATGTGTTCGGGAAAATCCGCTTGGTGATGGGAGACGAGGATGCCGTCGCCGCCGCTCTCCGCCAGCCGGAGATTCTCGATGCGGATGTTTTTGCCGCCCTTGACGGTGATGCAGTTGCGCCATTCGGACTTGGAGTACCGTGTCGGGTCCTGATAATCCGCCTTGTGCATGCGGATGACGCCGCCGGCGCCCTCGCCGCGCACCGTCACGTCGCGGCGGCCGGTCAGCGTCAGCACCGAGTCGCCCCGGCCGTGAAAGGCGTCCCGCTTGGCGACCAGTTCGGCGCCGGAGGCGAAGACCAGTTCAAAGCCGTCCCGGTTCAGCATCAGCGGTTCGGTGATCCACGGCGAATCGGCCTTGTCGATCACCAGTTTTTTCGCCCCGCTGTCCAGCGCGTCCTGCAGTCGGGCCGTGACATCCCCATCCGGTTCGCCCCACCAGGAGAGTTGCGCCTCGGTCAGTTGCCCCGCCTTGACTTGAGCAACCAGATCGGGACGGGCGTTTTTACCGTAAGAAAGTTCCCTTTTCCGTTCCGAACTCCCGGCGGGAGAATCGGTTTTAACGGTCAGATCCCGTATCTCCACTTCACCGTCGGTCAGCACCCGCAGCCGGATGGCGGCGGTCCCGGATGCGAACTGCCCCGGCGCAAGCGCGGACGCGATCCCCTTGCGTCCGGCGTCGAAATATTGCCATGTCTCCGGCGGGTCACAGCGGATCACCGTCTCAAACGGAGCCGCCTCCCGATGACAGCGCACCACGGTCCCGGCGGGATAATCCCGGTAGACGGGGCGGGCCAGCGTCACGACCCCCTCCGGCGAGATGCTGCCGATCCGGGACGACAGGGCAAAATTGGGCAGATCGCTTTTATCGGCTTTGGCGTTGAATGCCAGCACTTTGCCGCCATTGACGGCGAGCCACTTTTCCGCGCCTTGTATCCGCAGTTCCCGATCGCCGTGCTTTACATCGCCGGTCAATACCCCCAGTTCCTCGGACGCGACGCGCCAGGCGGCGGGCTCAAGGACCCTCCCGTCCCTGTCCAGCATCTCCATCACCACCCAGAGGCGGGGTTTCCCCGACGTTCCGGCGGCCCGGCGCGCCAGCACGCCGATGGTGTACCGTGCTTCGGGATCGATCTTGATCGTATCTTTGGCGTAAAATGCGGCGTTGGCGCCGAGCCGGTAGCCGCCCTCCGCCGCGACCGCGGTCGAACCTTTCCCCGGATTCATCCGCTCAGGGGCGAAGCGCCACACTTCGGCGGCGCCGAGCACCGCCCCCGCAAGGGTGATTGAAACGATAATTCCCGCTTTCATAATTCAGAACCTCCTCCATTTTATCCGCGGTTTCATGCTTCGAAAGACAATATAGCGCGGATAAAATGATATTTCAAATCAAAAACAGATATTTTTTGATACAATACGCCAAGGAGGATTCATGCTTTTTGCGTGTCGGGATCAGACAAACCGGGGCAGCGTCTCGGAGTAAAGCAGTTCGCTTTGCTCATCCAACGGGTCCGCCGGGTCGATGAACCGCAGACAGAACCCCCAGGAGTTCCCCGCCTTGCCGCTCAGCCCGATGATGAATTCATGCCGCCCCGCCGCCAGTTCGAGCGGGATGGAGAACTCGTCCCGGACGATGGGATTGGCCACTTCGGGGTATCCGGCGGCCTCCCGCCCGTCGCAAAACAGCCGGAACGGAGTGTCCGAACCGATCAGGGCGACGCACCGGACCGCCTGCCGACAGGAGACATGCCACCGGCAGAAACGCACATACGGCCCCTGCCCGACGACCCGCTCGGGCGAAAGATAATAATTTGTGGAGGTACAGCGGGTCATTTCGACCTTCGCCAGTTGCTCCGCGTCCGGGCACAACGACGCGAAATCGTCCCGCCCCATCAGCGGCGGAGAGACTTCCACCCGCGACAGCATCGGCGTACTGCGGAAAAGCGGCCGGAAGAACCGCGGCCCGAACGCGGGCAGCCCGCGTCCGGCCTCGTCGCGGATGTTGACGGCGGGACCGCAGCCGAAACCGTAGGCGATCTTTTCTCCGATCTCGCCCCCGACGGAAAGAACCGCGCTTTTGCCGTGCAGTTGACAGCGGAACGGCGGCACCGACGGCCGACTGTCCGCCCCGGAGTGGTGCAGAGAAAACCCCAGCGGCAGCGCCCCGCCGCTGTGCAGTTTGCCCGCCACATTGCGGAAATTCACCGTGATCCGGTACTCGCCGTACTCCTTCACCCACCGGAAACGGATCGACCCCAGCGCGATCGGCGGCAGCGCTTCGCGGTCGCCGCGCAGATGCGCCATCGCTCCGGCCAGCCGGACTCCCAGTTGCCGCTGCCCCTCGCCGCTTAAATGGATATGATCGTCATTCTCCAGATCGATCGCCGGGACCACCGCCAAATGCGGCAGATGCTCCGGCAGTCGCCGCTGGATCTCCCGGATCCGGCTCCACCACGCCTCCTGTTCCGGAGCGTATTCGACCATCGTCCGCCCCAACTGCACCGCCGCGATGGGCAGTTTCCGGTCCCGGAAGTCCCGCCGCATCGCCTGAAACAGTTCGATTGTTCGCCGTTCGTATTCGTCCACGCGCTCCGCGCACGCGTCGTTGCACCCCTGATACCACAGCACTCCGGCCAGTTTGCCGCCGTTGCGCAGAAAACGCCGATACATCGCGCCGTAAAGGGAGTTTTCCCCCTGATCCCGCAGCGCGGGGTCCCACTGCGTCATCGCGGTCCCGCCGTGAGCCGAAGCGATCAACCCCTGCGGCACACGGGTGCGTTTCCACATTTCCCGCGCGAAAAAGATTCCCGGCCCCACCCCCTTCACCGGTTCCGGCGCGTTGTCGAACGCGTGATGCCCACCGTTGATGACCCAATGGACCTCGGCTTCGGCCCGGCGCATGTCGTGCATGATCTCCCGGGCAACGTCCCAATGATCGTCCATATAAAAGGCGCGGACCTGACGCACCGGTTCGGGCGCGCCGTACAGATTGCCGTACCCCTGCATATTCGACTGCCCCGCCAGCATCCACACGTCGCCGACCCAGAGGTCGCGGAACTTCAACTCGCCGACGCCGTCGGTCAACGTGAGCGCGTAAGGTCCGCCGGCGCGCCAGCAACTCAACGTCCCGTGAAACGCCCCCCGCCCGTCGGCCCGGGCGGAGAAAACTTCGCGTCCCTTCCCGTCGACGCCGGTAATCTTGCTTCGCGGCGCGGCGAACCCGGCAACCGCCTGATGACAGAAGTTCCGCGCATCGCGCTGCATGACCATGTGTTCCCAGAGACCGCCGTTGATTTCCATTTGATTACACGCTCCCGCAAGGATTGTTCGTTTTTTGAGTGCTTGAGTGTCAATATACCGCCGCCGCGCGCCGATAACAAGCCGTCCGACCGCTTTTTACTCAGTCGGAGGCACTTTCGGCGTCATGAAATTTCCGCCCGTCCCGGTGGGTGAGGCCCAACTCCCGGATCTCCCGCTTCAGCGGTTCCGGGACGGGATGTTCCGGGCGGCCGTTTTCATCGAAGTTGACCCAGCAGTCCTCGGTCTCGTTGCCGCACACTCCCACCGGGCGCATGAAGTGATACGCTTCGGCGCGGCGGGGATAATGGGCGTTGGGCAGCGGCAGGGTCACGCCCCGGCGCATGGCGGACTTCAATTCGTCCAGGTGGTGCAGATAGATGTCCCGCGGCGCGGCGTTGTGCCGGATGCAGAGCGCCGCGGCCATGCCCGCCACCTCCCCCAGCATGCCCAAAGTACGCATGACCCGGATGCAGGAAAACGCCACGTGGCTGACGCTCAAAATCCGTCCGCCGAGAAAGAGATTGTCCATATCCCGGGCGTAAAGACAGCGGTAGGGGACCGGATAGGGGGCCTTCAAACCCAGATGGTAGGCGCAGGACTGAAAGGCTTCTCCGAAAATCCGGCGGTTCTCCGGGTCGGGGTAGTGCAGATCGATGCTCCAGGTGGCGCACCCGGTGCCGTCCGGGTAACGCACCTGCTCCTCGATGTCGTTCTGGGTCAGGATCAGATCGCCGACGACCCGGCAACTCTCCCGCTTGCCGCCGATGGCGGAGACCCATTCCAAATCCATGTCGGCCCACTTCGCCCGTTCCGGGGAACGGTTCTTCCAGAACGACCAGTTGGCGTAGCAGGTCATCAGTCCGTAGTCGCGGATGGATTCGATCTCCCGGATCTGGTCGCGGAACTGCCCGGTCTCCCAATCCCAGCAGCAGTTGAACCGGGCCAGCGCGTTGCCGGAGTGGAATTCGATTCCCCAGTCGATGTCCGGGAACGCCGTCGGATGGGCGAGTTTCCGCGTTTCCCAGAGGGTCGAGTGCCCCATGACCAGCGCCTGATCCTCCTCCGGGGCCAGCGCTTCGTGAAACCGGGCTTTGCCCTCGCATCCGTACATGATCTCACATCCGGTCCGGCGCGCCAGCAGCGCGTCTCCGGTACAGTCGGAGAAAAGTTTTCCCCGGCGGCGGGTGACGACGCCGGTCCGGACGGAAAGCGTGAGCACGGCGGCGATCCGGCGGGGATCGTCCGGCACGGTCTCCACGGCGATGGCCGCTTCGTTGAGCAGCAGTTCTCCGGGAGAAAAGGCGGCGGCCTTGCGGTGATCCTCGAAATATTCCGCTTTTTTCGGATCTCCGGGCGAACCGTACAGCGGGCTGATGGCTCCGGCGACGGCCCCGAGCCGGGGATATTCTCCCAACCGGACCATGCCGCCGGTCCAGACCCGCACTTCCGAACTGCCGCATCCGCCGGGGACCGGCCGGTCGTGCACGACCAGCACCTTCAAACCGGAATACTTCGCCGCCAGCGCCGTGCACAGTCCGGCGTACCCGCCGCCGCAGACGACAAGATCGTATTCCGCCGGGTCGTCGACCACCCGGCGGCGCCGCGCCCGGAATTCGTCGAGCGCCGCGCCGGCCGGCGGCGTATCCGCCGGGTCGTCGCTCAGAAACACCGCGCCGCATCGACCGTCGAAACCGGTGAGGTCATGCAGGGCAAGCCGATGTTCCCCCGCGGTCAACTCCGCGTTTCCGGCGTACTGCCACGCCCACGCTTCTCCGGCGGTTCCCAGCGTCTCCGGCAGTTCCCGGGCGTCCACGGCGATGCGGAACCGCCCCGCCGGGGTCCCCCGGCCCCAGACCGCGGTCCAGTCCCGCGTGTACGCCCAAACATGCCACCGCCCCGGCCGGGGCACGGAAAATTCCGTCTCCGCGTCGGCCACGGGACGGCCGATCCCGTGAGCAAGCAGATACGCCGCGCCCAGCGTTTCCAAACTCTGGGTATCCACGGTCCAGCCGCCGATCGACCGGAATTCCGCCGCCTCAAGAAACATGTGCATAGGAGAGTTCCCGCCGCCGTCACATCGGGCAGATGTCCTGGATCATCGGCATGATCGTCACATCGGGAATCGCCAGATGATCCGGGGTTTCCAAAATTTCCCGGACGAGAACGCCCAACTCCTCCGGCGAAGTGCACTGCGCCGCTTTTTCGGCGTCTTCCGAAGCACCGGCGATCCCGGCGGCCCGGTTAAATCCGGTCTGTCCCCACGACGGCGTGAGACAGGTCACCCGGACGCCGAACGGCCGCAGTTCGGTGTAAAGCCCGTGACTGAACTTCGCCAGCCCGGCCTTGGCGGCGGTGTAAACGCTCCACGCCGGCCATGCGTACAGCGCGCAGACGCTGGAGATGTTGATGATGGTGCCGCTTCTCCTCGCGGTCATGATCCTGGCGGCCCGGACGCACCCGAGAATGGCGCCGGTGAGATTGGTGTTGATCGCGGCGGCGATGTCGGCGTCGCACTGTTCCGCCACCGGCTTGAGCACTCCGCCGGCGCCGGCGTTGTTGACCAGCACGTCCAGATCCCCGATCTCCGCAAACACCCGGTCCCAGTCGGCGCCGCTGGTGACATCGGCTTCCATGGCGTGAGCCCCGATCCCGGCGGCGGCGCGATTCAGTTTTTCCGCGTTGCGGCCGGTGATCCACACCTCCGCCCCGGCGCGTTTCAGCACGGCGGAAATTCCCTGTCCGTAACCGCCGCCGCCGCCGGTGACCAGCACTTTTTTCCCTTTAAGTTCCATCGTACACCTCCCTGTTCTCCATGATGCGGAACGGTTCGTTCCCGCCCGTAAATCAACATTCGCAAAATCGAAATTCCAATCCGGGATCAAAAGGACCCCGCAACTGCGCAACGATTCGCGGCCCGCGTCCGGGCCGGTCCCGAACGCGGCGTCCACAGTAACCTTACCACAGGAAATTTCGCGTTCCGCCCCCTGCTTTCCGTGAACTATGATAGCCCGGGCATATTCGGATGTCAAGCGGTCCGGGCAAAAAAGTCGGATTTTTCCGAAAAAACCCCGCGGATATCTCATGGCCGGAAAAGCAGCCGCTTTTTTGCGGCTTGTCGATAACATCCTGATAATAATGGTAAAATCAACAAACAGGAAGATTTTTGGCGGTAAAAAAGTCCTGCATCTTCTCTTTTTTACGCTTTCCCGACCGCAGCGACCGCCACGACGACGGGCATCGGTTCCGCACCCGCGCGGAAAGCCGCAATATCCCGCTCGCGCGGTTCGATCGCGCCGGGGCCGGAACGGGAGCGGAGAGATCACCCGTTCCTCCCGACAGAGCCGGGAAAATTCTCCTTTTCCGGGCAACGGACGTTGCATATTGCCGCGCCGCGTTCTATATTAAGGAACGGCGTGAGCGAGGGAACGCGAGCCGATTTTCAATGATTCCGCGGAGATTTTCATGTTCCAACGTTTGCTTTTCCTGATCATACTGCTGGGAGGATTTGTGATGCATGCGGGCGATGTGCCGGAAAAAACCGTCATCCTGTCTCCGGACCGGCCGTCCGGAACGACTTTGCCTTTCACCGGTCGGATCGACCGGCTTCCTCCCGGATGCGCGGGGGTGCGGGTGGAGGCGCGGCTCTCCGGCCCGGCGCAGTCGGACCAGACCGGGGAAGTGGTCCTGCAACTCCATCTGTCCCAGCGAAGCGTCCCGGAGACCTCCGGCGAAGCGGAAGGCATTCACAGCGCGCCGGTGCGTCTGCCGGCGGGCGGGGGCCGGCATCTGCTGGAATCCTTCGCTCCGGTCGATCCGGCGCTGCCCCTGTTTCTGAAACTCGAACGCCGCGCCGACGATCCGGCGGATACCGCGAAGGCCCCGGCCCGTCTCGACGCGCTTCTCGTGACGCCGCTCCCCGCGCCCGCGCCGACATGGACGGTGGCGGACGGTCCGGGGTACAATTCGTGGCCGGTCATTCAGACGCTGGGCGACAAACTGGTCTGCGTCTACAGCCGGGGGAAACGCCATCTGGTGGAGGAGGTCAACCGGGGAGTCTGCGCCCGGATCTCCGCCGACGGCGGCAGAAGTTGGAGCGAGGAGATCCTCGTCCATAACACGCCCGACTGCGGCGACGTCACCATCGGCAAGGGCTCGGATGCCGACGGGGGGCTGCTTGTCTGGGTCCGCTGCGTGGGCGAGGGCAAGTGGTATCATGAACTATACCACTGCGCCGACGGGCGGAACTTCACCCGGATCGCCGTGCCGGAACTGGATCCGATGCCCATGCAGATCACCGATATTTTCGCCGTTCCGGGCCGGGGACTGATGGCGCTCTGGTTCTCCGGACGGTATCACGACACGCCCGACCACGCGTGGGGAACGCTGGTCAGCGCCGACAACGGGCGGACGTGGAAACAGCACACCGTCGAGGCGAATCTGGGCAAATTCTCATGGCCGACCGAACCGTCGGCAGTATATCTGGGCGACGGAAAAATTCTGGCGATCGCCCGCAGCGAGGATTGCGGAGGAACGACGGAAAACGCTCAATTTCAACTGGAATCGTCGGATTACGGGGCCACGTGGACCAAGCGCCGCACCAATATTACCGACGTTTACGCCTCCACGCCGAGTTTGATTCTCGACCCGGAATCCGGACTGCTGCACTGTTACTATTTTCAGCGGGGACGCGGATTGCTCCAGCGGCGCACGGTCCGGCCCGAAAAGATTCTGGGCCGTCCGCTGCACTGGCCGGAACCGGAAACGATCGCTCTGGGCAGCGCCGATTTCCACCACGCCGGAAACGTCAACGCCGTCGCCGCCGGGCGACGGCATTTCGCGGCTTTTTACACCGGTCACGAGACCGCAACATCCGTCGTCGTGGCGGTCGTTGCGGTCAGGAAAGACGAAAAATAAATATTTTCACCCATTTTCGCCCGCAAAAAACTGCCGTTTTTCCTCTTTTTCCGTTATTGACAATCACTTATCTGAATGCCGGTTCGGACGGCCCGTTTTTTCCGGGCGTTCCGATCCGGCCTTTCTTCGGAAAAAAATCCGACTTTTTTGCCCGGACCGCTTGACATCCGAATATGCCCGGGCTATCATAGTTCACAGAAACCAGGGGGCGGAACGCGAAATTCCCGGTGGTAAGGTCACCGCGGACGCCGCGTCCGGGACCGGCCCGGGAGCGGGCCGCGGATCATGGGCGGAGTAATAGGATTTTTCCGGAACGGAACCGGAACGTTAACAAAGAAAGGGTGAGAGATGAAAAAAGTTCTACTGTTCACGCTGAGTTTTCTCGCGCTCGCACTGAGTGCGGAAAACCTGCTCAACGCGCCGAATTTCAGCGACCGCTTCGGCGGCTTCGGCCCATGGCGGACAAAAGGCGAAAACGCGCTGACCCGGCTGAAAGGTCAGGGGCCGGACGGTGCCGACGCCGTCGCCGTCGATCTCGCAAAAACCAAATCTCTGCAACAGGGAGGACTGAGACTGGTCGCGGGAGAACGATACCTCATCGGCGGCATGGTCCGGACCAAGGGGTTCTCCGTCAGCGGAAGATCCGTCCCGACGTTCTACATCATCAACCGGAACTGGGAAAAGGAGGCCAAGGCTCCGGCGATCCCCGCCGACACCAACGGCCAGTGGGTCAAAGTCGAGCGTGAAGTGCAGGCGCCGGCCAGCAAGGACGGCCTCTACTCTTTCCTCCTCTACTGCGACGGCGGCGCCGGAGAACTGGCGCTGGCGGAAGCATACGTCATCCCCGTCTCCGACAAGGCAAAACAGGAATCCTCCCGGGCACCGCAGTGGGATACCGACAATCTGCTGCTGAACGCGGATTTCGTCTCCAAGGACCTCGGTCCGTGGCGGGCCGCCGGCGGCGCCGGAGTGGACATACTTGAGGGTCAGGGCATCGGAGAAGTGAACGCGCTGAGACTGGACTTTGCCGGATGCAGACAGTTCCGTCAGACCAATCTGGAACTCGTCGCCGGGGAACGTTATCTCATCGGCGGCTGGGTCCGCACCTCCAACTTCGTCTCCGGCAAGAACGCCGCTGCGTTCATCGTCTACAACACCAACTGGGAAAAGGACGTCAAGACCGCCAAGTTCCCCGCCGACACCAAAGGCAAGTGGGTGCGGATCGAGCGGGAGGTGGTGATGCCGCCAAGCAAGGACGGCAATTATGTTTTCACCATATACGGTGACGGCGCCGCCGGAAATTTTGAAGTCTGCAACCCCTACTTGGTCCCCCTCTCGAAGGAGGCAAAAAAAAAATCGCGCTCCCCGCGGGAATTCAAAAATCTGATCCGCAACGCTGAATTCATCGGCGACGACAGTCATCTGGATTTCTGGGACAGTTACCTCTCCCGGTTCCCCGGCGCGGTGAAACTGCTGCCGGGGGCCGGACCCGACGGCCGGAACGCGATCAAAATCGACATGACCCGGTGCGTCAATTTCAGCCAGGCCGGCTTCAAACTGGTGCAGGGAGAGAAGTACCGGGTGGGCGTCTGGATGCGGACCCGCGATTTCGTGGCGAAAAGCAGTCAGGTCGTCATCTCCAACCACCTGTGGACCATCGGAGTGGGCACCGGGAACTTCCCCCGGGACACCAACGGCCGCTGGGTCCGCTGGGAGAGAGACGTCACCGCGCAGGAGAGTAAATCCGGCAAGTACGGCTTCAACATCTACGCGGGGAAGTGCAGCGGAGAGATCGAACTCTGCTATCCCTATCTGATCCCGCTCAGTGAAAAGGCGGCGGCGGGCGCTTCCGCCGAACCGCTGTGGCAGGAGAATCTGCCCCTGATCGTCCCCTTCCAGCCGATCCTCACCAAAATTTCGCCCGACACCGGGGAATTCGAGTGCTGTGTGGTCTATCCCGCCGGAGGACCTTTCACCGACTACGTGTGCCGGTGCAGTTACGCCGGGACGGACGGCAAGTTCGGCGAACCGAAATCCTTCCCGTTCGACAAGGACGGCCTGAGCAAAGTCGCCATGGGGCCGCTGCCGGAGGGCCCGGGCAAATTCCGTCTGGAGATGGTCCGTAAGAGCGACGGCAAGGTCATTCTGACGAGCGACTGGTCCATGAACGCGGTCCGCAAGATCCCGATGAGCGGCAAACGGCTCAACAACTTCGTGGTGGAGATTTTCCGCGGACCGCTGGAGAATAAGGAGTACACCTTCACCGCGTGGGAGGACGGCTGGTACCGGATCGGCTTCTCCGAACCCCAGCGCAATGCGACGGCCAAACTGGACGGCGCCGCCGAACCGGTGGTGAGTTTCGCCGAGGATGAGATTTCCGAGACGATGCGCTTCCTCAAGCGCGGCACGCACACCGTCAAGGTGGAGAATGCCGTCCCCGGCGCGGAACTGATCATCGCCAAGGTCCCGCAACTGCCGGTTTTCGCGTACACGCTCGACGAGCGGAACTACTACGACGGCAACAAGGACGGCAAGATCGTCGTCACCGGGTTCCGGGTCGACGGCAACTTCGCCCGCAAGTACCTGTGGCACGCCTTCAACACCTACTTCTTCAACAACGTCTGGAGACCGAAAACCGAACTGCAGAAGTGGACCGACGCCGAACTCAAACGCCGCGGCTTCGACATGCAGGCCTGCGACGGTCTGCCCATCGCCGTCTGGAGCGATTACAAGGCCATGATCGAGAACGTGAAGAACAACGAGGCGTGGGAAACGACCGAGGGACGCATCCTCGACGAGACCCTGCCGTCGGCGGCCGCGCCGATCCAGGTGGCCATGATCCGAATGGCGCACGCGATGCAGGACAGTGAAAAACGCATCCACGTCTGGGAAGACGTGCAGTACATGCCGTACTTCGACTGGCCCACCATCCACCGGCCGCTGATCGGAGCCTTCTCCAACGCCTCCAAAGGCCGAGGCAAACTGATGCTGGAGACCTACATCCTCTCCACGCCCGACGCCCAGAGCATGGAGGAGTACTTCGCCAAATTCGTCAAGCAGATGACGGTGGTGAAACAGTACATCAAGGACCCGCAGGAGCGGTTCATGTACTTCATCGGCAACTATCAGACCGCGGGGGTCTGGTGCGCCAACCGCTACCCGCAGACCGACATGAAGTACTTCTACGACCGGTACATGCAACTGATCGCCACCGACCCGGAATGCGTGGGGCTGGCCGGATTCGGCTGTTACAGCATCGCGTCCGGCGACGAGGAGATGCAACGCTGGATCTGCAAACTTTTCCGCCACTACTGCATTGAGGGAAAGACCGATCTGGTCTCCGATCAGTATGGTTTCAAACTCAATCCGGGATTCATCTCCGGCAATCTGGAGTTCGAGAACGGCTTCGACGGCTGGGACAGCCGTCCGGCGGAGGAAAATTCCATCGTGCCGCACCGAATCGCGGGGTACGCCCAGAAATACCAGTGCCGCCGGATGAACGGGCTGCCGGGCGGCGACACCTGCGCGCTCTTTACCCGCAGCGCCAAAGGTCCCAACAAACTCTCCCGCCGGATCACCGGGCTCACTCCGGGCAAGACCTACAATCTGCTCTACATGACCGCGGACCCGGCCGACATCGAGGGCAAGTCCTTCGAGCGGGACAAGAAAATCGTTTTCGACGCGACATTCGACGGCGCGACGACGGTGCCCGAGTGGAGTTACGACCGGCGGGCCGGCGGGAAGCAGTTCCAGAACAATCCGGTCGAGATCCAGACCCGGAAGATCGTCTTCCGCGCCGACAAACCGGAAGTGACCGTGACGTTTTCGGACTGGCTCAGCGACACCGAACCGGGCGGGCCCATCGGCGGACGTCGGCTGCTGAACTTCGTCAGCGTCACGCCCCATTTTGAGCGGGAATGACCCGGTCTCGACGTCCCGTTCCGCCCGCGGGCGATGAAGCCGCGCGGGCGGAGTGGGGATGCGGGAGCGTTTGGATTGCGGAGAGATAAGGAAAATGGATGCGGTTTTTGAAGTCAAAGCGGTAAGTTCGCTGGAGAAAATTTTTGCGCGGCATCGGTGTGACGCCGCACCGATCACCGAATGCCGGGGCGCGGGCGGCGAATTCGCCGCATTCCAACTGGCGATGAAATCCGATCTCAACTGGTGCGTCCGCATCGAGGCGGAGTCGGAACTCAAACCCTTCATCCGTCTGCGGGAAGTGGGGCTGGTGCCGTGCGACATCCCGGCCAATGCCAAAGACGACTTCGTGCTGAGTTCGGAGCCGGGGTACTTCCCCGACCCGCTGTGCGAACTGGCCGACGGGGACACCATCCGGCTCACGCTGGACAACTGGCACGCGGTCTGGGTGACGGTGGCGATCCCGCCGGGATTCCCCGCCGGGAAGTATCCGATCCGGTTTCACTTCTCCATTCCGCCCATGCCGTGCTTCCCGTGGGAAACGCCGACGCTGGACCGGGATCTGGAAGTGGCGTTTGAAGTGCTCCCCTACGATCTGCCGCCGCAGAAACTTTTGAACATCAACTGGTTTCACGCCGACTGCATCATGGAGTTTTATCGGACCGGCGCGTGGACGCCCCGGCACTGGGAACTGCTGGAGCGGTACATGCGCAACATGTTCGAGCACGGCGGCAATGTTTTGTACACCCCCCTCTGGCCGATCCCGCTGGATGTGGCGGTCGGGCATCGGCGGCCGGACTGCCAGTTGCTGACCGTGACGGAGCGGGAGGGGCGATACCGTTTCGACTTCACCCGGCTGGAACAATGGCTGACGCTGGCCCGCGGCATCGGGTTCCGGCATTTCGAGATGACGCATCTGTTCTCGCAGTGGGGAGTGAAAAGCGCCCCCCGGGTGATCGTCAACGGCGAATCCCGGTTCGGCTGGGAATGCGCGGCCGACGCGCCGGAGTATGCGGCGTTTCTGCGGGCGCTGCTGCCGGAGTTGACCGCGCTTTTCGACCGGCTCGGCCTGCAGGGCAAAGTGTTCTTTCACATCTCCGACGAGCCGCCGCTCAAATTTCTGGGCAACTATCTCCGGGCGGCGGCGCTGGTGCGCCCGCTGCTGGGAGATTACCCCGTCATCGACGCGCTTTCCGACGTGGATTTCTACCGGACCGGCGCGATCCGGGAACCGATCCCGGCAACGCCCCGATTCGCGGATTTTTCCGCTCTTTCGCTGCCCCGCCGCTGGGTCTACTACTGCGGCGACTACGAGCGGGGCGTACCCAACCGGCAACTGGGACTGCCGTCCATGCGCAACCGGGTGTTCGGCATTCTTGCCTACGCCGAAAAAATCGACGGATTTCTGCAGTGGGGATACAATTTCTGGTTCAGCCAGAATTCGCTGGACTGGCATCCCGATGTCTGGCGCGACCCGACTTGCGGCCGGGGCTTCAGCGGCGGCGGCGCATTCAACGTCTATCCCGGACCGGACGGACCGGTGGACTCTCTGCACTACGAGGTGTTCCGCGAGGGACTGCAAGATCTGCGGGTCTGCCAACTGCTGGAATCCCGGATCGGTCGGGACGGGGTCATGGCGCTGCTGCAAAAGGATTTGGAAAAACCGCTGGCGCTGGACTGCTATCCCCGTTCCGCCGAATGGCTGCTGGCGGTCCGGCGGAGACTGGACGACGCGCTGGCGCAAAGCGGAGGGAAGTGATGCGCCGCCGTCTCACATCGATTCTGCTGGGCGCGGGAATGTTCGCGGGAGTGCTTTCCGCGGCGGAACTGCGTCTGGACTGCGGCGATCCGGCTCCGGTCCGGTGCGGCGAGATGAGTTGCGCCGACGGGACGGTCCCGGAGCATCCGCCCGCGTTTGAAATACAGTTGTTCCCGGAAGAACTGCGCGTCGCGGTGGAGATCCCCCACGCGCCGGACGCACCGCCGGCCGTCGCCGGAACGCGCGGCGGAAGCACGGCGATTTTCGGCGGGGAAACGGCGGAAGTGATGGTCGCCCCGGACGGGAAGGATTATTTTCACTTCGCCATGAATCCCGAGGGCAGACTCTACGCGGCCCGGGGACGCGCTCCGCTGCCCGCTCCGGCCGCCGTTACCGGCAAAGCCCGGCGGGGACCGGGGTACTGGCGGGCGGAATTCGCCATTCCCTACCAACTTCTCGGCGCGGCGCCGCCCCGACCGGGACAGCGCTGGCGTTTCAACGCGATGGCATCGACCGACCGCGGCGGAAAAAAACGGTCGTTCAGTTGGAGCGCGGCAAAGGACTTCCACGATCCGGCCCGCTTCGGGACGCTTCATTTTGCCGACACGCCGGGGATCGTCCTGCGGCGGCGGCAGGTCCGGAATGAAACGCTGGAGGTCGAACTCGTCGTCCCGGCGGCGGACGCCGTACCGCAACTTCAACTGGCGGGACACCCGGAACCGGGCCGACGCGACGGCAAACTCTGGCGCTGGCAACTGCCGATCGGCGGCGACTTCGTCGTCCCCAAATACGCGCTGCCGCTGACCGTGACGGTGAACGACGGGGAGGGGAAAACGATCTTTTCCGCCGCCGCAACGCTGATCGGGCGCGGACGGCATACGCTGGAGTTGGACAAGTTCTACTACGGCGCGGCGGACAAAACGGCGCGCTTCCGTCACGACTTTCCCCTTCCGGCGCGGCTGGTCTGCCGCCGGGCGGCAGACGAAACGGTGTGCGTTGACCGGGAGTGCGGCAGCGCCGGAACGATCGATCTGAGCGAACTTGCCCCCGGAGCCAACTCGGTGGAGATCCATTCCGGCAAACGCCGGACCAGCCGGACGATCTTCATTGCCGGACCGGAATTCATTCTGCCGCCGGCGTCGGAAACGGCGGAACTGGAGATCGTCGACGGGAAACTGCACGTGGGCGGCGTTCCGGTTTTCGCCGTGGGCGCAAGTTCCACGCCCCGGCCCCGGCCGCAGTTCACGCCCGCATTCAATCTGGCGTCGGGGGACTACGCCGTTGCGCCCGACGCCATCGAACTCGAAGGACTGGGCGGAGTGAAACTGATCCGCCGCCCCGGGCTCACCGCGTTCCGCATCGGGGCCGACTGGACCGGCCGGGTGGACGCCCATCTGACCCGGATCGCCGGACGGCGCCGGGCGGTGCGGCGGCTGGCCTACGAAGCGCAGTTCCCGCTGTTTCAGGAGGACGGCGCGGGCGGAGAACGCCCACTGGACCCGCTGAAATTTTATCCCGATCTGTACCGAAAACTGAAAGCCCGCCACCCCCGGCAACTGCTCTCCATCCACTCCGACGAAAGCGCGGCAATGCCGATCCTCGCCGCCGGATGCGATATTCTGGAATGCGCGTTCTACAGTTCGTCCTTCGCGGAATTCATGATGGAACACCTGGAACGCGACGCGCGGCACGCCCGGCACAGCGCGGGCGGCCGTCCGGTCCTGCTGTGGCTGGGCGGTTCCATCCCCGACGCGGAGTGCCGGCTCGCGGAAGAACTGCGCTGCGCCGCATACTGCGCCATGCTCGAAAATCTCAACGGCGTCATGATCCACATGGGACACGGCGGCATCTCCCCCGAAAGGACCCGGCTCTGGTCGCTGATCTCCGGGATCGGCCGGGAACTTGCCGCAGTCTATCCCTTTGTCGCCGAAGGGGAAGCGCTGCCGTTCCCCGTCAAAGACGTCCCCGACGGCATCCGCCGGGGCGCATGGCGGCGGCACGGCGACATCTGCCTGATCCTGATCAACCGCACCCCGGAGGCCCGGGAGGTGACGCTGGATGCCCAATGCGGTCCCGTGCGTGCCCGCCTCACCCCGTGGGAGGCGCGGAGTTACTTCTGGAGAAAAACCGGGAAATGACGGAACTTTTGGGAAAAAAGCGGGATTCTCACGTTAAAAAAATTGCGAAATTTTTGATTCCGCTCTTGCTTTTTGCATTTTTATGTGGTAATATTTATATAACCACAAGTACGGGTTTCTGTCGATGATGATGAAAAAAATGAAATACGACCTTGATTACGGCAAGTTGTCCATCGACTCCGCGTCGTCCGAGCCGCTGCACATGCAGTTGAAACGGGCGCTGAAACGGGAGTTGCGCGGACTGATGCCCAACCGTCAGGTGATCCTGATGTCGGAACGAGAATTGGCGTCCATGCTCAAACTCAGCCGTCCGACCGTGCACCGGGTCTACGACGAACTGCTGGCCGAGGGGATCGTCAGCCGCAGGCCCGACCGATCGCTGGAGGTGTGTCCGCAGGCCCGGAGCCGGATCGTCGGCAACTACCGGGTCATCGGGGTGCTGCTGCCGACCGATTTCCCGACCTTCGTCGACCGGAACAATTCGGTGATGAATTACCTGAAAGGGATCATCGGGCGGGCGTCCGAACTGAACATCTCCTGCCTGATGCTGCAGCCGCCGACAGGCGAGATCACGGTCGCGGTGCTGGGGGCTTTCGTCGAGGCGCACTTCCCCAAACTCTGCGGGGTCATCCATCTCGGCGGACTGTACGACGATCCGGGCGAGAACGAAGCGGTCCTGACGTACCTCATGAGCCAGACGGAGATCCCGCAGGTGTGCCTGTCCGGGGTGTCGTCCTACGGCAACGTCGGCGCGGTCTACGCCGACCCCGCCGTTGGGGTGAGGGAACTATTCACATCCCTGAAATCCAGAAAGATCCACTCCATCGGCATCGTGGACAGTTACGGCGTGGTCAGAACTCCGGCGGAGGTATTCACCTACATCTCGAACATCCGGATCGAGGCGATGCTGAGAGTCGCCGCGGAGTGCGGCGTGGAGTGCCGGGTCAGCGTGGGGAAAAACGATTATCAGCAGTGGCTGCATCAGGTGATCGACCTCCTGCAGTCGCCGGACCGCCCGGAGGTGCTGATCTGCTACAACGACACGGTGGCGCGGACCGTGATGGAACTGGCCCGGCTGCAGGGCATCGCGGTGCCGGACGAGTTGTCGGTGGTCGGTTACGACGGCGGCGACCCGGAACTGGCCAGCATCCGCACCAACCAGCAGCAGGTGGCGGAAGCGGCGGTGGAGATGATCGTCGAACACTTCGAACACGGCGTCTCCGGAAGCAACCGGATCCTGACCCTGCCCACGGAATTCGCGGACGGACGGTCTTTGAGGCGTACCGCCGGAGGCGTGGCCAAAACCCGGCCCCGGAAAAAGCCGATGAGAATGCAATACTTCAACGAAAGGAGAGATTCGGAATGAACATCTTTACCGATCACCGCGCGTCCGTCTCCGGACGCAACAACGCCCTTCGGGGGGGGGTGGGGGTAACTCCTTATCCATCAACAACATTGCCGCATCACCCGCGGCACATGCGCGAGGTGCGGCCATGAAAAAGACCCCCTTCCGCTTCACCCTCATCGAACTGCTGGTGGTCATCGCGATCATCGCCATTCTCGCCGCCATGCTGCTGCCCGCGCTGCAGCAGGCCCGGGCGCGGGCCCGCGCCTCCAACTGCCTGAACAATCTGAAGCAAAACGGGACGCAATGGCTGATGTACGCCGGGGAAAACGACGACTGGGTCCTGCCGGTCTACAACAATTTCTCGCCGGTCACGGTCGGCGGCACGTCCTACATCAAATTGACGTGGAACGAGTATCTCTGCGCTTCCGGACGGGCCGGCGCGGCCAAAGTCGAGAAGGGGCTCATCGCCGAGTGGCCGAGCAACATCGCGTTCACTTCCCCGATGCTGCTGTGTCCGGAATCCACGGAGGAGATCAACAACCGCTCCTTTGCCAATCAGGCAAGCCTGATCAGCTATGCGTACAACTTCTGGCTGGGACGGGAAATTGACGGCAACGAATCGGCCTACTTCATGAACAAAGCCGGCAAGTACGCCTCCACCGCCAGCAAAACACTGCTCATGGTGGACGACTGGCGGAACAAGGACGGCCGGACCAACACCAACCGGGCCAAAAACGCTGTCAAGCACTGGTACGGCACCTATTCCGCCCTGCGTCCCAACATCGGAGACTACGGAGCCCACGGCAAAAACGCCAATATGTCTTTTACCGACGGCCACGCCGAAACGCGCAGCACCTTTTACGTCGGCAATCTGGTGGTGGGCGGCAGTACCAAATTTGAGAAGACTCCGGCGGTTTTCACCGCGCCGGAGACGATCAAGGAATACTACGGATACTGATTTTTTTGTCCTCGGTTTTTGGAGTTTCGGAAAGCAACGACAACGGGAGACACGGAGGCACGGGGCGCGGAAGCGCCGGAGACGTTTCGCTCGCGTGGTAATCAAAATATTACCACGTAAGCGAAAGGCGTTTCTCCGTGAGAATGGAACAAACGATGCATTGGATTGATTGGAGTATTGTCGGGGCCCTGGTGCTGGCCCTGCTCGTGATTTTGGCGGTCTGCCAGCGTTATGTCAAAAGCACCGCGGATTTTCTGGCCGCCAACCGGTGTGCCGGACGGTATCTGCTGACCATCACCAGCAGTATCGCGGGGCTGGGGGCGATCTCGGTGATCGCAAAATTCGAGCAGTACTACGTTTCGGGCTTCGCGCTGGAGTGGTGGGGATTCATCACGACGCCGATCATGCTGATCATTTCGATCGTCGGCTGGGTCTACTACCGGTTCCGGGAGACCCGGTGCCTGACCATGGCGCAGTTCTTCGAAGTGCGCTACAGCCGGAACTTCCGGATCTTCAGCGGATTTCTCGGCTGGCTGTCGGGGGTGCTGAACTACGGGATATTCCCGTCGGTGTCGGTGAAGTTCTTCATCTTCTTCTGCGGACTGCCGGCGACGTTCCGCATTCCGGGGATCCCGTTTGACTTCAGCACCTACGTCTGCATGCTGGCGCTGGCCATCGGGCTGGGGGTGCTGTTCGCCATCTGCGGCGGACAACTGGCGATCATGCTGACGGACTTTCTGCAGGGGACGTTCTGCAACATCGCGTTTCTGGTGCTGATGGTGTTTCTGATCCAGCGATTCGACTGGGGCACGATCTTCACCACGCTGAGCGACCATGCGGCGGCCAATCCGGGGCAGTCGCTTTTCAACCCTTACGCGGCGACGGACATCAAGGATTTCAACATCTACTACTTCCTGATCGGCATTGCGCTGACGTTCCTCAACTTCGGCACCTGGCAGGGCGGCGCGGGATACAACGCCTCGGCCAAAAGCGCGCACGAGGCGAAAATGGCCAGGTTCCTCGGCACCTGGCGGGGGATGACCGAAACGTCGCTGCTGGTTTTCATCCCCATCTGCGCCTTCGTCTTTTTCCACAGCCCGAAGTTCGCGGCGGAAGCGGCGACGGTGCAGGCGGTGCTGAACGATCTCTCCGGGCAGGACGTGTCGCAGGCCCGGGTGCCGCTTTTCCTCACGCACGTGCTGCCGGTGGGACTGGTGGGCATTTTCGCGGCGGTCATGTTCGCGGCGATGCTCAGCACGGACGACACCTACATGCACAGTTGGGGAAGCATTCTGGTGCAGGACGTGATCATGCCGTTCCGCAAAAAGCCGTTCTCGCCGCGGCAGCATCTGCGGGCGCTGCGGCTGTCGATCGTCTTCGTGGGGGTGTTCGCGTTCTGCTTCAGTTATCTTTTCAAGCAGACGGAATACATCCTGCTGTTCTTCTCGATCACGGGGGCGATCTTCACCGGCGGCGCGGGCGCGGTGCTGGTGGGCGGGCTGTACAGCCGGTGCGGGTCCACGGCGGGGGCGTGGACGGCGATGATCCTCGGATCGTTTCTGGCATTGAGCAGCATTGCGCTGCAGCAGTGCTGGAGCACGCTGGCGCCGATGCTGGCGGACAGCGGGCGCTTCTCCGAAGCATTCTCGGAATACCTGCGCGCGCACAGCGACCGTTTCCCGATCAACAGTCAGTACCTGGCCATCAGCATCACGCTGACGGGATTTGCGAGTTATTTCCTCGTGTCGATGATCGAACGCCGGATCCGCGGCGGCGGGCTTTTCAATCTGGACCGGATGCTCCACCGGGGCGAATACGACACCACCGGCGAACATCAGGAACGCTGGAGCGCGGGCAAGGTGTGGCGTCTGCTGGGACTGACCAACGAATTTTCCCGGTTCGACCGGGTGATCTTCTTCGCCACGTTCGGCTGGACGGTGCTGCTGCTGATCGGATTTCTGGTCGGGACGGCGGGGGAGTTCCTTTTTCACTGGGATTCCTTCCACTGGCTCACCATGTGGAAACTTTTCGTCATGATCGGGTTCTTCATCGGCGCCGGGACGACGCTGTGGTTTCTGCTGGGCGGGATCCGCGACGTTTTCCGGCTGTTCAAGGCGCTGGGGTCGCAGCAGCGCAACATGGAGGATGACGGACGGGTGGTGGACGGCAAAAACGCCGGAGAGAATTGAAACGGATACGGGCCGGAATCGCCCGTCGACAATATGAGAGCATAAGGATTGACAACCTTAAATCAAGGAGAAGAAAAAATGGCTGAACTGAGCGGAAACACTTACACCAGTCGGCAGACCGGCCCCGGACCGTATGTGGAGGACCGGTTCACCGGGATCGTCACCTCGTCAAGCGGCGCGCTGGGCGCCAGCGGCACCACCACGGTCACGGACTGTCTGTTCGACGGCAACACCTCCTCCGGCGGCGCGGGTGCGATAAGCATCGGCGGCAAGGGGGATGTGACGGTCACGGGAACGACCTTCGCCGACAACCTCGGAGGCGAAGGCACTATCTACATCTACCTCGGCAATCTCACGATCTCCGGCAGCACTTTCACCGGAAACACCAGCAGCAAGAACGGGATCGTCTTCAATCAGGGCGGCACACTGACCATCGGCAACGTGGTCTTTGACAGCAATACCACCTCCGGGGACTACAAGGGAGCCATCTACACCGCGGCGACCGGGGGAACTAATCCGGTCACGACCATCAACGGCACGATCACGCTGATGAGCACGAGCGAGATCCTGTACTTCAGGGGCGCCGCGCCGACGATCGACACCACCGCGTTTTTCGCCGAGGAGGAGACCTGGCACGCCACGGTGATCAACGCGGCCGGATATGCGCCCGGCACCTCCACGTCCTGGATCAAAACCTACGGCGGCGGTCAATACATCGTCGATCCCGAGGGATACAACGTCATCATGGACAACACCGGATACTTCCTGGTCAAAGGGGATTACACCACCGCCGGCTTCGTCTCCGACCGCAACACCCACGCCCTCGCCGGCGCGGACGGCACCCATTACGCGGGCATCCGGTACGCAAGCGTCTCCGACGCGCTGAGCGCTCAATCCATCGTCTTCATGAACGCCGCCGTCGATACGTTGATCTCGGTGACAAACGGCAAAACACTGACCGTTTTCGACACGGAGGTCGTCGCTTCCGGAACATTCTCCGTCGCCGGAAGCGGCACGCTCAACCTCGAAAACACCCAGTTCTCCGGCAATTCGGTCCGGGCGATCATGAACTACGGGAATATCAACATCACCGACTCGATGGTCCGGGGCTACCGCGGCGGGGAGGGAGCCTTCATCTACAGTTACGATTCCAACGGAAAGGTCGCCATTCACGGCTCCACATTCAGCGGCAATTCGAGTTCCAGCCGCGGCGGGGTGATCGAAGTTCAGAACGGTTCGCAACTGACCGTCGGCGACGCGGTCTTCGACGGCAACACGGCGGCAGGCGGCGGCGGCGCCCTCTACGTCAACGGCGGGACTTCCGGCATTCTGATCGACGGCAAGATCACGCTGGTCACCGCCACCGATACGATCGTCACCAATGTCGGCAACATCACCATTGACGCCGCCGAGTTCTTCCCCGACGAGGGTACATGGTTCGCGCAGGTGGTCGAATCGCAGGGAACCGGGATCGGTTCGGGCAGTTCGTGGCTGAGCGGCAGCATCCAGACTCCGGACGGCTTCAATGCGGTTCGGGACCAGAGCGGCTACTATCTGGTCAAGGGTGAATACACCGGTGCCGGGTTCGTCTCCGGGACCAATACCCATACCTACATCGACGATGACGGCAACCGGTATGCCGGGGTCCGTTACGCCACGGCTTCCGGCGCGATGGGGTCCGAAAGTCTGGTCTTCACGGACACCGACGAAGCCGGCCAAATCACGGTCGGTTCCGGCAAGACGCTCTTCGTCCATGACGTGACGCTGACCGGGCACAGCGCCAGCAATGACGGCGGCGTATTCGTCAACAACGGAACTTTGGAAATCAGAGATGCCGAACTCAGCGGCAACCGGGCCAAAGGCGGCGGCGCCGTCCGCAACAATGCCGCGCTGATCTTTGACCATGCCGTGATCTCCGACAACACCGCCGGGGAAGGCGGTGCGATCTACAACCCCTACGCCAGTGCGACCATCACCGCCACGAACACGGTCTTTGCCGGCAACCGCACCACCGGCAGCAGCGGCGGCGCCATCAAGATGGAAGGCGGGGGAACGCTGACGGCCAGCAACACCGTCTTCAGCGGCAACACCGCCGGCGGAGGCAACAACGGCGGCGCCATCTACAACAACGCCAGCCGGGTGATCCTGACCGGGGTCACATTCGGCGGCAACTCCGCGAAACAGGGCGCGGCGATCGGGCTCACCGGGGCCGCGGTCACGGAGGTCAACGGCGGCACGTTCGGCGGCAACACCGCAAGCGAAGGCGCGGCGATCATCGGCGCCGGAACGACGACGCTCGCCAACGTGATTTTCGACGGCAACTCCGCAACGGAGTCGGTGATCTACATGACCGGCGGCACGTGGAGCGCGCACAACGTGACCTTCTCCAACAACAGCGTCACCAAGAACGGCGCGCTGCAGGTCGGCGGCGGCGCCATGCGCGCCGGAAACCTGACGTTCAACAACAACACGGCCGGTTCGGGCGGCAAGGCGCTCCATGTCAGCGGCAACGCCACAATGACCCTCGACGGCAAGATCACGCTGGTCACCGCGAACGACACCATCAAAAACAACGCATCCATCGTCGCCGACGCCGATGCGTTCTTCACCGACGAGACCGTCTGGTTCGCTCAGGTGATCGATGCGCAGGCCTTCGGCGTCGGCTACAGCCCCTCGTGGCTGGACAGCGGAAGCACGGGCACGATCTCCGTCGCCGGGGAATACAGCGGCACGATCATGGACAAGAGCGGGTACTATCTGGTCAAGGGCGATTACACCGCGGCCGGATTCGTCTCCGACACCGACACCCATACCTATGTCGACGCGGCGGGCGTCCGCTACGCGGGCATCCGGTACGCGAATTCTGCCGATGCGCTGGAGGCTCAATCCGTCGTCGTCATGGACAAAGCGGAGATCGGGAGGATCGGCATTCTCCTGGGCAAAACGCTCATCGTCCACGACGTGACGATCGACGGACACAGTGTCTCCGCCAACGGCGGCGCATTCGCCGCGAACGGCGAACTGCGGATCACGGATTCCACCCTCTCCGGCAATACGGTCACGGCCGGCGGCGGCGCGATCATGGCCTACAATTCGACGAAGATCAACACCGTGAACTTCATCGGCAACTCGGCGCGTGAAGGCGGAGCGATCTATATCTACGCGGACGACAGAACTCCCGTCGTCGAGATCGCCGATGCGGTTTTCTCCGGCAACCGGGCCACGTCCACCGCGGGCGGTGCGATCAAGAACGACAGCGGCACCCTGACGGTGACGGGAACGACGTTCACCGGCAACCGTTCCGGGGAGTTCGGCGGCGCGATCTACAACAAGCAAACCGCCGACCTCACCCGGGTGTACTTCAGCGGCAACACCGGCTACGGCGGCGCGATCTACAACGTCGACGGAGCCGTAATGACCCTGACCGGAGCGACCTTCAACGGCAACTCCACGGCAAACTACGGCGGCGCGATCTTCAACGCCGGGACCCTCACGGTGACGGATTCGGAGTTCCTGACCGCCACGGATTCGATCTACAACCGGGGCGCGATGACGCTGACGGGTCGGATCGGGTTCAACGCCGCCATCACCGGTCGCGGCACCATCACCCTGACCGACGGCACGGAAGTAACGTTCGGCAACGCCGGGGAGATCGAGGTCAGGTCCGGCATGACCTTCGGCAGCGGAAATACGATCAACTTCGGCGGTTCGGCGGCGGTCAACTTCACCGTGGACGGCGGACAGGACCTGTCGGATGTGGCGATCACGGTGGACGGTTCGGTCTACACGGGAAGCGAGGTCGTCGTGGCCACCGGCGTGAGTGCCATCGACAGTTACACCGTGACCGGCGCCGACGATCTGACGCTCTACACCGCGGGCGGGAAGATGGTTCTCGACAAGGTGTCCAACACGATGAGCGACGGTCAGACCGAAACCAACTTCGTCGGCGGCACCAGCAATCTGATCACCGGCGGTACCGTGACGGCGGCGTTTTTCGGCACGAGAAAGAATACTTCCGGCAGTGTGCGCACGGTCTTTACCGGCGGCACGGTGTCCAATTCGATGATCGCAGGCGCGCTGGTGAAAGCCGATGAGAGCGCCGCGCTTGACACGGTGTCGGTGGATATCTACGACGGCGTTTCGCTCCTCGGCGGACCTGCCAACGGAGGCATGAACTACGTCGCCGGGTACGCCTACGGCGCAAGCAATGCGACCGGACTGCCGGGTTCGGCCAACTACACCGTGCAGTCGGCGGTGCTGAACCTCTCCGGTTCCAGCATCAACGGCAATCTCTACGCCGGGGCCCACGCCCGGAAATACGCCTACACCAGCGTCGGTGAAACGGTCGTCACCGTGACCGGCGGCATCGTGGAGAAGTTGTACGGCGGCGGCTGGGCTGAACGGTACGGTCAGAGCGACGTCGGCACCGCGACGGTGGATATCTCCGGCGGTTCGGTGGGACGTCTCTACGCGGGCGGCGGCAACGCTGCCAATGCGTACACCTACACCACGACCGCGGATATCACGATCTCCGGCGGCACGGTGGACTTCGTCTTCCTCGGCGGCAGGAACATCAACTGCTTCGTGGGCGATGCGACGCTGACCATCACCGGTGCCGCGCAGAGGTTGACCCGGATCTCCGGTCACAACGACTGCGGCTTCGACAAGACCACCGGCACCGCCGCGCTGAATGTCCAAACCAACGTGACACTGGGCTACCTCGACTATGTGGATCAAATCACCATCGCCGAGAACTGCACGCTCAATGTCACCGATTTGGTACTTTACGACGACATTTCGCAGGAATTGTCCGTGTATCTG
>JALEMG010000059.1 GCA_022768375.1 Lentisphaeria bacterium
AGATAATCCAGACGATTGTCTATGTCAAATAATCCGTTCAGCATCCTGTCCTCCTGTCATTGATGCTGTAATGTACATCCTCTCGCGTTCCTTTGCCAGCGTCATCTCAATTTATCCCCGAATAAATAGAGATGCCCTTAAAATTTAACGTTTCTGTTGCATTGCCGGTTCCCGGTGGTATGTTATAACCGTCACAGATGGGAAGTATCGCTGTTTCAAGGCAAACATACAAAGGAAAACGACCATGGGCAAATTCAAACTCGGACTGGACCTCTCCTTCGCCAAAAAACGCTGGCCGGAGCCGGAACTGTGGATCGACATCGTCCGCAATCAACTTGGGATCAGGTTTTTGGAATTCGACAGCGACTTCGTCGATCCGCTCTATCTGCGGGAAACGACGTGGCGCGCCGCCGCCGCGGAGATCCGGCAACTGGCCGCGGCCGCCGATCTGGAGATCCACAATTACTTCACCGGCACCATGACCCACTGCGTCAATCTGCTCTCCCACCCCCGGGCGGATGTCCGGGAGGACGGGATGATCTGGTGCGAACAGGCGCTGAAAGTCGCCACCGCGCTGGGGACCCGGGGGCTGGGCGGCCACTTCGATACCATCAGTTCGGCGGATATCGCCGACCCGGCCCGTTACGCCGCGCGCATCGACCACCTGGTCGAATGCGCGAAGCATCTGGCGCGCAAGGCGGCGGAGGAACATCACGAGTTTCTGCTCTGGGAACAAATTTACGCTCCCTGCGAGATCCCCTACACCATCGCCCAGTGCCGGGATTTCTTCGACCGGGCCAACGCCGACAACCCCGGCGCCGTCCCGGTGGAACTGGTCATCGACACCGGCCATATGTGCTGTCAGAATTTCCCCCACGACCCCGGCGACGACGACCCCTACCGGTGGATGCGGCAGTTCGGCAAGATCACCCGGGTGGTCCATCTCCAGCAGTGCGACGGCTTCGGCAGTCCCCATCTGCCCTTCACCCCGGAATGCAACGCCGAAGGCATCATCGACCCCCGCCGGGTCATCGACACCCTCGGGGAAGCGGGGGCGGACAACTGCCTGCTCTGCTTCGAGATATTCTTCTCGCTCTCCCAGAATGACGCGCAGGTGCTCGACGCGCTGAAGCGTTCGGTGGATTACTGGCGCAATTTCGTCGAGGAGTGAACATGAATCTGCTGGGCATCGACGTCGGCACCACCGGACTGAAGGCGGTGCTGTTCGATTCGGCTTCCGGAGAGGAACTGGGCAGCGGTTACGTCGAATACGCGCTGCAGACCCCGGGACCGGACCGGGCGGAGATCGACCCGGAGACGTGGTTCTCCGCGCTGAAAACCGCCGTGAGAAACGCACTGGATCGGGCGGGGACCCGGGAGTGCGCCGCGCTGGCCATTTCCAGTCAGGGCGAGAGTTTCGTCCTGCTGGACAAAGCGGACAAAGTCCTGCGTCCGGCCATCGTCTGGATGGATTCCCGGAGCGCCGCCGAATGCGCGGAGATCGAAGCGCATTTCGGGCGGGAACGCCTCTACCGCACCACCGGCGACCCCGCCGTGGACCCGGTCTGGCTGGGGACCAAACTGCTCCATCTGCGCAAAAACGAACCGGAGGTCTGGCGCGGGATCGCCAGGATCATGCTGGCGGAGGATTACCTCGTCCACCGGCTGACCGGGGAATTCCGGGGCAACGGCGCGCTGTGGTGTTCCACATTGCTGTACGACATCAACCGGCGGGATTACTTCCCGGAGATGCTGGATTATCTGGGCGTTTCCCGGGAACAACTGCCGAAGCAGATCGGTTCCGGCCGGGCCATCGCCCCGGTCAGACCGGAAATCGCCGCGGCCATCGGGTTCGCCGCGCCGGTGATGGTGGTTTCCGGCGGCATGGATCAGGCGTGCAGCGCGCTGGGCAGCGGCAATGTGACCGGCGGCACGGCGACGGACAACACCGGGACGAGTTTCAATCTGGCCGCCAGTTGCGAACGGGCGGTTTTCGACCGGAAGTTCCGGCTGCCCTGCCAACTGCATGTGGCGGACGGTATGTTTCTGGCGGTGGCGTGGTCGACCTCCGGCGGGGTGCTGCTCCGGGCGTTCCGGGACGTGCTGGGCGCGGAGTGGGCCGCCGAACTTGAGCGGAACGGACAAAACTTCTATGCCGAACTGGACCGTCTCGCCGCCGCCGCTCCCCCGGGAGCCAACGGCGTGCTGATGCTTCCCCATCTGGCCGGGGCGCTGTGCCCCGAACTGGACGCCGACGCCACCGGCGCGGTCCTCGGGCTGACCGTGCAGACCACCCGGGCCGACCTCGTGCGGGCCATGCTGGAATCCGTCGCCTGCATGGGACGGGCCAATCTGGAACTGCTCAAGGAGTGCGGCGTGCCCGTCTCCTCGCTGATTCTGACCGGCGGCGCCGCCCGCAGCCGGATCTGGAACGAAATCAAAGCCGGCGTCGCCGGCATCCCCGCCCGGACGCTGCGGCAACCGGAGGCCGGCTGTCTCGGCGCCGCCATGCTCGCCGGTCTGGGCATCGGCGTCTGGCCGTCGCCGCGGGCGGCGGCGGAGGCCGTGGTCCGCGCCGGGGAGGATTTCGCGCCGGAAGCGGACCTCGTCGCCGCCGGAGACCGGATCTTCGCCCGCTATCAGAGATTTTATCAGCAACTCAAACCCCTATTCAAGGAGAAGTGAACCATGTCAGCGCAACTGAAATTCGCCATTGAAGCCAGCGTCTTCTGGCCCCCCGCCGACCGCGTGGTCGCCTCGGGATACAAAGAGAGCATCGACGCTTCCCAGGTCTACGAACTGGTCCGCAAGGTCGAGGGCGTGGACGGCGTGGAACTCTATTTGCCCTACGATCTGGAAGTTTCCGCCGACCTCCTGCCGGAACTGCGGAAGCGGCAGTTGGCGGTCTCCGCCGTCGGCATCGGCAACTTCGCGGCGGCGCGGTTCCAGCGCGGCGGCGTCACCTCCGACGATCCGGCGGTCCGCAGGGAATCTTTCGAACTGGGCGTCCGGTCGATCCGCGCGGCGAAGGAACTGGGATCCAAAATGGTGGTCTTCTGGCCCGCCCACGACGGGTACGATTACTACTTCCAGACCGACTACCTGAAAAAGCACGACCTCCTGCGCGGCGCGCTGCGCGATCTGGCTCAGGTCGACCCCGAGATCAACATCGGCATCGAATACAAACCCCGGGAACCCCGCACCCATCAACTGGTCCCCAACGCCGCCAAAGCCCTGCGTCTGGCCGAGAAGACCGGCTGTGCCAACGTCGGCGTCATCATGGACATCGGCCACAGTCTGCTGGCCATGGAAAATCCCGCCGAGGAGGCCGCGCTGCTCATCCGGGAAAACCGGCTCTTTCACCTGCACAACAACGATAACTACGGCGACTGGGACTACGACATGATCCCCGCCAGCGTCCACTTCTGGGAACAGTTGGAGTTTTACTGGACGCTGGTCAAAATGGATTACCGGGGCTGGATGAATTTCGACATCTGCCCGTTCCGGGAGAATTCCGTCGAAGCCTGCACCCTCTCCATCCGCCACGCGAAAAAACTGCTGGAACTGGCCGGACGGCTCGATCCCGCGGTGATGGCGGACATCGCCGCCCGGGACGACGCCATGGCCGCCCAGCGTTACGTCTGGGACAAATTGTTCTTCTGATCCGCGCCGTCCGTCCGCGCCGCCGCGCCGTCACCGGCCCGGCGGCGTTAATTTTGTCCGGCGGCTTGTAAAAGACCGTTGTCCATGATATATTATGACGATGAGAGTGTCTGCTCCAAGGGAGGATTTTCAGAATATGGTGCCGAAACGACCGCCCACCGGCAAATTCCGCTTCCGTCTGATCGGCGGTTCGCTGCAACTGCGGATCGAGGACGAGGATGCGCTGCACAACGTGCTGACACTGGACGAAGCGTTCTGGGCGATGACCGGGTGCGATGTGGAGTCGCTGCGTTTCGACCGCCGGTTTCTGGAATTTCTCGACGCGGATGGCGACCGGCACATCCAGTGCGCGGAGGTGAAAGCGGCGGTGGAGTTTCTGCTCGCCCGTCTGGACGATCTCTCCGGCGTGGTCTCCGGCAGCAATGTCCTGCTTCTGGACGCGATCGCCGCGGACGGACCGGACGGTCCGGCCCTGCGGGAGAGTTTCCGGCTGATCGCCCGCAATCTGGGCAAGGATGAGGGCGCCGGTCTCACGGCGGAGGAGATCCGGGCGGACCGGGGGACCGTCGGTTTCTCCCGGCGCAACGGCGACGGGATCATCACCGCCGACGCCGATGTCAGCGCGGATCTGGCCGCCATGGTCGACCGCATCATCGCTTCCGGGCGGGCGGTGACGGACCGTTCCGGCGGCCGGGGGGTCTCCCGGGCCGAGATCGAATCCTTTGAAACCGCCGCGGCCGCCCGGCTCGCCCACGCCGCCGAAGCGGAAAACGATCCGGCGATCATGGTCTACGGCGACCGGACCGCGGAAGCCTGGAGGCTGTTTCAGGAGTGCGAAGCGCTCATCGACGGTTATTTCCTCAACACCGCCGCCGCCGGATTTCTGACCGGAGACCCGGCGCGGACCGGCAAACTTGAGTGCGCCGCCGACCTGATGGTCCCCGGCGACGTCCGCCGGGCGCTGGAGTCCGCGGTGGCCGCCCGCCCCGATCACGGCGGAGAACTGGATTTCTCCGCGCCGCTCAATCCCCTCTACGCCGCAAAACTGCGGCAACTGGCGGAGTCGGACGTGCTGAAAAAATTCCTCATCGGCAGTCGCCTCGATCCGACCTCGTGGGCCGCCGCCAAAGCCGCGCTGGCGCCCTACGGCGCGTGGCGGGCGAAGTTCCCGGCGGACGACGGACTGGACAACTTCACCCGGGAGGAACTCGCGCGGTTCCTCGCCGGAGACGAACTGGCGGAACTCAAAAAACTCTCCGATGCCGATCTGGAGTTCGCACTGGCGGTGGACAGCAGCACCATGCTGCTGAAACTGGCGCTTTTCCAGCGGGACATGATGGAATTTCTCAATAACTTCGTGGCCCTGCCCGATCTTTTCGACACCCGGCGTCCGTCCAGGCTGCAGATGGGCAAACTGGTGATGGACGGGCGGCACTTCACGCTGGCGGTGCCGGTGAAAAACGCCGCCGAACACAAACGGATCATCCTGAGCAGCAACATCTGCGTCATTTATGTGGAGATCAGCCGCAACGTGGCCGGGGTCCCGGAGAAAAAACTGCTGGCCGTCGCCGTGACCGGCGGCACCATGCGCACGCTTTTCGTCGGCAAGCACGGAGTGTTTTTCGACACCGACGGCAACATCTACGACGCCCGCATCTCCGAAATGGTGGATCAGCCGGTCTCCATCGGCGAAGCATTGAAAGCGCCGTTTTTCCGATTCGCGGACTTCCTCGGCAGGCAGGCGGAGAAAATTTTCAACACCCGCAACGCCGAGATCCAGAAGAACATGTCCGCGGAACTGAGCAAGACCGGAACTCCGGCCAAGCCCGCCGCCGCCGCGCCCGCGCCCTCCAACCTGCCGATGATGCTCATGGGCGGCGGCATCGGCATCGCCGCGCTGGGCAGTTCGGTGGCGTTCATCGCCAAGTCGCTGCAAAACGTGTCGTTCCTCACGGTGCTGGCGGTCCTCGCCGGCATCATCGTGATTTTCGGCGGCCCGATGGTGGTCGTGTCGCTGGTGAAACTTTATTTCCGCAGTCTTTCCCGGTTTCTGGAAAGTTGCGGCTGCGCCGTCAACCGCCGGATGCGGCTCTCCCGGCGGATGGGCGCCATTTTCACGTTCACCCCCCGGCGGCCCAAAGGCGAACTGCTGCTGATCGACCCGGCGGAACTGCTGCCGCTGTCCCGGCGGACATCCCCCCGGTTCTGGAAGATTCTGGCCATGTTGCTGGCGATCCTGCTCGGCGGCGCCAGCGGCGTGGTTCTGACCCGCTGGTGGGTCGCCCGGACGCGGACGCCCGAGCGCACCGCGACGGCAACACAGGAGGCCCCGCCGCCCGCCGGCGCGGAACATAAAGTGGCAATCCCGGTCCCGGCCGCGTCCCGGGCGGCGGAAAAAAACATCAAGGAGAAGTAGAGAAAATGTCGATCCCGTTGCTTGACCTCCGGGCCCAGTACGCCCCGCTGAAAGAAAAAATCCTCGCCGAGATCGCGGAGATCTGCGACAGCCAGCGCTTCATTCTCGGAGAAAAAGTCGAAACATTCGAGCGGGAACTGACCGCGTACTGCCGCTGCGGCGCGGCGGTGGGGGTCTCCAGCGGCTCGGACGCGCTGCTCATCGCGCTGATGGCGGAGAAACTCCGCCCGGGCGACGAGATCATCACCACGCCGTTCACCTTTTTCGCCACCGTTGGCGCGATCGTCCGGGCGGGGGCGAAGCCGGTGTTCGCGGATATCGATCCGGTGACGTTCAACATCGATCCGGCCAAGATTGCGGACAAGATCACCCCCCGGACCCGGGGCATCATCCCGGTGCATCTTTTCGGTCAGGCCGCTGACATGGACCCCATCGTCGAACTGGCGAAAGCGCACGGACTTTTCATCATCGAAGACGCCTGTCAGGCCATCGGCGCGGAATACCGGGGCCGCCGGGTGGGGTCGTTCGCCGAGTACGGCGCATTCAGTTTCTTCCCCAGCAAGAACCTCGGCTGTTTCGGCGACGGCGGCGCGGTGAGTTGCGACACCCCGGAGCGGGCCGGACTGCTGAAAATCTACCGCAACCACGGCCAGAGCCGCACCTACATCCACGAATATGTGGGCGGCAACTTCCGCATCGACGCGCTGCAGGCGGCGATCCTCTCGATCAAACTTCGGTCGCTGGACCGGTGGTCGGAAGCAAGACAGAGCAACGCGGCGGTCTACCGCGAACTTTTCGCCGCCGCCGGACTGGAAGAGGAGATCGTTCCGCCCGGGGTCGCCGCCTACCCGGTGCGCCATATCTACAACCAGTTCTGCATCCGGGTCAGGCACGGCAGACGCGACGCGCTGAAACAGCATCTGCTGGATTCCGGCATCGGCTGCGCGGTCTACTATCCGCTCTCGCTTCACCTGCAGGACTGCTTCAAGGAACTCGGCGGCAAGCCGGGCGACTTTCCGGAGAGCGAGGCGGCCAGCCGGGAGATCATGGCCCTGCCGATTTTCGGAGAACTCGCCCGGGAGCAGTTGGAGTGCGTCGTGTCCACCATCGCCAAATTCTACGGTAAGTGATGAAAAAGACGCGCAACAATTATTTTCGGCTGCTGGCGTACGTCAAACCGTACTGGTTCCGGCTGAGCATCGGTATTATCGCCGGAATGCTGGTGGGCGGGTCCCTTTTCGTGACGCTGATGATGCTCCCGCAGATGGTGGGCGCGGTCTCCACCGCCGCGGCCCCCGGCGTCACGGAACACCGTGCGGAAGGCCGGCCGGCGGCCCCGGAGACCGTCTCCGAGGCGCTGAGACGCGACCCGCAACTGGCGAAAATGCTCCGTCAGGCGCAGGAGGCGGCGGAGAAATTCCGCCTGCCGTTCAGCATTTCCGGGACGACGGTGACGGTCCGGTGGCCCCGGGAGTTCGTCTTCGACGCCGTCGGTTCCGACGGCCGGGTGGCGTGGCAGTTGTTCGGGCTGTACGCGGTGATGTTTCTGCTGGTGTGGACGTGCAAGAACACCGCCCACTACATCAACGGCTACTGCACCCGCTGGGTGGGAACGCGGGTGGTGGCGGACCTGCGCAACGAACTTTTCGCCAAACTCACCTCCCAGTCGCTCAAGTTCTACGGCGGCATCGACTCCGGCCACCTGATCAGCCGCTGCAGCAACGACGTGCAGGCGATGGAGTACACCATCACCCACAGCGTGGAAGACCTGACCAACGCGCCGCTGCAGATCCTCGGCTGTCTGGCGGCCATCATCATCGCCTGCGCCGAAAGTCACAACTATGTCCTGCCGCTGCTGCTGGGCACCTGCTTCCCGATCCTGCTGATCCCGCTCAATCTGCTGGGCCGCAAGATCCGCAAACTCTACCATAAAAGTTACACCTACATCGCGGACGTGACGTCGCGGATGCGGGAGGTTTTCTTCGGCATCAAGGTGGTCAAGGCCTACCATACCGAGGAGTTCGAAATACTCCGCTTCAGAAAGGCCAACCGCCACTACTACCGCAAGGTCCTGAACGCGGTCCGCCGCCAGATGCTGATCTCCCCGCTCACCGAACTGGTCATGGTGATCGCCACGGTGGCGTTTCTGCTCTACAGTTACACGCAGGGCGTGACCATCACCCAACTGGCGGCGCTGCTCGCGCCCGCGCTGATGGCCTACCGCCCGATCAAGGACATCTCCAAGGTGGTCTCCCAGATCCAGCAGTCCATGGCGGCGGCGGAACGGGTCTTCGAGACGCTGGACACCGACATGACCCTGCCGGAGAAAGCCGACGGCGTCGTCATCACCGACGTGGGCGAGGGGATCGAACTGGAGCATGTGATGTTCACCTATGGAGAAACCCCCGTCATCAACGACGTGAGTTTCTCCATTCCCCGGGGGCACGTGGTGGCGGTGGTGGGCGAGACCGGCAGCGGCAAATCGACGATCGCCAATCTGATCGCGCGCTTCTACGACGTGACCGGCGGCCGCATCACCATCGGCGGCCGCGACGTCCGGGACTGCACCGTTGATTCCCTGCGGAAACTCATCGGCATCGTCACGCAGGAACCGATCCTTTTCAACGAAAGCATCCGGGCCAACATCGCCTACGGTTCGCCGGAGGCCACGGAGGAGGAGATCGTCAACGCGGCAAAACTCGCCAACGCGCACAACTTCATCGTCAACGGCCCGCATCCCGAGGGCTACGATACGATCGTCGGGGAGAACGGTTTCAAACTCTCCGGCGGCGAAAAACAGCGGATCACCATCGCCCGGGCCATTCTGCGCAATCCGCCGGTGCTGATCCTTGACGAAGCCACCAGCGCGCTGGACAACGTGACGGAGAAACTGGTGCAGGAGGCGTTGGACAAAGCGATGCGGGACCGGACCGTTTTCGTCATCGCCCACCGGCTCAGCACCATCGAACACGCCGACCGGATCATCGTGCTGGACCGCGGCCGGATCGCGGAATCCGGCACCCATCAGGAACTGCTGGCCATGCAGGGCATCTATTACCGGCTGCACCAGAGCCGGAAAAAACAATCGCTGTCATGAAGTTTCACTTCATCGGCATCGGCGGGGCCGGCATGGCCCCGCTGGCGGAACTGACGCTGCGGCGGAGCCACCGGGTCTCGGGGTCGGATCTGACGGACAACGCCAAATGCCGGCATCTGCGGACACTCGGCGCGACGGTCGCAGTCGGCCACTCGCCGGAGAATCTGCCGCCGGATACGGATTGCGCGGTCTACTCCAGCGCGGTCGGCCCGGACAACTGCGAACGGCGCCGCGCCGCCGCATTCGGGATCGCACAACTGCGCCGGGGGGAGTATCTGGCCCGGTTCGCCGCCGGATACCGTCGGTGCGTCGCGGTCACCGGCTCCCACGGCAAAAGTTCCATCACCGCGCTGCTGGCCGCGATTCTGCGGCAATGCGGTTTCGATCCCGGATTCATGGTGGGGGCGGCGGTGCGGGACCTGCCGGCCTGCGCCGCGGGCAACGGGGATATTTTCGTCACGGAAGCGGACGAATCCGACGGCACCCACACCGAATTGCGGAATTTTCTCGCGGTCATCCCCAATGTGGAGGACGATCACGCCTGGAGCGTCGGCGGCACAGCGGCGCTGGAGGCGAACTTCCGCACCGTGGCGGCGAATTCCGAACATCTGATCTACTATGCCTCGCCCCGGTGTGACGCCCTCTTCGGCGGCCACCCCCGGGCCGAGCGGCTGGCCGAAGCGCCGGAGCAATTCGCCGGACTGTACGGATTTCAGGCGGAGAACGCCTTTCTCGCCTGCCGCGCGGCCATCCTCCTGGGCTGTGACCCGGAAGCGGCACAACGCGCCGCCGCGCACTACCCGGAAGTGGCGCGCCGCATGAGCGTCCGCGCCGCATTCGACCGCGTCACCGTGATCGAAGACTACGCGCACCACCCGACCGAAGTGCGCTGTGCACTCGCGCTGCTGCGGCGGCGCTTCCCCGAATGCCATCTGCGGGTCGTCTTCCAGCCCCACCGTTTCGCCCGGCTGCAGCGGTACTTCAGCGATTTCGTCCGGGAACTCCAAACCGCCGACAGTTGCTTCATCCTGCCGGTTTTCGCCGCGTGGAGCGAACGCGGACAGGTCGACGGCGCGGCATTGGCCCGAGCCTGCGGCGCGAAGTACCTTGACATTCCGTACCCGGAAGCGGCGCGGACCGTGCTGAACGCGCTGCCGCGTCCCGCCGTCCTCGCGGTCCTCGGCGCGGGAGACAGCGAAGACCTGCTGCCGTACCTGACGCGGAGGGAAGACTGATTCTCGGGAGCGGGGAAAACTTCTTTTCACGTGAAAAGAAGTTTTCCCCGCTCCCAAACCCTCACCCTTTTCAAGAAAAGCGAAATGCTTTTATTCAGTTGGTTTCGAAGATCCGCCGCAGATCGTCCAGCGACAGCCCGGCGGCGGCGGCGGGATCGCCCACCAGCGCATCGAAAAGATGTTTTTTCCGTTCCTGCAGAGCCAGCACCTTCTCCTCCACCGAATCGCGCATCACCAGTTTGAGCGTGGAGACCGGGCGGGTCTGACCGATCCGGTGGGTGCGGTCGGCGGCCTGCAGTTCCACCGCCGGATTCCACCACGGGTCGTAGAGAATGACGGTGTCGGCGGCGGTGAGGTTCAGTCCGGTGCCGCCGGCTTTCAGACTCAGCAGAAAGAGCGGGATCGCCGGATCGGAGTTGAAGCGGTCCACCCGCACCTGCCGGTCCCGCGTGGCGCCGTCGAGATATTCGAAGGGGATGCCCCGGGATTCCAGCATGGGGATGAGCAACTGGAGCATGCTGGTGAACTGACTGAACAGCAGAACCTTGTGTCCGCTGTCCAGCGTTTCGTCCAGAAGTTCAAAGAGCAGTTCGGTCTTGCCGGACGGGATGTCCTCCCCCCGGCCGTCCGGCAGCAGCGCCGGGTGACAGCAGACCTGCCGCAGCCGCAGGAGCAGCGAAAAGATGTCGGCGCTGCTGCCGCCGGAGATGATCTCCCGTCCGGCGGCAAGAAGTTCCCGGTAGAGATGCCGCTGTTCCGGCAGGGGATCGCAGTAGACGGTCCGCTCGCTTTTCTCCGGCAGGTCCCGGGCGACTTCGCTTTTGGTGCGCCGCCGGATGAAAGGCGCGGTGCGGCAGACCAGATCGTGCTGCAGTTCCGGGTCGTCGGCGATCCCGGCATAGCGGCGGCGGAAAGCCGGCAGCGTTCCCAGCATCCCCGGCTGGAGAAAATCCATGACGCTCCACAAGTCCCCCGGGGAGTTCTCCAGCGGAGTGCCGCTCAGGACCACCCGGTGGGCCGCGGTGAAGGATTTGCAGTTTCTGGCGTTGGCCGACCCGGGGTTCTTGATGTGCTGGGCCTCGTCCAGCACCAGAAAATCAAACTGGTACTTGCGCAGAAGGTCCCGGCTCATCCGCGCTCCGGCGTAGGAAAGGATCAGCAGATCGAACGACTCCGGCTGTTTCAACACCGCGTTCCGCTCGCTCCCCTGAGGCGCGGCCACCCGGAGATCGGGAACGAAGCGGCGGGCTTCCCGCTCCCAGTTCACGGTGAGCGAAGCCGGGCAGACGATCAGCGACGGCCGACCGCCGGGGACCATCCGGGACGCCAGCAGTGCGAGCAGCTGCACCGTCTTGCCCAGGCCCATCTCGTCGGCCAGCAGCGCGTTGAAGTCCCGGTCGGCCAGATACTGCATGAAAGTTACCCCCTCCCGCTGGTAACCGCGCAGTTCCCCGTGGAAATGAAAATGCCGCTGTTCCGGCGGCGGAGCGGCTCCGGGACCGTCGGCGGCCAGTTCCGGCGGGACGGCGCCCGGAATATCCCGGGCCAGTTCCCGGAAGTAGGCAAGGTTGCAGCGGGGCAGTTCCAGCGTCCTGGCCGCCGGGTCGACTTTCCGGAACATCGCCCCGGAAGCGCGCATGAGCCGCCCGAGCGCGGGGGGAAGCGCGAAGATCCCGTTCCCGCTCCGGAGATAGGCGCGGCGGTCGGCGGCGTGGTGGAAACAGTCGTCCCAGTCGATGAGCCGCCCCCGCCCCGCCAGAGTGAAGTCGAGCAGACAGGCGTCCGCGCCGGTCTCCCGCAAGGTGCAGCGCAGCGTGATCTCCGGCACACCGGCGCCGCCGTTGAGCATCGCGGCCAGCGGCCCGCTCAACGCCAGATGCCAACGGGGAGAAACGAGCAGTTCCGGCAGGACCCGGTCCAAAAACAGCCCCGCCAGTTCCATATCGGCGGAGGAAGCGGCGGCGGTCCGGTCGTCCAGCGTAAAGCCGAACATGGCGAGCAGGTTCTCGAACTCCCATTCCGCGCTCCGGTCCCGGCGGCGGCACCGTTTGCCGTCGACGACGATCCGGCCGCTTCGAGGCGGGAGCAGCCGCGTTCCCCCCGCGGTCCGGTAGCAGTATTCCGGGGTGAGGGTCAGCGCGCCCCCGGGGGTGAATGCGGCGTCCAGCAGGATCGTGACCGGCATGGTCTCCGGCTCCGCGCTCCCGGCATGGACCACCGGCAGCGGAAAGCCGGAAATGGAATCGCGTTCCTGCGCCCCGGCGCGGAAGAAACTCCGCAGAAACCCCGCCTCGCATTCGCCGCCGATGAAAAAGTATTCGTCGTTTCTGCCCACCCAGTACCCGGACCGCCCGGTGATGACCCGCGCCCCGGGCAGCGGCAGCGCGGCATCGCCGATCAGAATGCCGGGCAGGAGTTTGTTCCCCACCCGGACCAGCGCGGGCGCGGCCCGCTCCGGGCGGACGATGATCCGGGTCCGGTCGCGGAAAAAGCGGGGAAATCCGGGCAGGGCGTGAAACAGTTCGGCGGTGAGTTCCGCGGAAAGCGAGATGTTGGAGTTGAGCGCTTCGCCGTTGAGCGCCAGAAAGCGGATGATCTGCTGGTCGTGAAGCGGGAAGTCGTCGAACTTCACCACCACGTTCAGCGATTTCTCGAAGTACAACTGCCGGAGGTTGCTCAGATTTCCGGTGTACTCCCGCTGGGGGGTGACGAGTTTGACGCTCAACGTCAGCGTTTCGTACTTGCTGGGGGCGTGGAGATTGTCCTCCGCCACGGTCAGCCGGAGTTGCGCGGAGTTGTTCATGCCCCGGGTCGCCAGCGTCTGCAGATCCTGCTTCAGCAGACCTTTGGCGTAGACCGGCGGAGTTTCCGGCGCGGCGTCGAACCCCCGGAAACGGCCGCCGTACATCAGCAGCGCCAGCGCGTGGGCGCAGACGCCGTCCCCGGAACAGCGGGAACACTCGGCGCGGGTGACTTCCCCGGTGGCGACGGCGACTTCCGCCGGGATCGCCCCCGGTTCGCGGAATACGCCGTGCAGCCGCCCGTCCGCCCCGCGCCAGGCGCCGCAGAGCGTCCGGCGCTTGAGCAGGTCCTTGGCGCGCTTGAGTTCGGCGGGACCGGAAACGGCCAGCAGTCGGTCTTCAAAACTTCCCATGAGGACGGCTTCTCCGTTGAATCTTCCTGCAACTCCGTGCGGGCGCGGCCGTTTCGCCTCCCCCCTTCCCGAAGAGAAGCGGAATCATCCGCCCCGCACACAATCTAACTCATTAAGATAGCCCCCCGGCGCGGGTTTTTCAATAGGCGCGGGGAAAAAGTTGAAGTATTTCCGTTTTGGTGCTATATTACAGACCTGTTCGGGTATTTGTGTCAACGAAAATATAATTTTCAAGGTATAGGGAACCATGTCGGAAACCGTCAAAACCGTTTTTTCCTTCTGGCCGGTGCTGGTCGCCGCCGCCGCCGTATTCATCCTGCTGTCGCCCAAACTGCTGTTGAAACTCATCGCCGGTCTGCTGCGCGTGGGATTTCTCCGGGTGCGGGTGTTCGGCAGGGAGAATCTGCCCTACTCCGGGCCGATCCTGCTGGTCTCCAACCATGTTTCGCTGCTGGATCTGCTGATGATCCAGTTGGTGGCCCGTCAGCGGGTGCGCTTCATGGTGCGCACGGACCTGCTGAATTTTATCCCCAACCGGCTGATCTTCTGGTATCTGGGCGCGCTGAAAGTGCCGACCTCCGGGCGGCCCAGCGATCTGAAGGCCTTCGTCGCCATGATCCACGAAAGGCTCCGGGCGGGCGAGACCATCTGCTATTTCCCGGAAGGGGAGATTTCCGGCAACGGCAATCTGATGCGGTTCCGCTCCGGGGTGCAGGCGCTGATCCCCCCGGAAGTGCAGGTGACGATCCTGCCGCTGCGTCTGGGCATGCTGCACGGGCGGCTGACCGGGATCCACGACAACAAACTCCATCTGCGGCCGCTGCACCGCTGGCCGGTGGATTACTCCGTGGCCATCGGCGAACCCGTCGAAGCGGGGCTTTCGCCTTTCCAGATGCGGCAGAAGATTTCGGAACTCGGCGCCATGGCGGAGCGCCAGCCCCAGCCGGGGGAACTGCCGGTCCATACCGCGTTTCTCTTTCACGCCAAACGGCATCCTTTCGGGATCACCTTTTACGACGCCTCCACCGGCAAGCACCTGAACAACTTCAAGATCATGATGATGATGACGCTGCTGTCGCAGGAGATCCGGAAACTGGACGACGGCCGGTCCGGCTACATCGGCGTTTTGCTGCCCAACATGCCGGCGGCCGCCGGCGTGATGCTGGGCGTGATGTGCGCCGACCGGACCCCGGCGATGATGAACTACTCCGCCGGACAGCCGGTGGCGATGGATTCGGTGCGCCGGGCCGGGGTGAAAGTCATCCTCACCAGCCGCAAGTTCCTGGAAAAACTCAAGTGGGAAGCCACGGAGGAGATGGTCTTTCTGGAGGATCTGGTGCCGAGTTTCTCCGCCGGACGCAAACTCCGGGCCATGCTGATGCTGACTTTTCTGCTGCCCCGGGGACTGGCTCACACCATCGCGCCCCACAGTTGCTTCAACGTGTTCCATCAGGCGGCGCTGATCTTCTCCAGCGGTTCCACCGGCCGACCCAAGGCGGTGATGCTCACCCAGCGCAACATCAACTGCGACATTCAGGCGTTTTTCCGGGTGGTGGACTGGTCCCGCCGGGACGTGCTGGCGGGGAATCTGCCGATGTTCCACTCGTTCGGATTCATGGTGGGCTTCGCGTTTCCGGCCGCCAGCGGCACGCCGTCGGTATTCACGCTCAATCCGCTGGAATCGGCCACCATCGTCAAGGCGATCCGGGACTACAAGATCACCATTATGTGCGGCACGCCGACTTTCCTGCAGCGGTATATGTCCAAAGCGACGCCGGAGGACTTCAAGTCGCTTCGGCTCTGCATCACCGGCGGCGAGAAACTCCGCACCGAACTGGCCGACCGCTACCGGGAAATGACCGGCCGCGACGTCATCGAGGGATACGGCTGCACCGAATTGTCCCCCATCGTCTCCATCAACATCAACAACTCCATCTACACGCTCAGCACCCGCTCCGACCATCCCGGCAGCATCGGCGCGCCCCTGCCGGGCATTCACGCCCGGATCATCGACCCGGAAACCGGCGTGGAAGTCCCCCCCGGGGTGGACGGCAATCTGCAGGTGCGTTCCGGTACGGTGATGAAAGGCTACCTCAACGAACTGCACCTCACCGATCTGGCGATCAAAAACGACTACTACGACACCGGCGACGTGGCCCACATGGACCAGGACGGCTACATCTACATCACCGGACGCTCCAGCCGGTTCAGCAAGATCGGCGGCGAAATGGTTCCCCATGAGGGCGTGGAGGACGCCATCGTCCAGTTGCGCAAGTCGGAGGAACGCGACGTGGCGGTGGCCGGATGCAAGGACGCCAGCAAGGGCGAACGGCTGATCGTCTTCTACACCGCCGACGACATGGACGTGCCCGGCACCATCGCCGCCATGCGGGAGATGGGTCTGCCGAACATCTGGATACCCAAAGCGGACGGCTTCATCAAAGTTCCCACGCTGCCGATGCTGGGCAGCGGCAAACTCGATCTCAAGAAACTGAAGGAAATGGCCGCGGAGTTGGATCAGTGAACGATCCCCTGCTGGCCGGACTGAAGCGGTACTTCGGGTTCGAGGATTTTCTCGATCACCAGCGGCAGGTCGTGGAAAAAATCACCTCCGGGCGCGACCTCTGCGTGGTCATGCCCACCGGAGCGGGCAAATCCCTCTGCTATCAGTTGCCGGCGCTGCTGGCGCCCGGATTCACGCTGGTGGTCTCCCCGCTCATCGCGCTGATGTTTGATCAGGTGCAGGCGCTGCGCAAGCGGGGCATCCCGGCGGCGTTCATCAACAGTACCGTCCCCTTTGCCGAACAGACGGCGGCGGCGGAAGCGGCGGCGGCGGGGGAGATCAAACTGCTCTATGTCGCCCCAGAACGGCTGCAGACCGATTTTTTCCGCAATTTTCTGCTCCGCCACCGCCCGGAAATGCTGGTGGTGGACGAAGCCCACTGCATCAGCGAATGGGGTCACGACTTCCGCCCGAGTTACCGGCGGATCGGGGAGAGCGCGCAGGCCTGCGGCATTCCCCGCGTCTGTGCCTTCACCGCCACGGCGACGCCGCTGGTCTGCCGGGACATCCGCACCCAGTTGCGCCGGGAGAATATGGAACTGGTGGCGGCGGGATTCCGGCGGCCGAATCTGGCGTTCAAGGTCCTGCCGTGCGGCGGCGGCCGGGAGGCGAAGTTCGCCGCGCTGAAGCGGCTGCTGGCCGGAGCGCGGGTCCCGACGCTGATCTACGCCGCCACGAGGCAGGCGGTGGACGAATTGGCCGCGATCCCCGGCGTAGTCGGATACCATGCCGGAATGAGCGCGGAAAAACGCGGCGCGGCGCAGGAATACTTCATGACCGACCCGGCGCCGGTGCTGGCGGCGACGAATGCTTTCGGCATGGGCATCGACCGCCCGGATGTGCGCAGGGTGATCCACTACCAGTTGCCGGGGTCGCTGGAAGCCTACTATCAGGAAGCGGGCCGGGCCGGACGGGACGGCGAGAGCGCGGAGTGCGTTCTGCTGTTCAGTTACAGCGACCGGTACATTCAGAAGTTCCTCATCGAGATGAACAACCCGCCTCCGGCGACGATCCGCAACGTCTACCGGGTCCTGCGGCGCCGGGCGCTGGCCATGCCTGTTCCCGGACCGCTGGAGATCTCCGCGTCCGCGCTGACGCCGGAGATCCCCGGGGCAAAGAGCGACGGGCAGGTCTCCGCCGCGCTGGGCATTCTGGAGAAGATCGGAGCCATCCGGCGCGGCGCCCGCCGGGGCGGTCACGGCACGCTGCGGTTCATCGGAGATCCGGACCGACTCCGGGTCCTGCATCAGGAGGAGAAGACCCAGCGGTCGCGGTTCATCCACCGGGTGATCGCTCATATGGGGCGCGGCGCCGGGCGGGAGACGGAATTCGGCGTGGAGGAACTGTCGGAAATCTCCGGTTTGAGCGGCGAACAGGTCCGGCGGGTGCTGAACGCACTCTCCGGGGAAGTGCTGGAATGGCGCGGCGGATTCGCGGGACGGACCATCGAATTGGCCGATCCCGAACTGGAGGTCCCGGAACTGGACGATGCGGAACTGAGCCGGAGACTGGATTACGAGACCGCGAGGCTGGACGATGTGGTCGCCTACGCTCAAAGCACCCGGTGCCGGCAACTGGAGTTGATCGAGTATTTCGGCGAAAACGGAGCGGACTGGCGCTGCGGGTGCTGTGACATCTGCAACGGGCGGGGAGATTCCGTCGCCGCGGGATTCCGCGATGACGACATCCGCGTCGCGCTGCGGGCGGCGGACATTTTCCACGGCCGCATCGGGGTCGGAAAACTCGGACAAATCCTTGCCGGCAGCCGGAGCGCATCCATTATCGCCGGGAACTGGCACCGCAACCCGTGCTTCGGCGCGCTGCGGCATCTGCGGGCCGCCAGGGTCGAACAACTGCTTCGAATGCTGATGGATTCCGGCGACCTCGGCCGCGTCGACCGGAGCGGATATCCCTGCGTCGTCCTGAGTTCTCAAGGGCGGCGAAAACTCCTGAACGGGAAGTGAACCGCTCCGTCCGTGCAGTCGCGGAGGCGGAGCCGACGCGCCGGGGGGCGGGGGAGTTCTCCCCCGGTGCGGCAAGTGCGGTCAAAGCGCGAAAACTCTTTTCCGCGGAAAAGCGGGAAACATTTTCACAGATTTGGCCGCGGAGTCGTCCGGAGCCGTCATCCGCAGACCGCCGAAAAAAGCCGGGGACCCCAAAAAGAACCGTCCGCTTATTCTTCCGTAACGTCGAGAATGACGACGTCTTCCGTCGGGACGTCCTGATGCATGCCGCGGCTGCCGGTTTCCACGGCGGCGATGGCGTCCACCACATCCATGCCGGAGACGACTCTGCCGAACACGCAGTATCCGAACAACCGGGGCGAGGGCCCTTGGTAATCCAGAAACGCGTTATCCACAAGATTGATGAAAAACTGGCTGGTGGCGGAATCCACCACCATGGTCCGGGCCATGGCGATGGTGCCCCGGCAATTGGAAATCCGGTTCGCGGCCTCGTTTTTGACCGGAGGACGGGTCGGCTTCTGGACGAAACCGGTATCGAACCCGCCGCCCTGAATCATGAAGTTGGGGATCACCCGGTGAAAGAGGGTGTTCCGGTAAAAACCCTCGCGGACGTAGGCAAGGAAATTTTTTACGGTTTCCGGCGCTTCCGCGTCAAACAGTTCGATGACAATGTCTCCTTTGGAAGTCTTGATCGTGACCATGCTGTCCTCCTTCTGTGGCGGGTGGGTGGTGATATTTTCGGGAGAGGGAAAACGGGATTCTTTCATTTCGCGGACCGCTCATGCAAAAAAGCGCCGGACGTGCCCGGCGCTGTGCTTGCGGATTCGGCGGACTCAGAAGTTCTTGTCGTACTTGTCCAGATTGGTCTTGTCAACGACCACATAGAGACGGTCGAACGCCTCCTGCAATTTCCTGGCGCTGGGCTCGTAGTCCGGGTCGCGCTTGCCGCCCTTGCCGATGACCACGCCGCTGATCTTCCCCTCCTTGATGAGTTTCTTCACGACCTTGCCGCTGACGGGGCCGATGTTGGTCAGGAAAAAGACCGGCCGCTTGTCCGCCGGCGAGGAGAAGCACTTGATCTGCGCGCCTTTTTCCGGCAGACCGATATCCAGCACGAACGCCCCGGCGTCGGAATTGGCGGCGACCAGATCGTCGATGTGCTTGGGTTTGAGGAAACTGAAAAGGTCCATACCGCCCTCGGCGTAATCAGACGGAACTTCGATGGAGGCCAGCACGACGTCGTCGGAGCCGTAGGCTTTCTTAAACGTCTCCACCGCGGATTTGGCCGTTTCGCTGTTCAGCATCATCGGATCGACGACATAAACGACTTTCCTGCCGGGGACGGCGTCCTTCAGGACCGAGCCGGCCCGGTCCGCCACGGAACAGTAGTAAATGCGCCCGGTCTCCATGCCGGAACCGCCGGAATTGCCGGAGAGAATGTCATAGGCGTAGACGCCGAGACCGCCCAGCAGCACCAGCACGCAGAGCAGCGCCACGGGCTGAATGGAGGGATTGGATCGTTGGATTTTCATGCAGACCATGACGCCGAGGAACCCGACGATCATCATGATGATTCCGACTGTGAGCATTTTGTGATTCTCCTTTTGTGATTCGCTGTCAATCCGGGATTTACACCGGCGCGCGGTTATACATTACACACTTCCGGACGAAATGTCAAGCCGCAAGAGCAAAAAAACGAAGTTTTTTCCCGCGGGCGGGGGGTTCTCCGCCGCACCGGCCGAAAAACCCGCCGCCGCGACTGGTTTTTTCCCGGTTCCGGTGTTATATTCAGTGGCGACATCGGTCATCTTCACGAAATCTTAAGAAAGGGATGTTCTCATCATGATCAATCACGGCTGGGTGGATTTGCAGGTCAACGGGCATCGGGGCGTGGATTACAGCGACCCTGAACTGACGCGGGACATGATCCTGCGTTCGATCGAAGAACTGCTGGCGACCGGGACGGCGATGTTTCTTCCGACGATCGTCACCGGCGATCTGCGGAAGAACGTACGCAACGCGCTGATGATCCGGGAAGTGGTCGAAGCCAACGGCCTGCGGGATCATGTGCCGGGCGTCCATTTTGAAGGCCCGTTCATCTCCCCCGTTCCCGGCGCGGTAGGGGCGCACGATCCCAAGTATGTGGTGCCGCCCACGGCGGAGAACATCGCCGCGCTCATCGACCCCTGCGGCGACTGGGTCAAAATCATCACCGTCGCCGCCGACGCGGACGGAGCCGCCGAAGCCATCGCCGCGCTGAAGGAACGGGGCGTTGCGGTCAGCGTCGGTCATCACATGGCCACGACCGCGCAGGTCCGTTCCGCCGCCGACGCGGGGGCGAAACTGCTCACCCATCTGGGCAACGGCTGTCCGAATCTGCTGGACCGGCACCGCAACCCCTTTTACGCGGGGCTGGCCGAGGACCGGCTGACGGCGATGATCATCACCGACGGGCACCATCTGCCCGGGGAACTGATCAAGATCATTCTCCGGGTGAAAGGGACAGACCGGCTCATCGTCACCAGCGACGCCTCCAGCGTCACCGGCTTCCCGCCGGGAGATTACTCCACGCTGGGGAACAAGGCGATCCTCTACCCCGACGGCAAACTCTACAATCCCGACAAACAGTGTCTGGTCGGTTCGGCGTCCACGATCAGCGACTGCATGAACTTCCTCGCTTCGCTGGACATCCTCACCGACGCGGAACTGAAAAAAGTCGGCCGGGACAACGCGCTGGCCGTGCTGGGCATGAAGTAGGCCGTCCATGACGCGGGAACCGTTTTTCCGTCTGCCGAACGGAGAAATCGCGTCAATCTTCCGCCTGCGGGAAGCCGACGGATTCGGCGTGGACATCACCGACTTCGGCGGGTGCGTCACCGCGCTATACGCCCCGGACCGGTACGGAACGCCGCGGGATGTGGCGCTGGGCTGGAAACATCCGGAAACGTACCGGGAGAATCCGGGTTATCTGGGTGCACTGATCGGCCGGATGGCCAACCGGATCGGCGGCGGCCGTTTCACGCTGGATGGCCGGATCTATCAGACGTGCCTCAACGACCGGAATCACAGCACGCTGCACGGCGGATTCGGCTATTCCCACCGGATGTGGACAGCGGAGGAGGCCGCGTCCGACCGTCTGACGCTGACGCTGACCAGTCCGGACGGGGACGCGGGATTTCCCGGGAAGTTGTTCATCCGGGCCGCTTACTCGCTGAAACCGAAGCATACGCTGGAATTGGAGATCACCGCCGAAGCCGACCGGCCGACCGTGGCCGACTTCACCAGCCACATCTACTTCAATTTGGAGGGGGAGTCCTCCGGGCATTGCGACACCCACTTCATCACGCTGAAATCCGACCGGGTGACGGCGGTGAACGATTTTCTGGTGCCGACGGGAGAGGTGCTTCCGGTGGACGGAACCCGGTTCGACCTGCGGCGCGGCCGGAGTTTCGCCGCGATCCTGACGGACCGTCCCGGCGGCTTCGACGACAACTTCGTCCTCGGGGATCAGGACCGCCGCTTTCAGGAGGATTGCGCGGTGGTGACGGCTGCCGGGTCCGGCATCCGCATGCGCCTGCACACCTCCCGCCCGGGGCTCCAATTCTACATGGGCGGAGGACTGCCGGACACCGCTTTCGCCGGAAAAAGCGGACGACCCTACGCCGCATTCGGCGGCTTCTGTCTGGAACCCCAATGCTGGCCGGACGCGGTGAACCATCCGAACTTCCCGTCCGTGCGCGTGGCTCCGGACCGCCCGTTCCACGGAATCACCCGCTGGCAGTTCGACTACCTCAAATAACGGTCCAGCGTCCGGGAGAAAAATTCCGTCTGCGCGGGGGAAAGCGCGGGATCGCCGCCATCCGCGCCCAGCAGGGGCAGACGAAGCCGGACCGCCGGAGAGACGGTCCGGTCCAGAACGGACCGCAGATACGCCTCCTGTTTCCGCCGCCGGTCAAGCGCGTTTCTCAGCGCGGCGACCGCGGCGGTGAAGCGTTCCGGCGCGGCGGGCTTCAATCCCGCGGTCAGTACGCATTCGACGACGCGGACGCAGAGTTCCCGCTCCGGCGGGGCGAGCATCGCGCCAAGTTCCCGCCACGGTCCCGCCGCCGCCCGGCGCAGACGCATGGCGTCGGGGCGGTCGGACGCAAGTTGCGCGGCCCACGCATGGATATCGCCGGAAACGATCCGGCCGGAGAGTGTTCCATTCGGCAGACGTTCCGGGAAAAAGAACTGCTCCAGTTCCGCGATCCGCGCCTCCGCCCGGTCCGGCGGCAGCGGAGAACTGCGGTTCCACAGGAGTTTCGCCGCATCGGCGGTCAGGGCTTCCTGCGCTTCGGCGGGCGACGTGTACCAGACCAGCCACCGGTCCGGACCTTTCCCGTCCAGCATATCGGCGAAAAGTTCCCCGGTCCGGCCGTTCCGGGCCAGAATCTCCAGCAGCAGCCGCGCCTGTTCCGCGGCGAAGTCGTCCATCACCGCGCCGCCGGGACGGTCCCCCCGGCACATGGCCCGAAAATCCGGCAGCCGCCCGGTCCGCGCCGCGAATGCCGCCATCAGCGGATAGGTCCGGTTGCCGGCGACGTACCTGCCCATCGTGTCGGCGGCCCGGATCGCCTCCTCCAGCCCGACGACCGCCCACGGCGCCAGACCGGCGCTTTCCGGCGAAAAGGTCAGTTGGAATCGGTGGGCGGCCAGCGCCCCGCAGATCCGCCGCCGCAACGGGAGGTCCCGTTCCCAGAGTTCGGCGTCTCCGGGCAGTTGCAGCACCCCCGGCGCACAGACGAATTTCGGACAGCCGGTGATCACGGTCAGGTCGTTTTTCGGCGGTTTGAGCCCGGTCAGCCGCCGCCATGCGTCCAACTGCCGGAGCGTTGCCCGGAGAAATTCGGCGTCCCGTCCGGAGTGTTCGTTGCGCAGACGGACCCGGGAGGCCACGGGCAGATCGGCCCGAAGCGCTCCCGGAACGGCCGCGAACACGGTCAGTGAAAAAAATATGCGGATTATTTGCCGGTTCATCGTCCCGAAGGGGTTGTTTTTTCCTTGTTGCGGATGTACGTTACCCTGCAATGATATTAACATAACATCCCAACCGGGTCAAAACAAATGAAAAAGAGCGGTAAAGAGCAATTTTATCCCGTGGCCATGACCATCGCCGGCACGGATTCCGGAGGCGGGGCGGGGGTCGCCGCCGATCTGCGGACGTTCAATGCGCTGGGAGTTTTCGGCTGTTGCGCCGTGGCCGCGGTCACGGCCCAGAATCCCGCCGCCGTCCGCCGGATCGACCCGGTGGACCCGGCGGGGGTCGCCGCCCAGATCGACGCGGTGATGGAAGCAATCGCGGTGAAATACTGCAAATCCGGCATGCTCTTTTCCGCCGCGGTGGTCGACGTCGTGGCGGACGCGGTGAGGCGGCATAAACTGAAACTGGTCTGCGACCCGGTCATGGTCTCCACCAGCGGCGTCCGGCTGATGCGGGACGATGCCGTGGCGGCCATGCGGGAACGCCTGCTGCCGCTGGCAAGTTGGATCACCCCCAATCTGCCGGAGGCGGAACTGCTGCTGGACCGGAAGATCTCCGGCGTGGAGGAGATGAAGACCGCGGCGGCGGAATTGAGTTCCCGCTTCTCCTGCGCCGTGTTGCTCAAGGGCGGTCACGACGCGGGCGATCTCTGCGTGGACGTGATCGCCCGGGGCGGCGAACTTCACACCCTGACCACGCCCCGGCTGGAAGTTCCGCGCGCCGCCGCCCACGGCACCGGATGCACGCTGTCCGCGGCGCTGGCGGCGACGCTGGCGCTGGAACTGCCGTGGAAACGGGCGCTGTGCGAGAGCCGGGCCTTCGTATACGGTTCGCTGGCGCAGACGGTGAAAATCGGACCGGGGATCAGCGCGATGTATCCGCCGGTCGAGGATTCCATCCGTCTGGTGAAACTCGCGCGGACGGAGTGACGCGGATGGGGAAACGGTTTCTTTGTCTTCTGGCCGCCGCCGCCGCGCTGACGCTCCCGGCGGCTCCGGCGATCCGCCAGCGGACCATCGCCGGACGCAACTGCTGCAATCTTGACGACCTGCTGACGCTCAACCGCTTCCTCGTGCGGCAGACCGGCGGGACCCTGTCCGCCGCCGGGCGGGGGATGAGTCTGCGCTTCGAGCGCAATCAGCGGCGGTTTCTGTGCAACGGATTCCGGGTGGAACTCTGCTTTCCGACCGCGTTCGACGGCGCCGCGCCGTATCTCAGCGTCCTGGATTGGCGCAAAGTCCTGCGCCCGCTGCTGTTTCCCGCCTCCGTGCCGTCCCATCCGGTGCGCACGGTCTACTTGGATATGGGACACGGCGGCGCCGACCCCGGCGCGCTCGGCGCATTCTCCCGGGAAAAAGACCTGACGCTGGCGCTGGGGCGCAAAACGGCCGCGCTGCTGCGGCGGAACGGCTTCAAGGTGGTGATGAGCCGCAACTCCGACGTTCAGGTGCCGCTGGCCCGGATCGGACCGTTGCAGCGGCAGTCGAAAAGCGACATCTTCGTCTCCATCCACGTCAATTCCGCCGCCGACCGGACGCTCTCCGGGATCGAGACCTTCTGCCTAACCCCGGCGGGAGCGGCCTCCAGCAACGGCGGCAAAAACAAAACCAAGACGCATCCGGGAAACCGGTTCGACGCCAACAACCTCGCTTTGGCCTGGCACATCCAGCGCGCCGTGCTGAAAAGCACCGCGGCGACGGACCGCGGCATCAAGCGGGCGCGGTTCGCCGTCCTGCGGGACCTGAGCGCGCCGGGGGTGCTGATCGAAGTCGGCTTCATCAGCAACCGCGCCGAGGAGAAGCGCCTGAACCGGAGCGACTATCAGGACAAGATCGCCCGGGGCATCGTCGACGGGATCGTCTCCTATCGCCGGAGTTTGTCCCTCAAGCCTTGAAAAAACGGACCGGACGGGTTATATTTACGCCGGTCAAGGAGAGATTATGCTTCACGTCAACGCGAAAAAAACCCGGGTGCGGCGACTGTACGTCGCCGACTACCTGATCACCCCGGATCACATCGTCCGCAACGGCGCGGTGCTGTGCGAGAATGACATGATCATTGCCGTGGGCGGCGTTTCCGGCTTCAGTCTCGACAGGGAACTGGAGGTCTACCGCTTCGACAACGGCTACATCACGCCCGGGTTTCTGGACACCCACATCCACGGCGCGGGCGGATTCGACTGTTCCCGGGCGGCGGATTCGCCCACGTCCCTCGGCGCCATGAGCGCGATCCTGGGGCGTAAGGGGGCGACGGGATTCTGCCCGACGGTAGTTTCCGACGCTCCGGACGTGATGATCGCCAATCTGGTCCGACTGGCGGAGGAGATGGGCAAGTCTCTGCCGGGAGCGGACGCCATCGGCATCAACATCGAGGGGCCTTTTCTCAATCCGGGAAAAGCCGGGGCCCAGCCGCCGAAGTTTCTGCGGGAGATCGACCTCAAACTGGCCGCCGACCTCATCGACGCGGGAGGGGGACTGGTGAAGATCATGACCTTCGCGCCGGAACTTCCGGGCGCGGAACGGCTGATCGCTCTGCTGCGCGAGCGGGGGGTCATCGCTTCCATGGGGCACAGTCTGGCCGGGGAGGAGGAGACGCTCCGGGCCATCGACGCCGGGGCGAATCACTGCACCCACCTTTTCAACGGCATGAATCCGCTGCATCAGCGGCAGGTCGGACTGCCGGGCATCGTGCTGACCGACGACCGGGTCTCGGTGGAACTGATCATCGACGGCCGCCACGTCCACTCCCGGATGGTGGATCTGGCCTGTCGCTGCAAGACGCTGCGTCAGATCATCGGGATCAGCGACGGCACCATGGCCAGCGGCATGCCCGACGGCGCGTACCACATCGGGCCGTCGGAGATCATCGTGCAGAACGGGTTCTCCCAGAATGCCGCCGGCAATCTGGCCGGGACCACCACCATGCTGGACTCCGGGTGGCACAGTCTGATGAGTTGCGGCCACCTCTCGGAGACCAAGGCGGCGCAGGCGGTGACCTGCAATCCGGCGGAACATTACGGTTTCCGCGACCGGGGCGAACTGCTGCCCGGCAAGCGGGCGGATCTGGCGGTGTTCGAGAAGAACACCAACCGGCCGCTGATGACCGTCCGCCGGGGCGAGACCATCTACCGGGCCGGGGAAACGGCATGAAGGAAACCGCCTACACGCTGCTGGACAGCGGGAATTTGCGCAAACTCGAACAGGTCGGCCCGTACCGGCTGATCCGCCCGGCGCTGAACGCGTTCTGGGCGCCGACGCTGCCGGAGGCCGAATGGCGGGAGGCGGACGCCGAATTCGTCCGGGACAGTTCCGGGCGCGGCGCGTGGCGCGGCCGGGAACGCCTTCCGGACCGGTGGGAAGCCGGGTGGGGCGGCATGGTCATGCGGATCAAGCCGACCGGTTTCGGGCATCTGGGCTTTTTCGCGGAACAGTTCCGCAACTGGGAGTTTTTCCGGCGGTCCTGCGCCGGACGGGAGGCGCTGAATCTTTTCGCCTATTCCGGGTTGGGGTCGCTGGCCATGGCCGCCGGCGGCGCCGCCGTGTGCCATCTGGACGCGGCCAGGGGCATGGTCGAGTGGGGCAGGGAAAACCTCGCACTCAACCCGAAGATCCCCGACCGCGTCCGCTGGATCGTGGACGACGTCAACAAGTTCGCCGCCCGGGAACTGCGCCGCAACCGCACGTACGACCTCATCGCGCTGGACCCGCCCACCTTCGGCCGCGGCTCCTCCGGGCAGTTGTGGAAAATCGAAACCGACCTGCCCAAACTGCTGGCCGATTGTCTGGCGCTGCGCCGGCCGGACCGCCCGTTCACACTGGTCCTCAGTTGCCACTCCCCCGGGTTTTCCCTGCTGGTTTTGGAGCGGCTGGTGCGCGAAGCGACCGGCGGCGCGGGGGAGATCGTCGCGGAGGAGATGTTCATTCCCGAGGCGACCGGGCGGAAACTGCCGTCCGGCATCGGCGTGCGTTGCGAACTGCCGTAGTTCCGCTTCAGCGCGGCGCGGCGAGAACGGGCTTCAGGAGCACCAGCGCCGGGAAGCCGGGGATCTCCCACGCCTTGAGCAGGGCCGCGATCCGCGGCTCGGCGGGATCTTCCGCCGGAAACGTCACCGGAATGACGCGCTCCTCCACCGCCGTCCGCACCCTCGGGTCGCGCCACGCGCCGCGCTCCATGGCGGCGCAGTTGCCGCACCACGACGCGGTGAACTTCACCAGGATCGGGCGGTTCTCCCGGAGCGCCCGCACCCGGGCGGCTTCCAGCGCGGCGAATCCGTCCGCCGCCGTCGCGGGCGCGGAAGCCAGTCTGATGCCTGCAAGAATGTAATATCCGGCGGCCAGAAAGATCACTCCGGCAAAGAGGTATTTCACCGCCGCCATGAACCTTCCCGGCTTCGGCAGGACCGCCAGTCCCGCACCCGCCAGCGGCCACGGCAGCGCCATGCCGATGCCGAGGGCAAAGGGGATCACCGCCGCGTAGTACCGCCCCTCCGTCACCGCCCGCGCGGTGTAGAGCAGAATGCTGACCGCCACCGGAGCGACGCAGGCTCCGGCCAGCAGCGCCGCCAGCGCCCCCAGCAGCAGCGGCGCGACGCCGGGAAGCGTCCGCAGTCGTCCGGAGACGCGGGGCAGAAAAGAACTGAGGTCGAAGTTGACCGCGCCGGTCATGGCCGCCGCCATGACCAGCAGGACGGCGCCCACGGCGAAATTGAACCACGGCGCGGCATTCAGCCCGCCGAATCCGACCCCGGCGAACGCCGCCAGGATTCCCAGCGTGCCGTATGCCGCCGCCATGCCCAGACCGTAGAGCAGTCCGCGGCGGAACCCGGCGGCACCGCCCGCCGCGCCGATGATGGCGAGATTCACCGGGATCATCGGCAGCACGCAAGGGGTGAGATTGAGCAGAAACCCGCCCGCCAGCGCCAGAAGCAGCATGCCCCAGAATGCTCCCGTGTCCGGAACTTCCGCCGTGCCGCGCAGAAACTTCAACACGCCGTCGGCGTCGGTCAGACCGATCTGCCGCCGCAGTACGGTGAATTGTTCCGGCACGGCGGATGCGGCCGTCTCCCGAGCCGCGCCGGGAAGATAGCAGACCCCGTCCGGAGTGCAGACCGGCCCGGTGTCGGCGGCGCGGAGGACGGAGGATGTCCCCGACAGCAGAAACAGTGCCGCAAGCAGCAGTAAAACCGGCTTCATCGAATGGCGTTTTGCAATTTTTGCAGATAGGCGCCGGCTTCGGCAAAACCGCTGACGCGCCCGGTGACTTTGCCGTCGGCATTGACGATCACCGCCGAGGGGACCCCCTGACCGGCCCGCAGGTCCCGGCTCCACTTCCGCTGTTTATTCAACTGCTCCCGCGGGAGACGGGTACTCTGCGGGAAGTCGCAGTAAACGGTGACGAGATGCTCCTGCGCGAACTTTTTGAACGCGGGCTGTTCCAATACCTCCTTGCGCAGTCGGATGCACCAGTGACACCAGTCCGATCCGGTGAAAAGCACATAGACATGCTTCTTTTCCTTTTTGGCGATCTCCAGCGCCCGATCGTAGTCGGTGAGCCATCCGGCGGGCGCCTGGGCAAATGCCGACAGGATGCCGGAAGCAAGCAGCAGGGCCGACAGCAGTTTTTTCATGGTCTTACGTTCCTTTCTTTGATGTTTTCCCCACAATAAGATGCGAACACACACCGTTCGCAGTTGCCGAAATTCGCCGGGATCTCCGGTACGGGCAGGGCCATTTCCTCCCGGTGGGCGGCGGCTTCCGCGCTCATGAGACGGAGCGTGGCGGAGATGTCGAAGTCGCGGTCGACCCCGCGAAAGTCTCCGGTATCCGGGTCCAGTTGACAGGACGCGAGCGCTTCCGGGGCCCGCCCGGAGCGGTTCAGCGCGTAATACCGGTGCATCAGCATGACCTCCGGGTGGTCCGCGAGCGTCCCGCCGCGCAGTTCCACCCAGTACAGTTTGCCGCGGTCCGAATACGCCAGCAGGGGCGAGGCGTAGCAGGCCAGTTCGTTGATCCGCAGACACAGCGGCGAAGCGAGAAACCGCCGCCGGGACACCGGGATGTCCAGCAGTTCCCGCCACGCGCCGCCGCTCAGGGCGCGGCACTTGCGGTACAGGGAATCGCGCAGGGCGTCCCGCAAGGCGGTCACGCCCGATTCATGACGGTACACCGTGTCGATCACCAGCGGCGCATCTCCGAAGATCATGCGCCGGAAATCGCTTTCGCACCGGTCCAGCGCCAGAGCAAGAAGGGTGTCCGGGTCGTCGCCGCCCCGGTAAAAGATCTCCCGCATGATCCGCAGCAGCAGTTGCCGCAGATATTTGCCCTCCGGCACGATCCGGTGCAGACGGTTGATCCGCCGGTCCGTTTCGGAGGCGTCCGGAGCGAATCCCCGCCGCGCCTCCCGATAATGCAGGACCGCCGCCCGCGGACAGAAGCGGCGGCGGAGTTTCCGGCTCAACGACCAGACCAGCGGCGGTATCTCACCAGATTCCATGCGGACAGACCTTCCGAATCTGCGCGGTTTTGACCCAGCCGCCGATCCTTCCGTCGGGCAGAACGATCTGCGTCCAGTCGCCGCGCTGTCCGGCAATGCGCACGACGGTCCCGCCGGCGACGATCCCGGCCACGCTGCCGTCGGCGACGGGAACGCGGTGCAGTTCCGCCCGGACCGCGACGACCCTGGCCCGGGACGGCGAATAACGGAAACTGATCTGCGTCCACGCCGCCAGCAAAGAGAGCAATACGATCCCCGCCAGAAACACCCCCAGCGCGGTCCGGCCCGGGAACCGGCCGCACAGCGAGAGCACTCCGGCAAGACAGAACGCCGCGGACGCCAGCAGCAGATACCGGTCCGGCCGGCACCGGTCCCGTAATCCGGCCAGAAATTCGGTGAAGGAATGATCGGGCTCCTCCGGCGCGCCGGAAAGTTTTTTCAGCGAATCCTGATAGGCGGCCCGGAAACCGGCGTTGCCCGGAGAGAGCAGCAGCGCCTGTTCAAACGCCAGCGTCGCGTCCGGGTATTCGCCCAAAAGTACGCCGGCACAGCCGCAGTTGTAGAGCAGATTGGGGTCGGGAGCGTCGGGATCGATCATCCGGCGGAACATCGTCCGGGCCTCGGCGTATCGTCCGGCGTCGAACGCTTTGTACGCCGCGTCGCGGTCAGCTTCCACTTCCGCCGCCGATCCGGTGCCGGAGAACGCGCCCAAGAGAAAAATCAGCACGGCGCGCCGGAGAAACTTCGCCAGTTTCCGGCGGATTTCCGGCGGTTCCGCCGCCGCGCCGCCGGGATGAAACGCGGCGTCGTCAAGAGTTCGGAAAAACGCCCGCAGTTCCGGATCGTCCATTTTCTCCGCGATCTCGCCCGGCGTCGCCCCGGGCGGCAGGCCGACGGCGGCGGCGATCTCCGCCACTCCTTCGTCCCGCAGGACCCGCGCGGCGCGGTCGGCTGACCGGAGCCGGGAGGCCAGTTCCGCCAGTTTCCGCCGCCGCGCCCGCCGTTCCCGCCGCGAACCGTCCGCATCGCGCCGACGGCGCAGGAACCCGGCGAGGAAGCACCCCGCGCCGACGACGGTGAAAATGAGGATCCCCCACCGGGAATTTTCCCACAGCGGCACCCGGACCGGACGGCCCGGGGCCAGCACGCTCCCCCCGGAAACCGCCGGCGCGGTCGTCGTCCCGCCGTCATGCCCGGACACCGGCGGCGGCGGGGCGGCGGGCGGCACGGCCGCCATCGCGCCGGGGACGACCGGAAACTTCACGGAACACGGTTCCATCCGGTACGCGCCCTTGTCCGGGTCGAACACCGCCAAATTGACCTGCAACTCCCGCGGTCCCGGCGTCAGCGGCACGAACAGATACTTGACGGAGAAGCCGGACGCGGTACGCTTCACCTCCGGGGGATACATCCGCGCCCCCGGCACGGTCAGCGCCGGAGCGTGAAAGACCTCCGCCGCGCCGGAACCGGAGACATTCAGCGTCAGTTCCCCCACTTCGCCGGTCTTGAATTCCGCGCCCTCCGGCACGGTCAGCGCCATGCGCCAATCCCCCACCAGACCGGAATCCGTCGTGTCCGGCGGCACCGGCGGCAGGGAACGGACCGTCAGCCGCCGCGCCGCCGCCGCCCGGACCAGCATCTCCCGGGCGGAATTCATCGCGAAGAAATCCCCGAAAAAATCGTCCGCGGCGGACGGGCGGGAGACCGCCATCGACAACTCGCACTCCGGGGCGAACTCCCCGGGCTGCTGAGGCTGAAACCGTCCGGACAATTCGTACACGACATAATGGACGCCGTCCCGTTCCGCGCGCCGCCGCCCGGTATTGAGGAACCGGAGCCGTTCGCGCCCCTGCGTGATGAACAGCGCGTCCCCGAACCCGATCTCCCGGATATCCCGGATCGTCGCCCGCATCCCGGCGGGGATCATCACCTCCAACTGCGCTTCCACGGTCTCGCCCACATACACCGGGCGGTCCGGCAGACAGCGCAGAAACGCCTGCGGCCGGTCGGCGATCCGGCCGTCCGGCGCGGAGAGTTTCGCCGGGTCGCGGACCGTGAACGTGTACGCCGGGATCGGGATCGCCTTGCCGTTCAGCGTCACCTGAAATGCGGGGATCGTCACCCGCCCCGGACGCTCCGCCACCGCCGCCACCGCATACTGGAACCACTGTTCCTGTCTGCCGTTGACGATGCTGATGCTGCTCCGGGTGGAGGTGACCCGCCGTCCGCTCCGCAGGCCCGGGACTTCCGGCAGAGTGAATTCCGGCGTGCCGGGCACATCCAACTCCAACATCACCATGAATGTCTCCCCCGCCACCGGATTTACCGGTTCGACGGCCAGCCGGGGCGAGACCCCGTACAGCGTGAGCAGCGTTGCCAGCGCCGCCGTCGCGATCCCCAATCGTTTCATCGGTCTACCAATCCTTTTCCACTTGTTTCCGGCGCTGCTGCCGGACGCGGCGCATCGCGTCCCGCAGGGCCCCGGCTTCCTCGTCGAGCAACTCCAGTTTGCGTTCGGCGGCGCGTTCCTTCGCCGTCCGTTCCGGTCCCGACGCCGCGCCGGTCCGGTCCGCCGTCTCGTTTTTTTCGGACTTGCCGTTTTTTTCGGACTTGTCCTGCGATCCGGGCCGATCCTGCGGCTTATCGGTTTTGTCCCGCGGCTCGGGCCGCCCCAGGGCCCGGACCGCGTCATCCAGTTTCTTCTGCGCCCCGGCGGAGTCGTTTTGCTCCTGATGCCGCTGCGCCTCGGCCAGATCCTTCTCCGCTTCCCGCGCCTTCTCCGCCAGATCCCGCTGCTGCAGATCCTGCGCCTTCTCCGCCAGATCCCGCGCCGCCTCCCGCGCCTTGCGGGTCTGCTCCGCGGCGGTGTTGTCCTGCCGGTCCTGCCGACCCTGCTGGTCTTGCCGACCCTGCTGATTCTGCTGACCCTGCTGATTCTGCTGACCCTGCTGGTTCTGCTGACCCTGCTGGTTCTGCTTGCCCTGCTGATTCTGCTGGTTCTGCTGTTGCGCTTTTTGAGCCTGCTCCCGGGCTTTTTGCTGCTGCTGTTTCAGTTCTTCAATGGCTTGTTTCAGTTTTTCCGCCTCCTGCCGGTCCAGCAGCAGTTGCCGGAAGTTCGCGCCGCCGGGGTCCCTCTCCCCGGGAACGCCGGAAAACTGCATGGACCCGGTGTAGAATTCCCCCGCGCCGGAGAATTTCTCCGTCGCTCCGGCCACGGCTTTCTGCGCCTCGTCCAACTGCTGTTTCCGCAGCATTTCCCGGCTTCGGGTCAGCATTTCCCGACCGTCCCGATGGGTCAGCACCCCGAGATTCTGCAATGCCGCCGCCCGGACCGGTTCCGGCGTCTCCGGCAACTGGACCGCCTTTTCATAGAACTGCCGGGCGGCCCCGTCGCCGTCGGTCTGGTGCCGCCGCCCCTGTTCGTACAGCGCGTAAGGATCGTCCGGCAGGTCCATCACCTTGTCCGCGCCGAACATCTCCGCGCCGGACAGCGCCGCCGCCAGCAGCAGCGCCGTTTTCACCGTCCGCCGCTCCGGAATGAGAATCGCCGCCAGCAGAGCGAACAGCGCCGCCGCCAGAAACCACGGAAAAAGATCGTCCACCTCCATGCGGTCCTTCGCGGCAAGATCCGCCGTGCCGATCCGGTTGATGAACCGGTTCAATTCGCCGATCCCGGTGTCCTCCGTCCGGCTGCGCACGTAGATCCCGCCGGTGACGGACGCCAGATGCCGCAGCGCCGCTTCGTTCAGCCGACTGGCCGCCGCTTTGCCGTCCGCCCCGCGCATCACCCCGCCCCGGCCGTCCGGGACCGGAGCCTCCAGCGCCGGGTCTCCGAATCCGGCCACCGCCAGCGGAATGTGCTGTTTGCGCAGTTCGTCCGCCGCGGATGCCGCATTGCCGCTCAACTCATCGCCGTCCGTGAAAAGCAGCACCGCCCGGTTCTCCCCCTCCGCGCCGGAAAACGCCCGCTCCGCCACCTGCAGCGCCCGTTCGAGATTCGTCCCGCCCAGCGGCACGCTGTCCACGCTCAGATCGGCGATCGCCTCCTCCAGCGCGGTGTGGTCGGCGGTCAGCGGACAACTCAGAAACGCATTGCCGGCAAACGGAATGATCCCGAACCGGTCGCCGGGATGTGCCTGGATCACTTCCCGCAGCAGATACTTCGCCTGATCCATCCGGGACGGCGGCAGGTCCGTCGCCCGCATGCTTCTGGAAACATCGAAAAGAACCAGAATATCCCGCCCCGCGCGTTCCGTCCGCCGCGTCACCATGTGCCGATACGGGCGCGCCGCCGCCGCGATCAGCAGCAGCATCGCCGCGACGAGCAGCACGTGTTTCCAGTTTCTCCGCCTTCGGGAAAGATGCACCGCGCGCGGGTCCCGGCTCCGCGCGCCCAGGACCGCCTCCAGCAGACGCCGCCGCTTCTCCGCCGCGTGCGCGAACAGCGCCGCCGCAAGGATCCCCGCCGCCGGAATCAGCAGGAAATAGTACGGGTTGACATATTTCATGATCCGCCTTTTCTGTTTGGTTTACCGTTTCCGGTACTGGAGAATATAATCATTTCCCGGAATTTTTCAAGGGGACCGCCGGGACAATTCATCGGCTTTTCCCGCCGCCGGAAACAACCGTTACAGCAACTCCGGCTGGATAATGTCGCTGTCCGGTTCCTCCGCGCCCCCCATGCGGCGGCGGTTGCGGACCGCCTTTCGCGGCAGATTGGCCATGGCGTCCCGGGGCGCGGCGGCGTTGCTCTCCAGCAGTTCCAGAATGGATTTGGCCCGTTCCAGCACCGGTTCCGGCACCCCCGCCAGACGGGCGACGTGGATCCCGTAACTGCGGTCGGCCGGACCCGGCACGATCTGCCGCAGAAAGATCACTTCGTCGCCGTATTCCCGCACCGCCACGTTGAAGTTGTTCACCCCCCGGCGCGTCTGCGCCAATTCGGTAAGTTCGTGATAGTGCGTGGCGAACATCGTCCGGCTCCGGGACTGATCGTGCAGATACTCCGCGATGGACCACGCCAGCGACAGCCCGTCGAACGTGCTGGTCCCCCGTCCGACCTCATCCAGGATCACCAGACTGCGCGCCGTGGCGTGACGCAGAATATTCGCCGTCTCCACCATCTCCACCATGAACGTGCTCTGGCCGCGGCTCAGATCGTCCGACGCCCCGATCCGGGTGAATATCCGGTCCACCAGCCCCAGTTCCATGCTCACCGCCGGGACGAACGACCCCGCCTGCGCCATGATGACCAACAGCGCGGTCTGCCGGATGTAAGTCGATTTGCCGGCCATGTTGGGTCCGGTAATGACGCTCATGCGCCGGTCGCCGCCGTCGAGAAACGAATCGTTGGGAACGAATTTCCCCGGCCCCAGCAGATCGTCCAGCACCGGATGACGGCCGCCCCGGATGTCCAGACGGTCGTCGTCGAAAATCGCCGGACGGCAGTAGTTGTGCAGCCGGGCCGCTTCCGCGAATCCGGCGATGGCGTCCATCTCCGCCAGCGCGTCCGCGCTCCGCTGAATGTCCGCGGTGCGGTCGGTGGCGCGGCGGCGTATCTCGTCGAAAAGTTTCTGCTCCAGCGCCAGCGCCTTCTCCTGCGCGCCGAGGATCCGGTTCTCCAACTCCTTCAGTTCCGGGGTGATGAACCGCTCCGCGTTGACCAGCGTCTGCTTTCGGATATAATCGTCGGGAACCAGCGTCAGATTCGCCTTGCTCACCTCGATGTAATACCCGAACACGCTGTTATACCGGACTTTCAGCGACTTGATCCCCGTGCGCTCGATCTCCCGCTGCTGAATATTCCCCAGCCATTTCTTGCCTTCGCTCGAAGCCGCCCGCAATTCATCCAGTTCCGCCGAGTATCCGGAACGGATCACCCCGCCGTCCCCGATCACCGCGGGCAGTTCGTCCGCCAGCGACGCGGCAATGAGTTCGGTCAGTTCCGTGAAATCCGCGATTTTTTCGCAATCCTCCGCAAAGAGCGGCGCATACAAACTCTCCAGCAGCACCTTGATCGCCGGCAGCGCCGATAGCGAACTGCCCAGACTCTGCACGTCCCGGGGCGTGGCGATGCCGACATTGAGACGCCCGACGATGCGCTCCAGATCCCGCACCACCCGCAATGATTCCCGGAACTCCGCCAGCGCCAGCGGGTCGACGGTGAAATTCTCCACTGCGTCCAGTCTCCGCACGATGGCTTCATGATCGCGCAGCGGCCGCACCAGAAATCCCCGGAGTTTCCGCCCTCCCATCGGCGTCACCGACTTGTCCAGCACCCCCAGCAGCGAACCCCGGCGCCCGCTGCCGAAAAGCGATGCGGTGATCTCCAGATTGCGCAGCGTGATGGGGTCCAGTTCCAGCACTTCGTCCAGCGAACGGACATGCAGCAGCGTCACATGCCCGGCCTCATGCCGCAAATTCTCCGTCGCATACCGCAGCACCGCCGCCGCCGCGCCGACCCCCGCGTCCAGTCCCCGCAGACCGAATCCGTCCAGCGTGGCGCAGTTGAAGTGGCGGCAAAGCAGTTCCGTCCCGTCCCGGAAATCGAACCGGTACGCATCCAGTTCCGTCCAGACCGGTCCGCGGTCGTCCGAAGAAAATTCTCCCGAATCCAGCAGGACCTGCTTCAACTCGGGCGTGACCAGACACTCCGCCGCCCCCAGCCGCCGCATCTCCGAAGCCAGTTTCGCCGCCGTTGCCGCACGGCAGACGGAAAATTCCCCCGTGCTCACGTCCAGCGCCGCCAGGAAAAACCCTTCCTCCTTGTCCGCCGTCACCGCGCACAGAAAATGATTCCCGTCCCCCGCCAGCACCGAATCGTCGATCAGCGTGCCCGGCGTGATGATCCGGGTGATCTGACGCTTGACGATCCCCTTCGTCACCAGTTTCGGGTCTTCCATCTGCTCGGCAATAGCCACCTTCAGCCCCGCGGCCACCAGCCGGGGCAGATAACTGTCCAGCGCATGATACGGAAATCCGCACATCGGGATCCCCTGCCGCCGGGTCAGCGTCAGTTCCAGCGCCTTGCTCACCGTCTCCGCGTCTTCGAAAAACTCCTCGTAGAAGTCCCCCAGACGAAACAGCAGCACCGCGTCATCGGGTATCGCCGCTTTCGCTTCCCGATACTGGATCATCATCGGAGTGAGTTTACTGTCGGTCCCGTTCACTTTTCGCCGCTCAACTCCGGAAAAATTCCGCCTGATAAGTAATCTCCGCCCGCGCGGACGCGCCCGGCTTCGTGATCGCCACCACACACGATTCCGCCTGCGGAAACTTCATCACCGTTTCTCCCACCGCCCGCGCCAGCGCCTCCAGCAGAAAAAATTCGCTTCGCTCCACCGTCGCCACGACCTCCCGCTCCACCGCCGCATAATCCAGCGCATCACGCAGATCGTCCGTCCGCGACGCCTTTTCCCCGTCGCAGCGCACTTCCAGATCCAGGCACAGCACCTGACGGTCCCGCCTCTCCTGCGGCATCGTCCCGATGATCGCGGCCGCCTTCAAATTTCTGATCCATATCGTTCCCATACCATTAATATAGCACACCCTCCCCCCATTTTCCACTTACTTCTTTTCACGGGAAAAGAAGTAAGACAAGAAAAGCGGACTGCGTTACTTTCTTTTGACCGCAAAAGAAAGTAACCAAAGAAAACTCTGCCCCGCAGTTGAAACTGCGGGGCGTTCGGCAGACTGCAACCGGCGGGGTGCGAGCCGGACGTTGTTCGGCGGACTGCGTGGCGGCGGGATGGAATGCGAAGCGTTTGGCCGCTTGAGAGAGACAACCGCTCACGGTTTTCTCTCTCAAACTCTCACTTTTCCCGGCACAAAGCAAATGGGGTTTCGCAAGTTTCGGGGAAAGGCGTGCGGACGCAAGCGGATGTGGTTTCGTGAATTCCCGTTCATTTTTCGGCGGCTGCGCGAAAAGGCGGCAACCGCCTCGCATCTGCTTGCAAACCAAGCGTTGGCAGACCACCGCGCGACCAACGGGAGCGCGAGACGCGCGGAGGCGGAGCCGACGCGCAGGGGGGCCGGGGGTAACCCCCGGAGCGGCAAGTGCGGTCAAAGCGTGAAAACTCTTGTCCGCAGAAAAGCGGGAAAAGTTTTCACAGATTTGATCGCGTTTTTCCCGAAGCCGTCCTCCGCAGACCGCCGAACGATACCTCGGGGTGCAGGGCCTTAAGCCATGCCGAGGAGGTGTCGGGGGGTGAGCAGCCCCCTGACAAACAAACCGCCCCGCTTGCTATCCCGCCGTCCGCGGACCGCCGCCGGGGCGGTTTCCCGCTTCGCGCAGCAGTTGAAGATACTCATTTTCGAGAATGTCGCACATGCGCTGCCACGAGAACTTCTCCAGCACCATCCGGCGGCCGGTTTCTCCCATTGCGGCGGCCTGTTCGGGGTGTCGGATCAGAAAGAGGGTTTGTTCCGCCACTTTGTCCACATCTTCGGGAGCGGTGAGAAAACCGGTTTCGCCGTCGAGGATGACTTCGGGGGTGCCGTCGAGGGCGAATCCGATCGCCGGGATACCGGAAGCAAGCGCCTGCACCACTGCCCGGGGCAGACCCTCGTGGAGCGAAAGATGCCACAGCAAATCGCCTTGGATCAAATGGGAACAGACCTCTCCCGGCGGCACAAGTCCGGCAAAGTGGAAATGTTCCGCAATGCCTTTCCGTTTCAAATCCTTTCGCAATTCATCGTACATTGGGCCGTCGCCGATGAAAAGAAAGTGTGTTTCCGGCGCGGCGCGCAGCACTTTTTCCGCGGCCGGAATGACATATTCATAGCCTTTCTGGGGAAAAAGGCGGGCGATGGTGACCACGACTTTGCCGTCTTCGGGCAAACCGAGCCGGCTTCTTAATCCGCGGTCCCGCTTCGCCGCCGCGAAGTCCCGCGTCTCCATGCCGCTGTAAACGACCATGTACTTCTCCCGGGGGGCGACATTCGCGGCGACGCATTGGTCAATCATCGCCTGCGCCACCGCGTAGATTTTATCGCAGTATTTTGCGGCAAAGCGTTCCAGGAAAACGAACAGCCGATTTTTCCACCGGTTCTGGTACGGGTGGAACGCCTGTCCGTGCACGGTATGCACCACTACCGGCACCCCGGCGGCGCGGGCGGCCAGACGGCCGATGATCCCGGCTTTGGAACTGTGGGTGTGAACGACGTCGAACCGGTTGTTCCGGAAAAATTTCTTCAATTTGAAATATGCTTTGAGATCATGAAGCGGGGAAACTTCCCGCACCAGATCGGCAAATTCCGTCACCGGGAACGAACCGTATTCCGCATTCTCCAGCAACTTTCCCTCCCGCCCCGGGGAGAAGCCGGAAGCCAGTTCCACATGGTGCCCTTTGGCCAGATGGCCGCGAATGGTGAGCAGGGTGTTTTCCTGCGCGCCGCCGACGATCAGCCGGGTGATGACATGGCAGATACGCATCGGTTCGGCGGTCACGGTTTTTTCCGATAAGCCCACTCGATGATCTCCCGACAGAAATTATCCCGGTCCAGCGCGCTGGGAAACCCGGTGACGCAGCCGATCACCGTCCGCCCGTTCCGCTTCACGCCGAATGCGAGACAGCATCCCGCCGCGTTGGTGAATCCGGTCTTGAATCCAATGATCCCCGGTACGGGGCGGCGCTTCGGCTGACGCTTGGTCGGGCCCAGCAACAGATTGTTGTGGGAATAGACTTTTTTTCCGGTATGCAGTTGCGCGGAACGCATGGTGCACAGTTCCATGACCTTCGAGTACTGGATCAGCGCTTCGCAGATGTGGGAAATGTCCTCGGCGGAAGCAAAGGAATTGATCCGCTTTTTCCCCTGAGGCAGACCGTTCGGACTGTTGAAGTTCAAACCGGTCATCCCGAGTTCTCCGCCCCGGCGGTTCATGGCGCGCACGAACTCCTCCACGCTGCCGGAAACATTCTCCGCCAGCATGACGGCGGAATCGTTGTGACTGTTGATGATCATGGACTGCATCAACTCTCCCACCGCGTAGTATTCGCCCTCTTTCATCCCGAGGACGCAACTGCGCTCCACGTTGACGACGTTTTTGGAGACTTTCAGCGGAGTATTCCAACGCCAGTTCCGGTCGTGATGCATTTTTTCCGCCACCAGCAGCGCGGTCATCAGTTTGGTGAGCGACGCGACCGCGACAGGGCGGCGCGGGTCTTTGGACCAGAGAACTTTGCGGCTCTCAAGATCGACGAGGATCCCGCTTCTGGCCCGGGCGGAATGTTTGGCGATGTCCGCCGGCAGAACACCCTGACCGCGATAATCCCACGGCGCAAGTCTTTTCATTGCGGGAGCAGGTTCAGGCGGCGGTTCCGAAGGGGGCGGCGCGGGAGGTTTGACCTCGTCTTCTTTCGGAACGGAAACCTCATTTTCCGTTTTTGCCGGGGGAGTTTCCACCGGGGATTTCCGTTCTTTCGGCAGGATCCGAAACAGCACCACCGCGTGGACCGCGACGATGGCGGCCAGAATCAGACCAACTTTTTTCCAAGACATTGCGATCTCCCAAACATTTGTCCTGTGAATATACTGCGTTTTCCCGATTTTTACAAGCATTTTTTTCTTGAAGATACGGTTTTTTCGGATTATATTAGAACGGAAAGAAAGATCGGAAAGGAGTGTCGATGCGTTACCCGGAAGCCGCGGAGGAACTGATCGAATATTTCCGCCAACTGCCCGGCGTCGGCCGACGGGCGGCGGAACGGATGGTTTTAGACCTGCTGAGTTGGGATGAGGAGAAACAGCGCTCTTTCGGACTGGCGGTGGCGCACCTGCCGGAACAAATCGGGCGCTGCCCGGAATGCGGCGCATTCGCCGTCAAGGGTGAACTCTGCACCGTCTGCGCCGATCCCAGGCGGGATGATTCTATCCTCTGTGTGGTGGAGGATATGCCCCAACTGCTCGCGGTGGAAAAGGGACTCTCCTATCGGGGAAAATATCTGGTTCTCGGCGGAAGACTCTCGCCGCTGGATGGCGAAGACGGATCGTCGCTCCGTTTCGATCTGCTTCGCCGCCGCGCCGCCGCGCCGGAAGTCAGGGAAGTCATTCTCGCTCTCGGTTCCGATGTGGAGGGCCGCGCCACCGCCGCGTATCTCGTCGAATTGCTCCGCGATCTGCCGATAAAACTTACCCGGCCCGCGCTGGGACTGCCTGCCGGAACGAGTTTGTCCTTTGCCGACGGCGCCACCATCACCGCCGCCTTCTCCGCCCGATGCGAAGTAGAATGATCTTCGCATCTGTCAACACCTCTGTCAATAAGTTGTCAGAACGGTGTCAAAACCGTGTCAGCACCATTTTTTTTAACGGTTTTCAACAGGATGTCAACCCGGATATTGACCACTTTGTAAAGTTGCAACATTGCTTCTGACAGTCGATTGTATCGACCGTTTACAGTTTTTCCCTTTTCTGCTGTCCCTCTTATTTTTATTAATCATATAAAGTCTCAGTATAAAGTATCGGTACTAAAAGAAACCTGATTTTCTGTTCTGTGCGGTTGACCGCCTCCCGCTTCCGCCTTCGCCAAGGCTACGGCGGACAAGCAACCCTGCTCTTTCTTTGGTTACTTTCTTTCGTGAAAGAAAGTAACGCTGTCGCCTTTTCTTGTCTTACTTCTTTTCCCGCGAGAAAAGAAGTAAGGATCACATCCGGGTAGCACCCGGTGGCAGATTATTTATTTTTCAGTTCTCTTTTCGTACAGAGCAAAAAAAAAACGCTCCCGGATGGAGAGCGTTCGGAAACACGGATGGAGGCGTGGACCGGAATCGAACCGGTCTAAGCGATTTTGCAGACCGCTGCCTAACCTCTTGGCTACCACGCCGTCAATTCTGCGTATAAGATATCATTCGCTTTTCGGTTTGTCAACCATGAAAGGCGAAAAAAACGGGATTTCTTACGGTTTCGATAGTTTTGCGATGTGTTCTGCGATGACATTTTCCGCTTCTTCGCGAACCTCTTTCGGCACGGTATGCATGGCGTTGACGGAATTGATGATGCGCTTTTTTAAAGACGGGATCACATTGAATGCGGCGTAGACGGTGGCGGACGGGCAGGCACGGTCGATGAATCCGGTGGAGAACAGGACTTCCGCGTTTTTGATCCGCCGGGCGAAGTTCACCGCATCGACGTAGGCGGTGGCGGCAAGGGCCCGATCCGGGTTTTCCTGGAAAATTTTGCGCTGATAAAAGAACGGCCAGCCGGATTCCACACCGTCGTTTCGTCCGGCATGACCGCAGAGCGCGGGAACATGAGCGACGCAGAGAGTGACGTCCGGGTCGAGTCCGGCTCCGGCGATGGCTTGTCCGCCGCCCTGACTGGTGCCGGAGACGATGAGGGTTTTCCGGTTCCACTCGGGCAGCGATTTAAGAAACCGCAGCGAACGATAGACCCGCTGAAACATGCCGTTGAAGAAAATTTTATCCCGATCCAGCATGTTTTCCCACCGGTAGTTGCGGAATCTGCCGGTTTTGATCTGCTCGCCGTTTTTGCCCTTGTTCTCCGTCGGCATCGGATTGAGGGAAAATACCATGCATCCCGGACGGAAGATCGGAGAAACCGTGTCGGTCCCGGCACCGTGGACGACAAGTCGGGCGGGCAGCGATTTCGGCGCGGCGCCGGCGGGAACGGTGAGAATGCCGTATGCGTCGAGATTTTCCCGGTCTCCGAGGTCGATCCGAATTTTATAGGCATGGAAATTTTTCATTTTAACGGGAATTTCCTCCCGGTCAAAGGTCATGGGCATGCGGTCGATTTTGGTTTTGACGGCATCCCAGTAGGCGTCGAAGTCGTCCGGCGCGGGGCGGGACGGGGTTATTTTTTCCGGTTCGACCGCGACTCCGGCGGCGGCGGTGATCTTTTCATCCTGGATTTTGACGTAAAGAAATCCCGGTCGCAGCGCGGGCAGTTCCAGTTGCGCTTTACCGGAATCATCGCTGACAAGATTTCGAACGCCGAGAATATCCTTGTTTCCGTAGACGGTGGCGCGAAATTCGGTCCGGTTCCGGCCCGGATCAAGTTGGATGTTGAAAACGACCTTGTCTCCGACCTTCCGGTAGTGCCGGCCGCCTTCGGGAACGATCGAGGCCGCCGACAGCACCGCCGCCGCGCACAGCGCAAACGCAAGAGTCATGGCTTTCATGGCTGAAAACTCCTTTTTTTTGCTCTTTAACAAAATAGGATTAAAAAATAAATAATTTGCCCCCGGGTGCTACCCGGACGTGGTCCATCGGCGGAACGCTGGTCGCCGCTTAACGCGGCGAAACAGAAGCGCAGCGTTCAGGTCGGCGTAAGCCGACACCTCCCGCCGGGAGCGATGTTGCGAAAAATCGCAGATTTTTCACAACGGTTGAGCGGGAGGCGGCTAACCGCACGGAACAAAAAATCAAGTGTCTTTTTAGTACAGAGCCTTATTTTTTTGAAAATGATCGTTACCGGGAGAGGGAAAAACCTCTTTTCAAGAAAAGCGTCCGTTACTATATCATAACGGGGTGGAAATTACAAGTTTTCGTAAGGAGAAAAACCGGAAAATTTGGATGATTAATGAATTCTACCTGTTCCTCTACTCCGTTCGCCGCCGTCTGCCGCCGTCCGCTTCCGCCTTCGCCGAGGCTACGGCGGACAAGCAATCCCGCTCTTTCTTTATCTGCTCTACACTCAATATTGCCTGATTTTTTATTCCGTATGTTCAACCGCCTCCCGCTCAACCGTTGTGAAAAATCTGCGATTTTTCGCAACATCGCTCCCGGCGGGAGGTGTCGGCCTGCGCCGACCTGAACGCTGCGCTTCTGTTTCGCCGCGTTAAGCGGCGACCAGCGTTCCGCCGATGGATCACGTCCGGGTAGCACCCGGGGGCAGATTATTTTTATTTTTTTAGTTCTCGTTTGGAACGGGAATGATCTGCTTGAGTTTGAGCGAACAGATAAATGCGGCAACGGCGAATTCCGGGAGATCGAGCAGACGGGAGAGGGACTGGCGGTAGATTTTCAACTGCCCGGCGTAGACGAGGAAATCCTCGGCGTCGGCCAGATCGTCGGTCTTCCAGTCGAAAACCTCCGCCCTGACCGGTCTGCCGCCGCGCCGGAACAGCACGACCCGGTCAAAGGTCCCGGGGATCACGGTGCCGTTGCCGGCGGTGCTCAGAAAACCGCGTTCGTTCCAGACCTCCGCGTCTTCCGGGACGTCGGCAAGCAAAGTTCGGATCGCGGAGGGTGCTTCCAGCGCCCGGACGAAAATTTCGGCTGCTGCTGCGGCAAACGGCGAGTCCGGCAGATTGGCCGCCGCGAATTTTTTCGCGTCGAAATCCGGCGCGATGCGGACGATCTTTTCCATCAGACCGTGGACCAGAGTGCCGACCTCGGTGCCGCCGGACGGATGGAAGCGCCTGGCCGGAGTGATGGCGGCGGATTTGGCGTCGGAGGCCCGAAGCGTCCGATTCCCGGCGAAACGGCATACCGTCCGGGGCGGTTCCGCCGCCGCCGCAAACGCGGGCGGAGCGTCGGATTCGGGGATCAGACCGGGCCACGACCTCCGCCCCGACGTGTAGTGCGGCGTCAGTTCCAGACCGGTCCGTTGCCGCAGGTCGTCGAAATACTCCAGATCGTCGGCCTGAGGACCCCGGGCGCGAAGTTGTTCCCGGACGATCTGGTCCAGCGCCATGGACCTGGACTCGGTCGCGGAAGGGGAGATGAGAACGTAGAGCGAGCGTTTGGCTCGGGTGAGGGCGACGTAGAGGTCGCAGCAACTTTCAAAGGCCTGATCCTGCCGGTGCTTCGCGGCGTTTTCCGCGAAAGGCGGTATCTCCGCGGCAACTCCGGCGGGCGGCGGGTAGCAGATCCACTCCGGCGTCGGCAGAGATTCGCCGTAGACTTCGGAAGTGGCGACGATCTGAGCGTCGGGAAGCAGCAAATTCCGTCCGCCGCCGGTCTGACGGCAGATGTCCGGCAGAAAAACGATGTCGAATTCCAGTCCTTTGGATTTGTGAAAAGTCATCACCTGGATCGTCCGGTCCACGGCGGCGGCGGCGCTGCCGGTTTCCTTGACGAGGGCGATGAAGTCGGTCGGCGAACCGGAAAAATCCGCCGCCATTTTGACCATGCCGGTCACGCGCTTCAAGTCGAACGCGGTCATTTCCCCTCCGAATCCGTCCAGAAACCTTTCCGCCAGTCCGCCGATTCCGGAGCGGAAAAGTTCGTTTCGGAGCGCGGAAGCGGGCTCCTGCGCCGGATCAAGCCCCAGTCTCCGGAGGATTTCCGCCGCTCCCAGCGGTTCCGGGTCGCTCTCCGCCCGGTCGAATGTGACGGTCGCAAGAAACTCCCGCGCCGACTGGTCCTGCGGATGCGAGGCCAGTGTGATCAGCGCGGAGAAGAAGTGGAACCCCATGCTTTCGCCGATTCCGATCCTGCCCTCGGAGGAGACCGGCAGGTCCGCGCCGGCGTCGGCGGCAAGCATGCGCAGTTCTTCGGAAAAAAGTTCCACGGTGCGGTTTTTCTGGACCAGCACGCCGACGGTGAGATTTTTTTTCAGGGGGCGGATCTCCCGGAGGATCTCGAAAATGATCCGGGCCTTGCGCCGGACCTGAATGCCGTCATTCCGGCCGGACGCGGGGTCGCGTTCGCATTCGATGAGCGCGGCAAATCCCTCCATGTCGGTTTTGGCGGCGATGTGGGGCGTGAACTCCATCCTTTTTTGGGCCGGAGCGAAAAGCGGCAGATTTCCGGTGTACGGTACGCCGAAAATGCCGTTCACCATGTCCAGCACGCTCTGAGCGGAGCGATAGGAGCGATTCAGCGATTCCCGGGGATCGTAGCCGTGGAGTTGCGCCGCCGGAGTTGCCAGCGCGGTCAGGTAGGCGAAAAGTCCGGGATCGCCGTCCCGCCACTGGTAGATGGACTGCTTGATGTCCCCGACGCAGAAAAAGGATCGGAACTCCTCCCTCTCCGCGCTGAAAAGTTCCCGGACCATCCCGTCGAAAATCCGCCACTGGGAGTCGCTGGTATCCTGAAATTCGTCGAAAAGAAAGTGCCGGATCTCGGTGTCCAGCCGCAGTTCCAGCGAACGGTCGTGACCGCCGAACACGGATTCCCGGGTCTCCGGGTCGGTCCCGCCCAGCAGGTAGGGCAGATCGGTGAAGGTGAGATTTCCGGCGCGTCGGACGCCGTCGTACACCGCGTCGAACTGCCGCATCAACTCGAATACGGCGGCGGTCTTGTTTCGGTTTTTGACGTAGAGCGCCGCCCGGATGTGGCGGAAGACCCGGCGGATCAGCGCCGAACACTCCATGCGGAAAGTAAGGTCCCGGGTGCAGCACAGTTCGCCCTCCGCGGCGTCGGCCCAGCCGGGACCGTTCTGCTCTCCGAGTTTCCGAAAGAGTTCGTTGACCGGATCGTCCAGCCTTCCGAATCCGTCCAGCGCGCGGGTTTTGGGGACGAATTGCGCCAGAGCGCGAAGTTTTTCCGCGAAGTTTCGGGTGCTCGCGGCTTTCGTCTTGTGGGTGAGAAACGCGGCGGAATCGTCCAGTTCGGCGGCGAATCCGTCCAGTCGGGCGGCCGCCTCGTCCAGTTCGGCGGCGCTCATGACGTCGGCGCTTTCCGGCACCCACGGCGCGAAGCGGACCTGAGGCATGGAGCCGTCGCGGTCCCGGAGGACCCGGAGCATGTAGTAGGGGTAGACTTCATGGAGCAGCGTTTGTAGACTTTGGGCGAAATTCCGGTCCTCGGACGAATTGGCCTCCTTGAGCAGTTCCCGCAGGGAGTCCAACTGCCGGGGGTCGGAGATGGAGCGTATCCACTCCCGGAACGTGCGGCGGATCAACCGTTTGTCGCCGGGGTCGAGCATGGAGACTTCGCCCCAGACGCCCAGTTCCGGCGCGAATGCCTTCAAGAGCCGCATGAAAAAACTGTCGATGGTGCTGATCTGGAGGTCCCGTTCGCAGGTGAGCAGCGAACGCAGCAAGGCGACGATTTTGCCGTGTTCGATGCAGAAGCATCCGATCCCGGGCCGGGAAGCGAGTTCCAGCATCCGGGCGATGATCTTGTCGAAAATCTCTCCGGCGGCCTCTTTGGTGAAGGTCACCGCCATGATCTGGGCCGGGTCCGCGTGACAGGCGAGCAGTTGGATGAACCGGGACGCCAGACGGTAGGTCTTGCCGGTCCCGGCGGACGCGGTGATGATCTTGAAGCGGCGGAACCCGTTGAAATCCTTGCAGTCGGCGCAGTTGCCGTGACAGCAGCGGCATTCGGCCTGAACTTCCGGCGGACAGTCGCAGATTCTCGTCGCCGCCGCCGGGGTGATCCGCGTCGGGAGACGGAGCGGCGGCGCGGGGACGGTTTCCGCCGGAAGGAGCGGTTTTCCGCGGGACGGCGGGAGGGGGACCGTTTCGGATACGCCGGAGTCTGCCGGAGCGTCCTTCGCCCAGACGACGTGGGTGAGGCAGGCCCGGGGCCCGCCGGGGAAGCCGTCGTGCAGGTCCCGCGCTTTGGTGCGGTGAAAGAAGTCCGGATCCTCGTGCAGGACGCCGCGGGGCAGGTCCCGGATCTCCGCGACGATCTCCTCCGTCCGGCGCAGCGCGTCCGGCAGGACGGCGGCGAAGTCTTCCGGGTCCCAGAGGTTGACGCCGGTGGCGCTGACGTTCCGGGGCAGATTCAGATATCCGCACTCGATGCGGTCGAGTTTCAGTTCCGGGAAGCGGCGGCGGAACTCCCCGTCCGCCCGCAGCAGCAGCGCGTAAAGGGGCAGTTGGAGTTTCTTGAACCGGAGAAGTCCGTTCCGGCCGCGTGTATAATGGGCCTCGGCGATGTTTTCGGGGGTGCCGGTCTTGATGTCGATGATGCGGAGCGTCCCGGTGGAGCGATTGTACTCGATGCGGTCGATCTTGCCGGAAAAGAGCGCCCCGGCCAGCGGAACGCGGTCCAGTTTGTACTCGTTGATCACCGGTTCGAATCCGGCGGCGCGCTCCTGAACCAGCGCGGCGGCGGCGAATTTCAGCCGCTGGCGCATGGTTTCGGCCAGCAGCCGGATCAGCGCCGGGCGCGGCGGCGGCCCGAACTGCCGGTCCAGCACCCGCTCCAGTTGGGTCGACAGATGCCGTTCCAACTCCCGCGGGGCCGCGGCGTCGGCGGTCTCCAGGACCGCGTGGTACAACGTGCCGGTGATCCGGGCGTCCGGCTCCTCCTGATCGTAGTCGATGCGCTCCAGTTTCCGCACCCGGCGCAGGAAAAAGACCAGCGGAGAATCCAGATAGTCGTCCAGGTCCGTGGGCGACAGCAGCGGCCGGTCGTCGCCGTCGCCGCCGCGCCGGTAGTCCAGCGCGGGCCGGAGCCGGAACACCTTGCCCGGCGATCCGTCCGGCAACTCCGGCGGCGGGGGCGGGTCGGCAAAAAGAGTCCGGCACCGTTCGAAAAGAATTTCTTCCGGCAGGTCTTCCCCGGCGAAAAGCAGCGGCGACGGGCGCAGCACCGATTTTTCCCGGTCCCGGCGCAGGATGAGAAACTCCACCGCGCCGGGTTCCCGGCATCCGAGCAGACTCTGGAGGTGGCAGCGGGCGCGGGCGGCGGTCTCCCGATTGCTGCGCAGACCGATACGGCGGCGGAGGGAATCGGTGAGAAAGGGGGTCGGTTCGATCCGGTCGGGGAAAAATTTCTCGTTCAGACCGCAGAAAATCACCCGGGGCGCATCCAGAAACGGCATTTCCAGACACCCTTCCACGCCCCACGAGAACTCTCCCGGCTCCCCGGGGACGGTCGCGGCGGCGCAGTGGCGGAAGAAGATCTCCAGCACCCGGACCCGGCGGGAGGGGCCCGTCAGTTTTTCCGGCAGGCGGTCCAACTCCGCCAACTGCTTCCGAAATTCGGCGCATTCGGCGGCGAACGTCGTCTGAAACAGCGTCTCCCGATCGAGTTTCGGATCCGGCGGGTAGACCGTACGGAAAAATTCCCGGAGAAACTCCGCCGCGCCCGACTCGTTCAGCCGCCGCGGCCACGCCGCCAGTTCCGCCAGCATGTCGTGGAGACAGCCGCCCTGCTCCGGCGGCAACTCCCGCGTCAGGGCCAGCGCCCGGTCCAGATCGTCCGGCACAAAGCGGACGGTGAAGCGGTCCAGCGCCGCCAGAATGTCCTCCGCCGTCCGTCCCGGAGAGGTCAGATGAAGCAGATAATCGTGTTCCCGAAGCAGTTCCGCCGCGCCGGAGAAGTCGCCCGGAGCGGCCAGAAACTCCGTCAGGCGGGTCCCCAGACGGCAGAGCCGCAGTTTCCGCATGGGCACTCCGGCGGGATCGTACAATGTCAGCGGTTCGCCGTCCGGGGAGGTGAAGCGGGCGAATTCCCTGCGGAAGGCGTCGAACATCCCCGGGTCGGCGAGCACCATCGCGCACCGGTCCGGGCGCAGACCCTCCTGTCCGGCGGCCAGTTGCGCCGCGATCCCGGCGGCATGGTCCGCGTCCCGGACCAGACAGCAGTTGCCGGGGGCGATCGGCAGGGCCCGCTTGTGCCACACCTCCGGGTCGGGCGCGCCCCAGCGGTCGAAGGCGGCGGCCTGATCCGCCGTGGCGTGGATCCAGACCTCGATCCGGCCGGGGAACTGCCGGTCGATATTCTCCAGTTTGGTCCTCAGCGGATTGGGCAGGTCCGGCACTCCGGCGAGGACGATCTTCATTCCCGGGTCGGCAAAGGGGGCGGTGTCGGCGGCGTCTTCCCGGTCCCGCTCCAGCGGGTCGCGTCCGCCGCAGGCGGCCAGTTCGCGCAGATAGAGTTGTTCCAGTTCCGCGAACTGCGCCCCCCTTTCACCGGTGTACCGGGCGATGTCGGCCAGCGAAAACCCGCCCCGCGCCGTCTCGTTGCGGAACTCCCGGAATTTCCGCCCGGAAAGGTACAGATCCGCGCTCCGGGTCCCCTCCGGGAAGATCAGATGAAACCGTTCCGGCGTACGCAGCGCCTGTTCCGCCGCCCGGACCCAGAGCAGTTCCTCGGCCATCGCCGGCATTTCCGGTCCGTCGTCCCGGCGGAAATGCAGCAGTTGCGCCGGCGTGACGATCCGGGGCATGAGCACTCCCCGGGGGGCTCGGGCGGCCAGCGCCGCCAGAACTTTCTTCCGGGCCAACTGGCCCGGGAGCGTCAGCAGAACGCCGCTCAGATCGACCGGAACGCCGAGGGCGGAACGGAGCAGCCGTTCCGCGATGAGCGACGGCAGATCCCGGTCCCACCCCAGAAAAACCGTTTCGGCCATCGGTCACACCTCCGGCAGTTTGTACCGCAGCCGCAGGGATTGCCGGAGATAGACCGGAATGCCCCGGATGCGCCAGCCGATGAGCCGTCCGCGATGGGAATACTGGATCGTCTCTCCGAAAACCGCGGCGTGATCCGGCAGTTTCCGCCAGAATCCCAGATTCAGCACCGGCACGAAAACTTTCCGCAGAAACACCCGGAGTTGCCGCTGCAGCCGCAGCCGGTAAAAGTGGCGCATGCCCGCCGCTCCTCCGGCAATGGCGGCGTAGCGTCCGTCGCGGCGGCGGCCGGTGATGAGCGGGATCGGCCCCTCGGGGGCCAGCGGCTTCGGATCGGGAAGATCGTTGTTGTCCCCCATGGTGATCCACGCCCCCGGCTTCCCGCCGACGATCCGGTGTCCGGTCTGACGGCCGGACGCGTCGGAGAAAACGACCACGTCGCCCCGGCGCAGCCGTTCCGGGGCGACGGTCACGGTCTCCAGTTCGTCGCCTCCGGCAAAGGTGCCCAGCATGCTGGAACCGATTCCGCACCGGCGGTCCGCCGTTTCCGCCGCGTTCGTTTTCGTCGCGGGCAGGGGCGGCAGACTTTCCCCGGAGAATCCGGTGAGAAATCCCGCGCCCTGCAGCATGGCCAGAAACGGTTCCACTTCGCAAATTTTCCGGCGGTCTCCGCCGGTGATCTCGTCCAGCGTCGTCCTAAGGGGCAGACGGTCCCGCATTTGGATATAGATCGCCGCGCCGGAAGCGTTGACCGTCAACGCACGCTTGCGGTCCGGGTCGTAGAGGATCGCCCGGTCCCGGAGGTAACGGAGGACGATGCGGCGGTTGAGTTCCAGGGTCATGTTTCCGCCTCCGGGGTCTCCGGGCCGCCGTATCCGCGCCACGACCTGATGAACCGCTGAACGGAGATGATCGGACCGACCACTCCGATTTGGTCCGGGTCGAAGGCGGCGAACGAGACCTGTTTGCGCTCCGGGTCGGCCAACTCCCTCAGCATGGTCTGATTGCGGAAAAAGCACCGGACGCAGACGTGTCCGTCCTCCGGCAGCACGCACAGCACCGGCGCGCCGTCCCGGGGCGGCAGCCCGATGGCGCAGACCACCGCGTCGCCCCGGAAAATGTGCAGCGGCGCCATGACGTTGTCGTCCACGAGAAACGCGCAGAACCGGACCACGCTCCCGGCGTACTCCCGGGGTACGGCCAGCGTGACGAAGGGACGGCGGTCCCGCCGCCCTTTCCGGGGCAGAAATTCCCCCGCCCGGATCTCCTCCGCGCTGAGCAGCGGCGCGCCGACCAGATGAGCCGGGCGGCACAGTTCGCCGTCCAGCAGTTTCTGAAGCGAGACCCGGCGGTCCACTTCCCGGTCCAGCAGTCCCTTGCGGCGCAGGGCTTTCAGGGTCGTCAGCAGATCTTTCTCGGAGACCCCGGCGGCGCGGGCGGCCCTGTCCGTCGTCAGCGGCAGCCGGACGTAGCGGGAAATCCCCGCGAGAACGGCGTTCAACACGGAAGCGTGCCGGGATGCGGCGGAAACATTGTCCTTCATCGTCAAAACCTTTTCACTCCAAAACCGCTGATCTCCGGTTCGCCGCCCTCCCGCCGGAAGACCCGGACGAGAAAAATCACCTCCCGCACCCTGCCGTCCCGGACAAGGCGCAGTTTCCACAGATGGTCCCGCAGATCGCCGCTGCACAGGACCCCGAAGTACGTGCCGGACTCCAGTTCGCCGCACAATTCCGTCAGTTCCGTTCGCATCCGGGCAAAAATTTCCGGCGTGATCCGGCTCTTTTCCCGGTCCGGCAGTACCGGCTGCCACGCGGAGAAGTCGTTGCGTTTCACCGCCGTGATGAATCCCTCGGCAAACACCTCGGCGACCGCCCGGCCCCGCGATTCATCCGTCGCGCGGAAGGGCTGCGGCGTCACCGCTTCCGGCTTTTCCGGTCTTGCGCAGGAGAAGCCGGCCAGCGCCGCGGCGATTGCCGCCATGATGATCCGGGCGCGGCTCATTGCTGGCACCCCGGACAGAATACGCTGGTGCGGCCCCCCAGCGAACAGCGGGCGAGCGTCGCGCCGCACCGGGGGCACGCTTCGCCGGATTTGCCGTAGATCCGCAGTTTCACCGCGAATTTTCCCTCGCTGCCGTCCACGCCCCGGAAGTCCGCGATGGTGGTGCCGCCGCAGGCGATCGCTTCCCGGAGGATCCGTTTCGCATGCCGGACGATCGCCGCGCACTCCTCCGGCGTGACCGTGTCGGCCCGCCGGCGGGGATCGACGCCGGAAGCAAACAGCGTCTCCGTGGCGTAGATGTTGCCGATGCCGCAGACGACGGCGTTATCCATCAGCGCGACCTTGACCGGAGTTTTCCGTTTCGCCAGCGCCGCGTACAGCGCCGCGCCGGTGAATTTCCCGCTCAACGGCTCCACGCCCAGACATTGCAGCGCATCCGGCCAGCCGTCCGGCCCCAGGTCGCGGACCTCCAGCAGACTGAATCTCCGGGGGCATTCAAAACGGAACACGTTGCCGTCGTCCAGATGGAGAAACACGTGTTCGTGCTTCCGCCTCGGCGTCTCCGGGCCCTCCACCCGCGCCACGCCGGACATCCCGAAGTGCATCAGCACCCCCCGGCCGTCGTCCATCGCCGCCACCAGATACCGCCCCCGGCGGCGGACCGAGGTGAAAACGCGTCCCTCCAGTCCCGCCGTCGTCAGCGGCGTCAGCGGCGTCCGCATTTTCGGCGTGAAAACCTCCACTTTGACGATCCTGCGCCCCGTCAGGACCCGGTTCAACGCGCGGCCGACGGTTTCGGCCTCCGGCAGTTCCGGCATGAAGCATCCTCCCGCATGGCAAAAATACCAAAAAACGACTCTCGCAGGTAATTTAGCACCTTAAAAAATTTTTTCAAGGGTTGCGCCGGACGGATTGACGGACTATATTATCTGTTTGAAGGTTGAAGGCCATGCACAAGTTCAAATTCGATACCGAAAATCTGGAACAGTATTTTCTGGAGGTGATCGCCGGCAGGCGGCGCGGGTGGCTGGACCGGCGGCTGACCGATCTGCTTTTCGTATCCTCCCGGTTCTACCGCATGGCGGTGCAGTTCCGGCTCTGGATGTACGACAAACGGGTCATCCGCAATCACGCCCTCGGCTGTCTGGTGGTCAGCATCGGCAATCTGAGTTGCGGCGGGACGGGCAAAACCCCGGTGGTGGAGGTTTTCGCCCGCACGCTTTCCTCCCAGGGGCGGCGCGTCGCCATCCTCAGCCGGGGCTACCGGAGCAAAAAGCGCACGTTCCGGGAAAAACTGGCCCACATTTTCCGCCACCGCCGGATCGAGGCCCCGCCCAAAGTGGTCTCCGACGGCAGAAATCTGCTGCTCAATTCCGAATACGCCGGCGACGAGCCGTACATGCTCGCCTCCAATCTCCACGACGTGGCCGTGGTGGTGGACAAGGACCGGGTCAAGTCCGGCATCTACGCCATTGACCATTTTCAAAGCGACGTGATCATTCTGGACGACGGCTTCCAGTACCTGATGATGAAGCCTCACATCAACATCGTGCTGGTGGACGCCACCGACCCTTTCGGCAACGGTCATGTGCTGCCCCGGGGCATCCTGCGGGAACCGATCAAGAACATTCGGCGGGCCGACTACATCTTCCTCACCAAATCCGACGGCAGTCACCGTCTCTCCCACCTGAAGCGGTTCATCCGCCGCCACACCCGGCGGGCCGAGATCATCGAGTGCTGTCACAAGCCCCGTTACCTCGTCGGGTTCGCCGCCGGAGAGATCCTGCCGCTGAAAACGCTTCGTTCCGCCCGGGTCGCGGCGCTCTCCGCCATCGCCCGGCCCGACAGTTTTGAACGGTTTCTGGAGGATTTCGGCGCGGAACTGGTGCTCAAAGACCACTTCGCCGACCACCACCGCTACACCCAGCAGGAGATCATCGACTTCGTGAACCAGGCCAAAGCCGCCGGAGCGGAGATGATCGTCACCACCGAAAAGGACGCGGTGCGCATCCCCCGGATCGACCGGTGCGATGTGCCGATCTTCTTTCTGCGCATCGAGATCGACATTTTGAGCGGCAAGGAGAGTTTCGACCAGTGTATTTCCCGTATCTGCTTTATGTGAAAGGTTTCCGAAAATGCAAAATCTGATCGAGAAGTTTTCCGCCTGTTACGGCCTCGCCCCCATCGCGGCGGCGCAGGCCCCCGGGCGGCTGGAGGTGCTGGGCAACCACACCGACTATAACGAAGGTCTGGTCCTCTCCTGCGCGGTGGAACAGAAAACCGCGTTCGCTCTCGCTCCGGTGGAGGGTTCGCTCTGCCGGATCATGGATTTCCGGGAGGGGCGCGAAATGACCTTCGACCTCGCCGACGTGGACGGCGCGCCCCCGAGGGACGGCAGCAAGTACATCATCGGCATGATCCGCGAACTCCGGCGCTACGGTCTGCCCGCGCAGGCGTTCTGCGCCGGACTGGAGAGCAGCGTGCCGCTCGGTTCCGGAATGTCCAGTTCCGCCGCGCTGGAAGTCGCCAGCGGACTGGCCTTCAGTATCGCCTTTCGCCTCAATCTGGAACAGGACCCCGCCGTTATCGCCCGCGCCGGACAGGGCGTGGAGAATCATTACCTCGGCGTGAAAAGCGGTCTGCTGGATCAGTTCAGTTCCCTGTTCGGAGCCCGGGACGCCCTCATTTTGAGCGACTTCCGCGAGGCGGCGGTGACGGGTTCCGCCCAACTGCCGCCGGGATACGCTTTTGTGGTGATCAATTCCATGAAAAAACACAGTCTCGTGGATTCGGATTACAACTCCCGCCGGGAGGACTGCGAAAGCGCCGCGGCCAGACTCGCGGAGATGTTTCCCGGCGTGACCGCGCTGCGGGACGTGACCCCGGAACAACTCGCCGCCGCCCGCGCCGCCCTCCCGTGGCGCGAGTACCGCCGCGCCCAGCACATCGTCTGGGAGTGTTCCCGGGTGCGCACCGCCATGGAACTGCTCCGGGACGGCGATGTCCGCGGTTTCGGCAAACTTCTTTTTGAATCCCATGAGTCCAGCCGCCTCAACTTCGAGAACAGTTCCCCGGAACTGGACATCCTCGTCGATATTGCCCGCCATACCCCCGGCTGCCTCGGCGCCCGGCTCTCCGGCGGTGGTTTCGGCGGCATCACCATTCATCTTGTCCGCGCCGCCCGCGCCGCCGAATACGCCGAATCCGTCTGCGCCGAATACCGTCGGCGCACCGGGATCGCCGCCGAAAGTTTCGTCTGCGCCCCCGGCGACGGCGCCATGGGATACGCGATCTGAACCAATGAAATAAAAAAGGATCAAAAAATAAAAAATCTGCCCCCGGGCGCTGCCCGGACGTGATCCAGCGGCTTACTTCTTTTCTCGCGGGAAAAGAAGTAAGACAAGAAAAGGCGACTGCGTTACTTTCTTTTGCCGACAAAAGAAAGTAACCAAAGAAAGATGCGGGGTTGCTTGTCCGCCGTAGCCTCGGCGAAGGCGGAAGCGGGAGGCGGCCGACGCATTAAATAAAAAATCAGGCAATATTGAGTGTAGAGCCGATAAAGAAAGATGCGGGGTTGCTTGTCCGCCGCAGCCTCGGCGAAGGCGGAAGCGGGAGGCGGCCGACGCATTGAATGGAAAATCAGACAACATTGAGTATAGAGCCAAATAAAATATTCAAATCCAACGGAGCATCGGACATTATGAGAATCCTCACCGGCATCCAGCCTTCCGGCACCCCCCATCTGGGCAACTACTTCGGCGCCATGCGCCAGGTCTGCGAACTGCAGAGCAAAGGCGAATCCTTCCTCTTCATCGCGGATTACCACGCGCTGACCACCAACCCCGAACCCGAACAACTCCGGGAGCGCATTCTCAATCTGGCGCTGGATTTCCTCGCCTGCGGCGTCGATGTGGACAAAACCGTCTTCTTCCGCCAGTCCGCCGTGCCGGAAGTCTGCGAACTTATGTGGATCCTCAATACCGTCACCCCCGTCGGACTGCTCGAACGCGCCCACAGTTACAAGGATAAAACCGCCAAAGGCTTCATGCCCAATAACGGCCTCTTTTCCTACCCCGTGCTCATGGCCGCCGATATTCTGCTCTATCATGCCGACCTCGTCCCCGTCGGCAAGGACCAGAAACAGCATTTGGAGATCACCCGCGACCTCGCCATCAAATTCAACAACGAATACGGCGATATTTTCACCGTTCCCGAAGGCTTCATTCCCGAAAATGTCGCCATCGTCCCCGGGCTCGACGGGCAGAAAATGTCCAAAAGTTACCACAACACCATCCCCATTTTCAGTACCGAAAAAGCCTTGCGCAAAACCGTCATGAATATCGTCACCGACTGCAAGGCGCTTGAGGAGCCCAAAGACCCCGACAACTGCAACGTCGTCGCGCTGTACAAACTTTTCGCTTCCCCGGAGGAAGTCGCGGAGATGGCCGCCCGCTACCGCGCCGGCAATTACGGCTACGGCCACGCGAAACAGGCCCTCTTTGAGAAAATCTGGGCCTTCTTTGAACCCATGCGCGCCCGCCGCGCCGAACTCGCCGCCAATCTGGACTTCGTTCACGAACTCCTCCGCAAAAACGGCGAACGCGCCCGCGCCGAAGCCGCCCGGACCCTCTCCCGCGTCCGCCGCGCCGTCGGCCTTTGACCCCCCTCCCCGGGAGAAGACGTCAGACGGGAAAAGCGCTCCCCTTGCTTGCACGCGGATGCGAAGCGGTGAGGCGGCGGCCCGCGGATAGCGGGAGCGCGAAAGGGCGGTTTTTTGTCATGGGGCTGCTCGCCCCCGACACCCCCCGGCAGGGCTTAAGGCCCTGTACCCCGAGGCCTCTTTCGGCGGCCTGCGGATGTCGGCTCCGCCTCCGCGCGTTTCTCGCGCTCCCGTCGGTCGCGCGGCAGTCTGCCGCCGTTGGAAAACCGCACCGCGTCCGCAGTCCGCAAGCGGCGGGAACGCGGACAAAATACGCCCCGCGGTCGAAACTGCGGGGCGGAGTTTTCTTCGGCTCCTTTCTTTTGCGGTAAAAAGAAAGGAACGCAGTCCGCTTTTCTTGTCTTACTTCAAACAGATCCAGGAGCGGGCGGCGGCGGATTCGCGGATCTTGTCCATGATGGACTGGATGCGGATGCCCTGATCGACGCCGGGGTTGCCGGGGCGTCCGGCGTGGACGGAACAGAGGAAGTTCCAGAGACAGTGCATGTGGCCGCGCATCCAGCCGATGGGGGCTTTGGGGGTGGGGAAGCCGGCGGGCTTGTCGTAGCGCTGACCGCAGTCGATGGCGGTCCATCCGCGCAGACCGCCCTGAGGGGAGCCGGGGGCGGTGCGGTCGTAGAAAAAGAGTTGTTCGAGATTCATGGGGTCCCAGCGGAGCGCGCCTTTGGAGCCGTAGATCTCGAAGCCCATGCCGTCCTCCACGCCGGTGGAGATTTTGCTGGCGCTGATGACGCCGCAGGCTCCGTTGGCGAGTCGGACCAGCGCGTGCATGTTGTCCTCGGCGGTGACGGGGACGGTTTTGCCGGGTTCGTCGGCGGAGGGCCGGGTCGGGTAGGCGATATGGGTGGCGGCGGAGACGGCGGCAAATCCGCCCAGCAGGTAGTCCATGAGGTCGAGAATATGGCTGCCGAGGTCGGCGATGGTGCCCGCTTCAAGTTTCCATTTCAGCGGGGCGTTGGGATCGGAACTGCCGGAATGCAGGTATTGGCCGCGAAATTCGAGGATCTCGCCCAATTTGCCTTCGTCGATCAACTGTTTGGCGCGGATGGTGGCGGGGAAGAAGCGGTTTTGCAAAGTCATCTGCATGGTGCCGGAGTAATGTTTGGCGGCGGCTTCGACTTCCCGGGCCTCGTCCATGGTGGCGACAAGCGGTTTGTCGCAGTAGATGTGCTTGCCGTGTTTCATGGCGGAGAGGATGGCTTCGAGGTGGCGGGAATTGGGGGTGGCGATATCGACGATGTCGATGTCGGGATTTTCGGTGATCTCCCGGAAATCGGTCACGGCCCGTTCCGCTCCGGTCTGACGGGCGAATTTCTCCGCGCTGGACTGATGGGCCGCGCATACGGTGGTGATCCGGGCGCGGAACTCGTCCTGATCGTAATGCAGCGGGATGTTCAGATAACCGTAGGCGTGAACTCTGGCGATGAATCCCGCCCCGACGATGCCGACTCTGTATTCTTTCATGGCAAGATATCCTTAAATAAAACCGCTCCACCCGGGAAGGTTCCCCGGTGAAGCGGCGTGAGGGGTTGTCAACCAACGGAGATCATCGGGCTCAGCCCAGCAACTCTTTTTCGGTTTCCGCGATGGCTTCCTCGATGATGTCCATACCCTTGAGGGCGACTTCGTTGGGCATGACGATCGGGGGCGACATCCGGAGGATATGACCGGCGGGGACCCAGGCGAGACCTTTGCCGAATGCTTTCTGGTAGACCATTTTTCCGGCCTCGTCGAACGGGGTCTTCCTGACTTTGTCCTTAACCAGTTCGATGCCCAGCAGACAGCCTTTGCAGCGGGTGTCGCCGACGATCCGGTACTTGGTGGTCCAGTCGGCCATGCGCTTGACGAAAAGTTTCTCCAGTTCCTGCGCGTGTTCGAGCAGCCCCTCCTCCTCAATGACTTCGAAGCAGGCGAGCGCGGCGGCGCAGGCCATGGGGTTGCCGCCGTAACTGGTGGAAGCGCTGATCTTGTCCACCGCGTCGGCGTAGGGTTTGCGCACCGCCATCGCGGTCACGGGGAAGCCGTTGCCGAAGCCCTTGCCCAGCGTGACGACATCGGGGATGACGTTCCAGTGTTCGCAACAGAGGATCTTGCCGCAGCGCCCCATGGAGGTGAGGACTTCATCGGCCATAAAAAGGATGTTCCGCTCCTCGAGGAATTTTTTGAGTTTCGGGAAGAAGTCGTCCGGCGGCATGATGGAACCGGCCCAGCCCTGAATGGGTTCCGCGACGAGGGCGGCGATCTGCCCGGTGGTGCATTCCTTGATCATCTGGTCGTAGAATTCGAGATACCGGTCGGTGTCGAGTTGTCCGTCCGCGTCGACCCAGAGGGGCCGGTAGGTGTCGGGGCGGGGCATCAGGTAAAATCCGGGGGTCCGGCTGGCGCCGCTGAATCTGGTCATGCGGGCGAGACTGATGGAGTGGCCGCTTTTGCCGTGGAAATCCTGAAAGAAACTGAGAAACTCGTGCTTGCCGGTGGCGGCGCGGCAGGTGCGCAGGCCGGCTTCCACAGCGGCGGTGCCGCAGTCGTAGAGTTGGAAGCACTTGAGGTCGCCGGGCAGCGTGGCGGCCATTTTTTCCAGCAGCCGCACTTTGATCTCGGTGGTGAAATCGTGGCAGTTCATCAGTTGTTTGGCGTATTTGGCCACGGCTTCCGAGATTTTCGGATGACAGTGTCCGAGGCTGGTGACGTAGATGCCGCTGGAGAAGTCGATGTACTCGTTGCCGTCCACGTCCTGCATCATGCAGCCCTGGGCGCGTTCAAAGGCGACCGGAAAGAGCCGGACCTGACCGGAGATGCCCCGGTAATACTGTTTGGCCCGGTCGTGCAGCGCGGTGCTTTTCGGCCCGGGGAGGGTGGAACTGACGATCTTCGGGATCCGGTTCAGATCGAGTTGGTAGGGTGCGGGATTGTACTTGCCCATGATGGTTTTCCTTTATGTTTTTAAGGTTGCTGTGAGTTGTCGTTCGTCGGGATCTTTCCTGTCCATGTCGTCTGGCAACGTCATAAAATACCATCGCAAAAAGGGAATACAAAGAAAAAAACGTAATTTTTTAACAAAAATGCTGTTAATTTTTAACATCACGGTTTATATTATTTCCGCCCGGGGTTACATTATCCCCGTGCGGGAAACCAAAACGGGAACGGAGATGAACGAACGCAAGCAGAAAATTCTGGCGATCCTGAATCAGGGGCGGCTGGACATCAAGGAGGCCGCGGCGGATCTGGGGGTTTCCGAGATGACGCTACGGCGGGACCTGCGGGATTTGGAGGCCAAGCAGTTTCTGGTTCAGGTCAAAGGGGGGGCGGTCCTCTGTTCCCGGGGGTTCGAACCGAAAGACGGCGCTTATCAGGTCAGGAACATCCACATGCGGATCGCGGAAGCGCTGCTGGAGCGGATCATGCCGTGCCAGTCGGTCTTCCTGAGCGCGGGCCGTACCGCGTTTGCGCTGGCGAAACTGCTGATGACCGGACGGGCCGGACGGATCAAGGTCATCACCAATTCGCTCTCCACGGCGGCGGTGCTGTTTCACTCCCAGTGTCAGGTGATCCTGCTGGGCGGGGAACTGCGGAGCAACTCATTGGACCTGATCGTGACCTCGGCGGAGAAGATGCTGGAGAACTACAGCGTGGACTGGCTGATCTCCGGGTGCGACGCGGCGTCGGTGGACGATGGGTTCTACACCGCCGACGTCAGTCTGGCCAATCTGGAAACGAAAAGCCTCTCCATCGCTCAGCATGTGGCGGTGATCACCGAAAGCGATAAATTCGGGCGGCGCGCCTTCGCCCGATTCGCCACGCTGCAGGACGTCGATCTGCTGGTGACCGACGACGGATTGCCCGATCCCGCCGTCCGGGCGCTTCGGGCCGGCGGGGTCGAAGTCCTTCAGGTTTCCAGCCGGCGCTGACCGTGCCTTGATCGGAGGGGCGGTGACCGGGGCGTTGTCCGGCGGACTGCGGACGGCGGGATGGAATGCCGGGCGTTGTTTTTTTTGCAGGGGGCTCACGCCGCCCCCTGCACCCCGGCGGCGGCCAGGGCCGCGTTTGGTACTGGGTGTGGTTGGATTCTCGGCGCTGGTGGTGGTTCGGCTCATGTGGCGCAATCCTGCGACCCGCTTCCGCCTTTTTTGGCGAAAGCGGCTCTTGTCTTGCGCCACGAGTTGCCACCCGGGGGAGAACACCCCCGGCCCCCCCTGCGCGTCGGCTCCGCCTCCGCGCGTCTCGCGCTCCCGTTGGTCGCGCGGTGGTCTGCCAACGCCTTGTTTGCAAGCGGATGCGAGGCGGTTGCCGCCGAGCGCGGAGCCGCATGTGAACGGACCGCGCGTCAGCGCGGCGGCGAGGAAATATCCGAAGCCGGTGAACGGAGGCGAGCATGTAAGCCGCGAGCGCAGACGGCCTTAAGGCCGTCAAGCGCAGGCGCCGAAAAATGAACGGGAATTCACGAAACCACATCCGCCCGCGTCCGCACGCCTCTCTCAAGAACTCTCGTAACCCCATCCGCTCCATGCCGGGAAAAGTGAGAGTTTGAGAGAGAAAACCGCGAGCGGTTGTCTCTCTCAAGCGGCCTAACGCTCCGTATTTCATCCCGCCGCCACGCAGTCCGCCGAACAACGTCCGGCTCGCGTTCCGTCGGTTGCAGTCTGCCGAACAACGTCCGCTTTGCATCCCGTACCTTGCATCCCGCCGCCCGCCGATCAAGCCGCGATAACGGGGCGGAGCGGTTGCCGCTTCGGGACTCATGTTAAAAATTAACATCAATCCTTTCGAAAAATTTTTGTTAAGTGTTGAAATAACAATTTCCTCGTGGTAGAATAGTCCCGCGACACGCTTTTGTGTCGAAATTTTATCGTCAAACGACAGGGAAAGCCGGGATTGGAGGAAAATGAAAAAATACATGCCCGATATTTACAGTGCCGACCAGTTGTTCACCTTCAGCGGGTTGGATGGGGAGACCAGTTATTTCAACATGCTGACGCTGCTTTCGCGGCCGGAACGGTTCTCCTACTACGTCATGTTCCCGCAGCGGCGCGGCGAGATCCGGATCCCGGATTTTTCCGGGCCGTTGGCGGTGGGCGGGGATTTCGCGGATTTCGGGCCGACCCGGATGCTGCTGGCCGATCACTGCAATCTGCTGATCGACGGTCCGGCGGAGGTGCGGGACGTCGACCCCGAAGTCTACGTCCTTGAGCGCAGGGGAAACCGGACCCTTTTCGCGGTGAAGGGCTTCGAGCGCCCGAATCTGCTGGACGCCGACTTCGAGGCGCTGAGAAAGGGCAAGGAGAAGTTTCTGGACGAACTGGCGGATTTCCCCGAAGTGCCGGATGCCGCTACCGGCAAAGCCGCCGCCCGGGCCTGGGCGGTGATGCGCAACTGCATTTACGCGCCGGAGGGCAAGTACAAAGGGTACTACATCACGCCGGATCGCTGGCCCCACCGGGCCTGCTGGATCATGGATTCGCTTTATCAGGCGATCTCGGTGCGGCACTTCCACCGTTAGGCGGCGGTGGACGCGGCGTTTGCGCTTTTCGCCCACCAGCAGGAATCCGGCCGCATTCCGATGAACGGCGACCCGGAGCGGCAGTGCGTCCGGGTCCAGACCCAGCAGCCGATCATCGCCGCGATGCTGAAGAAACTTGAGCCGACCGTCGATGAGATCGCCGCGGCGTTCCCGCATCTGGTGAAATTCATCGACTGGCTGTATCTGCACCGGGACTGCGACTCCGACGGGCTGATGGAGTGGTTCACCAGCGGCTCCAGCAAGGATTGTCCCTGCGGCGAGAGCGGCATGGACAACTCTCCCCGGTTCGACACCCGTTCCACCTACGCGGCGGTGGACCTCAACTGCTTCATCTCCCGGGAGTGCGAAGTTATCGCGGAATTCGCGGGCATCCTCGGCGACACCGCCGAGCAGAAGCGGTTCGCGGACCGGCACGCCAAACTGAACGAACTGATCGAACGGCATTTCTGGAACGACGAGATCGACTTTTACTGCGACCGGGACATTCTGTACTGGCAGCCGACCAAAGTGGCCGCGGTGTCCGGGTTCCTGCCGCTGGTGTGCGGCGCGGCGTCGGCGGAGCACGCGGCGAAACTGGCCGCGCACGTCCGCAACCCCAAAACCTTCGGCACCCGGTATCCGCTGCCGTCGGTGAGCGTTTCCGACCCCGGGTTTCAGAAGGACATGTGGCGGGGTCCGGTGTGGCATATTTTCAACTACTGGACCGCCGAGGGGCTGGACCGGTACGGTTACGCTGCCGAAGCGCGGCTCATTCGGGAAAAGACGGTGGAGGCGGAGACCCGGTACTACTGCGAACTGGGCGGCTTCGACGAATTCTACGACTGCGACGGCGAGATCCCGCCGCCGCTCATCCGGCGCAAAGGCAGCAACTCCCAGGACCTCAAAAGCGGCCTGCACCGGGCGATCCACGACTACGGCTGGAGCGCGTCGATCTATCACGACATGCTGCGGCGTGTCCTGAGCGGCAAATGAACGTCAACCGGAATCATGTAAGGAGATGATATCATGAAAAACTACGACGCGGAACTGAAAGCCTTCTACGAACTCATGGCCAAGTGGCAGATCGCCATGCCGGACGAGAAGCCGCTGGTCTCCGACTTCTGTCTGGACGACTTCCGTCACGTCGGCCTGATCGAAGTCTGGATCGCCAACGAGATGGAGGCGGGCTACTGCGGCAAATATCTTTTCGTCGACGACGGGCAGTTGTGCCCCAGCCACTGCCATAAGCAGAAACTGGAGACGTTTTTCATCGTCAAGGGCGATGTGGAGATGACCTATGACGGCGAGACGTTCGTGATGCACCCGGGCGACCGCAAACTGGTGGAGCGGGGGCACTATCACTCCTTCACCGGCAAGGGCCCGGCG
>JALEMG010000033.1 GCA_022768375.1 Lentisphaeria bacterium
CGCAACCTTGCAACCCCGAGGAAAAAACTTCTGTTTTTTCCCGCGCCTTTTTTTCCTCTTTTGCGGGAACGGGTTGACGCCGCGTCTTTGTTTTTCATCCGAAAAGCAAAGACTTGGACGTCCCCTTCCGAGGGCGGTCGCGGGAAATCGTGCCAATGACCGTTTTGCCGATCGAACCCCGCAAATCCCGCACCCCTGATCCGCCTTTTGGGGCGAATCAGGGGACTTGTCTTTGCTGTGGCCTCCGTTACCCGTATTGCAATGATCGCGGCCCCCTTTGACCGTACGCCCTTGACCGCCGACGAACTACCGCTTGCGACAGTTGCGGATATTTGGGAGGTTGCAGCATAGGCGGGCCGAAGGCCCGCCGTCAGGGGGGCCGGGGGCGTGTTCCCCCGGGTGGCAACTCGTGGCGCAAGACAAGAGCCGCTTTCGCCAGAAAAGGCGGAAGCGGATCGCAGCATTGCGCCACAAGCGTCCAACCACCACCGCCGCGAGAACCCGAACACACCCAGTACCCAATGCGGCTTTTGCCGCCGCCGGGGTGCAGGGGGCGACGTGAGCCCCCTGCAAAAAAGACAACGCTCGGCATAACATCCCGCCGTCCGCGGACCGCCGCTCCCCTTCCCCCCGCCGTTTGTCTTCCGCGGCCGCGTCCGGGTGCGGCGGATCAGATCGTCCGCACGCTCTCCCGGGGGATGAGCAGGTACGGCAGCACCGTTCGGGCTGGCGCGGGGCGCCCCTGAAGGCGGGCTTCGATCACATCGGCGACCGCGCCGGCCAGCGCCGGGTAATCGGGGGAGAGGGTGGTTTGCGGCGGTGTGCCGTAGCGGGAGAAGAACGTCTGCTCCGAGGCGATGAGCGAAATATCGTCGGGGATCCTCCGATTGAACATGGAAAGCGCATAAGCGCAGAGGATGCCGCCGCTGCCGCCGGGACAGAACAGGGCGTCCACCTGTTTCCGCAGCAATTTTCCGATGATCTCCAGATATTCCCCGTCGTTGCCGAAATAGATCAGCGAATCGTCGCACGGCAGGCCCCGTTTCCGCAGGGAAGCGCGGATGGCGTCCCGGCGGATGTCCGCATTGCCGGTTCCGGGTTTGCCGTGGATGATACAGCCGATTTTCCGGCAGCCGTGGTCGTACAGGTCGGCGATGGCCAGTTCCATGCCCTGCGCTTCGTCGGAGCGGACCAGATACACGTCGGACACGGTGGTTCGCGCATCCCGGTCGATAAGGACCAGCGGCACGGAGAATCGGTCGGACCAGCGGGCGAAGTCCCCCGGTTCGGCTCCGATCGCCGCCGCCGCGCAGAACTGGATGCGGTCCAGCCGTTCCTGATTGTCCTGCGGCAGCACTTCGATGCGGAAACCCCGGCGCGGCAGTTCCCGGGTCAGCGCCATGAGGATCATTTCCACACAGCACTGCACCGGATAGGCCGAGGTGTACGGGGTAATGATCACCACATTGCGCTGTTTGGCGGAGAGCCGCGGATGATATGCATGGTCGCGGGCGACGGCGAACACCTTTTCCCGGACGGCGGCGCTGACGTTGGGGTGGTGGCTGAATACCCGCGAAACCGTGGCCGGAGAAACTCCGGCAAGATCGGCGATTTCCTGAATTTTCATGATAGTTTTCCTCTAAAATTGACGTGTTTTCAATATATCACGATTTTTTTTGAAATCAAGAGCGGATTTGCAGATGTTTTTTCAGCAAAAAGGATTCCGCCTGATTGATAAATCCCGCTCGGGGAGTTACCTTTATTCCGGGAGCGGTCATTCAATCCCGGAGGAGTCCCGTTCCGCTTGCAAAAGAGGCGGATTCGGGAGGGAAAATCAATCGTTTTGGGGAAGAACAAGGCCCGAAGGACAGGAGCGGAAATGTTGGACGTAAACGTGGTGGTGGCCCGGACTCCGGGCAAGGTCGCACTGGAAACCATCCGGCTCGACGAGGGAGATATTCCCGCCGATCAACTGCTGGTCAAGACGGACTTCAGCGCCATCAGCGCGGGGACCGAGTGCGCATGGATCTCGGGCAATTCCAACAATGCGAACCAGAAATTCCCGTTCTACCCGGGGTACAGTACCGCCGGGCATGTGGTGCGGGTCGGATCGGCGGTGAAGGACTTCGCCGCGGGCGACCGGGTGATCGTGCCGTGGGGCGGGCATCGCTCCTACACCGTGGTCCCGGCGGAACGCAGTTACATCGGCGCGCACAAGATCACCGATCCCCGGGTGGATCAGAAAGCCGCGGCGCTGGTCCATATCGCTTCGTTTCCGCTGCTGGGCGTCCGGCGGCTGAACATCCAGATGGGCGAATCCGTGATGATCGCGGGACTGGGCATTCTGGGGCAGATCGCGCTGCAGGCGGCCCGGTTTTCGGGGGCCGCGCCGTTGTTCGGATGCGATTTCTCTCCGGAACGGCGGGCGTTGGCGCTCAAACTCGGTGCGGACGCGGTGTTCGATCCGGGCGAACCGGACTTCATCGAACAGGTCCGCGCCGCCGCCGGGGACGGGGTCAACGCCGTGGTGGAAGTGACCGGCAAGGCCGTCGCGCTTCAGCAGGCGCTGAAATACACCGCGAAACTGGGCCGGGTCTCGCTGCTGGGCTGTACGAGGGTGCCGGACTGCCCCATCGACTTTTACCGGGACGTTCACCTGCCGGGGATCACCCTGCTGGGCGCGCACACCAGCAACCGGCCGGAACACGATTCCCGTCCGGGGCTGTGGAGCGAGCATGACGATTATGATACGGCGTTGAAGTTCCTCGCGTCCGGGCGGTTCGATTTCGCCTCGCTGATCAGCCGGACGGTGGAACCGCGGGAGTGTCCGCAGATCTACGACATGCTGCTCCATACGAAAAATCCGCCGATGGGAATTGTTTTCGACTGGCGCGGATGCTGAAAAGGGGGAAATCATGGAAAAGATCAGGATCATCCAGATCGGCATGGGACACGAGCATGCCGCCGGCAAGATCGCCAGTCTGCGGAAACGTCCCGATGTCTTCGAACTGCTCGGGGTCGTGGACGAGACCGGCTTTTGCACGACGCCGCGCTGGGCGTCGGCGTACCGCCCGGAACTCTACGCGGACCTGAAAAAATTTACGCTGGAGGAGGCGTTGAACTGCCCCGGACTGGACGCGGTGGCGATCGAAGTTCCCAACAATGACCTTGTTCCCGTGGCCATACGGTGCATGGAGCGCGGTCTGGCCATGCATCTGGACAAGCCCGCCGGAGAAGACCTGGCGCTCTACCGCAAACTGCTGGCCGGGTGCAGGGCGAAACAAGTGCCGCTGCAGATGGGGTACATGTTCCGGGGCAATCCGATCTTTCAATTCTGCCTCCGGGCGATCCGGGAGAAACTGATCGGCGAAGTGTTCGAGATCGAAGCGGATATGAACCACAGTTACGGCGACGAAACGTATCAGCAGTACATCGGCAAATTCCCCGGCGGCATCATGTACAATCTGGGGTGTCACCTGATCGACTTCGTGATCGCGGCGCTGGGACGGCCGGACAACGTCGTCCCGTTTCTGAAGTCCGCTCCGGGATACCCCGACGGGATCCGCAACAACGGCATGGCGGTGCTGGAATACCCTCACGCGCTGGTCACGCTGCGCGCCTGCAGCAAGGACGCCTGTTCGGATCCGGGCCGGTACATGAAGATCGCCGGGACCAAAGGGACCATCAAATTCACCCCGTTCGAGCGTTTCAACGGACAATCGGTGGAACTCGGCCTGACGCTGCGCGAGGATTCCGGTCCGTTCCCGGCGGGGGAACACACGCTGCGCTTCCCGTCGCTGCGCGACCGTTATGAAGCGCAATTGCTGGAACTGGCGGAGGTCATCCGGGGGCGGAAGGTCAGTTCGTACTCGTACGAGCACGACGATCTGGTCCACGAAGTGACGCTGGCCGCCGCAAACTATATTGCATGGAGGTGAATCATGTTTGCAATGATCCTTGACGAGAAACGGAACTTTCTCTGGGCGGAAGTGCCCGACCCGGTCCGCAAGGCCGGAGAAGTACTGATCGAGGTCCACGCGGCGGCGGTCAACCGGGCCGATCTGATGCAGAAGGACGGCTGTTACGCTTCGCCGGAGGGATGGCCCCAGTGGTGCGGGCTGGAGGTTTCCGGCGTGGTTCTGGAGGCCCCGGAAACTTCCGCGCTGCATCCCGGCGATCGGGTCTGCGCGCTGGTCGGCGGCGGCGGGTATTCCGAAAAGATCGTCGTGCCGGAGGGCATGGTGATCCCGATCCCGGATGAGATGAGCATGGTGCAGGCGGCTTCCATCCCGGAGGTGTGGAGCACGGTCTATCTGAACCTCAAACTGGAAGCCGGCGGCATGAAGCCGGGGGACGTTTTCTACATGCAGGCCGGGGCCAGCGGCGTCGGATTGGCGGCGATCCAGTTCGCAAAAACCATGGGTGCGGAGGTCATCACCACGATCGACTCCCCGGAAAAGGCCGCCTTCGTCAGAAAACTCGGCGCGGACTATGTACTGGACTACCGCAAGGAGGACGTGCGTCCGGTCATCGAAGCGCATCCGCCCACCGTGGCGCTGGACTGCATCGGCGGCAAACTGATGGGCGAATGTTTCAAAAACATGGTCTTCGGCGGCCGCTGGATCATGATCGCCACCATGGGCGGCGCGGAGACCGTCATCAATCTGGAAACCGTCTGGCGCAAGCGCATCCGGCTGATCGGCAGCACGCTGCGCAGCAGGACCCCGGAGGAAAAGAGCCGGATCATGCGCGCGCTGCACGACGAACTTCTTCCTCTGTTTGTCAGCGGCAAACTGATTTCCAACATTCACGCGGTCTGCCCGATCCGGGAAGTGGAGGCGGCCCACGGCATTCTCCGCCGGGCGGAAAACATCGGCAAGGTGGTGCTGACGCTGCGCTGAACTTCGCGTGCGGAAAGACTCCGCAGGACTAAAAATAAAAGAAATCCGCCACCGGGCGCTGCCCGGACGTGGTCCAGCGGCGGAACGCTGGTCGCCGCTTAACGCGGCGAAATCTCAGCGAAGCGTTGAGGTCGGCGCGAGCCGACACCTCCCGCCGGAAGCGATGTTGCGAAAAATCGCAGATTTTTCACAACGGTTGAGCGGGAGGCGGCTTACTTCTTTTCTTGCGGGAAAAGAAGTAAGACAAGAAAAGGCGACTGCGTTACTTTCTTTCACAAAAGAAAGTAACCAAAGAAAGGGCGGGATTGCAAAAAACTGCTTGTCCGCCATGGCATTGGCGACGGCGGAAGCGGGAGGCGGCAACCCGCGGGAAATGAAAAATCAGGCGAGATTGAGAGAGCCGGACGGAACCGCCGCACATCCCCGTTTCGGGGCGGTGCGGCGGTTTGCTGTCGGCGAAGACGATCGCGGGAACAGTTATCGTTTGACGGTCGTGCGGACTTCGGTCGGCAGATAGAGCCAGTTTTTGGCCGAGTTGCCGCCGGAAGCGAGGTGGAAATTATCGTAATCCGCCATGACCGGCATCGGTTTGTCATTCAGGATTTTCAGTTTCAGGGTCTTCTCATCCATCAGCAGTCCGTTGGCTTCGGTATTCCAGTCGTAACTGCCGTCGGAGGTGTCCGCTTCGGTCCGGGGGTCGGACGGGCACCGCCACACGCCCGCGCCGCCGGTCAGGAAGGGGGAGACCGCGGTTCTGATCGCGGGACCGGCGGCGGGGTCCAGACTGCCGCCGCAGACCGGCAGCCGGTAGCGCGACGCCGAGCCGTAAAGTTCCAGCCCCGTGCCCAACTGCCGCAGATTGTTGACGCACGACGTGCGCCGGGACGACTCCCGGGACCGGCTGATCGCCGGAAACAGCATGCCGGCCAAAAGCGCGATGATCGCGATGACGACCAGCAGTTCCACAAGGGTGAATGTCCGCTTCATTTTCGGTTCTCCAGCATAGATTTCCAGATTTTGATGGTCGGGCCCAGCAGTCGCCGGTCCTCCGGGCTGAACTTGTTGGTCGTGGTGTCGATGGCCTGGTCGATCTGCGCGCGGCCGCCGGGGGTGTCGGCGAGGATGGCCAGCGCCATTTTCTGCTTTTCCCGGGGAAAACTGCGGAAGTATTGCAATGTGCGCTCCGCATCTTCCCGCATCCGCTCCGCCTGTTCCTCCTTGCGGTCCGGCGGGAGTTGGGCGAACTCCGTAAAGGTCCGGTTGACCGACTCCGCCAGCGCCTCGATGATCACCGAATTGCGTTTCTCCGGCGGGATGTTCTGCGCCGAATGGAAACTGCGGCGCAGCGAGGCCAGCCGCTCCAGCGTGGACTCCTCGGGATCGAACGCCCGCTGGAAATTCCGTCTGATCTTCTGCTCCGGGGGCAGATCAGGTTCGGGGTCGCGGGTCAGCACCCAGCAGAAAACCCCGATCGCCGCCAGCAGGACCAGCACCCCCGCCAATACGATCCACGTGACCTTTTTGCGCGGGGATGCCGTCTGAGCCGTCGGTTTTTGCGGACGTCGATAGTACGTCGGCACCCTGATTCCCCCTGCGGCTTATTTGCCGAAGTAGCGCGCGAGCAGACCGGCGAAGCCCTGTCCGTGACGGGCCTCGTCTTTGGCCATCTCATGCACGGTGTCGTGAATGGCGTCGTAGCCGAGTTCCTTGGCGCGCTTGGCGATGGCGAATTTCCCGGCGCAGGCGCCGTGTTCGGCCTCGGCCCGCATCTTGAGGTTGGTCTTGGTGCAGGGCACGAGGACCTCGCCCAGAAGTTCCGCGAACTTCGCGGCGTGTTCGGCCTCCTCGAACGCATACCGCTTGTAGGCATCGGCGATTTCGGGGTAGCCCTCGCGCTCGGCCTGACGGCTCATGGCCAGATACATGCCGACCTCGGTGCATTCCCCGGCGAAGTGGGCCCGGAGGCCTTCGAGGACTTCCGCGTCCACGTCCTTGGCAATGCCGATCTGATGCTCGGCGGCGTAGACGACGGCCGCCGCGGTCTTCTCCGTGAACTTGCTTCCGGCACAGCCGCACTGGGGGCACTTCTCCGGCGCGGAATTTCCTTCATGCACATAACCGCAGATCGGACAGACGAATTGTTTCATGATATCGCTCCTTGATTAAGTTGGCTTTTCGCGTTGCGACCGCCGCAACCGCTTCCGGCGAATATACATCCGAATCGGCCAAAATACAAATGTCCGCCGGACCATTTTCGGCAAAAATATTTCGGCTCCGCCCTGAACCGAGTACGTTGCTTTCTTCGGGCGACGGCGGAAGCGGAAGGCGGCTGACCGCATGAGACGGAAAATCGGCGGCATTCGGCGCGGAGCCGACGTTTTTGCCCGCGAGCGGCTGTATGGGGGAACTACCCTTCCATCACATGCAGGGCACGGATCTCCCGGTCGCGGATGCCGGTCATGATGGCGAATGCGTGAGGTTCCAGATAGACTTCCTCCCCGGCGTCGGAGAGTTGCTGCGCCGTCAGTTCGGCGGCGATCCGGGCGCAGATGCGGTCGATCTGCGCGGATTTCTCCGCTCCCGGCAGTTCCCGGACAAGCAGGGATTCCAGCATTGCGGCGAGGTCCGCCAGTTTCGGCAGTTCCCGCATCGCCCGGAACTGCCACTTGTAGTACGGCGCGAACCGGCGGTTCAGCAGAAAGATCATGGAGACCGCGTGCCGGACGAACTCCGCCAGCGCCAGCGCCGCCGCCCCCGGTTCCCCGTGGCGGAGACAGCGGGCGAAATTGTACTGTCCGCTTTGAGCCATGAACACCGCCCGGGCCGCGAGTTTTTTGCGCCGCACATCCTCGGGCATTCCGGTGAGGATGTGCCGGCGGATGCCCGAGAATACCCCGGAATCGTCCCGGAACACCGCCCCGTTGGTCGCTTCGGCGAATGCGTATTCCGGGGTGTAGAGCCACTGCCGCCAGTTCTCCGGCGCACCGGGAAAGCCCAGACGCCGCCGGTAAAACTCTCCGATCGTCATGACCCCGTGTTCCGCCTGACCGAGCCGGCTCTCCCCGCCGGTGCCGCACTCCGGAGGCGATTCCCGGAACAGTTTCGCATAGGCCCGCTCCAGACGGAACCCGAACGCGCGCTCGTCCGCCTCGGTGAGCCACAGCAGAAATCCGGGGTTGAAGTCGTGGTCGCGGGAAATCGCGTCATCGAATCCGAAACACTCGGACCCGCGGCCCGCCAGCCCGACGGCGATGCGGGGCAGTTCGGCGGCGAACTGCCGTTCCAGCATCGGCAGTCCGGCGGTCTCGAACCAGTTGCGGGAAGCCTCAATGCCCCGCATGGAACGCGTCCGCCCGGTGATGGAGTTCACGTTCGTCCCCCTCCCGCCCGAAGAACCCGAACGCCGAAGCGCACTTGCGGCAGGTGTGGGCGTAGTAGCCGTCGCGGACGGCGGCGGGATCGTCAAAACAGGCCATGGCCTCGTCCAGTTCCGTTTGGATCCGGGGATCGTCCGGGTCGATGAGGCAGTACATCTGAGCCAGATTGACGTGGGTTACGGCGGCGTCCATTAAATTGCGGCAGACCTCAAGGATCGCCAGCGCTTTGCGGTAATAGGCTTCGGCGTGCGGAAAGTCCTCTTTCGCGGCATAGGCGGCGGCCATGTTGTTCGACAGTCCGGCAAACCGCCAGTCGTCGGGCGCGAGGCTGTCGCCGTAGCAGCGGAACGCTTCGGCGTAGTGCCGTAGCGCCTCATCGTATTCCCCGAAGGCCTGCAGCGCGGTGGCGCCGTTGATGAGGATGGTTCCCGCGGCGGCGCACCGGCCGAGATTCAGTTTGCCCATCAGGGCGAATCCGTCCCGCACCGCGGCCAGTCCCCGTTCCCGGTCGCCGCTCATGCGGTAGTGTCCCATCAGTTCGCTGAGGATGCTCAATTCGCCCTCCTCGTCGCCGAGTTCCCGGGCCCGGGCGCGCCAGAAGCGCAGATGCTCCCCCAGTTCCGCCGTCTTTTCCGCCTGAAACAGCCGGTCGCACTCCGCGATGATCTCCGGCAGGGGAATGCGTTCCCGCCCCGAAGCGCGGACGGAGGGACCGCCGTCGTCGGGCGGGCCGAGCGGACAGCGGGGTTCGGCGTAATCCTCGCGGTTGATGGTCATGGGGAAGCCGGTTTATTTACCGTTCTGTTTCAGCACGGGCAGGAGGTACGGCACCACCTTTTGGGTCAGCACCGATTTGATCATGTCCTTGCCGTAATCCTGCGCCGTCCAGACATCGGCTCCGGCGGAGCGCGAGGGGCCGAAATCCACACTGTCCGCAAACGGAATGCTGGCGACGATGTTGCCCCGCTGAACGGAGATCACCCGGACGCTGCCCTCCAGATATCCGGCGTACCGCACACCCTGCGCCCCGGTTTCGGACACATAGAACGGCGCGCCCACGATCTCGAACCGGGTGACGTAAGCCTGGACGAGAAACTCCACCTCCAGCAGTTGGCCGACCTTGCGGTACATTTTCGGCTCAAGTTCGGAGAGGTCGTCGAGGTTGTTTTTCCGGAGGATGCTGCGGATGGACTTCAGGTTCTGGAGCGGGATGCCGTTGTAGAGCAGCAGACTCTCCAGCAGAATGTTGAAATCCTGCGGCAGATAGGCCGGCGACTGGTCGAGTCGGATGATCGGATTCAGGATCGCCGTCATTTTCAACTGCTTCTCGTCGGAAAGCAGTTTCTCCAACGCGGGCTCCAGTTTGTCCGCCAGTTCGTCCAGGTCCTTCACCCGCAGATTGGCGGTGCGGGTCTGGTCGATCTCGCCGGTGGAGGCGTCCAGAATGCGCACGGTGAAGTTGAACCGGGTCCCGAAGCGGCCCAGTTCCGAAACGAGAATGTACTTGACGCCCTCCACTTTGCCCAGTTTGGCCTTTTGAGCGGAATTGAGATTGACCAGATCCGAACTGGCGGTCAGGCCGATCTCGGTCAGCATCTGTTTGAGCGCGCCCCGGGAGATGAGTTTGTACTCGTCGGAACGGATGGAGGACTCCAGCATGCCCCAGAGGGCGTCGATGTCCCCGGCCTTGACGCCGCCTTTGGCCACCGGTTCGGCGACGGCCAGTTGGTCCGCGCCGCCCGCCGGCAGCAGCAGCAGGAACGCGATCAGCGCGGGAAGAAGGGTTTGAAGCCGTTTCATGGTTTGTGTTTCCTTAAAAAGAATTTTTTCAGATGGTTCAGCGATTTTCCGGTAGGGGCGTGACCGCGATGCGGTTTTTGCGCCCGGGTTTGCAGGCGTCGTACAGTTCCCCGGCGGCCTGTTCCAGCGCGGATTTCATCATGCTTTGGAAAAGATCGTGGTCGGACTGTTCGGTGCTGACCGGCGACTGCTCCCGGGCCGTGCCGGTGAAGACGTTGCCGTACACGGTGCTCTGCGCGGCCAGGTCCACCATTTTGACGATGACGTCCAACTGGTAGTTGACGGTCTTGGTCTCAATGCCGTAGCCCTTGAAGGAGTTGCTTTTGCTCCGCACGTCGGAGACGGTGCCGCAGATCAGGTGGGTGGCGCCGGTGGCCCGGGCCAGTTTGAGCAGAAAGTCCTGCGGGAAGTCCGGTTCGGCGGCGATCTTGACCATCGCCGCCTGCACGACCTCCTGCGGCACGCAGGAAAACACGTCGCTGTGACGGGACAGAAAGGCGCTCAGGTACTCCGCGCCGATGACCGTCGGACGGGCCGGACCTTTCACGGTGGTGTGGTAGAGTTCCAGCGCTTTTTGCCGGTCGAAGCGGTTGTCGTCCATCTGCAGTTCACGATTGGCCCGGTCCGTGGCGGCCCCGCTCCGGGCGTCGATCATCCGGACGAAGCCCTGCATCACCCGACTGACGGTCTGATGGTCGGCGGCGTTAAGGGAGTTGCGCTCCGGGATCACCACCGGCTGGTTTTTGAGGCTGAGAAACCGCTCCATCCCCTTGATGTCCGGAGTACTGAAATCCAGCACGCAGACCTTGAACGGCCGCCACCGGGTCTTTTCCCGGACCACGGTTTTGGTGACGACGGTTTGCGTGGTGGTGGTCACTTCGGTGGTTTTTTCCGCCGTGACCGGTCCGTCGGCGGCGGCCGCCGTCCCGCAGAGCAGAAGCCCGGCCGCCAGAATCCTGTTTTTCATGATGCATTCCCCTGTTGTCGGTGCCGCGTTTGCGTACTATCGGCGCTTAATGTATCCCCCCTCCGGGCGAAATGCAATCCCTCCCGAAACAAAAAAACGGCAAAACATCGTCCGGACCGGACCATGTTCGCCGTTTGCCCGTTCCCGGGGGACTTCCGTCAGATCAGCACGTCGAACCGGAGAAACGCCCGGTCCGGTTCCAGATCGTTGCGGAAGATGATCTCATAGGAGCGGCCGTTCCCGTCGGAAAGTTCCGCCTTGAAGAAGGAGTAGAAAGGTTCCCCGAGGTGGGTGGCCTGAAGCCCGAGACGGTGGCGCCCCGGCGGGAGCAACTGCTTCAGGTCCAGCGTCGTGCTCCGGTCGCCGGTGCAGAGGGATTTGCCGTCGGCGCGGAGGATCTTGGCGATCTCCCGCAGGGAGCCGTCGGGCATGAATTCCACCACGAACGAATCGTTGTCGAAAAGGTCCAGCAGCATGGAATCCTCGTACCCGAACGCCATCTGCGGCGCGATGCCGACCGTCAGAAACAGGTTGTCCCATTGCGGCGGATTTTCCCGCAATCGCCGCTGTTCCTCCAGTTGCGCGAGGAATTGTTTTCCCGAACCGCACGGCACATGGTAGGCCCGGCGGTACCCGAAGAAATCCGGTTCGCCGTCGCTGAAGTAAAATCCCGCCACGCCGCAGCTCGGCAGCGTCACGGTCAATTTTGCGGCGGAACAGAGCGTCTCCGTTCCCGGCGATTGCAGTGTCGGAGAGAGTTTCCACACCCGCTTGCCCGCGGGGTCGAGCCCGGCGCGTTTGCTGTCAAAGGTGACGTCGAACGTGCGTTCCGCGTCCGCGAAGTTGGTCACGACGTACAGCGCCCTCCGCCCGTCGGCGGAAACGAGCAGATGGTGGCCGCACTCCGGCTCCGCGGGGAAAACCCCCCGGGAATTGTAGTCGCAGCAGATGCGCAGGTCTTTCTCGTTCCGGACCATGCCCCAGAGTTTCCACAGCGGACGGAAGACATGATCATTGATGCCCGGTTCGCCGGGGTGGGCCAGACTGGAGGAGGGGAACTGTTCGCCCAGCGGGTTGTGGGGGTACTGCCCGGCGGCGGCGAGAAAGGGAATCATTTTTTCCGTGGAATACTCCGGAAACGCCGCGGTCCACATGGTGCCGGTGGCCACCGCCGCCATGCTGTAGTATTCATGGTGCTTCCGGCTGAGGATCAGCATGCCCCGCTCACCCTCGCCGGAGACGTAGCCGTCGAAAAAGTTCATGCTCATGCCGGAGAAACAGGGTCCGGTGTGGCTGAACAGCAGTCCGTCCTTGCCCACCCTTTCCCGCAGTCTGCGGAAGGTCTCGTAGTGGGCGCGGAAGTGAATGCGGCCGTTGACGAAATTTTCGTCCGCCGCCGAGAGACGGCACATGGGGCCGCCGTAATCCATGTACAGCCCGTCGAAGTCCTTTTTCAGACAGCGGTCGAACCATTCGCATGAGCCCTCCACCGCGGAGTTTTCGTTGCCCCGGATGTACACCGCCACCCGGATGCCCCGGTCGTGCGCCGCCTTGACCGTGGCGAGGAACCGTTCCCGGTCACAGGGAATGCCGTCGTTCTGCAGATCGTGCCGCCAGTTTTCGTGCAGGATCAGCAGATCGCAGCCGGAATCGGCCATGGCGTTGATCTCCGCCGTCGAGGGATAGCGGACGGCGTTGTCCAGATAGTGATACATGGTCATGGGGGGCAAATGGCGGGTGCGGGGCGGATTTTTGATGATCCAGCCCCAGAAGTTGCGCAACTGGAGGCAGACGCGGGGTTTGGTGTCGAGGACGTTCTGGAAGTTCCACTCCACCGCGGGCGAACCGTTTTTCCAGTCGATCCGGGTGGTGTTGACTCCGGGTTTGCCGGTGAGCGAAGCGCCGCCTTCCATGAAAAATTCCATGTACATCGCTTCCGCGCCGGGGCGGAACGCGTTGAAACTGACGAGGGGGGATATCTCCGGGCAGACCATCTCCAGACCCCGTTCCAGATTCCGCTGGGGGGCGAGGTCCTGGATCATGGCGCCGTCGACCTTTTCCCGCCGGTGCAGGATCGCCCAGCGGATGTCGTCGAAGCGGGAGAGTTCCGAACCGAGGGCAAGTTTCAGGTCCCGGTACTTGTAGCCGCAATCGGCTTTCACCAGAAAATAGAAGGAGCAGAACACCGTACCGTCGAAAAAGCAGTCGTAGGTGAATGCCGCGGTCAGTTCCGGGATCACCCGGCCGGATCCGTCGATGAATTCCACTTCCGGAAAGACGATCTGCCGGTGGTCCGTGAAATCCCGCAGTTCCGGTTCTCCGGCGAGTTGAGAGCGGCAGACCCGGCCGTCCTCTTTGGTGACGGTGAATGCGCACCGGTCGCCCGTCAGCACCGGCTCGTACCCGCCGTCGAAGTTTTTCAGACTCACCGCCGCCGGCATGACGCCGTGTCCGGTGTCGAAGACGATCCGCTGATCGCCCGCATCAATGATCCATTCCGAATTCTGCATTGGTCCCGTCCTTTCCTGTTTCCCGCGGTTTCCGGAGAGAGAATGTACTTGCGTCCGGCGGATTTTGCAATGGCCGTTTACGGTATATTTTCGGCATTTTTTTGTAAAATCCTGCTTTTTGTACTGGAAAATTCGGATAAAAAGATGTATTTTCCCCCGGAAACGAGATGATCGCGGAGCGAAACGATGGAACCGATACTCTACCAGTGGCAGTTGACCCGGGACAATCCTTTTCAGATCGACGAGCAGTTGATCCCTCCCGGATTCGAGAACCCGCGTTACGACATGCATTCGGCGGTGCATCTGGGCATCCTGCGGCGCGGCGCGATGGGAAATCTGACCCGGCGTTACGATCTGTTTTTCACCGCGTCCTGGGAACTGCACGGCCGCACCCGCAGTCCGTCCGGCGCGGAACTGCTGCTGATCACCGTGCAGCCGGAGGCGCTGCTGGACGGCATCGTCGATTCCCGGGAACGGGTGAAAAACCTGCTTTTCCTGCCGTCCGGCAACACGCCGGAGCCTTTTCGGGTGGCGGAGTTGCAGCGGAGGGCGCGGGCGTTCTGCGCGGCGTACCGGAAGCGCCGAAAAGGACCGGATCCGGGGTGCGCCCGACAGGAATTGTGGCTGGACATCGTCGGGCTGTTCCATTCCGCCGCGGTTCTGACGGACCTTCATTCCGGCGGCGGGGCCCGGCGGAAGTATCCGCAACTGCAGCCGGTTTTCGCGGCGCTGGCGGAGTTGAAGCATCTGCCGCTGCCGCTGGCGGAGGCGGCGCGGATGTGCTGTATGAGCGAGAGTTACTTCGCCCATTTGTTCCGGGCCTGCACCGGGATCAGTTTCGGGCAGTACGAACTGGCGTTCCGGCTCAACGGGGCGGCGGCGGCGCTCCAGCGCGGTCCGGTGCGGCTCAAGCAGTTGGCGGCGGAATGGGGATTTTACGACGCCAGTCATTTCTGCCGGAGTTACAAGCGGTACTTCGGCGTCGCGCCTTCCCGGGATCGGGAACGCTGAAATCGGGGAAGCGAGGATTGATTTTTGCCGGTTGTGGTGATATCTTATTTCCGGTACGGGATCGAGACTGGAATATACGGAGGAAGAACGCGGTGGTCATGAAAAACATCTTGGTCGGAGCGGCGGTCGTGTCGGCGATGAGCGGCTGGTGCGGTGTGTCCGATCTGCAGGTCGAATACCGGAACGGTCAGGTGTTCCTGCGCTGGCAGGAGAAGGATCTGCCGGCCGACGCCAGATTGAGCGTCTGGAGCGGCGCGGAACCGATCACCGCCGGGACGCTGGACCGGGCGGTGAAAGTCGCCTCTCTGCTCAATCCCGGCGGGGCCCGGGACTGGTGGCTGGACGTGGATTCCTTCGTCGTCCGGCGGAGCGACAAGGCGAGAGCCGAGGAGATTTTCGCCGGCAAAGTGGCCGACACCGACGCGGAAAAGCCGCGGTCGGTCCGGGGGTTCGTCATCACCGACGACGGACAGCCGGTCGACCCGGCGGGCGGACTTCACGTGCACACTCCCGGGCCGGGGAAGACCGGAAAGCGTTACTTCGCCGTGACCTGGCATCACGGGACCGGAACGGAAGTCATGGGACTGACCGCCGCCGGGCCCGCGGCGGTCGGTCCGGGCAAGGTCAACGCCATCCGCATCGCCGGCAAACTGGACCGGGCGCGGACCGAAGGCAGACCGCTGGTGGTCTATCTGCACGGACGGGGCGGCGGGGTCGGCGTGGACAGCAGAGGCAACGCGGTGGGCACGCACATGATTTTCGCGGACTCCACTTTGGCGTGGCGCGAGGGGATCCCCTTCAAATTCACCGTGGAGGTCCGTTCGGACGGCGCGGTGTGGGCGGTGCTGTGCGACCGCACCTGGCTCGGGCGGAAACTGACGCCGCGGGAGTCCGATGACGACCGGGATTATGTGCCCGCCGTCGCCTCGTTCTGGCTGGGGTACAACCGCAATATCGCGGTGAGCAATCTCGGACCGGAATTCACCTGGGACAACTATTCCGAACGGGTGGTGCTGCGCATTGTCCGATGGATTCAGGAAGCACTGGGCACGGACCCGGCCCGGACCTACCTTTACGGCGGGAGCATGGGCGGTTCCGGCGCGGTGCAGTTGGCCCTCCACTACCCGGAAGTTTTCGCGGCGGCCTGGGCTCTGGTGCCGGTCTACTCCTACACTTGGGAAAGAATGCCGAAATTCCCGGGACTTGCGCCGTCCATCAGCCGCATGCAGTGTTCCATCGGGCTGTTCAAGCCGACCGACCGGGTCCTCATGCCCGACGGCCGCGATCTGCTGGACTACGGCAGCGGGGCAAAGAATATCGACCGTCCGCAAGTGGACATGCCGCCGATTTTCGCCACCAACGGACGGCGCGACATGTCGATCCCGTGGGTGAATAACCCGCCGTTTTTCAAGGCGGCGAACCGGGCGCGGCAGGCGTTCGCCGTCAACTGGAACAACGGGGCTCACGGGATGTCCCGGGAGGTGCCGCCGGTCGTGTCCATGGAAAAATTGTTCCGTTACCGTCTGGATCAGGCGTTCCCGGCGTTCAGCAATTCCAGCGACGACCGGAATTACGGCGACGGCGACCCGGACGCGGGCGATCTGACCGGCTGGATCAACCGGGGCATGGAGTGGAGCGGCGTGAAGGACGAGCCGGACCGGTTCGAGATCACGCTCAAGGCGGCGCACGAGGATATGAAGTATCCGGTGGTCTGCGACGTCACCATCCGCCGTCGGCAGAAATTCAAATTCGCGCCGGGCACGGAAGTGGAAGTTTCCGTCAACGGCAGGAAGCGGCGCACGGCGATCGATGCCGACGGTCTGCTTGTCGTGACGAAGGTGGAATTTCCGGATTCGGGGCCGGTGAAACTGGTCTGCGTTCCGCCGCCCGGCGGGACGGCCGGGTCCGTTCTCGGGAGTGAACGAAGATGAATGGACGAATCATGAATCGACTTTGCGGGGCGGTCGCGGCGGCGCTGCTGTGGTCGGCGTCGGGAGCGGTCGGAGCGGAGAAGAACGAGTACACCGCCGGAGATTTCCGCCGGATCAGCGCCATGACCGCGAAGATACTGGAGCGCAACCACTACTCCGGGGTGAAGATCAACCGGGCGATGTCGGAGAAAATTTTCGACCGCTACTTCGATATGCTGGATCCGGCGCGGATGCTGTTCACGGCGGCGGATGTGGAGAAGTTCAGCGGCTGTCGGCAGGACATCGGAGAGCGGCTGCTGCGGGGGGAGTGCGACTTCGCCTTCGAGGTCTACGAGGTGTTCCGGCGGCGGTACGGGGAGTTTCGGGCGTTCACGCGGGAGATGCTGAAGCACGAGGTGGATTTCACCGTGGACGAGAGCATCGCCGCCGAACCGTCCAAACAGCCCCGTCCGGCGGATGAGACGGCCATGCGGGACCTGTGGCGGCGGCGGGTGAAAAACGATCTGCTGCTCTACCGGATGATGGAGCGGGCCGAGGCCGCCGAAAAGGACAAGCCGTCCGCCGATCCCGGCGTCTCCCCGGCCGCGCCGCGCCGCGCCTCCGCCGCGAAGACCCCGGCGGAACGGATCCTTCAGCGTCAGCGGGACATCGGCAATGACGTGGACCAGCGCGACCGTATCGACATTCTGGGGCTGCTGCTGGATGCGATGGCCCGTTCGTTCGGGGCGCACTCCGACTACCAGGCGCCGAAACTGAGCCGGGATTTCGAGATCAGCATGTCGCTGTCCCTCTCCGGGATCGGGGCCACGCTCACCAGCGAAAACGGTTACATCAAGATTGTGGAACTGGTCCCCGGCGGCCCGGCGGCTCTTTCCGGCAAGATCAAGGTCAACGACCGCATCGTCACCGTCACGCAGGGCAACGGGGAGACCGCCGATCTCATCGACATGCCGGTGAGCAAGGCGGTGCAGTTCATCCGGGGGGAGAAGGGGTCCGAAGTGGTGCTGGGCATTCTTTCCGGCGAGGGCGGCGCGCCCCGCAGCGTCACGCTGGTGCGGGACCGGATCAATCTCAGCGCCGGAGCAGCCAAAGGCGAAGTCCGGGAAGTGGAGGGTAAATCCGGCGTGATCAAGGTGGGGGTCATCACCCTGCCCGGTTTCTACATGGACATGGAAGCGGTCATGCGGGGGGACGCCGACGCACGGCGGGCCAGCGCCGATGTGAGGAACATCCTGCGGGATTTTGAACGGCGCCAGGTGGATTCGGTGGTCATCGACCTGCGGAAAAACGGCGGCGGCAGTCTGCCGGACGCCATTGCGCTCAGCGGGCTTTTCCTCTCCGGCAATCCGGTGGTGCAGGTGCGGGACAAGAACAATCTTTCCCTGGAGCGGGACCCGGACGTCCGCATGATGTATTCCGGGCCGCTGGTGGTGCTGACCAGCAAGTTTTCCGCGTCGGCGGCGGAGATTTTCTCCGGGGCCATGCGGGACAGCAACCGGGCGGTGCTGGTGGGGGACAGCCGGACGTTCGGCAAGGGCACCGTGTTGCGGGTGGAATCGCTGGACCGGTACAACAGTTGGTTCGGCAAGGCGCAGCCGGCGGGCGCGCTGACGTTTGAGATCGCCATGTTCTACCGGCCCAGCGGCGGTTCGGTGCAGCAGTTGGGGATCGCGCCGGACATCCAGTTGCCGGCGCTGACCGAGGAACTGGAGGTGGGCGAAGTGTTTCTGGACAACCATTTGCCCTGGGACGCCATCGCCCGGGTGGAGAATCCGCCGTTCGACCCGGATCTGGACCGGAAGATCGGCGAGTTGAAGAAGCGTTCGGAGGCCCGGGTCGCGGCGGATCCCCGGTACAAGGCGCTGCTGCGCCGTATCGGACAGTTCCGCGCCATTCGCACCCGGAAACGGATCTCGCTCAACGAAAAAGTCCGCTGGGACGAGTACGTCCGGGAGAAGCAGGTTTCCGAGGAGGTGGAGGCGCTGGAGAGCGAGAGCGGGGAGGCAAAGGGCGCCGAAGACCGCGACCCGGTCCTGGGCGAAGCGGTGAATATCGCCGCGGACCTTTTCAGTATGGAGAAAAAGCGGCTCTGACCTCTTGCAAATCCGGGGGCGGGCGGCTATATTGACAGCAGGCAAGTGAAACAGGCATTTTGAGAATGGGAATATGGAAAATATCTGGACGGTGAAACTGGGCAACGGCGCGACGCTGATGGTGCGCGGCGCGGAGGAGTTGGGCCTCAAACGGGGCGACTGGTGCGTGTTCCGGCGGGATTACTTCGAGGACCTCGGCGAGATCGTCCGGCTGGAGAAGGAACCGGAACTTTCCGGCGACGTGAGCACCCTGCCGCAGATCGTGCGGACCGCCGGGGAACCCGAACAGATCGAAGCCGGGGAGAACGACCGCAAGGCCCGGAGCGCCATGTTCACGGTGAACGAGTGGATCGCCAAACTGAATCTGGAGATGAGTCCGGTCAACGCCCACTATTCGCTGGACCGCAAACTGCTGACGGTGCAGTTCTGCGCCGACGGGCGGGTGGACTTCCGGGAACTGGTGAAGGAGTTGTCCCGGGCGCTCTCCGTGCGGATCGAACTGCGGCAGATCGGCGTGCGGGACGAGACCGGGATCTTCGGCGGCATCGCCGTCTGCGGTCAGCCGCTGTGCTGCTGCCGGTTTCTGAAGGAGTTCAGTTCCATCAACGTGAAAATGGCCAAGGAACAGGACCTGCTGCTCACTCCGGCGACCATCTCCGGGGTCTGCGGCCGCCTGAAGTGCTGTCTCCGGTACGAGCACGAGGGGTATCTGGAACTGGAAAAGGGCATGCCCCGCAAGGGCGAATACTGCGAGACACCCGCCGGGCGCGGCCGGATCACCGACCGGAATCTGCTGACCCGCAAGGTCAACGTCACGTTCGAAAGCGGCAACGTCTCGGTGTTTCCGGTGGATGAGATCAAAGTCGTTCCCCACGAGAAGCGGCGGGAGGGCGGCGCTCCGGGCGGGGAAGGCCCCCGGAACCGCGACCACGGCGGCAAACGGCGCAAACCGGGCGAAGCCGGAGCGGAAAAGTGACTTCTCCGGAGGTGGAGTATCTGATCCTCATGGACCGTCAGGGGTTCATCCCGGGGGCCCGGGAGACGTCGGCGGAGTTTCGGAAGCGGGTGGAGAAAGCGCGGGAGTTGTACGCGGAATTCGACCGGGAGTTGGAGACGGAGCAACGGCGGGAGATATTCGGCATGTACACGGTGACGCCGGAGGACCGGATCGCGCCCGAACTGCTGGACGAGGCCGCGGCGGTCACGGAGCAATTGTACGGTTTCGCGGTACGGCACGTGCCGGGGTTCTACCTGCGGCGGGGTATGGGGCCCTTTTGGGGCGGCTGCATGCTGGGCGACCCGGAGACGGGGTTTGCGGTGTTTCTGCTGCGGAACGCCTTTCGGAAACACCGGAAGTTTCTGAACTACCGCCGGGACGAACTGCTGGCCCACGAGTTGTGTCATACGGCGCGGCAGAGTTTGGACGAGCCGGTGCTGGAGGAGTATTTCGCCTACCGGACCTCCGACTCCGCGCTGCGGCGGTATCTGGGCAACTGCTTCATCACCGACGCCGACGCGTGGGGGTTCGTGCTGCCGGTGCTGCTGCTGCCGGCGGCGGAGATGGTGAAAGCCGTGTGGCTGCCGGATTTCCCGGCGTGGATTTTCTGGCTGGCCGCTGCGGCGGTCCCGCTGTGGCTGATGGCCCGGAATCTGTGGTCGCGGCGTCTGGCGGGCCGCGCCTGGCGGTCGGCGGCGGCGGCGGGGGCGGTGAATCCCGGCGCGGTGCTTTTCCGCTGTACGCTGGAGGAGATAAAGGTCCTCGGGCGGATGACGGCGGCCGAAGTCCGGCGGTTCGTCCGGGAACGGCGGACGGTTTCGCCCCGCTGGGCGGTGATTGCGGCGCGGTTTTTCCCCGGGGAAGACGCGCCGGCGGAGCAGGATGAGGAATTATGAAGATCGAAACTGAAATCGCCTCCCGCTGTGCCGGGAACACGATGACTTTCGCCGCGTCCGGGGCGTACTGCGGCGAGTTCCGGGTCGGTGCGGCGCCGATGCTGTATGTGGGACGGGTGAACGTCAACAAATTTTCCGAGGCCGGGGGGCTGGCGGCCAAACATCGCCGTCACGTCGCCGACGACCGTCTGAGCGGGGAGATTGACAGCGAAAACGTTATTCCGTTCGGCTGTGAATACCGGGTGCGGCGGCACTGGCGGATCGCCGGCAACATCGCGGAATTGACCTGCGACGTGGCCGCGGACAACGGCGGACGGATCGCGGAACTGGAACTGGAGGAACTGTTTTTTCCGGTGCCGGGCGCGACGGTGGAGTATCTGGTGTTCGGCGAGGAAGCGTTCCGGCGGGACCGGGACTACGAGGGCGCGGAGATGCTGATGATGGTCCGGGTGACGGCGCCGGACGGGAGCAGGGCGGAATTTTACGCCGGGGACGACTTCTGGCGGCACCGGGCGGCGTGCGGCGTTCCCGGGGCGTCGGCGTTTCACCGGCTGACCGTCGGAGATGACGGGGTGCGCTACACCCGACGGGTACTGTCCATCCCGAAGGAGATCGTGCCGGAGAAGCGGCCGTGGCGGTTCCAGTCGCTGATCGCGCTCTCCGCTCCGGGTCGTCCGGCGCCGGAAGTTTCGGAGTGCCTGAATCTTGCCGGATGCATGACCGCGCCCGCGGCGCGGCGTGCGGTGCGGGCGTTTGTACGGCGGCTTCCGGCGGGGGCGTGCGCGGCGGTGCGGGGGGATTTCCCCGGCCTCTGCGCCGACGGGGGGCACGAGGCCCGTTCGGGGCGGAAACTGCTTCACGGGGATCTGGCGGCGGTGTTCGACGACTGGGTCTGGGCAGCCGGACATCTGGCCGGACGCGGCGCAAGTTGCGTGATGCAAAGCGGAAATGAGCGGTTCGCCGGATCGGTGCTGCTGACCGATCTGGCGTCTCCGCCGGAGACAACGGTTTTCGGAGATGGGGCAAAATGAGACGTTCGATTCCTTCCTTCCGTCCCTGCATTGATCTGCACGACGGCAAAGTCAAGCAGATCGTCGGGGGGACCCTCAACACCGCCGCCGGCGAATCCGCGCTGGCGACGAATTTCGTATCCGACCGGCCGCCGGAGTACTTTGCCGAACTCTACCGCCGCGACGATCTGCGCGGCGGTCACATCATCAAACTCGGTCCCGGCAACGACCCGGCGGCCAAAGCGGCGCTGGCCGCATGGCCGGGCGGCATGCAAGTCGGCGGCGGGATCAATGCCGACAACGCCGGAGCGTGGCTGAATGCCGGGGCGGACAAGGTGATCGTCACCAGTTTCGTTTTTTCCGGCGGGGAGTTTCACCGGGCCCATCTGGACGCGATGCTCCGGGCGGTGGGCAAACAGAATCTGGTGCTGGATCTTTCCTGCCGCAAGTGCGCGGACGGGGCGTACCGGGTGGTCACCGACCGCTGGAAGAACTTCACCTCGCTGGAGGTCAACGGCGCCACGCTGGAGATGCTCGGCTCCTGCTGCGCGGAATTTCTCATCCACGCCGTGGACGTGGAGGGGCTGTGCGCGGGGATCGACGAGGAACTGCTGCATTTGCTGGGCCGTTACGCGCCCATCGACTGCGTTTACGCCGGAGGGGTGTCCAACTGGAACGACGTGGAGAAAATCGAACGGGCGGGACTTTCCTACACCATCGGCTCGGCGCTGGATATTTTCGGCGGTCCCGTCCGTTACGCCGAAGTGGTCGCCCGCGCCGGGCGGAATGCCGGAGCCAATCAACCAACATAAGGAAGTACATACGACAATGCATCATTTTCTCGCATTCGATCTCGGCGCGTCCAGCGGACGGGCGATTATCGGCACTCTGGACCGCGGCGGACTGACGCTGCGCGAGGTGCATCGTTTCCCCAACGGTCCGGTGGAAAGAGACGGTTCGTTCTTCTGGGATTTCCCCCGGCTCTGTCAGGAGTTGCGCACCGGGCTGAAAAAGGCGCTGGAAACCGGAGTGAAACCGGAGGGCATTGCCATCGACACCTGGGGAGTGGACTATGTATTATTCGACCGGGAGACGAAACTCGCCCGGCGCATGCCCTACAACTACCGGGACGAGCGCACGATCCCCGTCGCGGAGAAACTCTGGCGGACCCTCCCCCCCTCCGAACTGTACCGGCTGACCGGGATCCAGTGCATGACGCTCAACACGGTCTACCAGTTGCTGGCCCACAAGGAGGCGCACCCGGAAGACCTGGAAGGAAGCGTGTTCCTGCCGATCCCGGACGCGCTGGCGCTCTCGCTGGGCGGGGATTTCACCGCGGAATACACCTTCTGCTCCACCACCAATCTGCTCGATCCGGTCACGCGTCAGTGGCACTGGGAACTCATCGACCGTCTGGGACTGCCCCGGAGCATTTTCCCGGTCATCGTGCCGCCGGGTTCGCCCAACGGCAAATTGAGCGATTCCCTGTGCCGCGAACTGGGCTGTGAAGCCATTCCCCTCTACAAGTGCGGTTCCCACGACACCGCCAGCGCGGTGGCGGCGGTCCCGGCGCCGGAGAGCGGCAGTTGGGCGTATCTGAGCGCCGGGACGTGGGCGCTGCTGGGCGCGGAACTCGACGCCCCGATGCTGGACGGGTACGAATTCATCACCAACGAGGGCGGCGTGGGGGGCAAGATACGCTACCTGACCAACATCATGGGCTCGTGGCTGTTTCAGGAGTTGCGGCGGGTCTGGAACGAACGGGGCGGCGATTTCTCCTTCAACGACATGGAGCAGATGGCGCGACGGACGGCCCCGTGCCGGTATTTCATCAATCCCAACAGCGCGGAATTCGCCGCGCCGGGGGACATGCCGGGGAATATCCGGGCGTTCCTGCGGCGCACCGGGCAGGGAACGGAATTTACCGACGCCGAAGTGGTCCGGGCCGTCTACGACAGTCTGGCGCTGTACTTCCGAAGCAAACTGGAGATGCTGGAAAAGGTCCTGCACACCCGTTTCGCCTGTCTGAACGTGGTCGGCGGCGGGACGAAGGACGGATTTCTGATGGAACTGGCTTCCTGCGCGCTGCGCCGCCCGGTGGTGGCCGGTCCGGTGGAGGCGACCGCCGCCGGCAACATTCTGGTTCAGGCGATGGCGCGCGGTCTGCTTAAGGACCTGTCCGCGGCGCGGGATGTGGTGCGCCGCTCCTTCGACCTCAAGCGGTTCACCCCGGACGACGTCATGGCGCGCGAGTATGACGCCGCCGCCGAACGCTTCGCCGCCGTCGCCGGGCAATGAAGCGGACGCTTTTCGCCGTTTTTGCCGCCGGGGTGCTGCTGACGCTGCACGCCGGGGGCGTGCTGCGCACCGGCGCGGGAGGGGCGGTGAAAAGTCTGGACCCGGCGCTGGCGGACGATCTGGCGGGCCGGGACCTCGCCGCGCTCTGCTATGACACGCTGGTGCAGTACGATTATCTGGCCCGGCCCTACCGTCTGGCGCCGTCGATGATCACGGCGATGCCGGAGGTGTCCGACGACCGCCGCAGTTACACGTTCGAATTGCGCGGCGATCTGTTTTTCGCCGCCGGACCGGGGGAACGCCCGGAGCCGCTCACGGCGGAGGACGTGAAGTTCTCCATCCTGCGGATCGCGGACGCCCGCATCCACAGCCCGGTGTACTGGATTTACCGCGACCGGATCGCGGGCATCGGACAGTTCCGGGCGGCGACCGCGCGACTGGCTCCGGAGGATATGAGCGTCTACGATTCCGACATTCCCGGGATCAGGATTCACTCGCCGCGAAAATTCACGTTGACGCTGGACCGCCCGGACCCCGGCTTCCTCTATCTGCTGGCCATGCCCAACGCGGGAGTGGTCTCCCGCCGGGCCGTGCTGGAGCGGGGCCAGCGCTCGCTGGCCCGGCGCCCGGCGGGTTCGGGGCCGTTCATGCTGAAGGAGTGGATCCCCAACCTCCGACTGCGTTTCGTCCGCAATCCGGGATACCGGGAGGAGTATTTTCCGCGGGCGGATTCGCCCGGGGACCGGAAGCGGAAACTGCCGCTGCTGGACGGCGTGGAAATTCTGCAGATCCGCCAGCCGATGACGGCGTGGATGCTGTTCCTGCAGGGCAATCTGGACTGCAACGCGGTGGACAAGGACAACCGCGACACCATCGCCGGAGACGGCGAACTCAATCCGGCGTTGGCGGCGCGGGGGGTGGTCATGGAGAAGATCCCGGAATTCGAGATACGCTACGTCGGTTTCAACTTCCGCGACCCGAAACTGGGGGGGAATCTGAAGCTGCGTCAGGCCCTGCGCGAGGCCTACGACATCCGCCGCCGGGTGGAACACGCCGCCCATCTGCTGCTTCCCGCCGCCGGGCCGATCCCCGCGGGTGTGGGCGGGCACGTTCCCGCGGCTCCGGCCCGGCACCCGGACCGGGAGGCGGCCCGGACCCTGCTGGCCGAGGCCGGATATCCGGGGGGGATTGACCCGGAGACCGGGGAAGCGCTGCACTTCGACTTCGATCAGGGCGGCTCCTCCGTCGGACACCGGCAGTTGGGGGAACTGGCGGCGGACGACTGGCGGCACATCGGCATCCGCATCTCCCCGATGCTCAACTCCCGGCCCCGGTTCGCGGACAAACTGCGGCGGGGACGGTTTCAGATCTTCCGCTATTCCTGGATCGGGGACTATCCGGACGGAGGGAACTTCCTGCAGTTGTTCTACTCCGGCAACATCGGCAGCTGCAACTACTGCGGTTTCTCCGACCCGGAGTTCGATGCGATGTTCGAACGGTCGCTGACGCTCTCCGACGGGCCGGAGCGGACCGCGCTCTACGAAGCGATGGTGAAACTGCTCAACGACCGGTGCGTCTGGATATGGGAAGGGTTCCCGATCTCCTGCGTACTGCGGTACGATTATCTGGAGAACAGCGTGCCCCACGATTTCAGTTTCGTTCGCTGGAAGTACCTCTCGATCAACGAACCGCTTCGTGCCGAGCGGCGGCGGCGCCTGCGGCCGCTCTCCTTTGCGGAGTTGTCCGGCCGGGCGGCGGGAGGCCGGCGGTGACCGGGCGGAGGAGGACTCCCGGCGCGGCGGCGCGGGCGGCGTTTTTCCGGGACCGGGCGGCCGGATTCGGAGTCGCCGGGATCGGATTTCTGCTGGCGCTGGCGGTGCTGGCGCCGCTGCTGGCCAACGGGAAGCCGCTGTTGCTGTATGCCGGAGGGACGTGGAGTTGTCCCTTCTGGCGGAGTTTTTTCGCCCCGGAAAGTTCGGAAGTGCTGGTGGAGAAGGTATTCAACTGGGTCCTGCTGTTCCTGCCGCTGTCGGTCCTGCCGTTCGCCCTGCCGCGGCGCTGGCGGCGGACGGCGCGGATCGTGCTGGCGGCGGCGGCGGTGATCCCGTTTCTGCTGGTGTCGCCCCGACTGGACAGGCGGGACTACCGGCGGAGTGCGGCCGGGGCGGACTTCGTGCTGTTCGCCCCCATCGCCTGCGGGCCGGACGAGATCGTCGGTGCGCCCTGCGCCCCGCCGAGTCGGGAACACTGGCTCGGCTGTGACGACATCGGACGGGATCTGGCCGCCCGGATCATCTACGGCGGAAGGGTGTCGCTGGCGGTGGGCATTCTTTCCACGCTGATCGCCATGGTCATCGGCGTGAGCGTCGGCATGGCGGCGGGGTATTACCGGAACTGGTTCGATCTGACGGTGATGCGGCTGGTGGAGATTTTGATCTGCTTCCCCACGTTTCTGCTGCTGCTCATTCTGATGTCCATGCTCGGCGATGCGAAAATCGGCCAGTCCATCCCGCTGGTGATCGCGGTGATCGGTCTGACCGGCTGGCTCCATCCGGCACTGCTGGTCCGGGGCGAGGCGCTGAAGCAGAGTGCGATGCCCTACATCCTCAGTTGCATGGTCTCCGGGGTGTCGGACCGGCGCATCATGTTCCGGCAACTTCTGCCGAATATCCTGCCGCCGGTGCTGATCTGTTTCACCTTCGCCGTGGCGGGGGCGATCATCGGGGAGAGCGGGTTGAGTTTTCTGGGGTTCGGTGTGCAGCCGCCCACCGCCAGTTGGGGAAATCTGCTGCGGCAGGCATTCGACGACCCGCTGGCTCACTGGCATCTGACGCTGTTCCCCGGGCTGGCGCTGTTCCTCGCGGTGCTGTCGTTCAACTTCACCGGGGAAGGGCTGCGCCGGGCGTTCGACGCGGGAGGTGAATCATGAATTTTGCCGGGATCCTGGCCCGGGCGGAGGCGGGGGCAGACCTGACCGTGCCGGAGTTGGCCGTCCTGCTGGCTCCGCCGGACCCCGGATCGGCCGCGGCGCTGACCGCCGCCGCGCACCGGGTGAAAACCGCGGTCTGCGGCGATTACGTCAACCTGCGCGGGCTGATCGAATTTTCCAATTTCTGCAATCGGGACTGCTTCTACTGCGGCATCCGCAAAAGCATGCCGGCGGTCCGGCGCTACCGGATGAGCGCCGACGAGATCGTTCACGCGGCGACGCTGGCCGGGGAGTACGGGTACGGGTCGGTGGTGCTCCAAAGCGGCGAACGGGACGATCCGGAGTTCACGGGGTTTCTCACCGGGGTGCTGCGGCGGATCGCCGCGCTGCCGTACCGTTTGGGCATCACGCTTTCCTGCGGCGAACAGACGCTGGACACCTATCTGCGCTGGCGGGAAGCGGGGGCGACGCGGTATCTGCTGCGGATCGAAAGTTCCAATCCGGCGCTGTTCGCCCGCATCCATCCGGCGAACTGGCGCTGGGAAGACCGGGCGGCGGCACTGGCCCGGCTCCGGGAGGCGGACTATCAGGTCGGCACCGGCGTAATGATCGGTCTGCCCGGTCAGACGACGGCGGATTTGGCGGCGGACGTGAAATTCTTTCAGCGCATCGACGCGGATATGATCGGCATGGGGCCGTATCTGCCGCAGGACGACACCCCGCTGGGACGGCAATGTCCCGACGCTCCCGGCGCTGCGGCGGCGCGGCTGGAACTGGCGCTGCGGATGATTTCCGTCACCCGGCTGCTTCTGCGGGACGTGAATATCGCCGCCGCCACCGCGCTGCAGGCGATCTCGCCCGCCGACGGCCGGGAACGGGGCATCCTGGCCGGGGCCAACGTCATCATGCCGAACGTGGGCGATCCGGCCTACCGCCGCAGTTATCAACTCTACAACGGCAAGCCGAATCTGGATGAGAACGCGGCGGCTCTGCGGGCGGGACTGCTGGCGAATCTGGCGGCCGTCGGAGCGCGCCCCCGGTTCAACGCCCCGGGGGACCCGCCGCACTACGCGGCCAGGACCGGCAAGCCGTGAACCCCGCCGTCGTCGCCAAATATTTCCGGCGCTTTCCGCCGCTGCCGCTGGACCCCGGAAGCTCCCGGCACGCGGTGGTGATCCCCGCCTACGACGAGGCGGCGGAACTGCCGGCGACGCTGGCGGCGCTCCGCCGGGCCGTCGGCGGGGCGCCGGTCGCGGTGATCGCGGTGGTCAATCATCCCCCCGGCGCGGACCCCGCCGCCTCGCTGGAACTGCTGGAATTTCTGCGGACATGCCGTGAAGTCCGCACCCTCTATCTTCCCGATCTGTCCGGCGGGGTCGGAGCCGCCCGCAAAGCCGGGATGGACGCGTTTCTCGCCGCGATGCCGCCGGAGGCGCTGGAGCAAAGCGCGGTGTTTTCCCTCGACGCCGACACGCGGGTGGAGCCGGATTACTTCTCCGCCGCGCTTCCGGCGGTGCTGGCGGGCGGCGCGGTGACGTTCCGCTTCCGCCACCGCGCGGCGGAGACGCCGGAACAGCAGTCCGCGATCGACCGCTACGAAACTTATCTGCGCCGGTACGCGGACAAACTGCGGTTCGCCGGTTCGCCGTATGCCTTCGTCGCCATCGGTTCGGCGTTCGCGGTCCGGGGCGACGCCTACATCCGGGCCGGAGGGATGAAGGTGCGCGCCGCGGGGGAGGATTTCTACTTCCTTCAGGCGGCGGCCAAGACCTCCGGCGTCCGGGAACTGCCGGAAGTCACGGTCCATCCTTCGCCCCGGGTCTCCCGCCGGGTCCCTTTCGGCACCGGCCCGGCGGTGGCGGCATTGCTGGCGGGGGAGGCGCTGCCGGAGATCCCGGACGCGGCGTTTTCCGCGCTGCGCACGGTATTGACCGGCGCGAAGGACGCGGCCCTGACGGACGGGGAGCGGTTTCTCGCCGGGATGCCGGAAAAAAGCGCGGAATTTTTCCGCCGGGAGAAGTTCCCCGCCGTCTGGTCCCGCGTCCGGCGGAATCTGCCGGATCGCCCCGGGGCGGCGGCGCGGGCGTTTCACGAGTGGTTCGATGGACTGAAAACCTTGCGTTTTTTGCATTTCTACGCTGATTTTTTGGAAAAAACGATGCGGAAGGGTTGACAGAACGATGTTCCAGAGGTAAATTAACGATAGTACTGTTTGGCTTCATTCTATACATTACGGAGAGAACCTATGAAAAACGAATTTTCCCAGTATGTGGACAAGGATTCGGTCATGACCCTGGTGGGAAAAACCAAGTTGGAAGTGATGGATCAGTTGATCTCCCGCGCCGCCGATCTGACCAAACTCAGCCGCGACGTGATCTTCCGGCTGGCGTGGAAGCGGGAACAGATGATGACCACCGGCGTCGGCGGCATGCTGGCGCTGCCCCACATCCGGGTCAACGATATCCTCCATCCCTACGTCATCGTCGGCGTCTGCGAGAATCCCATCGCCGATTATCAGGGATTGGACGACCAGCCGGTGCGGGTGATCGTATTCACCATTGCCCCGGACGAGAATCAGGAGGCGTATCTGCAGTTGCTCTCCAGCATCTCCCGCCGTCTGCGCAATCCGAAACTCATCGAGCTGATCATCGGGACGGTCGGCAACACGGTGGAGTTGCTCAAGGTCATCCAGCAGGAATCCGACCCCCAATGAGCGCCGTGGCGACGAAGCCGCTGGCACGGCTGGATTTTCATTGTTTCTCCGACGGCTGCGAAGGGGTGGTCGGATTCGACATCGACCAGGTCGCCGACCCGGGGTTTCAGGCGGTGTGCCCCAAGTGCCACCGCGCCTACGCTCTGGACCCGGCTCTCCGGGACAAACTGACCCGGATGATGAAACTCGTCGGCGCGATCCGGGAGTGCGAGGACATTCTCGGGGACAGCGTGGTTTCCGTGAATGTGGCCGGGGGCGAGGTGCGGGTGCCGTACGCGCTGCTGCTGACCCGGCTGAATACGCTGATTTCGCTGGAGGTCGGCGGACGCAAGACCGATTTTCATTTGTGGGTCGAACCGTCCGGTCCCCAGACTTTCCGCTGAATCCGCGCGCGGCCGCGAAGTGACAGGGCGAAAGGCGTCCGGAGCGATTCCGGGGGCTTTTCGCCTTTGGTGCAGGAAAATTAACCGAAAAGGGATTGTATCATGACTGAAGTTGAGATCGTCAATCTGCTCAAGTCCTCCGGGGCTCTGCTCTCCGGGCATTTCCAACTGCGCAGCGGTCTGCACAGCGACCATTTCTTTCAGGCGGCGCTGCTGCTGCAGTACCCCGACAAGGCGGAGACCGTCTGCCGGCATCTGGCGGAGAAGTTTCGCGGCGTGGAGATTTCCGCGGTCATCAGCCCCGCCGTCGGCGGGCTGATCGTCGGTCAGGAGATCGCCCGGGCGCTGGGATGCCGGGCGATCTTCGCGGACAAGGAAGACGGCCAGTTGGTGCTGAAGCGGGGCTTCGCCATCCGGCCCGGGGAGAAAATTCTCGTGGCCGAGGACGTGGTGACCAAAGGCGGCCGGGTCCAGCAGACCATTGATCTGGTCCGGGCCAAAGGCGGCGAAGTAATCGGCGTGGCCGTGATCGTGGACCGTTCCGGCGGAGAGGCGAAATTCGACGTGCCGAAATTCGAGAGCGCGCTCAAACTCACGCTGCCGACATTCGACCCGGCCGCGTGCCCGCTCTGCGCCGAACACGTGCCGGTGGACCGCCCCGGCAGCAAGTAACCCCCCCCGCAAGGATTCCGCAAGTACCCATGATCAACGCCATCATCAAAGCCATTTTCGGGACCAAGTCCCAGCGGGACGTGAAACGGATGCTCCCGCTGGTGCGCCGGATCAACGCGCTGGAACTGGAGTATCAGAAACTTTCCGATGCCGAACTTCAGGCCAAAACGCCGGAATTCAAACAGCGGTTCGCCGCCGGAGAGACGCTGGACGGCCTCATGTGCGAGGCGTTCGCCGTGGTCAAGAACGCCTGCCGCCGCATGGTCGGCAGAAGTTTCGAGGTCTGCGGCCAGCCGATGGTCTGGGACATGGTGCCGTTCGACGTGCAGATCATGGGCGGCATCGCGCTGCACCGCGGCGCCATTGCGGAAATGGCCACCGGCGAGGGCAAGACCCTCGTGGCCACCATGCCGCTTTACCTCAACGCCCTCTCCGGGAAGAACTGCCAACTGGTCACGGTCAACGACTATCTCGCGCTCCGGGACTCCAGTTGGATGGGCGTGATCTATGAATTTCTCGGGCTGACCGTCGGTTGTCTCCAGAACATGCAGCCGCCGGAAGTGCGCAAAGCCCAGTACGCCTGCGACATCACCTACGGTACCAACAGCGAATTCGGCTTCGACTACCTCCGGGACATGGGCATGGCGACGGAGGCGGATCAGATCGTCCAGCGGGACCACTTCTACGCCATCGTGGACGAGATCGACAGCATTCTCATCGACGAGGCCCGGACGCCGCTCATCATCTCCGGGCCGGTGCCGGACGCGGGCAACCAGTTTGCGGAACTCAAGCCGCTGGTCGCTTCGCTGTACGCCAAGCAGAATATGCTCTGCTCCCGGCTGGTGCGGGAAGCCCGGGAGGTGCTGGAAAAGGCCGACGCCTCCGAGGAGGCGCGGGACGAGGCGTATCTGAAACTGCTTCAGGTCAAATACGGCATGCCCACCCACCGGCAGTTGCTGCACACGCTGGAGGACGGCGAAGTGCTCCGGGCGGTGGACCGGCTGGATTCCAAAGTCCACAGCGACAACAACCGTGGCATGCTGCAGGAGGTGCAGGCGGCGCTGTACTTCACCATCGACGAGAAGACCCACGAGGCCGATCTGACCGAACAGGGCCGCCGCGCCATCAGTCCGGACGATCCGGGCGCGTTCATCCTGCCCGATCTGTTGGGCGAACTGCACCGGATCGAGGTGGACGAAACGCTTACCGCCGAAGCCAGAGTCGAGGCGAAAAACGCGTTTCAGGAGCGGTTCTCCGTCCAGAGCGAGCGCCTGCACGACCTCTCCCAACTGCTCAAGGCGTACTGCCTCTTTGAAAAGGACGTGAACTACGTGGTCATGGACCGCAAGGTGCTGATCGTGGACGAACACACCGGGAGGCTCATGCCGGGCCGCCGCTTCTCCGACGGACTGCATCAGGCGCTGGAGGCCAAAGAAGACGTGCCCATCGAGCAGGAAACCCAGACGATGGCCACCATCACCATTCAGAATTACTTCCGGCTCTACAAAAAACTTGCCGGCATGACCGGGACGGCGGAGACCGAGGCGGCGGAGTTCCACCAGATCTACAAACTGGACGTGGTGGTCATCCCCACCAACAAGCCGTGCATCCGCAAGGACGACAACGATTCGATCTTCAAGACCAAGCGGGAGAAGTTCAACGCCATTTTGGACGACGTGGCCGAGCGCCATGCCAAAGGCCAGCCGGTGCTGCTGGGGACGATCTCGGTGGACGATTCCGAGAAACTCTCCCGGATGCTCAAGATCCGCAACATCCCCCACAACGTCCTCAACGCCAAAAACCATCAGCACGAGGCGGAGATCGTCGCCCGCGCCGGACAGTCGGGCGCGGTGACGGTGGCGACTAACATGGCCGGACGCGGGACGGACATCAAACTCGGTCCCGGCGTGCGGGAACTGGGCGGACTCCACGTCATCGGCAGTTCGCGGCACGACTCCCGCCGGATCGACCGGCAGTTGCGGGGCCGGTGTTCGAGGCAGGGGGACCCGGGGAGTTCCAAATTCTACGTGTCGCTGGAGGACGACCTCATGCGGCTTTTCGGCGGCGACCGGATCGTCAAGATTTTCGACCGCTTCGGGCTCAAGGAGGGCGATGAACTCCAGCATCCGTGGCTGGACCGTTCGATCGAGACCGCGCAGAAGCGGGTGGAGCAGCAGCATTTCGCCATCCGGAAGCGGACGCTGGACTTCGACGACGTGATGAATAAACAGCGGGAGATCGTCTACGCGCTGCGACGGGACGCGCTGCTCTCCGACAATCCCCACGACGTGCTGTTTTCCATCATCGATCAGGTGGTGGAGAACAGCGTCGCCCGCGCGGCCGCCCGCGTCGGCAAGGACGCGGCCGAACGTTTCCCCGCCGACACGCTGGCGGCGGAACTCAACGCGGTCTTCCCGCTGGAGTTCCATGCGGAATCTTTCACCGCCGGGCTGACCGACGGCAAACTTACCGATCCCCGGGCGCTGGCACTGCAGATCATCGACCGGGTGGAGGGGGCCTACGGCGACCGCAACGCGGGACTGGACCCGGAACAGTTGGCGTATTTGCAGCGGCACACGGTGCTGGAAGCCATCGACCGACTGTGGCAGGAGCATCTTTACGCCATGGACCAGTTGCGTTCCAGCATGTCGTTGCGGGTGTACGCGCAGAAGGACCCGCTGGTGGAGTACAAGAACGAGGCGTTCGGCATTTTCCGGAACATGATGGAGCAGGTGTATGTGGATGTGGCGAAAAACCTGCTTCGTCTCACCATCACCCGCCTCGCGTCGCTGGAGGAGTTGCTGGCCTCCATGCCGCAGGAGATGGTGCATTCCTCGCTGGACCAGTTGGGCAGCGGCAACTTCGCGCCGGAAACGGAACCGGAACCGCCGGAGCCGGAGATGCATTTCACGTTTCACCGGGAGACGCCGAAAGTCGGGCGCAACGACCTCTGTCCCTGCGGCAGCGGCAAAAAATACAAGAAGTGCTGCGGCCGGGATCAGTGACCGGCCGCGGAGAACGGATGGTTCAACCAAGTTCAACGGAGAAAATATATCATGGCGCATCAGGAACCGCTGCCCCGGGCGTATGAACCGGCGGAAGTGGAGAAACAATGGTTCCCCCGGTGGGAAAAGGGCAACTGTTTTCACGGCGATCCGGCTTCGGCCAAGCCGGGGTATTCCATCGTCATCCCGCCGCCCAATGTGACCGGCATTCTGACGCTGGGGCATGTGCTCAACAACACGCTGCAGGACATCCTCTGCCGCCGGGCGAGGATGAAGGGCTTCGAGGTCTGCTGGTTCCCCGGCACCGACCACGCCGGCATCGCCACCGAAGCGCGGGTGGTCAAGTTTCTCAAGCAGACGGAGAACGTCACCCGGGACGAACTGGGCCGGGAGGAGTTCATCCGGCGGGTGTGGCAGTGGAAGGACGAATTCGGCGGCAAGATCATCCGCCAACTCCGCACGCTGGGCTGCTCCTGCGACTGGGATCGGGAGCGTTTCACCATGGACGAGGGGCTGTCCGCCGCCGTCCGCAAGGTTTTCGTCGAACTGTACAAAAAAGGCTATATCTACCGCGGCCAGCGCATGATCAACTGGTGTCCGGCGGCGAAAAGCGCGCTTTCCGACGAGGAAGTGATCTACAAGGACGTCCCCGGCAAGTTCTATTACTTCCGGTATCCGCTGGCCGACGGCTCCGGTGCGCTGACCGTGGCCACCACCCGGCCCGAAACCATGTTCGGGGACACCGCGGTGGCGGTCCATCCCGACGACCCGCGGTACAGACACCTGATCGGCAAGATGGTCAAACTGCCGCTCACCGACCGGGAGATCCCCGTCGTGGGCGATCCGCATGCCGACCCGACCAAGGGGACCGGCTGTGTGAAGATCACCCCGGGCCACGACCCCAACGACTTCGAGGTCGGCCGCCGCTGTCACCTGGAGGTCATCAACATCATGAATCCCGACGCTTCGCTGAACGACTTCTGTCCGGCGGAGTTCGCGGGGCTGGACCGGTTCGCCGCCCGGGACCTCTGCGTGAAGCGGATGGAGGAGGCGGGACTGCTGGAGAAAGTTGAGGATATCGTACACTCCGTCGGATTCTCCGAGCGGGGCGACGTGCCCATCGAAACGCTGGTCAGCGCCCAGTGGTTCTGCAAAATGGGCGAACTGGCCAAGCCCGCCATCGAAGCGGTGCGCAGCGGCCGCATCAAGTTCTACCCCGAGCGGTGGAGCAAGACGTATTTTCACTGGATGGAGAATATTCAGGACTGGTGCATCTCCCGGCAACTCTGGTGGGGGCACCGCATCCCCGCATGGTACAACGCCAAAGGAGAAATCTACGTGGGCGAGACCGCCCCGGAGGGCGACGGCTGGACGCAGGAAAACGACGTGCTGGACACGTGGTTCAGCAGTTGGCTGTGGCCGTTCTCCATCATGGGCTGGCCCGACGGGGGCAAGGCGGAGATGGCGAAGTTCTATCCCACCAACGATCTGGTGACCGGGCCGGACATCATCTTTTTCTGGGTGGCACGGATGATCATGGCCGGGTTTGAATTCACCGGCGAAGTGCCCTTCCGCAACGTGTACTTCACCAGCATCATCCGGGACGAGCAGGGGCGCAAACTCTCCAAGTCGCTGGGCAATTCCCCGGACCCGCTGGATGTCATTCGGGAGTACGGCGCGGACGCGCTGCGTTTCTCCATCGCCTACATCGCGCCCATCGGCATGGACATCAAATACAGCAACGAGAAGTGCGAGATCGGCCGGAATTTCGCCAACAAACTCTGGAACGCCTGCCGCTTCCGGCAAATGCAGGGCGACTGTTCGGCGGATTGCCGGAGCCTGCCCGCCGGAGAGTTGTCCGCCGACGAGAACTGGATGCTGGCGAAACTGGACGCGGCGACGCTGACCATCGAGAAGGAGTTGAACGACTTCCGGTTCCACGCCGCCGCCCACGCGCTGTACGATCTGGTCTGGTCGGATTTCTGCGACTGGTTCGTGGAAGCGGAAAAAGTGCCGATGCGCGCCGGCGGCGCGGTCCGGGAACGGGCGCTGGCGGTGCTGGACTACACGCTGTTCCGCATTTTGAAACTGCTCCATCCCTACATGCCGTTCATCACCGAGGAACTCGCGCACCGGCTGGGGTTTGTGGACGAGGACAAGTTCCTGATGTACGAGGAATTTCCGACGGAGGCGAGCGGTCGGAGCGACGCGGCGGCCGCCGCGCTGGTGGATGGCAAGTTCGAGTTGGTGCGGGCGGGACGGTTTCTCCGTTCCAGTTACAACATCGCCGACGGGAAGAAACTGAAATTCCACATCAAGGCGGTCGATGCGGCGACGGCGGAATTTTTGCGGCGGGAGATGGATTCCGTGCGCAGTCTGCTCAACGCGGAGGCGATCGAACTGGGACTGGAGGCGTTCGATTCCGCCTCCCGCGGCGCGGCGGCCAGTCAGACCGTATCCTGCGGGGTCGTCTGTCTGCCGCTGGCCGATTTGATCGACGTGGACGCGGAGATCGTGCGGCTGAAAAAACAGTTGGCCGACCTCGGCAAATGGATCGCCGGCAACCGGGCGCGGCTGGCCAATGAGAAGTTCGTCAACTCCGCTCCGGCGCAGGTCGTGGCCGATACCCGGAGCAAACTTGCGGAACTGGAACAGAAAGAGGCGCACACCCGGGAACTGCTGGACGCGCTGACCAAGTGAGCGCGGCGCGGCGGTGAAACGGATATTGTTTGTTTGTCACGGCAACATCTGCCGCAGTCCCATGGCGGAACTGGTCCTGCGGGATATGGCGCGGCGGTCGGGTCGGAACGATGTGGAAGTCGCTTCCGCGGCCACCAGCACGGAGGAATTGGGCAATCCGGTGTATCCTCCGGCCCGGCGGGTCCTGACGGAACACGGGATCGACAGTTCCGGCAAGTATGCGCGACAGATGACCCGGGGCGATTACGACCGGTACGATCAGATCGTCGGCATGGACGCGGTCAACGTCCGCAACATCCTGCGGATCTGCGGCGGCGACCCGGAGGGCAAGGTTTCGCGGCTGCTGGACCACACGAACCGGCCCGGCGACGTGGCCGATCCGTGGTACACCGGGGACTTCGACGCGACGTGGCGCGACGTGGAGGCGGGATGCCAGGCGCTTTGGGCGGAATTGCCGCCGGAACGGAACTGACGGAAAGGCTCTGAATTAAAAGAGGACTGAAAAATAAAAAAAGTAATCTGCCCCCGGGCGCTGCCCGGACGTGGTCCAGCGGCGGAACGCCAGTCGCCGCTTGATGCGGCGAAATCTCGGCGAAGCGTTCAATCCGGCGCAGGCCGACACCTCCCGCCGGGAGTGATGTCCCGGAAATCTTTTCCGGGATGGTTGAGCGGCAGGCGGTTGACCGCGCGGATTAAAAAATCAGGTAACGTTTAGTACAGAGCCGATGGAAAAAAAGACAGTACCATAGCAAGGAGAAACGGAAAAAATGGCTGAAAACACCACCGCCCCGCAGACCGGGGATCTTTTTGAACAGCGGGTCGCCAAGATCGCCGAATACCGGGCCGCCGGGATCAATCCTTTCGGCGGCGCGTTCCCGGGGACCGAACTCATTGAGGCCGTCCGCACGAAGGAACTGCCTCCCGCCGACAGCGGCCTGCCGGGGCCGGAAGCGACCGTCGCGGGGCGCATGGTCGCCAAGCGGGGCATGGGCAAATCCATTTTCGCCGATCTGCGGGACAGCACCGGGCGGCTCCAACTTTTCGCGGGCAAAAGCGACATGAGCGAGGAGGCGTTTGCGCTTTGCCGCAAACTGGACATCGGCGACATCATCGGCGTCAAGGGGACGCTTTTCACCACCAAGACCGGGGAACTTACGCTGCGGGTCAGGGAGGTGACGCTGCTGTCCAAATCCATGCGCGCGCTGCCGGAGAAGTTTCACGGCCTCGTGGACGTGGAGCAGCGTTACCGGCAACGGTATCTGGACCTCATCGCCAATCCCGAGGTGAAAGAGGTTTTCCGCAAGCGTTCGGCGATCATCCGGGAGATCCGCAACTTTCTCTGCGACCGGGGGTTCATGGAGGTGGAGACCCCGATGCTCCAGCCGCTGGCCGGCGGCGCTTCCGCGACGCCGTTTCAGACGTTCTACGAGGCGCTGAACAGCACCGTCTATCTGCGCATCGCCCCGGAACTCTATCTGAAGCGGCTGCTGGTGGGCGGATTCGAGAAGGTCTTCGAATTGAACCGCTCCTTCCGCAACGAGGGGCTGGACCGCCGCCACAACCCGGAATTCACCATGCTGGAGATCTATCAGGCGTACAGTGACTGCCGGGGCATGATGGAACTCATCGAAAGCATGATCTCCACCGTGGCCATGAAGGTCTGCGGCACGCTGAAAATCGACCACGGCAACGGCAAAGTGATCGACTTCACGCCGCCGTTCCGCCGGGCCACTTATCACGATCTGGTCCGGGAAAAGGGCGGCGCGGACTGGTTCGACATCACTCCGGCGGAACGGGTGAAGCGCGGACGGGAAATGGGACTGGAGGTCAACGCCTCCATGAGCGATCTGGAAGTCACCAACGAACTGTACGAAAAACTGGTGGAACCGACCAACATCCAGCCGACATTCGTCACCCGGCTCCCCGCGGAACTGCTGCCGCTGGCCAATCCCTGCGCCGACGATCCCACGCTGGTGGACGTGTTCGAACTGGGCATCAACGGCGTGGAAGTCGCACCCGCGTACAGCGAACTCAACGATCCCGTCATCCAGCGCAAGCGGTTCATGGACCAGTTTGAAAAGACCAGAGCGGAAGGCGACACGCTGGAGAACAAGGTGGACGAGGACTTCCTCACCGCGCTGGAGTACGGCATGCCTCCCGCCGGCGGCATGGGCGTGGGCATCGACCGGCTGGTCATGGCGCTGACCGGGGCGGAATCCATCCGCGACGTGATCTTCTTCCCGCAGATGAAGCGGTTGAAATGAGCCGGTCATGACCGACGTGGTGGTCATCGGCGACGGCGTTTCCGGACGGGGCGCCGCCGGACTTGCCGCCAGACTCGGCCTGCGTTGCGCCGTGGTCCGGGACGGGGCGGGGGCGACTCTGCTGCCGGGAGGACTCATCGTGGTCTCCCCGGGGGTACATCCGGCCAAATCCGCGCTCTATCAGGCGGCGCTGGCGTCGGGACGGCCGGTCGTCAGCGAGATGGAGTTCGGCTTCCGGCACTGGCACAAACCGGTGCTGGCGGTGACCGGCACCAACGGCAAGACCACCACCACCGAATTGACCGTTCATCTCCTGCGCTCCTGCGGGGTCGGCGCCGCGCCCGCGGGAAACATCGGCCGACCGCTCTCCGATCTGGCCGCCGACCCCGGCGACGCGGAAGTCGCGGTGGCGGAAGTGAGCAGTTTTCAGTTGGAAAAGGTGGAAACATTCGCGCCGCTGGCGGCGGTGATCCTCAATTTCGCCAGCGATCATCTCGACCGCTACCCGGGCGGCTTTGCCGAGTACTGCGCCGTCAAGAAGCGGATTTTTGACCGCGTTGCCCCGGAGAACCGGATATGGGGGCTGAGTTTTGCGGGCAAACCCCGTCGGGTGACGTGCGCGGACGGGCGGCTTTTTCTGGACGGAAAGGAGATCTTCAACTTGGCGGAGGGTGATCTGCCGGGGCCGCACAATGCGGAGAACGCCGCAGCCGCCTGCGAACTCGCGTCGCGGGTGCTGCCGGACACCGTGGTCCATTCGGAGCGTTTCGCCGCCGCGCTGAGAAGTTTCCGCCGGGGCCGCCATCGGATTGAGACGGTGCTGGTCCGCGGCGGCGTCACCTTTGTGGACGACTCCAAAGGGACCAATCCGGCGGCGGTGCTGGCGGCCGTTGATTCCTTCGCCGCGCCCATCGTCATTTTGCTCGGCGGACTGGGCAAGGGAATGGATTTCTCGATCCTGGCGACGAGGGCGTCCCGGTTCCGAGCGGCGATCGTGTACGGGGCGGACCGGGAAAGCATCGCCGCGGTACTGCGCGGCAGGTGTCCGGTGATCGACTGCGGGAACGATTTTTCCGCCGTGGTGCGCCGGGCGTGCGAACTGGCGCGCCGCGGCGACGTGGTGCTGCTCTCCCCGGCGTGCGCCAGCATGGACATGTTCAAAAATTACGCCGAACGCGGGGACAGATTCCGCGAACTGGCGGAGCAACTGGCGAGGTGACGCTATGAAAATTCTCGTGATCGACGGACAGGGCGGCGGCATCGGCAAAAGCCTGATCGCCCAACTGAAACTCCGACTGCCCGACTGCCGGATCATCGCGGTGGGCACCAACAGCATCGCCGCCAGCGTGATGAAAAAGGCCGGCGCCGACATCGTGGCCACCGGGGAAAACGCGGTCAGGGTCAACGCCAGGAACGCCGACATCATCACCGGGCCGGTCGGGATCATCGCGGCCGACGCGCTGTACGGAGAGATCAGCGGCGAAATGGCCAATGCCGTGGCCCGGAGCGAAGCGGATAAAGTGCTGATTCCGTTCAACAACTGCGGCATTTTCATTGTCGGGATCTCGGCCGGTCCTCCGGCGGAACTGCTGGCCGCCGGGGTGGAAAAAATCGTTGAAATTGTCAATTTCGCGGCAAAAAATGAAAAAAATACGGATTTTTTGGAAAAATAATTTGCAAATTCCCCGCGGACAAGGTATACTTATAGGAGTCGCACCTCCCGAACGGGTCGGGCGGTGTGATGACAGTGCGGGCTCCGAACGGGTAGGAGTCCGCGAAGGCCAAAGGTCATAATACACGAAAGGACAAAGAAAATGGCTGACAAAAAAGAGATCTTCGCAGACGGGATCGGACAGATTCACTTCGCGGGCAACATGGTGCGGTTCGACTTCGTCACCCTCCAGCCGGAAGAAGACGGCAAGGCCCCCGTTCCGGCGAGCAACGTCCGGATCATCATGCCGCCCCAGGGGTTCCTCGGCGCGTTCAACTCCATGCAGCAGTTGATCGACAAACTGGTCGAGGCCGGCGTGCTCCAGAAGAACGCGGAGAATTGATCTCTCTTTCTCTCAACCATTGATACCGTAAGGACTGCCGTCATGGATCTGGAACTCGGATATTCGCTCAGGGAGGGCACCCCGGAGTACCGCTTCGCGGGAATGGTGCTGTCCGTCCCGGCGCAGCAGTTCCGGGAGTCCGGCGCCTTCGGTGTCGCCCCGGTCCGTTTGGAGAGCGGGATCATCGTTTCCATCCGGTGTTCCCTCGCCGAATGCGGCCAGTACATTCTGAAACGGGTCTGCGAACTTTGCGTCACCGTTTCCGGTTTCTTGCGGCGGACCGTCGCCCGGGTCTTCAGCCATCTGCCCCGGGTGCGCCGGCGCGAGACGATTCAGAAAACCACAACGTATTTGTCCTGTTGCGTGTTTCGATGCTGACCCTTCCCGAACAAGGGTCACGAAAAACAGAAAGCCTCCGGTTTTGCCGGGGGTTTTTTGTTTGGGTTCGGTACTGAAAAATGAAGAAATCCGCCTCCGGCGGGGATTTTCGCGCTCACGCCTCCGGCGGCGTCGGCGGGAGCGGCAGCAGCGGTCGGAGGGACGAGTACGGCAGATCCCTCGGAACAAGATTCGCCCCGGCGCAGAGCGCCGCCGCGCATCCCGCCGCTTCTCCGGTCATCGCCGCGGCGGGGATCACCCGGAAAACTTCCCATGCGTATTTTTCGGCGCCGATACAGCGTCCCGCGGCCAGCAGTCCATCCAGGTCCCGCGGAATAAGCGATTCATACGGTGCTTCCCATCCGGGGTCCGGGCGCATCCAGTTTCCGGCCATGCCGACGGCATGGGGAAAGTGCTTCCCCGCATCCGAGTCCGTCAGATTGTAACACGCGTCGATGCGGCCGATTTTGCGGATCTGCGGCATGGCCGGCAGATGGACCGGGTAGTTCCGGACCCGCTCCCCGCGCTCGAATTGATCGTAATATTCCCGGGCCATGCGCCAGGTGCGGCGGATGAAAGCCGTCACGTTTTTGCCGTCGTATCCGGGGGGCGCGGCGGAGCCGTCCGCAATATCCCCGAAGGTGCGGATATGGAGCGATTCGGTGAAGTGGAACGACGAAGGATCGGCGCTCATTTCCATGATCCACGGGGTCACGTAATTGGTTTCCGAAACGGTCCGTCCTCCCGCAAGTCCGGCCAGATGCGCGCCGCCGGTGGCATCCACAAAACATGTCCCCCGGAGACGGATCGTGCCGGAGAGATTGCAGACGTCGACGGATTCGACGCGCGACCCTTTCTTTCGCGCGGCGACGAGCCGGGTGTCCAGCCAGAGATCGACGCCCGCTTCCTCCAGCATCCTGTCCAGTGTCAGCGTGAAGCCCGCCGGCGAAAAACAGCACGAATACCGTGTCTTCCGCTTTGGTGATGTGCCCGGGTTGCCCCCTTTCGGTCCGCCCCATTGTTCCGGAACGTCGAAAGGTCCGTATTCCACACAGCGTTTCAGCATCTCCTCCGCGATCCCGAATGTCACCTGTCTCCCGTTGCCGTCGCACAGCGGCAGATAAATGTAGATCAGCCCGGAAGTCGCCAGCCCGCCCAGCAGACACTGCTTCTCGATCAGAACGGTCCGCGCTCCCTGCCGGGCCGCCGCGATTGCCGCCGCGATCCCGGCGACACCGGCGCCGCAGACCACGACGTCATAGTTCAATTCTTTCAACGCGATCTTCCTTTCCGTAAAAATTCCGCTTCCGCGCCATACAATAACACGCTTTTGCCGATCGCGCCACCGCGGATCGCCGATCGGTGCGAAAAATCATGCTTTTTTCCCTTTTGCGGCGTCTCACCCCTCCAGAGGGAGTTGCCAGACCGGACGCTTGCGGAACTTGGTGCGGAACTTCCGGGTCAGCACGCCTTTTTCCTCCAGATGGACGTAACAGGCGGTGTCGCAGGCCCGACCGCACATGCTGGCGACGAAAGCGTGCTTGATGGGGGGATAGAAGTTGATCTGGTCGATGATCTCCCGCGCCCGTTCCGGGGAGAGGTCGGCCGCGCCGGAGATGACGTTCAGCCGCTCCGGGTCGTCGGCGAAGGCGTTCGGGGGCATGAAGGGGTTCTTGGTCCGGTTCGCGCCTTTGTAGTAGACGGCGCACTGCCACTCGTTCCGGACGCCGTCGGCATTCAGCGCATGGCCGGGGCAGGCCTTGCGGCACTCGCCGCACCGGTCGCAGAGGTGCGGTTCGATCACCGGGTCCTCCGGCAGTTCCGCGTCGGTCAGGATGAATCCCCACCGCTGATTGGGACCGAATTCGTCGGTGAGAACAGACCCGGACAGTCCGATCTCCCCCAGTCCGCAAGCGGCGGCGCACCGCTCGAAATCCAGCATGTGTTCGGCGGTCTTTCCCCGGTAGACCTCGGCGTAGTCCACTTCAAAGTTGGTGCCTTCGCTGTCGTTGCGCACCAGCAGCGTGCGGCGCTGGGGCAGGGCTTCGAAGCCCGCTTCCTCCAGCACGGAGCATCCCCGCAGCAGCGCGCCGGGGATCATCACCTCCTCCAGCGTCTCCACGCCGGTCGTGTATTGGTAGTACACCGTGCCGTCCTCCACGCCGCGCCGGGAACCGCGCAACTGCCGAAAGGCCACGCAGATCACGCTGCGCGCCTCCGGCATGAGGAGTTTGACCGCCGGGTCGGGGATCCGGTCCGCCGCTCCGCAGCGGACGAGATCGGCCCCGCATCGTTTCAGTTCGGAGATGATTCGGGATCTCAGTTCGTTCATAATACACCTTCGGCTTTCAGATGACGGTAACAGGCGGCGTCGCACGCCTTGCCGCAAATGCAGGGGATGTAGCCGGTGGAACGGCTGGGCAGAAAGTCGATCTTCCCGTACATCTCCCGGGCGGTTTCCCTCGTGAAGCGTTTCTCGCCGGAAATGACACGTTCGCGTTCCGGGTCGTCCGCTAAAAATTCCTCCGTCATGAACGGGTTGGATTTGTGCGCTCCCCGGTAGTAGACCGCGCACTGCCAGGAGTCCGTCCCGTCGGCGTCGACGGCATGGCCGGGACAGGCGGCGGCGCACGCTCCGCACCGGTCGCAGAGCGTTTCCCCGAACGGTTCGTCGCACTCCAGCGGCGCGTCGGTGATGATGAACGCCATGCGCAGGAACGGCCCCAGTTTCGGCGCGATCAGGTGTCCGGACATGCCGGGCGCGCCGAGACCGCAGATTTTCGCCGCCAGATTGAAGTCGATGATGACGTCCGGCACCGGCTTGCCGGGCGCGACGGCTTCGGCGTGGACCAGTTCGTAGGTGTCGACGAGTTCCGGGTTGGTGGTGTGGTCGCCCTGAATGCGCAAGTTGGAGACGTTGCGCTGGAGACAGGCGTCGTAACCGGCGTTCTCGATCATCGCCCCCATTTTCAGCAGAAAGATCTCACTGAGGTCCTCGTCGATGTATTTGACCCCCAGCGAAGTGTACTGCATGTACTGCGTCCGGTCCGCCATGGTCCGGTACAATGCGCGGGGGACACGGAACAGAAATCCGACGACGCATTTCGCGTTGGGCAGGATCATTTTGGGATCGCGCTGGGGGGCGACGCCCCGGAAGGCCGCGATGTCGCCGATGCCCACGGCGGCGGCCCCGTATTCCCGCGCCTTCTGTTTGACAAGTTCAGCGGTCAGCATGATGAAAACACTCCTCCTTTACCGATCCATGATCCAGGCCTTGCCGGTGCGCAGCGGTTCCTTGAAGCGCCCTTCCATGCAGCCGCCTTTTTTCTCCAGCATGCTGACGCAGGCGCGGATGCAGCCGCCGCATTTGGCCATGTTGTAGCCGACCCAGGTGGGGAAGTATTTTTCCAGCGCCCGGTAGACTTTCATGATCTCTTTTTCGTTGGCTTCGCACTTGCCTTCGAGCAGATCAAGGGAGCCGTTCTCGTTCGCGTCCCAGACCCGCTTCGGCACGAAGGGGTTGAACTTGCGCCCGCCGTGCGTGTAGAAGGCGTAGCAGCGCCATTCGTCCAGTTTGCCCCATTCGCAGAGTTTGTCGCCGATCATGACCTTGATGCTCTCGGTTTTGCTGAGACAGCCGCCGGGACACTCCCGGACGCAGGCCATGCAGCGGCGGCAGAGCGGCTTGCCGCTGTACAGCGGGTCCGGGGTCAATTCCGCGTCGGTGAAAATGAACGCCACCCGCTGCAGCGGTCCGAAGTCTTTGGTCAGAAACATTTTGCTCCAGCCGATCTCCCCGAGTCCGCAGGCCACCGCCGCCAGCCGGAACTGGAACTGCAGATCGGGCGGCACCTGACCCGGCCGCGCCGCCCGGGTGAACTGCACCGAACGGTGATGGTTGGTCTTGCGCTTGGCCTGATTCATCGCCTCAATCTGCTCCTCCGGCGAGAGCGTATTGCCCGGGGAACCGTCCATGTCCGAGACGCAACCCCGCGCTCCGGTATTGCGGTAGACCACCGCTTCATAGCCGTTGTCCTCGATCAGTTGTCCCACCTGATAGAGCACCGCCGGGGCGAAAATTTCGTTGATGCCGCCGTAGGCCATCGAGGGGTACTGGTAGAACTGCGTCCCCTCCTCGATGCCCCGCTGGACCCCCCGGGGGATGCGGAAGACAAAACCGATCACCGATTTCGCCTCGGGAAAAATGTACCGCGGGTCCATTTCCCGGGGGGCGCCCTCGAAGCGGTCCATGCTCCCGATGCCGCACATGTCGGCGCCGGCGGCCAAAGCCGCCTCCTTGATCATTTCACTGGTCAGCATATTGGGAATCTCCTCCTTATGAGCCTAGGGTTCCATCGTTTCCGGCGGCGTGACCATGGCCGCCTGCTGGATGTCTTTGCAGTAGCGCCGGGCGGTTTCCGGATCGGTCAGACGCCAGCGGGTCGCCGCGTAATCCGCGGGGATCGCGGCATTGGCCAGAATGCGCGGATGAAAAAGTTCGGAATGGGCCGGTTCGGTGAGGTCCAGCAGATTGCCGTGCCAGTGTCCGGCGAGATAAGCCGCCGCCACCGCCGCCGGGTTGAAGTTGGTCCGGGTGGCGAGTTTCATGCCGTCGCAGAACGGTTCGTAGCGCGGGATGTCCTCGGGCCGGATGAAGTTGCTGTGAAAGAGCAGATGGTCCCGGTGGTCCCCCGCCTTGAGAAACATTGTGCAGACGCCGTGAAACTCGAACGCATTGTCCATCTCCGCCGTTTCGTGCTGGTGCGCCACCAGATTGTCGTGAAATGTCCGCGCGGAACAGAAGTTGAGACAGCCGCTGTTGGCCAGAAGAAAAAGTTTCTTCCCCCGGGCATGGCAGAGATCCCGCATCCGCGCCATGCGCTCCGGGTCGTAGTTGTACTCCCGCTTGAGGTAGAAACTGTCGAAAAGTTCCGCGACGTATTCCACCGCTTCCGGCGTGCCGATCTCCATGTTGACCGAGGCGCGCAGTTCCAGTTGCGGGAAGTTGGCGCGCAGAAACCGGGCGATCAGCGGCGAGGCGGTCGTCGCCGCCGCCAGACCGTATTCGGTCCGCAGCCGGTCCACCGTATCCCCCAGACGCTGAAAGAAACTCCGCGCCAGTGTTCGCCGGCCGTAGCAGTTGCCGTTCAGCAGCAGACACAAGTCGATCCCGGCGTTGGCGAAGCGCCGCAGATCCGTCTCCAGTTGCCGCTGTTCCGCCCCGCCGGAGGCGAGACCGCGCCCGGTGGTGAAGTTCTCCCACGCAAAGTAAAGTTCCGCCACCTGCTCCCGACGGGCCAGCAGGCAGTCCAGAAAACGACGGTGGTTCTGGTAGCCGAAGTGGAACTTCATCGCAACGACCTCTTTCATCAAAGAATCCCGAAGACCGCAAGCAACTGTCTTCGTTATACAGTTAATAATATAATCCCGTTTTTGCCGATGTCAAACGGGGAAATAAAAAATCCCCGGAGAAAAGTCCGGGGACGGTCGTTTCCGGGCCGCGCGGCTCCGGGAACCGGCGCAAATCACTCCGCGAGGCGGAAGGTGGAGTGCATCCAGTTGTATTCGGCGTCCACGCCGGTTTCCATGCGGAGCCGACCTTCCTTGAGCAGATTCTCCATCGTGCGGTAGGTCGAGATGGCGCAGCACTGCATGACTCCTTTGGGAAAGAGCGGTTTCAGGCCCTGATCGCAGATTTTGGCCAGACCGGCCGGCTGGATTTCGGCCAGCGTCCGCAGGAAATTCCGCTCCAGTCCGTCCGGGATGGTCTCGTCCACGACGTAGCGGTCTGACAGTTTGCGGATGACGCACTCGTCGGGGGAGAGCATGCCGCAGGAGTTCACCGGCAGTTGATGGAAGCGGCGGTCCGGGAAGGCGACGCTGCTCACCGAGAGCATCACGCCGTCCCGCCCCCGGGCGGCCACGACCGACTGATTGGTGGTGGCGTAGAAAATTTTGCCCGGATGTTTGCGGAAGATCACGATGCTGGACGCCTCCTCGGGCAGTTCGCTCAACGCCTTTTGCACCGATTCCAGCGGCCCCATGCCCTGCGCGAAAAAGTACGCGATGGTGTTGGCGACGATCTCGGAAACGTGGACGTTGAATTTGCCGAACAGCAGGGGATATTTGCCGGACGGGTCCTCGGTTTTGGCACTGGGGAAGTTGTATCCCAGATTCATGAGCATCTCCCCGTACCGGATGAAACTTTTCTGCGGCTCCCCGGCGAACACCCCGGAGAAGCCCTGGGAGACCAGCGCCACTTCGTTGTCCGAACTGACGAAGGGGTGGGCCCGGTCATCGTCGCCGAAACCGCCGGTGCGGCTGTGCCACAATCCGGTCGTTCCGGGGAAGTCCGTCAGCGCGAAGCGCTTCTCCCAATCCAGCGTGGTGCCCCGCAGTTTGCCGCAGTGCAGTCCGGAATCGTCCAGCGTCACCATGCCGGTGAAGATCCCGCTCCACAAGCCCTCGATCCGCTTCCCGCACTCCCAAAGTATCGGGGCCGCCGGGAGCGCGCCGGTATACGCACACCAGGTACACATATTCACTTCGCCTCCACATATTTGCCGATATCTCTGCGGATCAGCCAGTTGCCGTCCTTTTTGACCAGTTCGCACCGGTGCTCCTCCATTTTGCCGTTTTCGATGTTCTTCTGCCGGAAGACCGCCACGGCCCGGTCGCCGTCGACTTTGACGTCGGTGATGACGAAAGACTCGACCTGCGCCTGGATCGTCTGCTGCATTTTCGTTTTCTGCGCGGTCCAGGTTTCGCGGATCAATTTCGCCGTTTTCGCGCCGTGTTCGGTTTTCTCCAGATCCTGATACATCCGGATATCCGCCTCGGAAACCGGTTCACCGGCGGCGTTTTTCGCGGCGACGATCATCTCGGTCAGCGAGAGGTCTCCGCGGTTCATGATCTCCAGCATCCGCGCCGCTTTGCGGGCGAGCACCATGTCCACTTTTTTGCCGTCGGCGGAAGTCTCCTCGAAATCCGGGGTGTAGTACTTCAGCGCCTCCTGCAGTTTCCACTCCGCTCCCAGTCGGTTCACCTCGGCAAAGACCTTGCGCACCGCCGCCTCGTCGGCGCGGAGCGCCAGAACCGCTCCGGCGGTCATGATGAGAGCAAACAGTTTTTTCATTTTTTTCCTCCTTATGGGGTTTCATGGTTGATGCGGTCGTTTTCCTGCCGCAGTGCTTCCAGTTCCAGGGCCCGGGTTTCCCACGCGGTCTCGGTGGCGGCGATGGATTTCTCCAGCGCCGCCAATTCGGTGTTGAGTTTGGCGAAGTCAACCTTTTCTCCGCTGGCCAGTTTCGCCACCAGCACCGCTTTGCGGGCGGCCTGCGCGTCCAACTGCTGTTCCAGCGCGTCCACGTCCCTGCGGGCCTGCCGCAACTCTCCGGCGATGGCACCGCGGGCCCGGGCGCGCTGGCGGCGGCGTTCCTTCGCGCCGCCGGGAACGTCGAAAGGCTCCGGGGCGACCGGTGCGGGCATACCGCCGGACGCGGCGGATTTTTCCAGATAGTAGTCGTAGTTGCCGAAGTACTTGGTTACTCCGGCGGGGGAGACCTCCCAGATGGTTTGAGCCACGCTGCGCACGAATTCGACGTCGTGACTGACGAAGACCACGGTCCCGGTGTACTTCCGCAGCGCTTCCTGCAGCAGTTCCCGGGCGGCAACGTCCAGATGGGTGGTGGGTTCGTCGAGGATGAGCAGATTGGGCGGCCGGACGAAAATGCGGGCCATCTGGAGCCGGATCTTCTCGCCGCCGGAGAGGACGCCGCAGGTTTTTTTCATCGCGTCGCCGGAGAATCCGAACGAACCCAGCACGTTGGCGATGTTCGCCGTGGAAGCGTCCGGCGGCAGGGCCTGTTTCACCGCGTCGTAGACGGAGAGCGCGTCGTTGAGCAGTTCGGAGAATTCCTGCGCCTGATAACCGATCACGATCCGATGCCCCGGCACCACCCGTCCGGCCAGCGGCGTCAGCACTCCGGCCAGCAGTTTCAGCAGTGTGGTCTTGCCCATGCCGTTGTAGCCGATGATCGCCAGTTTGTCGCCGGAAGCGATGTCCATGCTCAGGTCGTGAAAGAGCAGTTTGTCCGGGGTGTATCCGAAGTCCACATGCTCGAACCGGGCCGCCTCCGCTCCCGCCGGCGGCGGCTCGGGGAACCGGATCACGCCGTGGTAGTCCAGCGTGTCGGCCAACTGGACATCTTCGATGCGGTCCAGTTTCTTCTGGGCGCTTTTGGCGGCGGCGGCTTTGGTGCTTTTGGCCCGGAAGCGGTCGATCATCCGTTCCAACTGTTCCTTTTTGTGATCGGCGTTGCGCTTGGCCGCTTCCAGTGCGATCCGCCGCTGCTCCCGCTCGGTGCGGTAGAAGTCGTAGTTTCCCGCGTAGCGGGTGACGGTCCCCCGGTTGACCTCCAGCGTGATGGAAGTCAGTTTGCGCAGCAGGAACCGGTCGTGGGAGATCAGCATCAGCGTACCGGGGTAATTGGCGAGGAAACGGCACAGCCACTCCACCGCCGGGATGTCCAGATAGTTGGACGGTTCGTCCAGAAGCAAAATGTCCGGTCGGGAGATCAGCACCCGCGCCAGCGCCGCCCGCATCTGCCAGCCGCCGGAGAAGCGGTTCAGGGGCTCCTCCAGTTTCGCCACCGGAAACCCGAGGCTGGTCAGCGCCTGTTTCGCCTCCACATCCAGATGGTAGGCGCCGAGGTGTTCGATGGCGCTCTGGAGGAATCCGTGCCGCTTCAGCAGGGATTCCAGCGTATCGTCGTCGTCGCAGTCGGCCAGTTTGTCTTCGATCGCCGTCAGTTCGGCGGAGTAGAGTTTCAGTTCCGGGATGGCGTCGGCGGTGAATTCCAGCAGCGTGCGGTCCAGATCGGCCTCCGGGATGTGCTGGCGCATGATCCCCAAACGGCTGTCCCGGGGGATGACGACGGTCCCGGCATCGGGGACGACTTCTCCGGTGATCATGCCGAACAGGGTGCTTTTGCCCGCGCCGTTGGGGCCGACGACCCCGACGCGTTCGCCGGTGTTGATCCGGCAGTTGACGTCTTTGAGAATGTAGGAACCGGAATAGGTTTTGGAAAGGTTTCTGAAGTCGATCATAACAACTCGCTATCGGATCTCCCATACCACCCGGAGACCGGCGGCGGAATCCGCCCGGGCCGGAATGATTTTGCGGGTGACGGGGTTGAATACGGCAATGCCTCCGTTGCGGCGGCGGACGAAAAGCGGAATATCGGGCGACGGATCGTTCGCCCCGTAGAAACTGTGCCCCGGTACCGCGCCGGGAGTCAGGGATTTGAGCAGTTCCGATTCGTCGGGCAGCCGGACGGCGGCCCGGTGGAGGCGGCCGAATTCCCGGCAGAAAATCTCCGCGCCGCGGGGACAGACCAGCACTTTGTCCAGCACCGGGCGGACCGTCAGTTTGCTCCGGGCTTCTTCCGGCAGTCCGGAGAGCGTGCGCATGAATTCGCCGCCGGAGATCTCCGAAGCGGAGATCCTGAATTCCGGGAGCCGCTGGAGTTTTTCTCCGATGCCGGAGACGGGGACGAACCAATGGTCGTCCGGAACGGTCACCCAGCCGGGTTCCGGCGGCGGTGGCGGCAGGGTCAGCATGGCCGACGCCCCCGGCGGAATGCGGAAAAACGCCGCCAGCGCGCTGCCGTCAGGCCGGGTGAAGTGGACCCGGGTGTCTCCCGCCGGCAGTTCCAGAAGCCGCCGATCCCGGAACACCAGCGGTTCGGAACTTCCGTCGGGCCGGATCAGCGTACAGCGCTGGATGGCGTCGGGGTCGTCGCCGTTGAGCAGCAAAGTTCCGGTGCCGTTGAGCACCCGGTTCACCATCCGGTCCAATTCGGGGTCGCGGCGGCAGATTTGGAACAGCGGATTCCAGCGGCGCTGAAACCGGTCCACCGCGGCACGGACCGCGTCGGGCGCGGCGGTGAGGATCTGCAGTCTCAGCAACTGCTTGCAGATTTTCGCCCCGCTGTTTTCCGCGAAGGCCCGGGCCGCTCCCGGGGAGGCCCCGGCCGCCGCGTCGAACGCGGCGAATCCCTCCATCATCGCCAGATTCGCGCTCAGCATCATGCCGCGCTCGGTCAGAACGGTATTCAGCGGCGTGAGCCCGCTCTCCGCCGACGTGAGGGTGTGCCATTGACGCATCGCCTGCCGGACGTGTTCGTCGGCCATGCGGAGATTGAAGTGCGCCTGCCGGAGCCGGAGCCGGTCTTCGGCATAGTTCAGCGCCGCGCTGCCGAGATGGTAGACCGCCAGCATCGCCAGCGCCACGGTGGTGACGCTGGGGATCAGGGGCCGGCGGCGGCAGAGTTTCAGCAGACGGTACAGCGGATTGGGGGAATAGGCGCTGACCGGCCGCCCGTCCATGTAGTTGTGAAGGTCTTCGAGCAGGGCGTTCACATCGGAGTAGCGCCGGTCGCGGTCGGGATGCATGGCCTTGCGGCAGATCGCGGTCAATTCGACCTGAAGCACCTGGTTTTTTTCCGGGGCGCGCAGGGGCAGGAGTTTGCCGGCGGCCGCTGCCCGAAGCAGTTCGTCGCGGGAGCGGGTCAGGTCGAAAGGCGCATCGCGCCAGGTGAGGATACAGTGGAGGATCGCTCCGAGCGCGTAGACCTCGGTTTTTTCATCCGGCGCGGCCTGTCGTCCGGTCACCAGTTCCGGGGCCATGAACGCCGGAGTTCCGCCGCCGGAGGCGTTTTCCGCCCGGGGCGCGGCTGGCGGTTCGTCCATCTCCCGGGCCACTCCCCAGTCCAGCACCCAGACCGCGCCGATCTCGCCGATCATGATGTTGGAGGGCTTGAGGTCGCAGTGCAATATCCGCTTGGCATGGGCGGCGGCGACGCCGTTGCATCCGGCGATGAAGATATTCAGCAGCCGCCGCAGCGTGTAACGCCGCCGGGTCCCCGGATCGCCTTCGCGCAGGTGCCGCAGGACGGTCTGCAACGTTTCGCCCTTGATCCGGCGCATGCTGAAGTACGCGCCGCACTCCGGGTGCATACCCAGACGGTGCACCGCCACGATGTTGGGGTGGTCGATCTTGGCGGTGATCCGGGCTTCCTGAATGAATTTGCCCACCAGCGCGCCGTTGCCGCGGTACTTGGAGCGAAGCATTTTCAGCGCGACTTTGCGTTCCAGCGCGGGGTCGTCGGCCTCGTAGACCACGCCCATGCCGCCCATGCCCAGCAGTTTCAAATCCTGAAACATCCCGCCGTCGGTGTCGGAGGGCAGCCGGAAGTTCTCCGGCAGTTCGGCGTCCGGGCCGACAGGTTCCGGGACGGTGTACTCCGGATTGTCTTCCTGATGGCGGTCGTTCATCGTCAGTGCCGGTCGTATCCGGGACGCACCGCGGCGCGGACCTTGCGCATGGCGGAGGCGTAGCGTGAAAAGTATTTTTCGCCGGGCAGCCGGTCCAGCGGGATCAGCACCGGCTGATCCCAGACCGCGCCGGAGTCGAAAAGGACCGCCCGGGCGCCGCGGACGTGATCGACTTCATCCGTGACGGTGACCAGGGCGACGAATTCGCCCTCCGCGCTGAGGATGAAGTCTCCCGGCGCGGCCTTGAGTTCATTGTTGGCCCGTCCGGCGTTGCGGATGAAAAGCGACGAACTGCCGCCCGAACGCGCCAGCGACACCCGGCCGTCCAGTTTGGCGCTGGACCCGCCGAACGAGGTGCTTTTGAAAAGATAAAGGTCCTCCAGTCCGCGACGGATCAGCCCCCCGGATGTCAGCAGTTTCAGCGGCGTGCAGTTATTGTCGTTGTGGACGAATCCGGCCACGCGGGGCTCCGCCGCCGTCAGCACCATGGCTCCGGAGAGCGTCCGGCCGGCGTTGCCGCCCGGCGCGGCGGCGGTGAATTTCACCTCGGTAACGTCCTTGAAACTCAGCGCGACCTGCTCATCTCCGGCGAAGCGGTTCAGCAGCCCGACCAGCAGGACTTTGCCTCCGAAGTCCACCAGCGGATAGAAACTGGTGCTTTTCCCGGTGCGGTCGCCGAACAGCGCCTCCTCGCGGACGACGCCGTCGATCTGCACCACCGCGGCGCCGTAACACTTGATGACGTCGTTTTTACGCTTGCGGGTCTCGGCGATGATCTTCTGCGCGGCCTCCAGTTGGGCCCCGGAACGGTATTTTTCCTTCAGGGCCTCTTTCAGTTCGCGCTCCTTGGCGGAGAGTTCCGCCACGGCGCTTTTCACGGTCTTCTGCATCTCGTCCCGCTGGACCGCCGCTTCGATTTTCTCCAACTGCGCCACGGCCAGCGTCCGTTCGGCGCGGGCGAGTTTGTCCTGCAGTTCGGCGTTGGTCTTTTCCCGGACGACCAGTTGCCCGGAGAGGTTGGCGTTGCGGGTCTGGAGCGCTCCGGTCTCGCTCCGGCTCCGGATCAGCGACGTATTGAGACGGCGCAACTCCTCTTTGGCGCTGCTGAGTTCGTGGCCGGTCCGCCGGGTCTCCCGCTGTTCCGCCGCGAGTTTCTCCTCGGTGCGGGCCAGTTCGGATCGGGTCCGGCTGTTTTCCCGGGTCACGTCCACCAGCGCTTCGCTGGTTTTGGCCAGACTCTCCCGGGTACGGGAAAGTTCCCGGCGCTGGACCGCCAGATCCCGCCGGGTCTCCCGCAGTTGTCCGGCGGCGGCATCCAGTTCGCGGCGGCTGACGGAGAGGTCCTTGTCCCGGTCGCGCAGTTCGATCTCAAGTCGGAGTTTTGCTTTCTGTTCCGTTTCCAGACGACGCTGCAACTCCTTGGCGTCCAATTCCCCGGTGTTGTCGGGCGTGGCGGCCAGCGAAGCGCGCAGTTTGCTCTGCTGGACCATGTTTTCGGCCAGTTTCGCCGTGAGTTTGCGCAGTTCCGCCTCCCGTTCCGGGGTCGGCCCCAGCCGGGACACGGTTTCCCGGAGCCGGTCGCGCAACTCCTCAAGTTCGGCATTCTGCCGGTCCAGTTCGCTCAGCAGGACCTTGGTGGTGTTCTCATCCAGCCCCACTCCGGTGCCGCCGGTGTGTCCGGGCACCATGCCGGTCATCATCGTCAGCATGGCCGAGACGAGGAAGTCGCAGATGACGATGAGAATGGCCCGGTTCACTTGATTTCTCCTTCCCCGGACAGCGCGTCCTCCCGCACCAGTCTGCGGCGCAGGGGGTACTGCAGGATCAGCCGCAAAAACAGACTGAAAACGATTCCGATCAGCGTCGAACTGTAGGCGATCAGCCGACTGCTCTGGGGCGAGAACGTCATCACCAGAAACGCCGATACCGTGCCGAACAGACCGAAATACAGCGGCACGTCGAAAAAGATCTCGGCATTGTCCAGACTGCGGAGTTTCAACTTCACCGGGTCGGGACTGCCGGCAATGGCGTTGACCACCACGTAGCCGACCCACAGCGCCGCCATCTGCAGCAGCGTGATGAAAATGAAGATCCACATGGAGACCCGCGCCGTGAAGTCCGCCTTCATCGCCAGCGTGGCCTCGGATTCCGGTCCGACGCTTCCGTAGACCGGCGAATCCGAAACGGTGAAAAGCGACCGGAACTGCGGCACATGATCGTAGGAATGGACCATGAACCAGACCAGCCCGCCGCTCAGGATCAGCAGCAGAAGAAAAGTGAAAACAAGTCGGGAACGTTTGGTGCTCATCGGCGTTGACTCCTCGGTTGATGATTGCATGCGTTTTGGCATTGGTGCTAAAATAACCCTTCTTTGCCCATTAGTCAAGCCGCCGCGTTGAAAATTTGACCATCGCGGAGTATATTAATGGGAAGTGATATGACTTCGGGAACGGACACAGGAAAGGCTTTGGGGAGATGGCGGAAGTCGCGGAAAGAAACGAACCGGCGGATTTCATCCGGGAGATCGTCTCGGACGATGTGAAACACGGCAGACACGGCGGGCGGGTGGTCACCCGGTTCCCGCCGGAGCCGAACGGTTATCTGCACATCGGTCACGCCAAGGCGATCTGCCTGGATTTCGGCATCGCCGGGGAATTCGGCGGCAAGTGCAATCTGCGCATGGACGACACCAATCCCACCAAAGAGGACACCGAGTACGTCGATTCCATCATCCGGGACGTCCGCTGGCTGGGGTTTGAACCGGCGGCGGTGTTGTACGCCAGCGATTACTTCGACCGCATGTACGACTGCGCCGTGGAACTTGTCAAACGGGGCAAGGCCTACGTCTGCACGCTCACCAACGAGGAGTGGGACGAGTACAAGGGCGACCTCAATACCCCCGGCAGGGAATCTCCGGGGCGGGCGCGTTCGGTGGAGGAGAATCTGGACCTTTTCGCCCGGATGAAGGCCGGGGAGTTCGCCGACGGCGCCATGGTGCTGCGGGCGAAAATCGACATGTCCTCCCCCAACATCAACATGCGGGACCCGGTGATCTACCGGATCCGCCGCATCACGCACTTCCGGCACGGCGACAAATACTGCATCTACCCGATGTACGACTTCGCCCACCCGCTGGAGGATGCGTTCGAGGGGGTCACGCACTCCCTCTGCACGCTGGAGTTCGAGATCCATCGGCCGCTGTACGACTGGGTGCTCAGGGAACTGGACTTCCCCGACCCGCCGCGGCAGATCGAGTTGTCCCGGCTCAATCTCACCAACCCGGTGATGCGCAAGCGCAAACTGCTGCAGTTGGTCCGGGAGCATCATGTCTCCGGCTGGGATGATCCCCGGATGCCCACGATCTGCGGACTGCGGCGGCGGGGAGTGCCGGCGGCGGCGATCCGGAAGATGTGCAAACTCGTGGGCATCACCAAGTTCGACGGCATCACCGACGCCGCGGTGCTGGAACACTGCATCCGGGAGGAACTCAACGCCTCCGCGTCCCGGTTCATGGCGGTGCTGGACCCGCTGAAAGTGACCATCACCAACTTTCCGGAAGCGGGGGTGCCGGACCTTGACGCGGTCAACAATCCCGAGGACCCGGCGGCGGGCGGGCGCAAACTCGCATTCACCCGGACGCTGTACATCGACCGGGCCGACTTCATGCTCGAACCGCCCAAGGGCTATTTCCGGCTCTCTCCCGGCGCGGAAGTCCGGCTGCGCTACGGGTACTTCATCCGCTGTCAGGAAGCGGTGCGGGACGCGGACGGCAATGTCGTCGAGTTGAAATGCACGTTCGACCCCGCCACACGGGGCGGCAGCGCGCCGGACGGCCGCAAGGTCAAGGGCACCATCCACTGGGTGGCCGCCGAAACCGCGAAACCGGCGGAGTTCCGGCTTTACGACCGGCTCTTTTCCGTGGAGCAGCCGGGCGCGGACGGGGCGGACTTCCTCACCCAACTGAACCCGGATTCCATGAAGGTGGTCTCCGGTTTTGTGGAACCTGCCGCCGCGGTGCTGGAGCCGGGCGCGGTGGTCCAGTTCGAGCGGATGGGGTATTTCGCGTGCGATCCGGACAGTGCGGCGGACCGGCCGGTTTTCAACCGGACCGTCACCCTCAAGGATTCCTGGAGCAAACAGCAGAAGAAGTGACCCGCGGCGGCGGCAGTTCCTCCGCGATTTCGGGGTCGGTCAGCGCGTCCGGCGGGATCAGACCGTTGTGCCGCTTCACCGTCAGGTGCGGCGCGGCGGTTTTCAGCGCGGCTGCCGCCAGTTCGGTGCAGTACAGCGCGGAATCGTCATCGTCGTCGAATTTCCAGTCAAAGGGGACGCCCAGTTGTTCCAGCGCGGCCTCCGCGAATTTTTTCCGCAGTTCGCGCGGCAGTTTGAGCCGGAAACGGCCGACGGCGTCCGCCTCCGCCAGAAAACGTTCCGGCGGGACCGCGTTCACCCGGCCGCGTCCGGTCCGGTCGTCGGCTTCGGCGTGAACGCAGAGCCGCCGTCCGGCGACGGTGCAGACGATGCCGATGTGAGAGAAGCGCCGGTCCCGGGGCGAGGCGCGGCGGAACAATTCGGACCACAGCCCGCGTCCGTGCCGCAGGATCAGGTCCCCGTCTTCCCAGTCCTCCGTGCCGGCGGCGCAGGTCAGCAGCGGCAGCAGACAAAAAAATCCGGCCGCGAGCCGCCGCGCCGGATGCCGGTTTCGGAGGGGCGGGATCACTTGCGCGGCGCGACTTTCCACCTGCCGTCCTCTTTGATCATGTCGAAGTCGGTGACGTGTCCGGCGGCATCTTTGATTTTCAGCACCGCTCTGTTCCCGTCGGTTTTTTCATCCACCACGGAGAGTTGCCGGAAATCCCCCCGGGCCTTGTCGTCGCGTTTCAGGCTCTGCACGATGATCCCGTTGAGCACGTGGCTCGTCTCGACCGTCCGGGCGTTGGCCTTGTCGATCTTGCCGTCCAGAATCGCGTCCTTCCATTCGTCGAATGCGCTCTCCGGCGAATCGCAGCCGCAGAACAGCAGTCCGGCGGACAGTCCCGCCAGCGCCGCCAGAATCCGTTTTTTCATAAAAATCTTCCCTTTCGCGGATGCAGATGATTTGCGGACAATATAACCGTCATTGCGGTCGTTTGCAACCGGAAGCGGGGAAAAAAGCGGCTTTTTTGCCGGGGAAAAATTGATATTTTGCCGATTCGGATGTATATTTCCAAAATGTGACGCGGTTCAAAGCAGCGAGGGAACGGTAAGTGGGGATCAGGATCAAAGGTTCCGGCCGGTACGTGCCGGAGAAAATATTGACCAACGACGATCTGGAACGGATGGTCGACACCTCCGACGAGTGGATCGTCAGTCGGACCGGCATCCGGGAGCGGCATCTTGCCGCCGAGGGCGAGACTACCTCCGACATGGCCGCGAAAGCCGCGCAAAAGGCGTTGGAGAATGCCGGGATCACCGCCGACGCGCTGGATCTGATCCTGGTCTCCACCGTGACCCCGGATCACATTTTCCCCAGCACGGCGGCGCTGGTGCAGCGGAAAATCGGCGCGCCGAAGTGCCCGTGCTTCGATCAGGAAGCGGCCTGTTCCGGGCTGCTGTACGCGTTCAACACCGCCTACGGTCTGATGGCTTCTCCACTCGGCTACAAGCGTGTGCTGGTGATCGGTGCGGAAAAGATGAGTTCGCTGGTGGACTGGACGGACCGTTCCACCTGTGTGCTGTTCGGCGACGCGGCGGCGGCGTTTGTGCTGGAGAATGACGGGAATCCGGAAACAAAGGATTTCTACGTGGCCGGGGAGATCGGCGCCGACGGCGAATGGGCGGACATCCTGTGTGTCCCCGCCGGCGGCAGCGCGTGTCCGGCCTCGCACCGGAGCGTGGACGAGAAACTGCATTTCCTCAAAATGGGCGGCCCCAAGACCTTTCACATGGCGGTGCTGGCCATGACCAACGCCTGCCGCGCCGTGCTGGCCAAAAGCGGTGTGAGCAAGGACGACATCGCCTGGGCGGTGCCGCATCAGGCCAACCGGAGGATCATCGACGCCGTGGCCGAGCGGCTGGATATGCACGACAAGGTTTATCTGAATGTGGACCGTTACGGCAATACCTCCAGCGCGTCCATCGGCATCTGTCTGGATGAATTGAACCAGTCGGGCCGGCTGAAGCAAGGGGATCTGGTGCTGGCCGCGAGTTTCGGCGCCGGGCTGACGTGGGCATCCATGCTCATCCGCTGGTGATTTCCGGGGCCGGACGGTCGCGGAACAAAAAGGGGGGACGACGATGACTTCACGCCGATACAGCCGCCGCGAGGAGCGGTGGAACTGGGGGATCCATCTGCTGGGGGCGGCGGTGGTGCTGGTCTCCGGCTGGTGGCTGCTGCGACCGGCGGATCTCGGCGGGGAATGGTTGTTCCCCGCGCGAATTTTCTACTGGTGCGCCATGCTTGGCATGTGCGCCGCCTCGTCGCTTTACCATCTCGTCCGGGACCCGGAACGCAAAGAACTCTGCCGCAAATTCGATCACTGCGCCATCTATCTATTGATCGTCGGGACGTATGCGCCGCTGATAGCGGGACTGCTTCCGGACTGGCGGGGCGGCGCGGTGATGGCGGCGCTGGGCGTGTTGGCCGCAACCGGGATCGTGATGAAATTCCTTTTCTCCGGACGGTTTCACCGCTGGGAGGTCGTCATCTATCTGCTGATGGGCTGGCTGTGCCTTTTCGTGCTGAAACCGCTGTGGGAAGCCATGGACCGGACCGGGTTCCAACTGCTGCTCGCAGGGGGCGCGGCGTATACCGCCGGGGTGGTTCTCTACGTGGTGAAGCGGGAATTCTTTCACGCGCTCTGGCATGTCACGGTGCTGGCCGGGATGGTGCTGCAACTGCTGGCGGTGCTCACCGTGCGGTGAATGCCGCGCCGCGGGGCGATCCCGCTTGCAAAAAATTTTTTTGCGTCTATATTATAGGCGATACTAAGGACAGGGGAGCTGGCAACGGCTGAGAGGAAGCGGCGCGGGCGCGGTCAGGGGTTGACCGGGACGCCGTTTCGACCCTTTGGAACCTGACGCTGGTAATGCAGCCGCAGGAAGCGCCGCCGGACCGGACCGACCGGTTCGGAACAAGACTTCTTCCCAGGTTCTCCCCGAGTTGGCACAAGGAGAAGAACATCATGGCTTTCACGCAGATGCTGGCCGCGAGGTCCGGTCAGATCACCCCGGAGATACGCGCTGTCGCGGCGGCGGAAAAAATCGACGCGGACGCGCTGCGGCAACTGGTCGCCGACGGCAAAGCGGTCATCCCCGCCAACATCAACCACCGCAATCTCGTGCCCTGCGGCATCGGTCGGGCGCTGCGGACTAAAGTCAATGCGAATATCGGCAGCAGCGCGTTGTCCAGTTGTCCCCGGCACGAACACGAAAAACTCGACATTGCGCTCAAGTACGGCGCGGACACGGTGATGGACCTTTCCACGGGGGGCGATTTGAACCTCATTCGCCGGGCGCTGATCGCCAGGTCGCCCGCGCCGCTGGGCACGGTGCCGATCTACGAGATGGTGGCCCGGGCGGGCGGGAGCGGCATCAGCAGGGAACTGATGCTGGAGGTGATGAATTCGCAGGCGGAGCAGGGAGTGGATTACATGACCATTCACGCCGGACTGCTGAAAAAACATGTGCCGCTGGCGCTGAAGCGCAAACTCGGCATCGTCAGCCGGGGCGGAGCGCTGCTGGCGGCGTGGATGACCGAAACCGGGCATGAGAATCCCTTCTACGAATTTTTCGACGAAATTCTGCAACTCTGCCTCAAGTACGATGTGACGCTGTCGCTGGGCGACGGATTGCGGCCGGGCTGTCTGGCGGACGCTTCGGACCCGGCGCAGTTCGCGGAGTTGGACACGCTGGGCGAACTGGTCCGCCGCTGCCGCGCCGCCGGAGTGCAGGCGATGGTGGAGGGCCCGGGGCATGTACCGCTGGATCAGATCGAGATGAATATGCTTCGGGAGCGGGAGGTTTGTGACGACGCGCCGTTCTACATCCTCGGGCCGGTGGTCATCGACTGCGCTCCGGGCTACGACCACCTGACCGCCGCCATGGGCGGCATGATGGGGGCGTACTGGGGCGCGGCGATGCTCTGCTACGTCACGCCCAAAGAGCACCTCGGACTGCCGGAAGCCGACGATGTGGCCCGGGGGCTGACCGCGTTCAAGATCGCGGCGCACGCGGCGGACATCGGGCTGCACCGGCCGGGGGCGCGGGACCGGGACGACGCCATCAGCGACGCCCGGGCGGTATTCGACTGGGAGAAGCAGTTCCAACTGGCGCTGGAGCCGGAACGGGCGCGGGCCTACCGCAAGCAGGCGCTGGCGGCCTCGTCCAAGCCGGACGACCACGGCAGCGAATACTGCACCATGTGCGGTCCGGAGTTCTGCTCGGTGCGGCTGAGCGCGAAACTGAAAAAAGCCCTCTGATGCGGTTCGACGGCGCGATCTTCGACATGGACGGCACGCTGCTGGACAGCATGCCGGTGTGGAGGGATCTCGCCCCGGACTTTCTGAAAAGGCACGGCGTCGAGCCGGGGCCGGACTTTCACATCCGCGCCTCGGTACCCTCCATTCGCGGCGCGGTGGATTTCATGATCGCCGCATTCGGACTGGAAGCGGACGCGACGGCGGAAACGGCGGATATCACGGCGCGTCTGGCGGAGTTCTACCGGACGGAAGTCCGGGTCAAGCCGGGGGCGCGGGAACTGCTGGAAGCCCTGCGGCGGGCCGGTACTCCGGCCGGAGTGCTCACGGCCACCGAACCGGAACTGGCCGCGCTGGCGCTGCGGAGCACCGGACTGGCGGAGTATTTTGCCGTCGGCGGCGTCATCAGCGGCGCGGAACACAACCTCTCCAAAAGCACCCCGCTTCCCTTTGCGATGATGCGGGAACGTCTGGGGACCGTCCCGGAACGGACGATCGTATTCGAGGACGCGCTTTACGCCGCCCGCACCGCCGCCCGACTCGGCCACCCGGTCGCCGCCGTCCGCGACGCCAGCGAACCGCGCCAGACCGAACTGGCCGCCGTCGCCGACTGGTACTGCCGGGAATGGACGGAGTTTCCGCTGGAACTTTTCGCGTGATCCGGCGGCGCGGCGTGTCGCGTTACCGGAAAACTCCGAGGCGTTTCGCCTCCAGTTCCAGTATCCGCGCGTAGACGCTTCGCTTGTCCGGGATGTCGGGATCGGCCATGAGTCCGGCGATCTGCCGTTCCAGCAGTTCCGTGTCCGGGAAAAGGGTGCCGTAGTCGTCGAACAGCGGCCCCCACGCCACGCCCAGCATCGCCTCGCGGCGGACGGGAAACGTCTCCCGCACCCACGCCATGACGCTGCGGAAGTACTCCAGCAACTCTCCGGCATCCGGGTCGTTCCGGTGCGCCGCCATGTAGATTTCGATGTTGCCGTAACTGAGCCAGTTCAGCGCGGTCTCCAGATAATCCTGCCGCAGGGGGTCTCCCGCCAGATAGTCGCGCCCGAGTTCGGCCGCCGGTCCGTCGGGGCGGCTGAACTTCGCTTTGGCGTCTTCCAGCCACGGTCCGGGGTAGACCGCGTTGCGAAGTTCCTGCATGGTGAGCGGTTCTCCGGCGAAGTTGACGGCCCGGAAGAACTCCAGTTTCTCCTGCTCGCCGCCCTCGCAGACGTATACCGGGATGCGGGCGTGGAGGATTTGCCGTTTCTCCTCCGCCGTCAGGTCGGCGAAGCGGCGTCCCTCCACGGCGAAATCCCCGCCCGCATAGCGGCAGAAAGCGAGTATGCGCCGCCGGCCGTCCAGCACCTCCCACGCGTCGTCGCCGTTTTTCACCCAGTGCATCACCCCCAGCGGATAGCCCCGGAGAAGGGAGGTGACGACCGCGTCGCGCCTCGCATCGTCGCAGACGAACTCCCGGTGGTACGCGGGACGGATGGTCAGACGGCCGCGGTATCCGAAGGCCCCCTGTTCTCCGCGGTCGGTGAAATTTTCCGCGATGGCTTCGACGGTGATTTGGTTCAGTTCAAATTTCATGGGCGTGCTCCTTGACGTCGGAGGCCGCGGACGCGGCGGGGACCTCCGGGATTGGAGGAATGCATCTGCAAAAAAAAGAGGTGCATTCCTGATTTACACGCCTCAACACGCCTACCACAGCGCCTATCACAATGCAAACGCAGAAATGCACCGTGTATACGTGATGATACACGGCACAAAACAGTTGCTTGTGATAGTCAATCAGGCAATACTTCAGCATTGTGGTAGTTTGTTGAGGCGGCCTGATTTTATGCGATTTTGGAAAAAAGATTGCGGGTGAGGAACCTCCTTTGTGATGACACCCCCCTGTCGGCAATATAATGTGACCGAAGGCCTTTGTCAAGAGCGGCCGTCTGATTTTCCCGGCTTTCCGCCCGATGTGCGGTTTTCTTTCAACGCGGCCGTCCGCCGTCCGCTTCCGCCGTTGTCATGACATGGCGGACAGGCGGTGCCGTCCTTTCTTTGGTCACTTCCTTCCGGGGGAAAGAACGTAACGCAGTTGCCTTTTCTTGTCTTACTTCTTTTCCTGCTGAAAAGAAGTAAGGCGGAGTTCGGTACGGCGGATTTTTCCGCTGGTGGTTTTCGGCAGGGCGGCGATGAACTCGACTTGCCGGGGATATTTGTAGGGCGCGGTGTGCGCCTTGACATAATCCTGGATCTCCTTTTTCAATTCATCGTTGCCGACGGTGTTTCTGGTAAGGACGATCCACGCTTTGATGACCTGACCGCGCACCGGGTCGGGAACGCCGGTCACGGCGCATTCCAGCACGTAAGGCAGTTCCATGATGACGCTTTCCACCTCAAACGGACCGATGCGGTAGCCGGAAGTTTTGATGACGTCATCGCTGCGGCCGACGTACCAGTAGTAGCCGTCCTCATCGCACCACGCGACATCGCCGGTGTGGTAGAACCCGTCATGCCATGCTTCCGCGGTCCGTTCGGGATCGTTGAGGTAACCGCAGAACAGGCCGGGGATCTCGCCGGTTTTGTCCGCCCGGATGCAGATTTCGCCGGTCTGCCCCGCCGGGACGGGGTTGCCGTCGGAATCCAGCAGGACCACCGGGTACTGCGGACTGGGCCGTCCCATGGAACCGGGGCGGGGGGCGGTGCCCACCAGATTGCCCAGCGACATGGTGGTCTCGGTCTGGCCGAAAGCCTCCATGATCTTGAGCCCGGTGACGTTGTAGAACTGCTGAAACACCTCGGGATTCAGTGCTTCGCCGGCGGTGGCCGCGTACTTGAGCGTCGAGAAGTCGTACTTGCCGAGGTCTTCCTTGATGAAGAAGCGGTACATGGTCGGCGGCGCGCAGAAAGTGGAAATGTTGTGCTTCTTGAACAGCGGCAGGATCTCGTCCGCGTGGAAGCGGTCGAAATCGAACACCAGCACCGACGCTTCGCAGAGCCACTGGCCGTAGTGCTTGCCCCACGAGGATTTGCCCCAGCCGGTGTCGGAGATGGTGAAGTGCAGTTCGCCGGGCTGGACATTGAGCCACCAGCGGGCGGTGATGATGTGACCCAGCGGGTAGGCGTAGTCGTGGAGGACCATTTTGGGGTAGCCGGAGGTGCCGCTGCTGAAGAACATCAGCATCGGATCGGTGACCTTGTGGTCCGCGGGCCGGGGAAACACTTTGTTGAAGTGTCCCAGTTGACCGTCGAAATCAAGCCAGTTCTCATGGGTGCCGTTGACGCAGAGTTTCAGTTCCACGCTGGGGCAGTGTTTCACCGCTTCGTTGACCGAATCGACCACGTCCTGATCGGCGGTCGTCACGACCATACGCACCTGCGCGCTGTTGAGCCGGTACTCGATGTCTTTGGCCAGCAACTGATTCGGCGCGGGGATCGCGATGGCGCCGATGCGGTGCAGCGCATTGACGATGTACCAGTACTGGTAGTGCCGCTTGAGGATCAGCAGAACGCGGTCGCCTTTTCTGATCCCCAGCGAAGTGAAGTAGTTGGCCGCCTGCTGGGACAATTCGGAGATCTCCTTGAACGAGAAATCCCGCACCGTGCGCTGATCGGCGGAGATGTAGCGCATCGCCCGGGCGTCCGGCGTTTTTTTCGCCAGTTCGTCCAGCACGTCGTAAGCGAAGTTGAAGTTGTCCGGGATATTGAACTTCACCGCCTTGAGCAGACCGTTTTCGTCCAGCGTCTCCTCCATGAACCGGTGGTAGATCAGCCCGCTTTTGTCCGCGGGCCGCGCGGTGGAGTCCGCCGGGGCGGGACGGGGCAGATCGCTCTCGCCCGCTTTCATGACCACGGCCAGAAAGAGGCAATCCTCCCCGCCGTATGCCGTCATGCCGTGGGGGTGGCGGGAGTCGTAGTAGACGCTGTCGCCCGCTTCGAGGATCTCGACCTTGTCCTCCAGTTTGATTTTCAGTTTGCCCTGCAGCACATAGTCGAATTCCTGCCCGGCGTGGGTGGACATGTGGACCTCGGCGTCGTCTCCGATGAACGGCGCCCGGACCACGAACGGTTCGGCCATGCGGTTTTTCATCTGCGCCGCCTGATGGAAGTACTCGAAATCCGGCCGCCGCTCCACTTTCTGTCCGGTGACCTTGCGGGTCAGAGTGTAGAAACTCAGCCGGGGGGATTCCCCGGTGATCAGAGCGTTGATGTCCATGCCGAAACGCTCGGCGGTCTTGAGCAGAAAGGAGAAGGAACTGTCGACTTCCCCGGTCTCGTGCCGGAGATATTCGTCCTCGGGAATGCGGTGCAGGATCGCCATCTCACGAATGCTGATGCCCAGCGCCTTGCGCGCTTCGCTGATTCGCTTGCCCGTGAGTTTGAGTTGTTCCGCCACGTCACTGCCGCCAAATACGTTGGCGGGCCCGTTGTCCTGTTGTTCTCCCATTTTTTTTCCTCTTGTGGGTTTACCTGCCGCAACCAATCCCTATTGGTTGTCCTGCATTCGCTTATACCGGAGATACCGCTTGCGCGCCAGTTGTTCGCCCTGCGCGAAGAAGGTCTCCGCATTGGCCGGGAAGGTCCGTTTCAGCGCCGCGTAGCGCGTTTCTCCGGCCAGAAATTCTCCGTAGGGCGCCGCCGGTTCCCGGGAGTCCAGCGTGAAGGGTTTCTCCAGCGCCGGATTGTACCGGTACAGCGTCCAGTACCCGGCCTCGACCGCCCGTTTCATCTCGTCCTGCGCGCATCCCATGCCGCATTTGAGCCCGTGGGACAGGCACGGCGTATAGGCGATGATGACCGAAGGACCGTCGAATTCCTCGGCTTCGCGGATCGCTTTGAGCAGTTGATTCGGGTCGGCACCCATGGCGACCTGCGCCACGTAGACGTTGCCGTAGGTCATGAAAATACTGCCCAGGTCCTTTTTGGGCCGGTTCTTGCCCGCGCTGGCGAACTGCGCCACCGCGCCCAGCGGCGTGGCTTTGGAGGACTGCCCGCCGGTGTTGGAATAGACCTCGGTGTCCACGATCAGCACGTTGATGTTCTCCCCGCTGGCCACCACATGGTCCAGCCCGCCGAAGCCGATGTCGTAGGCCCAGCCGTCGCCGCCGAACATCCAGAACGTTTTTTTGCCCAGCATGTCCGCTCGTTTGCCGATCTCGCGGGCCAGCGGATGGTCCGGGACGGACCGGAGGGCGGCGAGGAGCGCTTCCCCGCTCCGGCGGGAAAGCGTCACATCGTCGAAACTGCCCAGATATGCTTCGGCGGCGTCGCGGACGTTTTCCGGGACGGCGGCGTCGGCGGCAAGTTCCTCCGCCAGCATGCGGACCTTGCCGCGCTGCTGTTTTACCGAGAGCGCCATGCCCAGCGCGAATTCCGCGTTGTTCTCAAAGAGCGAATTGCTCCATGCCGGTCCCCGTCCTTCGCGGTCCACCGTGTAGGGTATCCCCGGCATCGGCGAACCCCACGCCTGCGAACAGCCTGTCGCGTTGGCCCAGTAGACGTGATCGCCGAAAAGTTGGGTCAGCAGTTTCGCGTAAGGCGTTTCGCCGCACCCGGCGCAGGCCGCCGAGAACTCCAGCAGGGGGCGGCGGAACTGACTGCCCTTGACCGTCCATACATCGTAAACATCGCCCTTGTCGGTCAGGTTCTGCGCGTACTCCCACGGTTCACTTCGCGGACCGACTTCGCGGTAGGGTTTCATGTGAAGCGCCTTCTCTTTTGCGGGGCAGGCGTTGACGCAGGCGCCGCAGCCGGTGCAGTCGGCGAAACTGATCTGAAGGCTGAAAAACAGTCCGTCCTTGCCCCGGACCGGCAGCGTGGCGAATCCGTCCGGTTTGGCCGCGTTTTCCGCTTCGTTGAGCAGATAGGGGCGGATCACCGCATGGGGGCAGACCAGCGAACAGCGGTTGCACTGGAGGCACTTGGCGCTGTCCCACACCGGGACGTTCACCGCGATGCCCCGCTTCTCGTAGGCGGTGAGGCCCATGTCGATCACCCCGTCTTCGTACCCCTTGAACGCGCTCACCGGCAGATCGTCGCCCTTTTGCCGGTTGATCGGTTCGGCAAGGCGGGTCACCACGTCCGGTTTGGCCGCGGCCGCGACCGGTTCCGGGTCGTCCGGGGCCGTCGCCCACGCCGCCGGGATCTCCACCTGGACCGCGGCGGTCGCGCCGGCGTCGATGGCGGCGCAGTTGCGGGCGACCACTTCGTCGCCTTTGGCGAAGTAAGTGCGTCGGGCCAGGTCCTTCATGTATTTGTCCGCTTCCGCGCCCGGGATGATGTCGGCCAGATGGAAGAACGCCGATTGCAGCACGAGATTGTAATGGTTGCCCAGACCGAGTTTCGCCGCGATCCCCACCGCGTCGATGATGTAAAGTTTCGCATGTCCGGCGGCGAGTTCCCGCTTCACGCGGCCGGGGATCAAAGTCTCCAGTTCGGACGCGTTCCGCGAGGTGTTGAGCAGCAGTGTGCCGTGGTCCTTCAATTCGCCGACCACATCGTACTGCCGGAGATACGTTTCGTTGTGACAGCCGATGAAGTCGGCGCTCTTGACGTAGTACGAGGAACGGATCGGCTTGTCTCCGAACCGCAGGTGGGATTTGGTGACGCCGAAGGATTTTTTCGCATCGTACTCGAAGTACGCCTGCGCGAATTTCGGTGTGTGGGCGTTGATGATCTCCACCGTGCTCTTGTTCGCGCCCACCGTGCCGTCGGACCCCAGCCCCCAGAACTTGCAACAGACCTGCGCCGCGTCGTCCGGATAAAGCGCTTCCGTCACCGGCAGGGAAAGACAGGTGACGTCGTCGGTGATGCCGATGGTGAAGTCGCCGTGAGGGGAATCCTGCCTCAGATGATCGAAGACCGCCTTGATCTGGGCCGGGTCCACGTCCTTGCTGGAGAGCCCGTACCGGCCGCCGATGACCTTGACCGGCCGCCCGGCCTGCGCGAGCACGGTGCAGACATCCTGAAAGAGCGGTTCGCCCGCGCTGCCCATCTCCTTGCACCGGTCGAGCACGGCGATTTTTTTCACCGTCGAAGGCAGGGCGGCCAGCAATTGTGCCGCCGGGAAGGGACGGTAGAGCCGTATTTGCAGGAACCCGCACTTCTCTCCCCGAGCGTTGAGGTATTCCACGGTTTCCTTCACCGCGCCGGAGACGGAGCCCATGGCGACGACGACCCGATCGGCGTCGGGAGCGCCGAAGTAATCGACCAGATGGTATTTTCTTCCGGTGACGGCGGAGAGTTTGTCCATGTATTTCTGCACGATGCCCGGCAGCGCCGCGTAGAAGCCGTTATTCGCTTCCCGGACCTGAAAATAAACGTCGCCGTTCTGCACGGTCGCCCGGAGCCGGGGATGGTCGGGATTGAGCGCCTGCGCCCGGAACGCGTCCAGCGCATCCCGATCCACCATCGCCGCGAAAGTCTCATACGGGATCGGTTCCACCTTGCTCATCTCGTGGGAGGTGCGGAATCCGTCGAAGAAATGCAGAAACGGGATCCGTCCTTCCAGCGCCGCCAGATGCGCCGCCGGCGCCAGGTCCATGATCTCCTGCGCGCCGGCGGTGGAGAGCATGGCGAATCCGGTCTGACGGCAGTTCATCACGTCGGAGTGGTCGCCGAAGATCGACAGCGCATGGGTCCCCACCGTCCGGGAGGCCACATGCAGGACCCCGGGCAGTCTCTCCCCGGCGATCCGGTGCATCACGGGGATCATCAGCATCAGTCCCTGCGACGAGGTGAAACTGGTGGAGAGCGCGCCGGTTTCCAGCGAACCGTGGATGGCTCCGGCGGCTCCGGCCTCGGACTCCATTTCCACCAGCGTGACCGTCTGGCCGAAAATATTTTTTCTGCCTTTGGCCGACCACGCGTCGGTTTTGCCCGCCATGGGCGAACTGGGCGTGATCGGGTAGATCGCCGCCACTTCGGTGAATGCGTAGGCGACGTAGGCGCACGCCTCGTTGCCGTCCATGGTGACAAATGCGGGAAGATCTTCTTTCATCGTTTCTTTCCTGGATATGTGAAGGGGAGGAAGACGCCGTCCGCCTTATTCGGCGACGATGCCCTCGACCTGCGCGATGTGCAGCCGTCTGGCGGCGTCTTCGCGCATTTTATACTTGAGAATCTTGCCGGCGGCGTTCTGGGGGAATGCCGGAACGAAATCCACATACCGCGGCACCTTGTGCTTGGCCATGTGCGTGCGGACGTAATCCTGCAGTTCGGCGGCGGTCATCGTCTCTCCCGGTTTCAGGATCACCGCGGCGAGGATCTCCTCGCCCAGCGCCTTGTCGGGAATGCCGATCACCTGCACGTCCTCCACTTTCGGATGCGTGTAGATGAACTCCTCGATCTCCTTGGGGTAGATGTTTTCTCCGCCCCGGATGATCATGTCCTTCAGCCGCCCGGTGATCCGGTAGTTGCCGTCCGAATCCCGCATCGCCAGGTCGCCGGTGTGAAGCCAGCCGTCGGCGTCGATGGCCCCGGCGGTCTCCTTCGGCATCTTGTAGTACCCTTTCATCACATGGTAGCCGCGGGTGACGAATTCTCCGATCTGATTGTCGGGCAGTTCCTTCCCGGTCTCCGGATCGACGATCTTGTTCTCGATCTCCGGCAGGTCCCTCCCCACGGTGGCCACCCGCACGTCGATGGGGTCGCTGGTGGTGGACATGGTGCAGCCCGGGGATGCCTCGGTCTGTCCGTAGACGATGGTGATTTCGGTCATGTGCATTTTTTCGATCACATCCCGCATCACCGCCACGGGGCAGGGGGAACCGGCCATGATGCCGGTGCGCATGCAGGAGAAGTCGGTTTTCGGGAAGTCCGCGTGGCCCAGCAGCGCGATGAACATGGTCGGGACCCCGTGGAAGCAGGTGATCTTTTCGCGGTCGATGCAGGCCAGCGCCGGTTTCGCCGAGAAGTACGGCAGCGGCAGCAGCGTCGTCCCGTGGGTCATGGAAGCGGTCATGGCCAGCACCATGCCGAAACAGTGAAACATCGGAACTTCCACCATCATCCGGTCCGCGGTGGAGAGGTCCATGCGGTCGCCGATGCACTTGCCGTTGTTGACCACGCCGTAGTGGGTGAGCATGACGCCCTTGGGAAATCCGGTGGTCCCGGAAGTGTACTGCATGTTGCAGACGTCGTGGATGTTCACCGCGTCGGCCCGGCGCGTCAGTTCCTCCCTCGGCACGCTTTTGGCCCGCAGCAGGGCGTCTTCCCAGGTCATCGCGCCTTTCTGCCGGTAGCCGACGGTGATGACGTTGCGCAGGAACGGCAGTTTGCGGGCGTGGAGTTGCATTCCCGGCGCGGCGGCGGCCAACTCCGGACAGAGTTCCGCGATGATCCCGGCGTAATCGCTGTCCCGCCACCCTTTTTCCAGAATCAGCGTGTGGGTGTCGGACTGTTTGAGCAGATACTCCGCCTCCGCGATCTTGTAGGCGGTATTGACCGTGACCAGCACCGCGCCGATTTTGGTCGTCGCCCAGAATGCGATGTACCACTGGGGCAAATTGGTCATCCAGACCGCGACTTTGGCCCCCGGCGTCACGCCCAGCGCGATCAGCGACCGGGCGAACTGGTCCACGTCGTCCCGGAACTCCGAATAGGTCCGGGTGTAGTCCAGCGTGGTGTACTTGAAGGCCAACTGGTCGGGAAACTCCTTGACCATGGTGTCCAGCACCTGCGAAAAGGTCTTCTCCACCAGCGTTTCCTTTTTCCAGACGTATTTGCCGGTCCGGGCGTTGTTGTCGTAGAGCGGCGTTTTGGCCCGGGCCAGTTCAAACCGGCTCATGTAACTGATGAAGTGGGGAAAAATGATGTCGATGTCGCCGACTTCGTCCCACGCCGGGTCCCACTCGATGGAGACGAATCCGTCATAGTTGACCGATTTCAGCGCGTTCATGATCCCTCCGATGGGCAGTGTGCCCTCGCCGACCATCGCATGCCGGTCGGCGCTCTCCGAGTCCTTGATGTGGACGTGCCGGACGTAGGCGCCGAGGTTTTTGATGGTGGTTTCCGGCGCTTCGCCGTGGACCCGGAACGGATAGTGCAGGTCCCACAGCGCCGCCAGCGTGTCGCTGATGAAGGATTCGAAAAGTTCCCGCAGTCTGGCGGTGTCGGCGTAAATGCCGACCGTTTCCACCAGCAGCACCGTATTGGCGGCTCCGGCCATGGGCACGGCTCCGGCGAGAAACTCCCGCACCGCGGTTTCGGCTTCCGCGTCGGTCCGGGATGTCCGGACCCGGACGTAAGGCGAATGCAGACGCCGGGCGGCGTCGAGGACCAGCGCCAGTTCCTCCAGCGCAGCTCCCCGGTCCCCGGCGATGTCGGAGACCAGATCGATGCAGGAAACGGAGAGTTGATTTTCGATCAGTCGGCGGTACAACGCCGTGGCCTTGCCCGGTTCGGCCGGGTCGACGACGGCGTGCACATCGTGAAGTTCGATGCCGCCGAACTTGTATTCCGCCGCGATGGCGATGAACTGTTCCGCGGTGTAACGCCGCCAGTAGTTGGTGGAAAAGGAGAGTTTCATCTCAGTTGTTCTCCTCGTAGCAGATCTTATTCAGCGCATCCACATAGGCCCGGATGCCGGCGCCGATGACGTCGGTGGAGATCCCCTTGCCGGAATACAGTTTGCCGTTGGAACGGAGTTTTACGATGCTGGAACCCATCGCTTCCCGGCCCTCGGTAACGGCGGTGATTTGGAAGTCGTCCAGTTCCAGATGCCGTCCGACCATGTTCTCGATGGAGAGGAACGCCGCGTCGATCGGGCCGTCGCCCATGCTGAAGCCCTGTACCTCCTCCCCGTTTTTCAGCATCACCACATGCGCCGTGGAAGTGATGATGTTGCCGCTGTTGATGACAAAACTTTTCAGCGTATAGGTCGGGGGGACCTGCATGGCGGCGGTGGCGACGATCGCGTCGAGGTCTTTCGGACCGACCTCCTTTTTCCGGGCTATGCGGAGAAATTCGTTGTAGACGCTGACCAGATCGTCGGCGGAGAGTTCGTACCCGAGTTTTTTCACCGCTTTGCCGATGACGGACATGTCGTCCGCCGCCGAGAGTTTCCAGTCGCCGTGACCGGGGACCGCGGGCGCGGATTTCTCCAGCGCCGCCGGCCGGCGGCCGGAGACGGCGTCCTCGATCTCCCGCACCAGTTTTTCACAGGCGGTGCGGTTGAGGCCGGAAGTAAGTTTCAGTTCCGCCCCCTTGACCCGCAGAATGTCCGCCAGACTGCCCAGCGGCAGTTGGCCGGGGACGCCGACGGCGGTTTTGATCTGTTCCGCGCCGGCGCGCAGACAGGCCACCGCGCAGGCGGGCGCCATGTGCAGTTCGTCGGAGCACTCCACCGACAGCACGGCCCGGCTCAGCGCCGGGACATTGGCTTTCAGGTCGGAGATGAAGTCCGACAGTTCCCCGGGCAGCATCAGCCCCGCCGAGTCGCAGATCGTGACGATCTTGGCTCCGGCCTCCACCCCCCGGGTGACGGCCGCGGCCAGAAATTCGCGTTCGGCGCGGGTGGCGTCCGCGAGGGAGAGTTCGACTTCGATCCCGGCGGCTTTGATCGCCGCGACGACGGAGCCGATATGTTCCAGCACCGCCTCCGGCTTGCGGTGACAGTGGTACTCCATCTGCACCGTGGACACAGGAGCGATGACGTTGATCCGGGGATGCGCGGCCTTGCTCACCGCCTGCACGGTGATCTCCAGCAGCGATTCGTCCAGCGGCATGGCGCAACTGAGAACGCGTTTCTCCGTCAGCGGCGCCAGCGTATGCAGCAGCAGGACGTCCGATTTGCCGTTGAGCAGCGGAGCGGTCTCGATCACGTCGACACACAGTCGGTCCAGGTGTTTGACGATTTCGATTTTCTCCTTGAACCCCAGCGTACAGGCCACGGGATCGCACACCCGCAGTGTCGCATCGGCCACCACTGCCCGTTTCATCGGTAAAGACCTCCTGATTTTTTTATTTTTCGGAATAATTTCCGGAAAATTGCATAATATACACTCCGATAAGGATTTTTTCAAGCGGTTATTTCCCCCGGAGGCGGAGGATGTTCACCGACGGCTGCGAAGGCGGAACCGGGCGGGGGTGGCGCCGTAGAACCGGCGGAAGACCCGGCAGAAATATCCGCTGTCGGCAAAGCCGCAGTTTTCGGCGGCCTCCTTGACGGAGAGGTTTTCGTGCTGCAGTTTGCGCATGGCCGTCTGCATGCGCAGTTCCAGCAGGTACTCGTGAGGGGATTTGCCGGTCCGTTCCCGGAATACCCGGCAGAAGTGACTGCGGCTGTACCCCGCGAATGCCGCCATGTCCGCCACCGGGATATCCCGCGCCAGATGGACGAGGCAATACTGATGAAGTTTGTGGAGAATATCCGGTTCGCCGTCCTCCCGGGCTCCCGGCTCCACCATGGACATCATGAAGGTGTAGGCGAGCGTGCTGGCCGCCGCCGACGAGGTCAGGCTGTTCTCCAGATTGCTCCGGATGATCCGCCACGCCGACTGCACGGTCTCCGGCGCGCCGTAACGGGCGGAGACCGAACCGGATTCCCGCCGCAATTCCCGGGTCAGCCGCAGGGCTTCCGGGCCGCCCAGACCGAGAAAGATGAACTCCCACGTCCCCGGCGCCGTCGGCAGATAGTAACAGTGCCGCTCCGGGATGGTCAGCAGAAAGGCTTCGCCGGGGCGTACCGGCAGCGTCGCGCCGTCGATCTCCACCGCGCCGCATCCGTCCAGCGTGTACTGCCACAGCACCACTTCACCGCCGCCCCGGTGCATGCCGTCGAAGCGGTATTCGGGACTGGTCGTCCGCTGGTGGCCGCTCCACAGGGGCATGATTCCCGGCGCGATCCCCGCCGCCGGGGGCAGAATGACCCCGCTGTGGCAGAAATCTTCCCGTTGTTTCATGTTTTCATCCTCCGTTGCCGGGGTATAAGATAGTTCCGGGAGACGGAAAATGCAAATGAGACGATTTTACGGTCAATCGTATGAAAATCGGCTTTTTTTTGACGGAATATCAGGGTATATTAGGCGGTATCGACACGGATTTTACCGAAAGGAAAGGACACAATGCCGAAAATCACGTTCATGGGAGCCGGAAGTACGATTTTCGCCCGCAATGTGCTGGGAGACTGCATGTGCGTCGACTCTCTGCGCGACGCGGAGATCGCCCTGTACGACATCGACCGGGACCGGCTGGCGGAGTCGGAATACATCCTCGGAGTCATCAACCGGAACATCAATTCCGGGCGGGCGAAAATCCGTGCTTATCTCGGCGTCCGTCAGCGCCGGGCGGCGCTCCGGGGCGCGGATTTCGTGGTAAACGCCATTCAGGTCGGCGGTTACGAGCCCTCCACGGTGATCGACTTCGAGATCCCGAAAAAATACGGTCTGCGTCAGACCATCGCCGACACGCTCGGCATCGGCGGCATATTCCGTGCGCTGCGGACGATCCCGGTGATGCTGGACTTTGCCCGGGACATTGAAGCGGCCGCTCCGAACGCGTGGCTCCTCAACTACACCAATCCGATGGCGATGCTCACCGGCGCGATGCTCCGGGGCACCGGGGTCAGGACGGTGGGATTGTGCCACAGCGTGCAGGTATGCGTGCCGTCTCTGCTGGAATCGCTGGGTCTGGACGCCTCCCCGGAACGTCTCGCCCGGATCAAGTCCCGGATCGCCGGGATCAATCACATGGCGTGGCTGCTGGAGATCAGCGAAAACGGCAGGGATCTCTACCCGGAACTCAAACGCCTGGCCGCCCGCAAGGTCAAGGCGTGGCGCAAGGCGCCCGCGGAGGAGAAGTCCCGCAACATGATCCGATTGGAAATGATGAACCGCTTCGGATATTACGTCACGGAGTCCAGCGAACACAACGCCGAATACGCGCCCTACTGGATCAAGCGCAACTACCCGGGACTGATCGCGGAGTGGAACATCCCGCTGGACGAATACCCGCGCCGCTGTATCAAACAGATCGCCGACTGGAAAAAACAGTACGAGGAACTGCGCGGCGACCCGCATCTCGGGCACGAACTCTCCCTGGAGTACGGGGCCCGGATCATGAACGCCATTGCCACCGACACTCCGTACCGGATCGGCGGCAACGTGCTCAACCGCGGGTTCATTCCCAATCTGCCCGCGGAGGCGGTGGTGGAAGTGCCGTGTCTGGTGGACCGCAACGGGGTGCAGGGCACGTATGTCGGGGCATTGCCCACCCAGTGCGCCGCGCTGAATATGACCAACATCAACGTTCAACTGCTCACCATCGAAGCGGCTCTGACCCGGAAGCGGGAAACGATCTATCAGGCGGCGATGCTGGACCCCCACACCGCGGCGGAACTCTCCATCGACGACATCGTGCGGATGTGCGACGATCTGATCAAGGCTCACGGAAAAATGCTGCCGGAGTACCGCTGACCGGGGATTTTATTTGCCGATGCAGAAACGGTGAAAGATCCGGTCCAGCAGGTCCGGTTCCACGTTTTTGCCGGTGATCCCGCCGATCTGCCGGTTCGCGGCGGCAAGTTCCAGCGCGGCGAGTTCGTGGTCTGCCGCCTCGAACGCCGCTTTCGCCCGGAGAAGCGAGGCTTGGGCCTGTTCCAGCAGCGCGGCGCCCCGGGCGTTGACCGCCACCTCCGGCGGGGTGAGCCGCTGTCCGGCGCAGACCCGGGCTTCGACGGCGTCGAAAAGCGCCTCCATATTCTCTCCCGTGGCGGCGGATATTTTCACCTGCGGCACGCCCGGGTCGGGCAGGACCGCTTCGGGCGCGAGGTCGCACTTGTTCCACACGGCGATGACGCCGGGGGCGCTCCGATCCATCGCCGCGACTTCCGCCGCCGGGTCGGGCGCGGAAGCGTCCAGCAGCCACAATGTGACCTCGCCGGCGCGAATGGACCGGCGGGTGCGTTCGATGCCCAGTTGCTCCACCGGGTCGCTGCTCTCCCGCAGACCGGCGGTGTCGGTGAGTTGCACGGGAATGCCGTGGATCACCGTTTCGGATTCCACCGTGTCCCGGGTCGTCCCCGGAATGGCGCTGACAATGGCCCGGTCGCGGCCGAGAATGCGGTTGAGCAGACTGGATTTGCCCACATTGGGTTTTCCCGCCAGAACCACGCGCACCCCGTCTCGCAGCAGCGCGCCGGTTTGCCCGGAAGCCAGCAGCGCGGATATACGGCGGAGACAGTCGGCGATCTTGTCCGGCACGTCCGGATCGAAGTCAAGTTCCTCGTCGGGGAAGTCCAGTCGGGATTCGCACTCGGCCCGGAGCGAGGCGATGTCGTCCCACAGGGAATTCACGGCCCGGCTCAGCGCTCCCTCCAACTGCCGGGCGGCCAGGTCCAGCGCCGCCTGACTGCCGGAACTTACCATATCGGCCACGGCTTCGGCCTGAAGCAGATCCAGTTTGCCGTTGACGAAGGCCCGGTAGGTGAATTCCCCCGGCTCCGCCAGCCGGCAGCCGGCGGTCAGCAGTTGCCGCATGGCGTGGGCGGCGGCCGCCGCCCCGCCGTGGCACTGCAGTTCCACCACGTCGTCTCCGGTGTAACTCCGGGGACCTTTCATGAAAACCGCCAGTGTCGGATCGCCGCCGATCCTGCCCAGAAGCATTCGGCGTTCCTCCGTCTCCGCCAGTTTCCGCCGCCCGTGCCAGACGGCGTTCCCGATGCGCAGCGCGTCCGGACCGGAGACCCGGATCACCGTGATCGCGCCGCCCACGGCGCTGGCGGGCGCGGCGATGTTGTCCCGGGTATTCATTGCGGTCGGGCCGTCTCCTGACGCAGGGCGCGGAAGAACGCCAGCATCCGTTCCGCTTCGATTCGGCCCGGTCCGTCCTCCGAACGGCGGTACAACTGCACCGATTCCCGCTGGCACTCCTCCGCGCCGGGCAGATCGCCCAGCGCGTAGGCGAGCCGGGCTTTCAGCGCCAGCACCATCGCCATCTCCTCCGGGGAGGCGTGTACGCCGACCGGAGCGGACTGCAGGATCTGCCGGGCGCCGAGGACCGCCGCACTCTCGTAGGGGAAATTGCGGAGCAGGGCATCGGCGAACGCGTATTTCAACCGGGGCGGGCACTCCATGACGCGGAATTCCTCGATCAGTTCCGGCAATTGATCGCGCAGTTCCGCGTGGCGCAGGATGAGTTCCAGCGCGGTGAAACGCAGCCGTGCCAGATGCGGCGCCTTCTGCCGCTGGCGCATGGTGATCTCCCACGCCTGACGGCTGTTGCGCATGGATTCCGCGGCGAAAACCGCCATCCGCAGCGCCGCGGGATGGCCCGGGTCGACCGCGAAAAGTTGTTCCGCCGCCCGGAGGAGCCGCGGCATGTTGCCCTCCCGCAGCGCCCGCTGGGTCTGTTCCAGCAGCGGCGCCGCCCGCTGCTGCACTTCGACGTCCAGTTTTCCCGTCAGCGCCAGGTCCGCCGCTTCCGGCAGGTCGGCGGCTTCGCCCCGCCACAGCACTTTGCCCTCGGCGTCCAGCAGAAATCCGCAGGGCAGGATCATCCCTCCGCCCCGCATGAACTGCGGAGTGATCTTCCGTTCCAGATCCGCCGCCAGACGCAGCCGGGAATCGGCATGCCGCCGTTGAAATTCCCGGGCGTCCGCCATGTCATCCGGGGTGATGACGGCGATCAGCACCTTTCCGTCGAAATTCCGGCGGGCATTCTCCAGCAGATAGACCAGCGCGTCGCTGTCGTCGGCCCGGGTGTAGAGAAATACCACGCCGCGCAGCGCCGGGATATTCGGATGCTGTTCGGGAGATATCTTGCCCAGCGGCATGGGGGAGCAATTCACCCACTCCAGTTTGGTTTCCGGTTCGACGGACATTTCTCCCGGGAGCAGGGCCCGGACGGAAAAACTCCACAACAGCAGCAGAATCGCGCCGAATGTCTTCCCGCGCATACACACCTCCATAAGAACCTGCTCTGACGAATTTCATCCGGCACAATATACCCTCCCGCCGGTGTAAATGCAAGGTTTTTGGCAAAAACATCGGGATTTTGACGGTTCGCAGGTTGACTTTTGGGCGATTCGGGGTTATTTTATCAGACGTTCGCATCGGGAAGTGTTCCTTCCACACGCGGCGCACCCGATCATCGTGCCGCCGGAGAATGCCCCGAAGCGGATGTTTCGGGCGTTGCGTGACCGCACGCCGACGCGATCCCGGGGCGCGGTCTGTCCTGTGCGAAAAAATCAGACCGGCGCGGCTCGGGAGGGGAGGCGTTTCCCGGAGGCGGGGGACGGTTCCGGTCATGGGAGTTGTGTGCCATGACTGCGTACGGTGCGGCGCGGGCGCGGGAAAATGAAAGCGTATGTTGATCAGGTAGCAAAATGAAAACTTATTTGGCAAAAGTTGGCGAAATCAAGCCGGAGTGTCTGCTCTTCGATGCTTCCGAAATGCCGGTGGGCCGTCTTGCCGTCCGCATCGCCAATGCGCTGCGCGGCAAAGACAAGCCGACCTACACCCCTCACATTGACACCGGCGCGTTCGTGATCGTGGTCAATGCGTCCAAAGCGGTCTTCACCGGGCACAAGAACGAGCGCAAAGTCTATGTCGATTTCTCCGGGTATCGCGGAGGACGTACCGAGAGTACCGCCGAGAAGGTCCGGGAATCCAATCCCGAACGGCTCATCAAGGACGCCGTCTGGGGCATGATGCCGCACGGTCGTCTGGGCCGCGCCCAATTCAGCAAACTCAAGGTTTACGCCGGTGCGGAGCATCCGCATGCCGCGCAGCAGCCCGTCAAAGTCAATTTGGAGAAGTAAACCATGGTCAAGAAAAGTGATGTGGTCCTGGCTACCGGTCGGCGTAAATGCGCGGTGGCGCGGGTGCGTTTGACTCCCGGCAACGGGAATATTCTGGTCAACGGCAAGACGATGACCGACTACTTCACCAGCGAATCGCTGTGCGGGTTTGTGAATCAGGTCTTTACGGTCAGCGAGACGGTCGGCAAGTTCGACATCGCGGCCAACTGCGCCGGCGGCGGCATGGCCGGACAGGCCGGTGCGCTGCGTCACGGCATCGCCCGGGCGCTCATCAATTACGACGAGACCCTCCGCGCGGTGCTGAAGCAGAACGGTATGGTCACGCGCGATGCCCGGGTCAAGGAACGGAAGAAGTCCGGTCAGCCGGGAGCCCGTCGTCGGTTCCAGTTCTCCAAGCGCTGAAAATATCCGGTACCTTGCGGGGGATGCGGCTTGACAAAGGTCCATTCCCCCTGTATATTATACCGGTGTTTTGAAAGAAGCATTGCACCCATAGCTCAATTGGATAGAGCGTCTGGCTACGGACCAGAAGGTTGCGGGTTCAAGTCCCTCTGGGTGTACCATTTACAAAATCTCCGGGATTCGGTCACTTACGACCGGGTCCCGGAAGTTTTTTGTAAACAGTACCCTGTACGACAGCGAGTTACGACTTTTTATGCGTTCCCGCGGAGACTGCCGGAGAGACGGGTTTTTCAGTCAAAAAGCGGATTTTTTGCATTGTTCTTTCGGAAATTCTCTGCCGGTACGGGTCGGCCGACCCGTATGCCCGACCCGAACAGCCAACCCCATAGAGACAAAGGAGTTACAGGAACACACTGACGATTTTGGAGAAAATCTCCGTTTTTTATGCTCCTCCAGCCCCCGACCCGAACAAAAACGGGCATCCCGACCCGTGCAAAATGGAGATTTCAGAGAAAAATCCCGCCTGAAAATTACGGGTCGGTTTGCCTTATGCTTCACAAACCATCCAAACGGGAGACCGGGGACGGAGAATTTCCGCAACCATGTCAAACGCCAATATCGGCAATGCCGGCCTTTTATCGGATTTCGTCGGTGATTCCGACGGCATCATTTGATCCAGTGCCAGTTCTCCACCGTGATCGTGCGCTCCAACTGTTCCTGTTTCGGTTGGGGGACTGAACTGAAAAAATCCAGCCCGGTCAGTTCCTCCACTTGATCAACGGTAACCACGAAGGTCCGCAGATCGGCCGAACTGCCCTTGTTGGGCAGCACGAACGCGATCATCTTTTCCGGGGGCGTGGTGTCGTAGATCACCTTGTAATAATATTGCGGCACGGTCACCCGGTTCGCCCCGATGGTGATGGTCTTCTCCGCAGGGAGTATGGGGCCGGTCACGACGACGATTCGCTTCTCCCGCGTGGCGAAATGCCGAACCTGTTTCTCCAACTTGCTCCAGATTCCCCGATTGAACTGCGGAGCCTGCGGACTCATGTTGCTCATGTAAAAACTCTCCGACATCGTTTTGACGGAGAAAGACATGTCGGCGGCCGGGGCAAGATGCCCGCATCATACCCGCTTTGGTGTCTGTTCCAAGGCTGCGACGTGAAAGAGGATCACAAGGCTGCGGTCGATTGTTTCCGTTCTCTTTCAGTACAAAGCCGATGGAATATGGTCCATGCTTCGACTCGCTTCGAAATCAGTGACGATGCCTGTCATTGCCGTGTCCGGCATGACGGTTGGGGCAATCTTCGCATCGGGCGTCCGGATCGGCCGGAGTGGCCAGCGCCGCCTGAAACTCCGGAGTCGACCTGATCTTGTCATAATCACGGACGGGGAACCACTGTTTGTTCAAGGTCTGCCGCTGATGATCCGGGGACTGCTTCATGATCAGCCGCACGGCGTTCACGGCGATATCTTTGTCCCCGTTGACCGCTGCGGCCCGGGAACAGAGTTTCAATTCATTCAGTTTCATTTTGCCCATGGGAAAGCGAAGGTAAAGTTTTGCAGCCCGTTCCCGGTCGCCGATGCGGGCGTATGCCAGCGCGGCACAGAGGACGGTACCCGGCTTCGCCCCGGCCAGATCAGTTTTGGAAAACAGCGCCGCCGCCTCATTGTTGCGGTCGAGGTTGAGCAGGGTAACGGCACAACTGACGGTGTTGGCATCGTTCGGCTGCAGTTCGCAGATCCGCCGATCCACTTCCAAGGTCCGTTCGAACAGACCGTATCGAAGATAAAATCCCCGGATCTGCCGTCCCAGACGCACCGCGATGTCCGGATTTTTCTCCTGCTCGAAAAGTGAGACCCGCCGGAGCGTGACCTTAAGTCCGGAATAAACTGTTTTCAACCGGGGATTGCCGGGATCTTTTTCCAGTTCTCCGCGAAGCAACTTTTCCGCAGTTTGGAGGTCTCCGTTTTTCAGGGCATCAACGCCGGGACTTTTCAACACCGCGTTTTGCTCCTTATGGTGATGATGATGATCATCGCCATGGGCGAATGCCGTGCAGTTCAGTCCCAGCGCGCAGACGATTGCAAATGTTGACAACTTCATTTTTCCGGTCCTTTCCTTGATTGGTTGGTGGATGAACATTTTTTCCGGATCGGCATAAGTCGTCCGGCACGTTGCAGTTGTTCCCCAAGTTGATGCCGTTCTTGTCCGGTCAAAATGTCCAGACGCCACAGCGAGGCTTCCCCGGGACGCCGGTCATGGCGAGCCGCGGCCGCCATATAGCGTGCCGCATGTTCCGGGGAGGCGGCGGCCAGCAGGACATAGTGACGGACCAGCATGTCGGCGGGGAGGTGCCCGTCACGCAGAGCCGCCTCCAAAGCGGCGGCGGCGGCGGCGATGAATGTTTCCCGTTCCGGTACTGCGATCAGGGGCAAGATACGCTCCCAATCCGGGAATCCTCCTTCGGAGGCGAAGTAGCGGCGGAACCGCATTTCGGGTTCCCCGGATCCGAAGACCAGGTACAGATCGGTATTTTCCGCCGGATCGCTCCGTCCGATGATCGTTTCGCGCGCGGCCTGATACTGTTCCGGTATCCAGCGTGCCGTCAATGCCAGCCGCACCAAGCGCACCGAAACTTCATACCCGCCGGAATCGGGAACCTGCAGTTTCTTTGCCAGAAAACTCCGCGTTTCCGGCGAGGTAAGAGGCATTATTTTTTCAAGCATGACCAGTTGGCGGTCCAGCATCCGCCCGGAGGCCAGTCGCCGCGCCAGAGCATCCGCCGCGGAGGTCCGGACGGCCGGGGGCAGTTTCAGAAGCAGCGCGAATGCCGTTTCCGGCGGGACCTGCGGATTTTGCACGAGAGCGGCCGCTCCGCGGCTTTCTTCCGGAGACAACGCTTCCCCCGCGGCGGATTTGAGCGCTGTTTCCGCCGGCGTGACGGCCGCCGGAATATATGAAGGCGCGGACAATTGACAGCGGGCGGCGAAGATCACGGCAAATCCCGGTTCAGTCACCGGAATACCCCGTAACAGGTAATCCAGAACTTCACCGAAATTCCGGACCCCGTCGGACAGGAAAAAAAGCCGGTTTTTTCGGGGATCGCCCCGCCGCCGCATCCCGCGCAGTCCGCCCAGTCCGAACTCGTCGTCGATCACTCCGACCGTCCCGCCGTTGCGGCACTGTTCGGTCAGAAATCTCCGCAGCGCCGCGCTGAATTTTTCCGGGGCGGACTGTTCCCGGTCAAGCAGCAGCTGCTCACTGCGGCGAAGCGTTTCCGGCAGGGAGGAAAGATACTCCCGGGCCTCGGCGTAATCCCCATTCTCCCGGAGCAGTTGGGCCAGACGCCTGGCGTAGAGGACGGAGACCGCGGCATCCTTGGGCGGCGCGGTGCGCAGCGTTTGGATGAACTCATTGCCCCGACCGGTTTTCAATGTCAGAACTTCCATCAGTCGGAATATCGGGATGGTACGTTCGCCCTCCCGCCACATCCGGAACATCAGATCGAGCGAAGCATCGTATTCGCCCGCTCCATCCAGCAAAAGTGCCAGCAGCAGCCTCCGGGCCGGACGTGTGCCGAGCAATTTCTCATCCCCGGCCAGTTCGTTGATCCATTCGGAACGGAGCAATGCGCCGGTCCCGCCGTCGGAGCCGCCGGCGGCGCCGAAAACCGGATTCAACTCCCGGATGGCCCGAATGAGAGGCAAATTGAAGGAGTTCAGTTCCGTGAAACGCTCGAAGACAATGGCGGCCAGCCGCCGTGCTCCGGCGGCATCTCCGGCGGCCCAGCGGGTGCGCGCCAGCAGGATCTGAGCGTAAAATGATTCCGGATATTGGCGGAGAAAGGTTTCCGCCAGCATAAGTTTCAGCGGTATTGCTCCGGAAATAAGCGGCCAGTCCCATTTCCCGTCCCGCAGTTTGAGCGAGTCGATCTCCTTGCGCAGTCTTGCTTCGACCGCCGGTGACGGGGACACGGACAGTGCGCCGACCAGCCGGGGCAGGAATGTGTTTTTGCGGGCGGGCGGCATTCGATCCAGAACGGCAAAAAACTCGGTCTCCGCCGCACCGGACGGGAGGATGGCAAGTTTTGCCGCCAGTTCCGACGGATCGACGGTTACGACCTTCCTTGCCGGTGGAACGGACGCGGCGGGAAAAGTGCGCAAAGCCTGAATACGGGCACGTACCGGGTGCCAGATCATGCGTCGCGCCCCGGGGGATGCGGTGCGGGACAGCCGCGCCAATTCCGCCGAAAATTCCTCCGGAAACAGCGCCGACTGATGGGCGAAAGCCCGGATCAGCGGCTGCAACTGCCGCGACGGGTCATTGTGCAGGTCCTGTTCCCGTTCCGCACCGGGCGCGACACGGGAAGCCAGCAGTTTCAGCGCGGCAAGATTCAGTTTGCCTGCGGACAACAACTCATTGCCCGTCTCCTTTACGGCGGCATATCGGGTCAGCAGTTCCGGAGAATCGGGATGGAGACTGAGCAGTTCCCGGCAGATCCGGTCCGCGTCGTCCAGCCGGCCGGTCTCAAGGCAGGTCCCGACAAAATCGAAAAGGTGATTGACCGAATCCTCCGCCGCGTCCGCGTCGCGGACGCACCGCTCCGCCGTTGCGAAACGACCGTTTTCGATCAGGAAGCGGCTGAGGAGCACGTACAGTTCCGGGGCGTATATCTCACTTGAGCCCAACAGCAGTCCGGCATAACGCAGTGCCTCCGGGCGATTGCTTTGAGCCAATGCGGAGAGAAAGAGTTGTCGGAGCAGCAGCCCGCGTCGTTCCGGGGCGACCGCCAATTGTCGGAACAGAAGTTTTCTCCGGCACTCGGTGTCGCCCAGAGTTTCGGCAAGGTCGTCGGCAAGTTGATAAAAGAAGATTTGTTCCGGTTCCCGGCGCAAACGGTCCAGCACTGCCGTCAGCGCGCCGCGGAGTTCCGGTGCGGGCGCATCCAGATTGAGCAGTCCGTCCACCGCGACGCCGAATAAGTCCGTCGGCGTTTCCGGAGTCAGCAGATTTCGGAAAAAAACCGTCGCCGCCGCGCCGGAACCGCAAGCCTTCTGCGCGTTGGCTCGAAGCAGATACAGTTCGATCCGATCCGGAGCCAGCGCCAGACACTCGTCGTAAAACCGCAATGCGCCGGCATTGTCGCCCAGCAGGGAATATGCTCCGGCGGCATACTCCAGCGCCGCGACCCGATCGCCGGAAGCCGCGAATAGATCGGCAACGACGGTTTGGGCCAGTGCACGATCCTGATTTTCCACCGCGATCAGCAATTTTCGGCGCAGCAGCGACTCGGCTTCCGCCGGGTATTGCGCCCGCAGGCGGTCGATCAGTTCCACAGCGGCGGAGTAATGCTTGAGTTCAAGCAGAAAATCGAGTCTCATCCGTTCCAGATTTCGGGCGGACAGAAATGCGAACAACGTCTTTTCATCTCCGGAAGCGGCCAGGGCGCGGCAGTAGAAACGGTACAGAGAGCGCGACCCGGTCTCGGTCAACTCGCGATGGATCCGTCGGACCAGCATCGGCAGATTTCGGGCCGCGCCGGCCAGCGCGATACAGTTCTCCATCGCCTGAAGCGCCCGCATCCCGCCGGCGGGGTCCACCGCCGACCGCCACCAAAGTTCCAGCGCTTCGGCATCGCGTCCGAGACTTTGCAGGAGCATTGCCTGTCGAATGACCGCCTCGCCGTCCTCCGATCGCGCATAGAAACGCAATGCCGTCTCGCTGTCGCCGAGTTGTTCACACCAGTCGGCGGCTTTCATCACCGCCCCGGGGGGCAGAACCGGCGTCACGCTCCACTGTCTCAGCGCGGCGAGCGCTCGTTCCGGATCGCCCTGCCGACGCAATATCTCCAATTTCCGGAATCTGGCCGCCCACGGATCAGCGGCGTTCAAATATTCCAACTTGCCGACCGCATCCAAAGCCGCGGAATAGAGTGCGGCATCCTCCGCCACCGCGATCAGTTTCGTCAGTTCCTCCGAAGTCACGGCGGCGGCGATCCCCGATTCCAGCCGACGTTTTGCGGCCTGCCGGTCGCCGGCGAGCAGTTCCAGCCGAACGGCGGTCTGCATCCAGAACTGGTCGCACGGAGCGGCGGCAAGAGCCGTTTCGGCACGGCGGCGGATCAATTCGGATTTTCCGCATTTTTCGGCCAGTCGGATCAATCGTCTGGCGAACCGGACGTCACCGCCGAACCGGGTGTTTTCCAACAATTCCAAAACCTCGGACAACCGCCCCTGATCTTCCAGTTCGTCCAACAGCAGGGCAAGGCATTCCGGGTCCGTGGCCGCCGCGGTTTTCCAGCGAGCCAGCAGTTCCCGATATTCCACGGCATTGCCCCGTACGGCGTCCAGCCACAGCAGCAGGGCCATGCGGCGGTCGGCCGGAGAGCGGGCGATCGCGGCTGCAGCACGATACTCTTTTGCGTCGTCACTGCGCATCCCCCGAAGCATCCGGAGGGAAAAATCATCGCCGAATGCCGGCGGTACGACCGCTGTCAACAATAGCGGCAACGCCCCGATCACCCGCCGCAATCCGACCTGCGTCAGCGCCAGCAGAATGAAAATCAGTCCGAAAAACGGCCGCAGCCGTAAACTGCGCCATGCGGGTCGCGGCGTATCCATATGCCCGGAACGCCGGTTGATCTCGGCGGCGATGTCCCCCGAACCGACGCCCCGGGCGGTCCTGATGGCAAACGGGATCCGCTCCGCCCTGTCTCCATTGCGGACGGTCAACTCGTACTCGCCGGGGGCGAGGTCGTTCCGACGGAATCGAAAAGGTTCGCCGCCGTTTCGGGACAATCTGAATTTTTCCATCCCGCCGTCGGGCAGGGACAATTCCGCCTCCAGTTCGACGATCTCCGAAGGCGCGTCGATCAGGAATTCCGCATCTTTTCCCGAAGAACGATCCCGAAAATCCCATTGGCCGAGCCGGACCGGATCCGGCAGTCGTCTCGACAGTGCGGCCAGCAGACCGGTGAATGCCGGATGTCCGCTCAACCGGCGCGACCATGTCCCGGCGAGATCCGTATTGAGCGCGGCGACGTGCCCGGCTCCTTCGGCTCGTCGCACCAGCAGGGGCCATTGATCGGCGTAAAGCAGAGGTTCGGCGCCTTGACGCGGTTTGCTTTCCCATATCCCGCTGACCTGAATGCCTTCAGGCCATTCCCGAGGTGTCGGGCTTCCGTCCGGGACCGTCACGGCGAAGGCGCCGTCCCGGTAAGGCGGCAGGGTCTCCCGGCCGGATTGCCGGAAAATCAATTCCGGGATGGCGAAACGGTCGGCCGCGTTGTAGTGGCGGCCGTTGCCCCATACCGCGAGCCGGGCCAGAAAATCGCTTCGTCCCGGTCCGGTCATCACGGTGGAAACCGTGATGTCGTAAGCCGCCATCCGCCGCAGAAGCGAGGCAAAATCACCGCGTTCGAAGCCCCCGTCGGTGAGGATCAGAATGTGTTTGAGCCGGGCGTCCACATTGCGCAAAGCGTAAAACGCCTCCCGCAGAGCCGGCAGAAGCACGGTACCGCCCCCCGCGCTCAAACGATTCAGGGCGCGGTGAAGTTCCAACTGATTGGCCGCGCTCTGCAGCGGAGCGGCCCACCGGCGGCGGCCGTGGAATTCCACGACTCCGGCCATGTCGCATTCCCGCAGCCGGTCCACCGCCAGACGGGCGGTCTCCCGGGCCAGAGCGATCCGTGAACCGCTCATGCTGCCGGACGTGTCGATAATGATGACCAGCGCCGTGGCGGGAACGCGGTTCAGGTTCCGTCCCGAGTAGCGCACCGGGGAAAGATCCGCGAACGAACGGGGAACCGTTTCGGGATCGAACGGCAACTCCCGTCCGCACAACAGCAGCATCCCGGAGCCGGAACGCACCCGGGAAGCGATTTTTTCCAGTTGGGGCGCGGACAGAAGTCCCGCGCCTCCCGAGCCGAAAATATACAGAGGATACGACATCAAATCGCTTTGAGCCGGATGGAGATCAACTTGCGCCCGCCCGTCCAGAATTCGGCGCAACGCGGCCGCATCGCCTGGATCTTTCGATATCAGCAGCGCCCGATACGGCTTTCGCACCAAGACCCGGAATACGGCGGTCTCCCGACCGTTGACATGCAGGCGAAAACGGCGCATGCCGGGGCGTTTGAGCGGCAAATGGAGCAAAAACTCCGTTCGGCCCGCGGTATTTTTTCGCTCCGTGCGCGCCAATATTTCGCCATCCTCATCCAAAACTGCGAACTCCGACTCCCGCTGAAGTTCCGGGGGCGCAAACGTTCCCGAAACAGGGACGGTTTCTCCTGCGCCGCCGACCGGGGGGTGTTCCAGTCGGAGCAGTCCGGTCGGGGCGGGCGATTTCTCAAGCGGAGAAACGAACACCCGGATGCCGCGCCGATTCAGCAGACGGGCGGTTCGGGCCAGTCTGAGGTCGATGTCGTCCGGAGCGCAATGGATGCGGATATCCGCTCCCTCGTCGGGACCCACCGCCGCCCCGGCCGCCGCCAACGCGTCCGCCGGATCCCCGGAACGGACTCTTTTTTCCCCTGCGGCACGGGGGGCTGCATCAACTTCTTCCACCTTGAGTTCGATCTGTCTGGGCGAATTGCCCCGCCAGCGCACCGTAACATCCGCTGCCGCCAGCGCCAGCGCCGTCAACGCCGCGGTCCGACACCATCCGACACCCCGGTAACGCCGTCGGAACAGCAGCCACGCCGGAGGGATGAGGCACAGCCAGATCGGTGCGGAGACATTGATATGGGAAAATATCTGCATGGTCACACGATCCGTTGTTTTCGCCAAAGCCACCAATCCGCCAGCGCGCCCGCCAGCGCCAGCGCGAACAGCCATCCGCTCAGCCGTCGGCTCGCCGGAACGGGAAGCGCCTTTACTTCCGCGACATCCGCGATCTCCTGACGACCATCGCTTTCGGAGTAGAGCCCGGAATGGATCAGATGCCGGTAAAATCCGTCAAAATCACCGCCGGCCGAGGTCGGATGCCACACGACATCGGCGTCTGTTTCATTATCCGTCAGGATCACTCCGGGCAGGTCGGCCGCATTCCGCCGCACGGTCTGCACCGTGTTTTGCAGCATCACTTTCAACGGTGGATCCATTCGAGCGTCACTCGTTTCGCCGCACCGGATGAATCCGGATCGCGGAGGGAGCCATGCCGGGACCTGCGGACCGACCCATATCACCCGCCCGTCGGGTCCGGCAAAATGCGAGGCGCACGCTGCCACAGCAAGCGTATCCGCATAGGTTTTATCCGTATCGGACTCCGTCATTTTTGCGGATGATCCGCCGAAATCGGCGAGCAAGGCGCCGCTTCCCGCGGAAAACAGCACGGCAGTCCGCAGAGGTTCGGACTTTTCGTACCAGCGGGCAGTCGTTTCCACCGTTCCCGGCGCGGCGACCAAAACCGTGCGGCGGGCTTGCGGCTGCGGATCGTACACCGGCTCGGTCAGCGCCGCCAGTACGGAACAGACGGCCAGCAGGATCGGGAGCATATCCGGCAGCCGGGTCAGTTTCTCACGCAGAAAGTTGCGGCGGACGCGCGCCGACACCTCGCGCCACAGCATTGTGCCGGGGATCACTCGTCCGGGGAGTTTTTCCCGCAGGAAGTGCAGTGCGATCAGCACCGCCAGCGCAAATGCCGCTCCCGCGGCCGCCCACGATACGGATATCCCTTGAAAAATCATATCGCATCCCTCCAAACCGTCGCCGCCTGGTGCAGTAGTTCCGTCAATGTTACGGAAATATTGAAATTACAACTTCTCCCGCCGCCGCGCCGGGCCGGAAGTTCGAGTGCCGTTTTGAATCGGTTCAGCCGTTCCATGTAACGTTTCCGCCATTCGGGATCGGGAGCGACCGGAGCCTCAAAACCGCTTTCCGCGTCGATCAGCCGGACTGCGGCGGACAGTCCCGGATGTTCTTCTTCGGATTCGCAGATCCGTATCGGGGTGAAAGCGGGACTTCGGCGCAGAACAAGTTCCAGATGTTCCAGACCGTCCGGGTCCAAAAAGTCGGAAATGATCCAGACGTGAGTTCCGGCGACCGGTTCGAATCGCAATGACAACGGACTTTCCGCTTCGCCCCATGCCCGAACCAGCACCGCCAGCAGAGCGGGAAATGAACTTTTGCCGGAAGTCAGCGACACCTCGCCGGGGACGTTGCCGATGCGGATTTTCACGCTGTCCCCGCTGTTGAGCATCATGCCGCCCAGAAGCGCGGTCAGACGCCATTCGGCCAGCGCCCGTGCCGGACGGAACCGCACCGAGCGGCTGTTGTCCAGGATCAGCAGGTGTTTTCTCCGGGGGAAATCACAGTATCTGCGGACAAGCAGTTTGCGGTGTCTCCGGTAGATATTCCAGTCGATGCGGCGCAGATCGTCGCCCGGCGTGTAGTCCCGGTAGTCCCGGAAATCCCCGCTGTCCCCCGAAAAGGGTGAACTGTGACGTCCCGCCGAAAGAGGTTCACCGCCGTGTTCCGGACGCAAGCGCCATTGACCGGCGGCGGCCAGCAGTTCGGGAGGGAACAATTCGCCGAAGTTCATTTCTTCAGACCGCGGATATAAGTTTCTTGAGAGCATCGTCCGGGCCGATCTTCGCCAACTGCGCCTCGAAAGACAGTGCGATACGATGCCGCAGGACCGGCAGCGCCGCCCGAAGCACGTCGCCTTCCCCGGCCGCCGAACGGCCGTCCAGCAGAGCGTAGACCTTGGCCAGCAGGATCAGGCTCTGCACTCCCCGCGGTCCGGCGCCCCGGCTCAAAAGGCCGCGGCACGATCCCGGACAAAGTTCGGAATCCGGGCGGGTGGCCATGACCAGCCGGATCGCCAGACGCTTCACGCTTTCCTCGGCCAAAACCTGCCGTACCGTCCGCCGCATCGTCAGCAGTTCCTCGCCGGAACAGACCGCGGAAACTTCGGGGATGTCCGCGCCGGTGGTCATGTCGATGATGCGGGAATACTCCGTTTCGGAGGGATAGCCGAGATCAAGTTTGACCATGAAACGGTCCAGTTCCGCTTCCGGAAGCGGATACGTCCCTTCCTGTTCGATGGGGTTCTGGGTGGCGATGACGCTGAAAGGCTCGGGGATCCTGCGGGTCTGATCCCCGGCGGTGATCTGGTGTTCCTGCATGGCCTCAAGCAGTGCGGATTGGGTGCGCGGCGTGGCCCGGTTGATCTCGTCGGCCAGCACGAAGTTGGAGAAAAGCGGACCGGGACGGAACGACAGCGACAACGCTCCTTTCCCGTCTTCCTGAAGTTGCATGGCGCCGGTGATATCGGCGGGCATCAGGTCGGGAGTGAACTGAATGCGGGAAAATTTCAGTGCGAGTGCGGCGGCGAGACTTCGCGCCAGCAAAGTCTTACCTACACCCGGCACCCCTTCCAACAGTACGTGGCCGTCTGCGGCGACCGCGCCCAGCAGATCGGTCACCAATGCATCGTGGCCGACAAAGACCTTGGTCAATTCCTGCTTCAGAGCCGCAAATCCGGTCTGAAAGGCGACGATCTCCGCCGGGATTTCGGTATCATTCTTTTTCATCATCACCTCACTTTTCCCGCAGGAGCGCCCGTACGGACGAGACGGCGGCGCGGCTGCTGTATGTTGCCCCGGTCACTGCGTCCACTTCCAGATCCGCGGCTTCGGAGCGGGGAAACCCGCTCCATCGTCCGCACAGGTCGTCCTGACGCAGTTTATCCACAAATTTCCGGTCCTCCTGATTCGGCAGCAATGCGGTCGTCACGACCCGGTCCCCGGGATCGAGAAAAACCGCCACGGGTACCGGCCCGCGAAATCCGGTCGCGCCGGAGGAGGCGGGATCCGTGAAACGGGCGTGTCCCAGCAATTTCCCCGCCGCGTCCCGAATTTCCATCCGTCCGGGCGCGGTAAAATCGAATTCAGCCGCCGCCGGGAAAGCGGCTTTGCTCTCCCGAATAAGCGCGTCGGCCCCGGGGGGGCGGTGAGACGATTCGGTACAGCCGCCGATCATCAGCGGCAATGCCAGAATTGCCAGCAGATTACCTTTCATTTTCCGCATCTCCATAGGTTGATGATTGAAAATCCGGTCCGTTTCGATGACTCCCGGAGATCCGTTCCCGGATGGACCGGGGCGGCGTCGGAACCGGCAGATATGGTTCTGTGACGACGTTTCCGACTTTAAAAGCGGAGGTTTTTCTCGCGCCTCGCCCGGGCGGGGCCGATTCCGTCGCGGTCATGTCCTCGCCGGGGCCCAATCGCCCGGCAACGGTATCGGGCATGGGCATTACCGGCAGAGAAAAAGCGGCGCCGCGAGATTTTTTCACATCCGATTCTCCGCCTCTGCCGTTATCGGGTTTCCCACTTTCACCTTCCCGGGGGTCGGACAAATCCCGTCCGGCAGGGGGTGCGCTGTCCGCGCCGAGCGGCTGCAGCCCGCCCCGCGATACGGTCACGTCGCGGCGGCGGGGACGGCGACGGCGATTCGTCCGGGACGCCATCCGGGAATCGCCGGATGAAATGCCCGCCGCCCCGGTATTGATTCCGGCGTTTTCCTCCGCCCCGAGCACGCCGTCGCCGGATATGCCGCCGGCGGAGCGTTCGGCGGAGACCGTTTCCGGATGAACTGCGGAAGCGCTCCCGGCGATGCGCGGCTCGGATGCCGCGGCAGCAGAGCCGCCGGAACCGTGTCCGGGGGAGCGTCCCGCGCCCCGCCTCATGTCACCGGCCCCGTCCCCGGCGGATCCTCCCGGGATCCCCGCGGTTCCGATCGCCGGGGCATCGTTCGGATTTGCGAGTTCATTCCGTTGCCGCAGCCGTTCCGAATTTTCCCGAACCGCGGGATGCCGCCGGGCTGTGCCGTCCGCAGGCGCGCCGGGGGCTGAATGCATCCCTTGCCGCTCCGCGTCGGCAGTTTCCGCCGCTCGACGGGGCAGGGGAAGAAGAAGCAGGATCAGCGGCAGCAGCCACAGCAGTTCCAGGCGCGGGAAACGGTACGATGGCAGTTTCCCGTTCCAGCGCCGGAAGTTGGCGACGCCGCGCCGGACGGCATAGACGGCGAAATCTCCGTGTCCGTCCCGCCGCAGCACCTCCAGCGCGTTTACGGTGAGAGAATCGGAGTTGGTCAGGCGGTCCAGCATTCGGGCGCATTCCGGGACATCCGGCAGCGTGCGGAAAAAATGCAGGACGGTCAGAACCGCCCAAAAGAAGGGGAGCGTCATGAACCAGCGGGGAGAAAAAGGCAGACCCCGCCGCAGGAAAATCAGCAGTGCCGCCGCTCCCAGCACGGGCAAAAGAGAACGGATCGCCGCCCGTCGGAAAGCAGCGACGGCCATCCGGCTGCGAAAGCCGGTAAAAAGGATACAGAAAAACTTGCTCGGATCCTGCGGCATATTTCCACCTGAAAGTGAACTTTGCCCGCACGATCCGCGCCGCGTGGACGCGATTCGATTTTGACGGTCTGGCACCTACTATACCACCGGCGGCGGAAAAATTCAAGTTTTTTTTCTTGCCGGACTTGAAAATTTTATTAGGCGAGGCTAAATTAGGTGAAGATAATTTTGTGGGAGAAAGACTATGATCAGCCGGACAATAAGAAAATCGACCGCCGCCGCGTTGTTCGCGGGGCGGTGTTTCACGCTGATCGAACTGCTCGTCGTCATCGCCATTCTCGCCATTCTCGCCGCACTGCTTCTGCCCGCGCTGAAGCAGTCTGTCGCCAAAAGCAAGTATATCTCCTGCGTCAACAACCTCAAACAGATCTCCCAGGGTTACGCCATGTACCTCGGCGACTTCGACAATGTTCCGTCGGGCCGGGTACTGGGCAGGAACACCACCGCCTGTTTCCGGATGCATTGGGGCTACGACGGCGGGACGGGGCCGGAGATCTACGGTCTGCCTTCCGCGCTGTATCCCTACACCGGGCAAAGCGCCCTCATCTGGCGATGCCCGGCCGCCGACCCGCGGATCAACGTTACTTACTGGTCCAACAACAACCAACTCAATTCGCTGGCGGTCGGGAACACCTCGACCCTCGACAACGGCCGCACCACTCAGGTCGCCGTCAAAAATCTCAGCCGGCGCAGCATCGGAAGCCTCGTCATCATCGCCGAAAACAACTATAAACTCGGCTTTTTCAAGACCGGGAAATACAAGGATCAGGATGCCGACCCCACCCTTCCCGTGGAACAGCGTATGTACGCTCACAGCATGGGGGCAATGCGGGGCTGGAGCGGGGCCCAGACCGGTCTTTATATGACCGCCGACGGCACCGTCATACTTGCCGGACCGTGGGCTCAATGGAAGTACGGGCAATACAACGGGTGCCTTTTTTGAAGTAGCAACATCGACAGGGAGGAACTGAATCAGGAACTTTTAACCGCCCCCGCGCCGGGACGCGCTTCGGTTTTGACGGTCTCATCACCGCGGCGTCACGGGTCGTTCGCTGATGCGGCGATTTCGCGGTTCGGGGCAAGTCGTTTGAAAATTTAATCAGACTGAACTAAGTAGCAGCGTGTGGATAACGGAAAACAAGCGCGGAAAACGCGCGGAAAGGAAATCCATGGAAAACACGACCAACCAAATTCTGGACGGCGGCGTCCAGATCGTCCCCCCGGCGCTGCCGGAGCTGCAGACGGTCTATCTGGACTTCGACGGGGAAGTCACCAGTTACAACGGCGAGATCGCGCAATTCGACGTCAACGTCAAGGATTCCGGCTTGACCGCCGGGCAGATCGCCGAGGTGATCGACGCCCTCAACGCCGAATACGCGGGCCGGGGCGTTGACTTCGTCTCCGAGCGTCCGTCCGCAGGAGAGTACTCCACGGTATTCGTCGGAAAAAGCCGCGAGATCGGCTTCTCCGGACTGGCCGAGACCATCGACGCGGGCAACGTCAACCGGAGCGACAACGCTTTCGTCAACCTCGACGTTTCCGCCCCCATCGACGAGATCGTCGCCACCATCAGCCACGAAGTCGGACACATCGTCTTCGGCGAAACTCACGCCGGGGAAGGTCTGGCGGCCTACGCCGGACCGCAATACATCAAAGTGAACAGCGGCGAAGCCGTAGACGGCGTTACCGCCGGAAGCAACCAGATCCTGCAGGTTTTCGCCGGCGGCACCGCCACCAACGTCACCATCGAATCCGACGGCTCGCTCTATCTCTACGTCGCTTCCGACACTGTGGTGAACGGCACGTCGAAAGGCATCGACGACGATGATCAGGAAACCAGTGTTCCTTTCAGTATCGTCAATGGCGTGCTCGACAGTTACACTCACGATCCGGCGGAGAAGGCGGCGTGGTTGAGAGCCTGTCCCGGCGGAACGATAACCAATGTAACATTGCCCACTTCGGGAGTCAAACTCGCGGTCGACGGCGGGGTGGTCAGCGGCGCATACATTGCTTCGGGAGCGCAGTTTACCTTCTCCAGTGGTCTGGCAAAGGATGTGGTTTTGGAAGCAGGGGCCCAGTTCAGCCTTCAGTTTTGGAATGAAGCCTCCAATCTCGTCAATGTGACCTCCGCCGGAAAGCAGATCAAAATGACGGACGGGGTGCTTGAGGATTTTGAAAGCACGGAAGGCGTGTTCGGCACGTATATGATGGAAGACGGTGCGATCATGTCCGATTGCACACTTCACGGCTCGGCGTATGTACAGATGCGCGGCGGCACCGCGGTCAATACGGTTCTGACCGCCAATCACGGAAAAACCGGCCTCGCCCGCGCCCGGGTTTCCGCCGGATACAGCACATTGCACTCTCCGCTCATGTACGGCACCACAATCGGCGACGCCGGCTGGGTCGGCGCCGTCTACGATGCAAGATTGAGCAATACCACCATCCTCAGCGGCGGCGCGGCGGATATCGGCTCCGCCGGGAAAACTCATTCCGTGACGCTGACCGACACTTATGTGAGTTCCGGCGGCCTGGTCAATGTGTATTCCGGCGCGTATATCACCGGAGAACTGCACGTCGAAAGCGGTGCGACCGTGAAGATCAATGCGGCGTGCACCGTCAATTTCGACGTCACCGACCGGGCAACGACGGATGACGCGCCGATACAGGGTTTCGGGTACATCACCGGTACGGACAAGGCGGCCTACACGCTGACGTACCGCGAACTGGCCGACGCCGGGAATTACAAACTGGCCGACACCGCCGACTTCGCTTATACCGTGAACGCCACATCCGACGCGGGACGGGCGGACAGCGGGATCGCCGTCGGCGACACTTTCGGAGCCAACGACTACAAGACCTATTCCCTCGCGGTGAGCGACGGCAATCTCTGTCTGGTGGTCGCGGACAAGGAGTATACGGCGGTCAGCGAGGCCGCGCTGGATGAAAAGGGTTACTTCACCGGCGGCACGCTGAATCTGATGACCGGCGGCACGGTTGCCGGCTGTCTCGTGGGCACCGGCAATGCGGACGGCGACGTCAAAACCACCATCGCCGGCGGCGAGGTGGTCCTGCCGGTCATCGGCGGCGCCAAAGTCGCGGCGGGCAGTCAGGCCGCGCTGGGTGACGTCACGCTGGTCGTCGCGGGCGGCGACCTCAAGGGCGGTCCGGAAAACGGCGGACAACTCTACACCGCCGGTTACGCCTATGGCGCGGATCCCGGCGCGACCGATACGGCAGTCACCCTGTCGGTGACGAAATCGGAACTGAAACTCTCCGGCGGCAGTATCGCGGCCGAGAACCTTTTCGCCGGGGCGCACGCCCGCAAAGGCGCGTGGACTAAAGTCGACGCCACCGCCATTACCGTCACCGATGGAACATATCACCGCATCTACGGCGGCGGCTGGGCGGAACGGAACGGCAGGAGCGAAGTAACCGCGGCGACGATCACCGTCACCGGCGGGACCGTGGATCGGATCTACGCGGGCGGAGCGAACGCTCCGGAAGGTACGACTTTGACCGGCGGTGCGACCATCACCGTGGGCGGCAGCGCCGACGTGGACTTCGTCTTCCTCGCGGGCAAGAATGCCTGCTGCACCGTGACCGGCGATGTTGAACTTACCCTGAGCGGCGATGCCAAGAGTCTGACCCGCATCTCCGGACGCAACGGCTGCGGTTTCGACGGCACGGATGGGGTCACTTCGCTGAACGTCAGGACCGGCGTTACGGTGAACTATCTGGATTACGTCGATCGGATCAATCTGGCGCAGGGCAATGAACTGGCGGTCACCGATCTGGCCTTGTTCGACGGTTCCGCCGACACGTTGGTGAATTTCGAGTTGGACGGCGCGGTCGGAGCCGGGGGCTGGACTGCGTTGAGCGGTGCGGCCTGTGGTGCGTTCCTGAACGCCGCGTTCGCGGTGAATGGCTCCGTGGTCGAGTGGAATGGCGGACAACTGGGCGACACCTCTTACGCCATGACCTTCGACAGTACGGAAAAGAAATTCATTATCAGCAATCTGGCATAAGGAGAGTTCATCATGAAAATCAACTACGAGAATCCGGAACTTACGGAAGCGAAGTTCGGCAGGTTCGTGCAGGGTGCATCCGCCATCCCCGGCGGCGACAGCGGCGCCGATCCCAGCACCGGCGACTACTGAGCCGTCCATTCGAAACGATCCGCCCCGATGGTTCATCCCATCGGGGCGTTTCTTCCGTCGGGAGACATCCCCCTCCGGCAGGACTCAATGTCCTGCGTCCGGGGTCTCTTTCGGCGGCCTGCCGTCGTTGGGAGCCCATGCAACGTCCGCTGTCCGCAAACGGTGTGTCCGCGTACTCAATACGTTCCCCCGCTTTTTTTCAGCGCGTCGGGAGCGCGGACAAGGGCAGCGCGGTCGGCATCGTCATCCGCCGCCGCCTGCGGGACCAACGGAAATTCGGCTCGGAATACCCCCCGTTACCGGGCTGCGTCCCGCCAGCGGATGACAGCCGGTTCGTAGGGGGTGAATATCCTTGTCCCGGCTGGCGTTTTCAGGACATTCTCGTTATCAAGGAGATTGACCGCCACCAGCATGATTTCACCATCCGCCAGACGCACGGCACGGCCGGTGAATCCCCCGGGCAGCGGATAGGCGAGAGTTTCTCCGCCGATGAATTGAGGATAAAAACCGGCGATCTCCCGGGTGATCCCGCATAAGAAAGACCACATCCGGGTGCGTTCCGCGGGGATGTTGCCGTGTCCGGTATGAATGATGTTTCCCGCACATCCGGCGAGCAGGGAAAGATAAATTCCCGCCCGCAACTCCTCCGGCGTCCGCCGGCGGCCGTCGGGGATGCTGCCTCCCAGCCAGAAGATCGTCGGTTTATCGGGAACGGTACTGCGCAGGCGGTAAAGCGCTCCGCGGAGGTGGCGCATCATATCGTCTTCGGCGAAACTGGCCGTCCAGTCGGAAAACTCCAGTACGTCGGCGGCCTGCGCATATTCCGCCAACTGCGACTGACTGTCCAGGTGGATCGAGGTCAGGATGTCCGGGGCCAGACGTTTCGCCGTTTTGCCCAGTTCGCGGTACCATCCGGGCTGATCGGAACACGGCTTCATGCTCTCCTGCGACTCTCCGAAGTAGAGCGCCAGTCCGGCCTCGTATTCCAGGCGGTACATCCGGTCGGGGCAAACGCGGAGTTCCCGAAAAAAGTTCTCGAAGTCCGCTTCCTGCCGTTTGCGTTCGTGCAGCAGCCGACTCAGGTGCGTGACCCGGATGATGCGGCCGCCCGGTACCGAACCGAGTTTTACCGCGCCCCGGGCCAGCCCCCGATGCTGACCGTATGTGAATTCCGGGGCAAACGGGAAACATCCGGCATCGGGTTCTTCCGCAAGTCCCAACAGATAGAAGGGTTGACCTCCGCGGCGGAAACCCCGGGCGCCGCAGGTCAGTTTCCCCTCCGGCAGCGGCAGCGGGAGCGGTTTGCCGCACCGGACGATCGACCGGGTCGTCCGGCTCGCACCGTCGTCATACTCAAGGATGTAATTGCCCGGCGGCAATCCTTTCATGTCCAGCACGGAAGACCCATCTGTCACGGCGCTTCGCCGCACCTCATTGCCGGCGGCATCCAACAATCGGAGGATGCCGTTTTTGCCGTTGATCCGGCAGGAGACCCGGTCGTCGGGACAGTAGAACTGATCCGGCAGCAGCGGGTCCGTCACCTCCGACCGGATCGAGGAACGCAGTTCCACGTGCCGACCGGCGGGAGAGCACAGTTTCAGCGTGATCATCCCGTCGCTCTTGAGACGGTGAAAACGCGGCGGCCGGCGCGGCCGGAAGGTCAGCAATCCGGGAGACGGGGAGCCCGGGATCCAACTCGTCCCATCGCTTTGTGCATCAAGGCTCCACGCCGAGTTTCCGGCCAGATGCAGACGAAGTTCCGCGTCGGACATCTCCACTTCCCGGATCGGGACGAAAGGTACGCTTTGCCGTTCGCGCCCGAAGATCAGCGCCCCCATCGTGCTGATGTCATGATAACTGCCGGAATGATTCCAACTCGACCAGACCGTCTCTCCGCCGACCGCGGCGCTCAGCCGACAGAAGTTGATCCTCCATACCGTACCCGCCGCCGGACGGTCCTGTCCCAGTGCGGCAAAGGGAATGCGGTACTCGCTGTCCCAACTGTCAGTGCCCGAAGATGCGGTGATCCGTATGCCTTCCGCGGTCCACGAACTATCCCGCCGTCTGGCCCGGTAGAGCCGATTGTCGGGGGTGACGGCGAAGTGGTAATAGACCCGCTGCTCCGTTCCCGGGACGATCAGCAACTCCGTGTGTTCTCCCGCGAACAGCGAGAGCGGTTCCGCCGCATTGCCGGCACAGCGTCTGGATTCTCCGCGCGGAAAAAAAGCCCGGATCGCCACGATCAATTCCCTGTCGGTGCATTTCACCGTTACCGTACTCTGGTTTCTCACCCATCTTCCATCCAGGCCGTAAAACATCCCGCTGCCCTCGGCGGAGGTGCGGATGACCCGTTCGGCGTCGGGCGGGGCGTCCCCCCCGTCGGACGGGGCGATGCCGAGCGTCAGTGCGGAAAGAAGCAAAATGCGGGCCGGATTTTTCATGATCGATCCTCCTTGTCAACGTGTCGTGTCCAACGGTCATTTCCCGCGAAAACATAGCACGAAGGGCGCATTTTGCAAACCGGGAGCGTTTTTTTTGCCGGGAAAAAGATGTTAAATTTTATCAGGAGAACGGGTCAAAGGAGAGAGGATATCTCCCCGTTCCGTTCCACCGCCAGGGAACGATCGGAGCGGCCGGAGGACGTGTCCGGATTATCGTTGGATGACACGATGCGGCGGAATTCGGTCGGAGAGACCCCGCACCGTGAACGGAAGACCCGCGAGAAGTACATCTGGTTGTCATAGCCGCACATGGAGGCGATCTCCTTGACGGAAAATTCGGATCCCGGCAGCAGCCGTTTCGCATACTGGATCCGCAGTTGGGTGAGATATTCCGCCGGGGTCAGGCCGATGTGACGGCGGAACATGCTGAAAAGCGAACTTTGGCTGATGTTGTATTTTTTTGCGATGTTTTCCATGCGGATCCGATCGCACAGATGGGATTTGAACAGGGAGACGATCTCCCGGAGCAAAGGCGGGATACGGCTGCGATACCGGATCTCGGATGATATCATCAGCAGCAGTCGGTAGCCCTCCGCGGCGATATCCGTCAGTTGATCGGGATGACTTTGGGCCGCCATCCGGGAGATCAGGTCGTACTTCTCAAAGAAGGGCTGGGGATAGTTCAGCCTGAGGTAATCGACTTTGTGCAGGTGCAGATCGGTCAATATTTCGTTGAGCAACGAGCCGTTGAAGCCCACGCAACTGACCTTTGCCAGCGGTGAAACGCACTCCAGACGGTTGTTCGAATGCATGTGCATGACGAAAATATCTCCGGGCCGGCAGCGGTAGACCGTGCCGCCGGTTTCGTAGACGATCTCTCCCTCGTTGACCAGTTCAAAGGAGCAGACGTCGCAGTTTGCTCTCCGGCGGGAAACTCCGGCGCTCATCAGATCAAAACCGCAGTTGGTGACGCAGAGCGGAGTCCGCTGATTTTCAAACGGTTCCGGCAGGACGACGAAGTGATGCGACGGATAGCGGCCGATGTTGACGCCGACCAGTTTGCTGTCGCCGCGGGAGTAGTCGATGAGTTTTTTTTCGTTGTGTTGCATTAATACAGGATTTTTAATGTATTTTGCAAGATTTTATATATAATGACCCGACCCAAGTGCTGACTTTGACCGATTTTTCTGATACAATATACAGCGTTCAAACACTGATATCAACTGTCATGGGGATCAAAGAATGCAGAAAATAAAATATCCGTCGGTTTACTGCGCCGATCAACTGCTGACCTTTTCGGGACTGGACGGCCGGACCGATTACGCCACGATGCTGACACTGGTGTCCCGGGCCGAACGCTTCTCGTACTGTGCGGTGCTGCCGCACTGCGGCGGTACCGTCCGGCTGCCGGATACGGGGGCGGCGGTGGTGATCGGCAACGATTTCGCCGATTTCGGTTCTTCCCGGATGCTGTTGGCCGACGCGTGGAATTTGCTGATCGTCGGCGACGCCGGGATAGAAGGCTTCGACCCGTCCCGCTACACGGTGATCAGGAAACCGGGCCGCGCCCTCGTCGGGGTCAACGGATACTGCCGCCCCGAACTGCTCGATGCCGACGGCGATGCGCTGTATCGTGAAAAAGAGCGGGAGTTCGAGGCTCTGCGGTCTTACCCGGTGGAAACGGACGACGCCGACACGAGGGAAGCGGCGGCACGGGCATGGGAAGTGCTGCGGGCCTGCATCTACACGCCGGAAGAAAAGTTCGTCGGATTCTGGGCGACGCCGGATCGCTGGCCGCATCGCGCCTGCTGGATCATGGATTCGGTTTATCAGTCGATCGGCATGCGTCACATCCTGCCGGACGTGGCACAGGATATGGTATGCGCACTGTTTGATCACCAGCAGCCGGATGGCCGGGTCCCGATGACCGCCTCGCCGCAGGGCGTGCTGCGGGCGCAGATACAGCAGCCGGTCATTGCCATGGGGGTAAAGGCAACGGGGATCCGCGGTCCGCGGCTGCGGACGATCTATCCGAAACTGGCGGCGTATCTGGAATGGATATTCCGACACCGCGATCAGGATGGCGACGGGATGCTGGAATGGCTGATGGGCGGCGGTTATCCGGTCTGTCCGTGCGGGGAAAGCGGGATGGACAACTCCCCCCGCTTCGACGAGCGCAATCCGCTTGCGGCGGTGGACATCAACTGTCTGGTTTCCCGGGAGTGTGAGATCATGGCCGAATTTGCCGCCGAACTCGGATTGTCCCGGGATGAGCAGCGGTTGTGGAACGACCGGCATCAGAACCTCAACCGCCTGATCGAAACGTACCTGTGGAATGAGGAGTTGGGCATTTACTGCGATATGGATATCGCGGAAGAACGGCTGCTCCCGGTGTCCGCGGTTTCCGGATTCCTGCCTCTGATCTGCGGCGCCGCCTCGTTGAAGCGGGCCGCCCGGATGGTGGAATTGATCAACGACCCGGCGGCGTTCGGCAGTCCCTATCCGCTGCCGAGCGTCAGTCTGTCCGATCCGAAATTCCAAATGGATATGTGGCGGGGGCCCGTCTGGTATATTTTCAATTATCATGTCGCGGAGGGGCTGGAACGCTACGGCTACCGTGCCGACGCCGAAAGGATCCGTCGTAAAACGGTCGAGATCAGTATTCGGAATTGCCGGGAATACGGCGGCTTTTTCGAGTTCTACGATCCTTACGGAGAGATACCTCCGGGCAGGATCGACCGCAAAGGTCCGAACAAGCAGGATTTGGGTGGTTATCATCATGCCGTTCACGATTACGGATGGAGCGCGTCCGTTTTCCTCGACATGCTGTATAAGACTGCCGGCAGGTGATCAGAAAGGAGAATCGCACCATGAAAGATTATGCTCGGGAACTGAAAGCCTTTTACGAACTCATGGCCAAGTGGCGGATCGCCATGCCGGACGAGAAGCCGCTGGTCTCCGACTTCTGTCTGGACGACTTCCGTCACGTCGGCCTGATCGAAGTCTGGATCGCCAACGAGATGGAGGCGGGCTACTGCGGCAAGTACCTTTTCGTCGACGACGGGCAGTTGTGCCCCAGCCACTGTCACAAGCAGAAACTGGAGACGTTTTTCATCGTCAAGGGCGATGTGGAGATGACCTATGACGGCGAGACGTTCGTGATGCACCCGGGCGACCGCAAACTGGTGGAGCGGGGGCACTATCACTCCTTCACCGGCAAGGGCCCGGCG
>JALEMG010000017.1 GCA_022768375.1 Lentisphaeria bacterium
ATTCGGCAAACAACTGGCATAAGGAGACCGATTCATGAAATTCGACTACGAACACCCGGAACTTGCCGAAGTGGACTTCGGCAAGTTCGCCAGCGGCGCCAGCAAAGCGCCCGACTACGACGGCGATACCGACGATCTGGGCTTGAACATCCCGCAGCCCGGGTAAACGGGGACGGATTGAAGCAGACACAATGGAGATGACAGAGATGAAGAGATTGCGCTTCGGCATCATCGGCGCCGATTTTTCTCTCCGGGCCGGCATGGTCCTCGCGCATTATCCCCGGGAACGCGGCGAATTGGCCGCCATCGCCGATCATAATCCGGAGATGCTGGACAAATTCCGCGCGGAACACCCCGGAACCGGTGTCAAACTCTACGCTTCGGCGGACGAACTGCTGGCGGATGGGAGCGTGGAGGCAGTGTTCATCATGGTGCGCGACCAGTATCACGAACATTTGGCATGCGAGGCTCTCAACGCCGGCAAAGCGGTGTATCTGGAGAAACCTATGGCGCTGACCATTGACGGATGCGACCGGATCCTGTATACCGCCCGCAAGACCGGGGGAAAACTGTTTCTCGGACACAACATGCGCTACGTGGATTCCATTCTCAAGATGAAGGAGATTATCGACTCCGGGGTGATCGGCCGCATTCAGAGCGTCTGGGTCCGCCATTTCGTCAACTACGGCAGTTGTTATTTCCGGCACTGGTGCGCCCGGCGGGAGACCTGCGCCGGTCTGCTGCTGCAAAAAGGTTGTCACGATATCGACGTCATTCACTGGCTGTCCGGTTCGTACACGAAAAGAGTGGTCGGAATGGGACGTCTGTCCGTGTACAACCGAACCGGCGGCCGACTGGCCCCCGGCGAGTCGCCGGACCGCAAACTCTCCTTCGCCGAAGAAACGTGGCCGCCGCTGGATTTGACCGGACTTGCCCCGGAGATCGACGTCGAAGATCACAATATGATTCTGATGCAACTGGCCAACGGGGTACAGGCGTCCTATGAGCAATGCATGTACACCCCGGACGCCGAACGGAATTATACGTTTATCGGCGATCGCGGCCGGGTGGAGAACATCGGGGATTTCGGGGATTGCGAGATTCATGTGTGGACCTCCCGGACCCGTCGTTCCACGCCGGACGTCGTTTATCACCTTCGGGAAAAATCCGGTTCTCACGGCGGTTCAGACCCGAAAATACTCGAAGCGTTTTTCGATTACGTCCAGTTTGACCGCCCTCCCGCCGTTTCGCCGGTGGCGGCCCGCTGTGCGGTCGCCGTCGGACTCATGGGACACCGATCCATGCGAAACGGCAACATGCCGATGGATGTCCCGGCGCCGGCTCCGGAACTGCTGGAGTATTTCAGTCGCAATTCGGGAGAGTGAAACGTCGGGGGGCGGATTTTATGCCGGACCGCTTACGATCGAAGGGCGCCGGATTGGGCGGCGAGTTCCCGTTCCCGGTACCGCTTCGGCGTAAGTCCGGTGGCTTCGCGGACCAGTCGGCAGAAGTAACTCTGATTCGCCAGTCCGGAGTGCTCCGCCACCTCCTTCAGACTGACGGAGGTGTCCCGCAGCAGCCGCAGCGCGTGCTGGAGCCGCAGCGCGTCCAGATGTTCCCCCGGTCCGAAGCCCATCGCCTCCCGGAATTTCCGGTTCAGCGTCGTGCGGTGGACCCCCAGTTTCCGGGCCAGGTCCGCCACCGTGAGTTCCGGGTCCCGCATGTGGAGCCGGATCAAACCGAGACAGCGCCGCACCAGGTCCTCCGCCGGAGCCGGTTCGTCCGTGCCCCCCATGCGGGCGAGGATCTCCGCCGCCGCCGCCAGCGCGTGCCGCTGGCTGTACAACGTGGCTTTGCGCACCAGGATCTCCAGTTCCAGAAACAATTCCACCGGACACTCCCCGGAGTGCATGCTGCGCCGGGAATACCCGTAGGAGAGCATGAAGTCCGCCGCCGCCGGTCCGTCGAACGTGAACCAGTAATACCGCCACGCCGCCGCCGGATCGCACGACCGGTGATGGTGGATCTCCCCGGGGAGATGGAAGAACGTCTCCCCCGGACGCAGGGTCACTTCCCCGTCCGGCAGCAGAAAAAGCCCCTGGCCCTGCACGCACCAGAAGACCTGAACGAAAGGTTTGTCCGTTTCATACTCCTCCCAGCCCGGTTCCGCCTCGTTGTAGCCCGAGGAACGGATGTGGACCGGCAGCGGCAGGTCCGGCAGGGTGGACAGATCGGGGCGGCCGACAATCTTGCGCATGTTTCATCAAAAGTGTTATGAATTCATCATTTTTATTATTGCATAACCATAATTTACCGCTATGTTACGAGAAAAGCAAGTCGGAATCACAACCAACTTCACAACAGAAAGGTCGAAATCATGAACCGCAAGGAAGAAGTCCGTCATCTGCTTTCCCTCTCCATTCCCGAACTCATCGCGGAATCCAAAGGGCAGTTGAAACTCACCGAGACTCTGGACGAACTGTACGAGTTTCTGGCGGAGGAGATGGTCGCGGAGTTCCGCAAGGCCGCCGCCGGGACCCGGATCGTCAACTTCATCATGCCGGTCGGTCCCACCCAGCCCTACCGGATCATGGCCGAGAAGATCAACCGCGAAAGCGTTTCGCTGAAAAACGTCCGTTTCTTTTTCATGGACGAGTATGTGGATGACGAGAAGGACGAACTGATCCCCGAGACCAGCCCCTTGAGTTTCCGGGGCCAGATCGGAGGGCTCTTTTTCAACCGGGTCCGTCCCGAACTGCTGATGCCCCGGGAACAGGTGATTTTCCCCCGGCCGGAGATCCTGAAGGACCTGCCCGGCATGATCGAACGCGCCGGCGGCATCGAGGTCTGCTTCGGCGGGATCGGCATTCACGGGCATGTGGCCTTCAACGAGCCCGGACCCGGCGTGGCGGAGAGCGATCCCCGCATTCTGGAGATCAACGAATTCACCCGCACCATCGACTCCACCCGGCACAAGGGCGTCGGCGGCAATCTGGAGAACTTCCCAAAACGCGCCATCACGCTCGGCATGAAGCAGTGCCTCGGCGCCAGACGGATGCTGCTCATGACCCGCAACGAATCCACGGAGTTTCTTTGGGCCAATACCATCATCCGCATCGCCGCCGCCGGTCAGCCGGGGGACGATTATCCGGTGACGTACTGCCGGAAACATCCCAACTGCATCATCGCCAGCGATATCGCCACCGCCACCGCGCCAAAATTCAACATCTGAGGCCGGGCGATGCGCTGTATCGACGCTCATGCTCATCTGCTGCATGATCACCAGGGATTTCACGAATTCGCGGACTCCGGGGTATTCGACGAGATCTGGCTGATGGACCTGAACGGCATGGACCTAAGCGGTGCCGTCATCGCCACTTCGGACGAGGTGCTGACGGCGGCCAAGGCCCATCCCGGGGTGGTCTTCGCGTTCGGGCATCTGGACTTCCGTTGCCCGGTGGACGAGATCGACCGGCTGAAGGAACGGGGCTTCATCGGCCTCAAACCCTACAAACCGGCGACCCACTGGAACGATGAGCGGTATTACCCCTTCTACGCCCGGGCCGAGGAACTGGATATGCCGATCCTGTTCCACACCGGCATGGCGGTCCGGGTCGGCAATTACGCCGTTCGCCGCGGCGGTCCCTACGGGTACGGTCCCTCCGGCATGCGTCCCTCCTATCTGGCCGGGATCGGCGAAGCCTTTCCCAAACTCCGGATCATCGGCGGACATCTGGGCTATCCGTGGTTCGAGGAGACGGTGCAGAACCTCTACTACTGCCGCAACATCGTCCATGACGTCAGCGGTTACCGGCACTACGATCTGCTGCACGAGTTGTTCCGCAGTCTCGACCGGGCGGCCAACGAGGGCAGCGGCCGGATGCTGTACGAGAAACTTTTCTTCGCCACCGACCAGTTTTACGGTTCGGAAGCGGCGCAGCAGTGGGCGGTCAAACTGAAAGAGTTCTGGATGCTCCATTTCGAACTCGTCGGTTCGGTCTACCACCGCTGGGGCAGACCGGACGAAGCGGAGAAGTTCTTCTACGGCAACGCTCATTCCTTCCGCCTCGGCGCCGCCCCCCGGTGACGCGCCGACGGCGGAAAAGTTTCGCCCTTTTTTGTCCGCGATCCACTTGCGGAGAGGCGGAAACCGCGCTATATTACCCGGCAATACAATATGGTGCAATCCGTCTCAACGCAGGGCAACTATGGATACCGAGACCCAGAATGTCGTCCCGGACGATTCCGTGGACAAAACCATCGTCATTCCCCGGACTGACGTCGCACCGCCGGGCCGAAACGATGCCGTTCCGGATGATTCCGTGGACAAAACCATCGTCATTCCCCGGACTGACGCCGCGCCGCCGCCGGTCCGGAACACCACCCTTGATACCATCGTTTCCGGAGAGAAGGCCAGCATCCTGAGCGATCTGGGCAATTTCCTCTTTCTCCGTCACCGGACCGTGGTGGATGACACCATCGAACTTGCCGGGGGAGAAACGAAGGATGCTCCCGCCGGGGAATCCGCGGGACGGGAATTCACCGCCAAATTGGTGGACGTGCTGGACCACTATTCGCTGGCCGCCAAGCCGTTCGCCTCCGGCGGGCAGGGCAGCGTCAGCAAAGCCATGGACCTTGCGCTGGGATGCGAAATCGCCGTCAAGTCTCTGCACCGGCGGCTCTGCGGCGACGACCTCGCCCGGGACGCGTTTCTCACCGAGGCCCGACTGACCGCGTCGCTGGACCATCCGTCCATCATCCCCATCCACGGGATGTTCGGCGATGCCGGCAACGGCATGCATCTGGCGATGAAACTCATTGAAGGTCACACCCTGAGCGCATACCTGAAAAGCATCGTCGATACCTACACGAAACAGGGGATCCGTCGCTTCGACGAGCATAAATCCCTCCGCAACCGCATCGAAATCTTTCTCCGGGTCTGCGACGCGCTGGAGTATGCCCATTCCCGCAATATCATTCATCGGGATCTGAAACTGGAAAACATCATGATCGGCCGGCACCGCGAGACCTACGTTACCGACTGGGGGCTGGCCATGCGCCTTTCCGACCGGGACGGCGTGCTGAAAAAAGTCAACGGCACCCCGGGCTTCATCGCGCCGGAAGTTCTGACCACTCACAAGGCCGATACCCGTTCCGACATCTACTCCCTCGGCGCCATCCTCTTTGAACTGGTAACGCTGACCCCGGCATTCGGCGACCGCGATCTGGCCATGCTGCTGCAGCGGGTCCGGCAGGGGGCGCACGCCCCGCTCCGGCATCGGTTCCGGTGCCGGATCGACGCCGATCTCAAGGCGATCATCCTCAAGGCGATCGCCGTCGATCCGGCCAAGCGCTATCAGAAAGTCAGCGATCTCTCCGAGGATCTGCGGCGCTACCTGACCCACGAGGAAACTTCCGCCCGGCCGGACAACCTTTTCTCCAAACTTTGCCGCTGGGGGGTCAATCACCGGCGCGGCATGCTGCTGACCACCCTCCTCGTCATGCTGCTCGGTCTCGGCGGCATCGCCCGCACTCTGCACCGGGAAAAGGTCTGGAGTACGGAAAAACGGCTGCGCGACAATGCCATCGGATCCGTGTACAGCGCCGTGATCGGCACCGCCAACCAACTGGAGAAGAACATGGAGCGGATCGAGTATCAGGTGGAGCAACTGCGGATGAATGTTCTGTTTTCCGCTTTGAAAGTCGACACGCCCCGCGCCGGGAAACGGAACTTTTTCGTTCCGATGTCCGTCTATCAGACCCATCCTCCGGCCAGTTTTGTCAATTCGGCCGCCTACCGCCATTCCATTGACCCGAACGGCGCGTGCGTATTCAACGCCAACGGCGGCGAAGTCGATATGGAACAACTCCGGTACTTTGCCAATACCGGCGAATACATGCGCGAAGCCATCCTTGATACGCAGAAAGTCGGTGAATCCGAGGCCGTCGCCCGTCTGGTGAGATCCGGCCGCCCCGTCAAGAAGATCTATTTCACGCTGACTGACGGCACTTTCGCCTGTTACCCGGGAAGCCGGGATGATTTTCCCCCGGGATATTCACCGCAGAAGCGGATCTGGTATCAGCGGGCGATTCAGTCTCCGGGGCGCGTTGTCTGGAGCGGCCCCTATCAGGACAGCGGGGTCCACAAGGAATCCGTCATCACCTGCTCCACCACGGTCCACGGCGCGGACGGCAAGTTCATCGGCGTGGCGGCGATCGACTTTTCGCTGACCAAACTCGCGGAACAACTGCTCGGTCCCGACAGCAAATGCGCCCGCGGGACCGTCGAAAAACTGCTGATCCATCCCTCCGGCAAAATCATTTTCCGCATGATTCCCCCGGGACGCCGTTCCGCCGCTCCCTTCTCCGATCCTGCTTTGATTCAGCGCATGGCGGCCATGAAATACGGAACACTGCTTACGGAGAAAAACGGCAGGGAAATGCTGCTCGCCTTCTCCTACCTCGAATCTATCGACGTTCTTTACGTCGAATACCTCGATTTACTTCTTTTTACGGGAAAAGAGCGGCAACGTGCCGCCGCGAAATAGAGATCCGGCTCCGTTGTCGCCGGTCCGGTTGACCGAAAAAGGAAGTAACCGAAGAAAATACCGCCCCGCAGTTTCGGCCGCGGGGCGTATTTTATTCGCGTTCTCACCGCTTGCGGACTGCGGGCGCGGTGCGGGTTCCCAACGGTGGCGGACCGCCGCGCCGGGGGGGCCGGGGGTGTTCTCCCCCGGCGCGGCAAATGCGTTCACAGATTTGATCGCGTTTTTCCCGGAGCCGTCCTCCGCAGACCGCCGAACGAGGCCTCGTGGAGCAGGGCTTAGGGCCCTGCTCCACCTCCCGCCGTCCGCAGTTCGCCGAAAACCGTCCCGTTTGCGCTCCGCCCCGACCTGTCAGCCTCGTTTCATCAGTCCCCGTCGGCGCATGGACGCGGGGCGACCGCCGCCTGAGCCAAAGAGAAAACCGGTCTTTTTCGATTTCTCCATTTGAAATGGCCGCGTGGCAGGAGTTATATTATTGCGCGGGAGACGGATCATGGCATCAGGAGGAAGTATGGACCGAAGGGATTTTCTGAAGGGGGCGGCGGCATTGACGGCGTTGAGCGCACTGAGCGGACTGGGGATCGACGGACGGGCGGGGGAGAACACGGTACGGAGTTCCGGTCCGCAGATCACCCGGCGGCGGTATCGGAATACGGACTTGACGCTGCCGCTGCTGGGATTCGGCATGATGCGGCTGCCGACCCGTGGAGAAGGCGTGGACGACCGCAAGGCGGCGGCGATGGTGGAGCGGGCGCTGGCCGCCGGGCTGAATTATTTCGACACCGCGTACATGTACCATCACGGCGACAGCGAGAAATTTATCGGGAGGGTCCTTTCCCGATATCCCCGCGAAGCGTATTGGCTCACCGACAAACTTCCGGTTTGGCAGTTGCACAGCGAAGCCGAGATGGAGCGGACGTTCGCCGAGCAGTTGCGCCGGACCCGGGCGGGGTATTTCGATTTCTGTTTTCTGCACTGGATGACGGACAGCAACTGGGAACATGCGAAGCAGATTCGCGCGTATGAATTTCTGAAGCGGAAACAGCAGCAGGGGCTGATCCGGCGGGTGGGATTCTCCTACCACGGCGGTCCGGCCGTTCTGGAGGAGATCGCCAAATCCCGCGACTGGGACCTGGCGCAGGTGCAGATGAATTACCGGGATTGGGACACCGCCGGTCGGGAGTTGTACGAAGTTCTGACCCGGCGCGGAATTCCGATCGCGGTGATGGGTCCGCTGGGCGGCGGCGCGCTGGCGTCGCTGTCTCCGCGGGCGGAAGCGCTGCTGCGCCGGGCCGATCCGCAGGCGTCCCCGGCGTCGTGGATGCTGCGCTTCATCGGGTCGCTGTCCAATGTGCAGGTGGTGCTTTCGGGGATGAGTACGATGGAGCAGTTGGAGGACAACATCGGGACCTTCACCGATTTCAAGCCGCTGACCGACGCCGAGCGGGAAGTCATGCGCGAGGCGGCGCGGGTCTCCGACTGGAAGCGGACGGGAACATCCTGCTGTACGGCGTGCCGGTATTGCATGCCGTGTCCGGTCGGCGTGCGGATCCCGGAAGTGTTCCGGCTTTACAACCGGTACAAAGAGGATGGCGACTTGCGGAAGTTCCGTGAAAGTTATCGGGCTTTGGAGGAGGATGAACGGGCCGATGCGTGTGTGAACTGCGGAGCGTGTCTGCGCAAATGCCCGCAGCGGATCGACATTCCGGCCCACATGAAATCCATTGCCGCCGAATTCGGCAACTGAGGCCGGATGCCGGCGAAAATCGGGTCCCGGGCGGCGCGTCGGGCGAAAAAAACGAAATTTTTTTACAAAAAGATTTGCCTTTTCGCCATAGATTGCGTATACTATGCTTCGACAAAACAAGGGAGCATGAACCATGATGGACAACGACGGTCTGCCGCGTGGAAACGAGACGATCCTCATCGTCGACGATCACGAGACGATCTGGGATTTTCTCATCGACGCCCTGCAGGAACTCGGGTATTCCGTACTGCTGGCGGAGAACGGGCTGGACGCGGTGGAGATTTATCAGGCCAATCCGGATCAGATCGATCTCGTACTGCTGGACATGATCATGCCCAAATCCGGCGGTCACCAGACCTTCATGCGGCTGAAGGCCATCGACCCCGATGTGAAGGTCCTGCTCTCCAGCGGTTTCGTCTCGGAACAGGAAGTGGCGGACCTGCTGGAGGCCGGGGCGTGCGGATTTTTGCCCAAACCGCACCGGCTTCCCGTCGTCACCCGGGAGATCCGCCGCATTCTGGACACGGAGTCGCGGCATGGATGACTGGGTCGAGATTCACCGGGACGAAGCGCACATCAAGCGGGAGCGCGGCAAGGCCCGGGCGTTGCGCGACACGCCGTATTTTCAGGAACTTTTCCGCCGCGGCGAATGCCACTACTGCCACGGCAAATTCCCCCCGGAAGAACTGACGCTGGATCACATCGTCCCCGTGGCCCGGGGCGGCCGCAGTACCCGGGGCAATCTGGTGGTCTGCTGCCGCGCGTGCAACCAGCGGAAAAAATTTCTCACCCCCGCCGAGATCATTCTCCGGGAACTGGACGAACGATCGTAAGTTTTTTTCATCATATCACGGGAAAAAAGAAGACATGGAGTATTGCTGCAGCGGGACGTTTGTCTCTTTCGTCGGGTATCTGGTGCTGATGATTCTCATCGGCGCTTTTTTCTGCCGCCGGAACAACTCGCTTTACGAATATCTGCTGGGCGGCCGGGGGCTGGGCAGTTGGGTCACCGCCATCTCCGCGCAGGCCAGCGACATGAGCGGCTGGCTGCTCATGGGACTGCCCGGCGCGATCTACGCCGGGGGCATGGGGGATGTCTGGGTCGCCATCGGACTCGGGATCGGTACGCTGCTGAACTGGCTGCTGGTGGCGCCCCGGCTCCGGGTCTACACCGAACACGCCTCCGCGCTGACGCTGTCCAGTTTCTTCGCGGAGCGGTTCCGGGACCCCTCCGGACTGCTTCGGGCGGTCAGTTCGCTTATCATCCTGCTGTTTTTTACCATCTACGCCGCCAGCGGGCTGGTGGCGGCGGGGAAACTTTTCGACACGATGTTTCACGTGGAATACCGCACCGCCGTGCTGATCGGAGCGGCGGCGATCCTGATCTACACCCTGCTGGGCGGCTATCTGGCGGTCTGCTGGACCGATCTCATTCAGGGAATGCTCATGGTGACGGCGATCGTGGTGGTGCCGCTGGCGGCGCTGCGTCACGCCGGCGGCGTCGAGGCGGTCATCGACGCGGGAGCGGGGAAAAACCTGTCGCTGTTTCCCGGAGTTGGCAACGATCTGACCGTGACGGCGATCCTTTCCTGCGCCGTGTGGGGGCTGGGGTATTTCGGCCAGCCCCACATCCTGAGCCGCTTCATGAGCGTCAAAAGCGTCAAACTGCTCCCCCGGAGCATCACCATCGCCATGATCTGGGTGGTGATCTCGCTGGCGGGAGCGGTGGCGGTGGGTTTCGTCGCCATGCCGCTTTATCCCGGGTTGAGCGAGGCGGCGGCGGAGAAGGTCTTCATCCGCATGATCATGGACTTTTTCCCGCCGGCACTCGGCGGTGTCCTGCTGGCGGCGATCATGGCGGCGGTGATGTCCACCATTGATTCCCAGATGATGGTTTCGACCTCCGCGCTGACGGAGGACTTCTACCGCCGGGTCATCCGCCGGGAAGCATCCATGCGGGAACTGATCCGGGTCAGCCGGGGCTTCGTCGTGGTGATCGCGGCGCTGGCCACGCTGATCGCGCTTTTCCCCAACGATACGATCTTCAACATCGTCAAGTTCGCCTGGGGCGGATTCGGCGCGGCATTCGGACCGGTGGTGCTGATGGCGTTGTACAGCCGCCGCACGACATGGCTGTCCGCGCTGTCCGGCATGGTGACCGGCACGGTGGTGATGATCGCATGGTATCTGCTGGGCTGGAATCAACACATGTACGAGATCCTGCCCGGATTCGCGGCGAATATCCTCGTCATGGCGGTCGTGGATCGGCTGCGCCCCCAGCGGGACCCGGCGGTTCTGGCGCAGTTCGACGCGGTCCGCGACGCCGCGCGCATGCGGTGACGCCGCCGGAGGATCACCGGTTCGGTTTGACCTGCAGGGAGTGGAGTCGCACTCCGGCGAAGCGCACCAGCACCGGGCACTTGACCCGGAACAGGAAGAACACGTTGGCGAATTCCGGGTCCCCGTAGAGCGACTCGAAATTGCCCTGCCCTTTGGCGATGACGACATCCGCCCGGCGCAAGGCGTCCAGAAACTTCCGCGAACTGCTTTTCCGCGATACCCCGGGGGTGCGGCTGCCGGTGTCGATCACCGGCAGACCCCCCAGCCCGGAGCGGTCGAGTTCCGCCCGGGTGACGTCGTTGATGATCGCGCCGCCCCGGACGGCCAGCGTCACTTTGTCCGCGCCGATCCGGTCGATGAGCAGCCGGTCGAAGACCGCTTCGCCGCAGTTGTCCAGCAGATAGATCACCCGCCGGGCCGCCGCCGTCCGGCGGCGCAGTTCCCCGACCGCCGTCATATCCAGCGGCATGCCGGCGGCTTCCCGGATCAGTTCCGCCGCGCGGTCCAGTTGAAAGTCCGGGTTGACGCCGTAGTCGATGACGTTGCCGCCGATGGCGATGCGCAGCGCGGTGAGAAACGGGTCCGCACTCTCCGCCACCGCCGCGGCAAATTCCGGCAGCAGCGTGAGCGCCAGGTCCGTGGACCGGAGTTTGATCTCCGCATACGGATCGTCGACGCCGGTGACGTCCCGATGGATCGCAAACAGCGCTTCGGCCACTTCCGGCGGGGTGCTGTCATCCAGACGGTCCATGACCGCCGTCAGGTACCGGCGCAGCATCCGGTTGCGTTCCGGCAGCGCGGCGGCGGACTCCGCCGCCAGTTCCGTGCACTGTTTGAGAATGCACTTGTAGCAGTCCATTTGCACCAGCATGGGAACTTCACCGTCCTTTCAGGTAATGGAGCAGCCGCGTCGCGCCGGGAGCAACTTGGGGGCCGAACAGCGACCGCCACGAGAAGAACACCGAGCCCGCCACTTCCGGGCGCATCCGGTTGAACCGCACCTGATGGATCAATTCATCCGGTCCCCAACCCGGACTGCCGGCACGGTAGGCTCCGTGGCCGATGTAAAGTTTGACGCCGGTGCCGCGCACGACCCCGCACCACCAGTCGGTCAGCGCGGCATACGCGGCGGTGTCGTGGGCGAACTGCCAGTAAATTTGCGGCGCGACGTAGTCCAGCATCCGGTTTTTGACCCACTTGCGGCTGTCGGCGTACAGCGTGGAATAACTTTCCTTGCCCGCGGTCGGCGATCCGCCGGGGCGGTTCCCGGCGTTGGCCCAGATGCCGAAGGGACTGACTCCGAAACGAACCTTCCGTTTCGCGGCGGCGTTGACCTCGTCGATCGCGCGGCGCACCGCCCGGATCAGCGCGTCGGTGTTGCTCCGCCGCCAGTCGGCCAAACTCAGTTTTCGGGGATTGTGCGCGGCGAAGGTGCGGGCGTCCTCGTCCTTCAGCGGGTCGTAGGGATAGAAGTAATCGTCGAAATGCACCGCATCCACCGGGTAGCGGGTCACGACTTCCCGGACCACGGCGGCGATGTGCCCGATCACCTGCGGGATCCCGGGATCGAGGAACAGCCGCAGGTTTTTGCCGCTGCGCTGGGCGATCACCCATTGCGGGTTGCGCCGGGCGAAGTTGCGCCGGGAAAGTGTGTCGAGGTAGGCGGATTTGGTCAGCGAAGTACTGTTGGTCACCCGGTAGGGGTTGAACCATGCGTGGAACTCCAGACCGCACCGGTGCGTCTCGTCCACCATGAACCGGAGCGGGTCGAAATTGCGGAACCCCCTTCCTTCCTCACCGGTCAGCCAGCGGGACCACGGGGCAAGTTCCGTGGGGTAAAACGCGTCGCAGTTGCTCCGCACCTGAACGATCACCGCGGTGAATCCGGCGGCGGCCAAACGGCGCGCCCGCGCGCGGAACTGCTGCTGAAAATCGGCGGCGGAAGCGCATCGGGGGAAGTCGATATTCTCCACCATGGCGATCCACACCCCCCGGAACTCCCCGGCGCGCGGCGGCACGTCCCGGAGCGTGATCCTGCTCCGGTCGAATCTCCCGGCGTAGGGGACGAATCCGCCCCGGGCGTCGCGCAGATACTCCCCCGCGGCCAATCCCGGCAGCAGCAGCGTCAACAGCGCGAAGATCCGATGCGGCAGACGCATGATTTCCCTCATTCGGCGTTGAAATCCGGCGGCGTTTCCGGACGGCGGCTCCGATGTCTCCGGCGGGGCCGGGATTCCTGCTTCCCCTCGCTCCCGGCACCGGCGGGCGCCGGGCGGCGGCGGGGAAAGAACTCCACCTTTTCCCCGCGGTCCTCGCCCCGGGGCCATGTCCGGGCGAGTTCTTCGATATCCTCCCCGGCGGCCAGATGGCGGATCAGCAGCAGTTCCCGGGCGTGGGAATACGACCGCTGACGGAACAGTTCCGCCTTGCTTTTGCCGGTGAAATGCTCCAGTACGCCCTGCATCAGGATGATCCGGACCGCGGCTTCCCGCATTTTCACCATCAGCGTCTGGGGCGCGAACACCGTGTCCACCGCGTGCCGCACCGCCTGAATCACCGCTTCACCGCGCTTGGGCCACAACGATCCCGGCGCCGCGCCCAGCGCGGCTTCGGCAAAGGGCAGCGCGGCGGCGGCCAGCGCCAGCGAAATGCTGTCCCGGTACAGCCCCGCCTCCACCCGGCAGTTGCGTTCGTACAGCAAGTCCAGCATGTACCTGAGCGCCGGCGACCCCCACGCGGCGGCAAGGTCGGGAAGGAAGTAATTCAGCAGCCCGTAATCGAAAAACGTCTCCAGATGCCGGTCGGAATAAACCGATTTCAGAATCTTCTCCAACTCCAGCGACTGCCGCCCCGGAGCCGTGTGGCGGAAAAGTTCCAGCGAGGCGAACAGCGCGTTCTCCGTCGCCGGGTCCAGCGAAAAATCATACTGCGCCACCAGTTTCAGCGCCCGGAGCATCCGCACCGGATCTTCCTCGAACCGCAGCGCCGGATCGCCGATGGCCCGGACCACTTTGTTCCGCACATCCGTCAGCCCCTGTCCCGTGTGATCGATCAGTTTTTTGGCCACGGGATCGTAGAACAGCGCGTTGGCGGTGAAATCCCGCCGGAACGCGTCCTCCACCGAGGTCCCGTAGGAGTTGTCGGAGAGGATCAGATTTTCCGGCCGCCGCATGGATTTCGGGTCGCTCAGGTCCCCGGCATGCACCTGCGGCTCCCGGCGGAAGGTGCTGACTTCAAAGATCTCTCCGTCCGCGAAGACATGCGCCAGCCGGAACCGCTTGCCGATGATCCGGGCCGACCGGCGCCCGAAAACCTCCCGCACCTCCTCCGGCGTGGCCGAGGTGGAGATATCGAAGTCCTTGGGCCGCTTGTCCAGCAGCAGATCGCGGATCGCGCCGCCCACGATGTAACTTTCGTATCCGGCCCGCTGCAGCGACGAGACCACGTGCAGCGCGCCGCCGGAAACCTCGAAATCAAATTCCTCCATTCACATTCTCCTGACGTCGCGCTGGATGATCGTGTCCACACACTCCAGATCGGGATCGAGGAACGGATAGTCGGCGTTGTAATGCGAACCGCGGCTCTCCTTGCGCTTCAGCGACGAATCGATGATAAGTTCCGCCACCGTGGCGATGTTGCGCAGTTCGATCAGATCGGCGGTGACGAGGAAGTCCCAGTAGTATTTCTCGATCTCCTTGCGGATCAGTTTGATCCGGTTTTTCGCCCGCTCCAGCCGCTTGCTGGTGCGGTAAATGCCCACATAGTCCCACATGAAGCGGCGGATCTCGTCCCAGTTGTGGGAGATCAGGACCTGTTCGTCGGAATCGGTGGCGTTGCCGGTGGTCCAGTTCATGGCGGCGTGCCGGTCGGGACGGATGTCCTTCAGTTTGTCGAAGTTCGCCTCGATATGGGCGGCGACGTTGCGGGGAACGACCATCGCCTCCAGCAGACTGTTGCTGGCCAGACGGTTGGCGCCGTGCAGTCCGGTGCAGGCGCATTCGCCCGCGGCGTACAGCCCCTCGATGCTGGTGGCGCCGGTGATGTCGGTCTTGATCCCCCCGCAGACGAAGTGGGCCGCCGGAACCACCGGGATCAGATCGTGCGCCATGTTGATCCCCGCCTCCAGACACTTGGCGAAAATATTGGGGAAGCGGCGGCGCAGCGTTTCCTCGCTGTGATGCCGGATGTCCAGATAAACGCACTCCTCTCCGGTGCGCTTCATCTCCGAGTCGATGGCCCGGGCCACCACATCCCGGGGGGCAAGGCTCTGCATGGGATGGTATTTCTGCATGAATTCCACCGGCTCGGCGTCCCGCTTCTCCCGGCATTTCAGCACTGCGCCTTCGCCCCGCAGGGCTTCGGAGATCAGGAAAGACCGGATGGTCGGGTGATAGAGTATCGTCGGATGAAACTGGATGAATTCCATGTTGGCGATCTTCGCCCCGGCCCGGTAAGCCATGGCAACTCCCGAACCGCAGGCGACGTCGGGATTGCTGGTGTAAAGATAAACTTTGCCGGCTCCGCCGCAGGCGACCGTGGTGGACGCCGCCAGCGCGGTGAAAATTTCGCCGGTCCTGGAGTTGAGCACGTACGCCCCGAAACACCGGTTGGCGCCCGGCAGTCCGAGACGGTAACTCACCACCAGGTCGATGGCAATGTGATTTTCAAAAACCTGAACGTTGGACAGGCCCCGGATCGTCTCCACCATGACCCGGACCAGTTCCGCGCCGGTGATGTCCCCGGCATGGAGGATGCGGCGCTTGTGATGCCCCCCCTCCCGGCCGAGGTCGCAGGACGCGGGATCGTCCGTGTGCCCGAGGTCGCCGCGCGTGGTGAATTTCGCCCCGAGCGCAATGATCTCGTTGATGGCGGCGGGACCGGCTTCCACAATGGCGCGCACCGCCTTCTCATCGCACATGCCCGCCCCGGCATACAGCGTGTCCCGGACATGCTCGTCGAAGGAATCGAACTTGTCCATCACGCAGGCCACGCCGCCCTGGGCGAAACGGCTGTTGCACTCGTCAATGGCCCGCTTCGTGAAAACCGCGACACTGCGGCCGCTCTTTGCAAGATGATACGCGCAGGTCAATCCGGCCAAGCCGCTGCCGATGACAATGTGGTCGAATTGCCTGATACCATGTTTTTTCATGCCATACCCCAAAAAACTGCCGGATTGCCCCCACCGTGTACCTAATATACATCGGTTCAGCGGAAAATGCCAGAAAAACCGCCGGGGGATCAAAAAAAGTCAAAAATTTTTTACGCCCCCGGTTGACATTGCCCCGTCTTCAAGGTATATTATGCTCCATTGACGCTCCGGCATAGCTCAATGGTAGAGTAGGTGGCTGTTAACCACTTGGTTCCTGGTTCGAGCCCAGGTGCCGGAGCCATCCTCTTTTAAAGAGGACCCGCTTTCGGGAGAGGAAAAAACTTCTTTCCCCGCGAAAAAAGAGCGGCAACGTGCCGCCGCGAAACAGAGGCCCGGCTCCGTTGTCGCCGGTCCGGAGTGCATCCCCCCGTTTTCTTTGGTTACTTTCTTCTGTGAAACAACGTAACGGCTCTGTCTTCTTTCAGTACAGAGCCTTCTTTTTTTGTCAGGGAGCGGGCTGCCCGTCTCCCCCTCGCCCTCCCCCCCCCCGCTCCGACAGGGCTTAAGGCCATGCACCCCGAGGTCTCTTTGCGGCGGTCCGCGGAAAAAGACGCGTGGGTTTCTATCCGTTTCCTCCCGTCCCCTGCACACAAAAAAACGGAGAAGCGCTGATGCGCTTCCCCGTTGCAGGTAACGTTCCGAACCGGCGGCGATTATTCCTTGCCGGTGGAGGCGTTGCGCAGGGTCGAAGGCGGAATGGCATTCGCCTTGTCCATGCTGCTCTCGGGATAACCGGCATTCTCGCGGCTGAACCAGCCGGCGCCGTTGAAACCGCCGACGTGACCGTCGAAGAACAGGATGTTGCCATAGTTGGTATGGTTGGGGTTCTTGTCGGCGCTGTCGATGTGGGTCAGGTCGGAAGAAATCCCGGAGTCGGTGTAACTGCCGCTGGCCACATAGCCGTAGCCATAACTCAGCGTACCGTCGGTGGCCTTGATCGCCATATCCGTGGAGGCATCATCCTCGCCGGCGGCGGAACTGGACGGACAGGCGAACATGTTGCCGTCGCTGAGATACTCGCCGTAGCGGAGCAGGTTCATCGCGACTTCGGCACCAGCCAGATCCCGAGTGACTTCCTTAGCCTCTGTGGAGGTGGCGCCGGGCTTGGTCCACTGGACTTTGCCCCACGGCATCTTTTCCTTGTTATCCTGCGAATACTGCATCAAACCCAGACCGATCTGCTTCAGGTTGTTGATGCAGCTGCCGCGACGGGCACGTTCCCGGGCGCTCTGCAGCGCCGGCAGCAGCATGGCGGCCAAAATGGCGATGATCGCAATCACGACCAGCAGTTCGATCAGAGTGAATCCACGACTCTTTTTCATTTTCTTTTTTCTACCTTTCTTGTTGTTCGGCGGACGACCCGCACCTTGTCTGAAACGGACAAAACTTTCGTTCGTCGCCTGTAATTATATCAGAAAAAAATCTTTTTGCCAAATTAAAACGGCAGAATTACGCTGATTTTTTTAACAAATATCGTATTGTGAGATTTGGCCTTGAAATCCTCAGCAATTCAGTCGTCCTCCGGCTTTGACCAGCACGATGTCGGCGGCGGAGAGGGGATGGGTGAAAACGATCTCCCGCTGCGTGCCGTCGGCCTTTTGGAGCGTGCCTCGGACTTCGCCGCCTTCGACCAGTTGTCCGGGCAGACCGGCGAAGGCGAGCGAATCGCCCTCGGCGATGGAATCGTAATCCGCCGGGTCCCGGAAGATCAGCGGCACGATGCCGAAATTGACGAGGTTCGCCCGGTGGATGCGTTCGATGGCCAGCGCCGCCACGACTTTGATCCCCAGATACATGGGGCAGATGGCGGCGTGTTCCCGGCTGGAGCCCTGTCCGTAACTGTCCCGTCCGACGATGACGCCGTGCTTCCCGGCGTCGCGGACGCGCGCGGCGCGCTCGGCGAAGGAGGGCTTGCCCGGTTCGGTGAAGCACTCGAACACCACCTTGCTGTACGCCGGGATGTTGCTGCGCAGTTTCAGATGCACTCCGGCGGGCATGATGTGATCGGTGGTGATCTTGTCGCCCACTTTGATGACGACCACGCCGTCGATATTCTCCGGCAGGGCGGTATTCATCGGAGGTTCGCCGATGGTCGGCTTGCGGATGATGCCCCGGCCGGGGACCGGCTGCTGAAAGTGCGCGTCATCGGAGGTGTAACGTTCCGGTTCCGCCACGGCCGGGAAGGGGATATCCAGCGTCCGGGGATCGGTGAATTCCCCGGTCAGCGCCGCCGCGAGCGCGGTTTCGGGGCTCACCAGATAGGACTGGTCGCCTTTGGTGCCGCTGCGTCCGGCGAAGTTGCGGTTGAATGTCCGCACCGTCACCGTGCCGTCCGCCGGACTCTGGCCCTGACCGATGCACGGTCCGCAGCCGACTTCCAATATCCGCGCTCCGGCGGCCACCAGATCGCCCAGCATGCCGTTGGCGCAGAGCATTTCCAGCACCGGACGGCTGCCCGGGGCGATGCCGAAGGTCACATCGGGATGGATGCGGCGCCCCTTCAGCGCCATGGCCAGCATCGCTAGGTCCCGGTATCCGCCGTTGGTGCAACTGCCCACCAGCACCTGACCGACCTTGATCCCGGCCAGTTCCCGCACCGGTTTGATGTTGTCGGGGCTGGAGGGACACGCGGCCAGCGGTTCAAGGGCGTCGAGGTCGATCTCCACGACCCGGTCGTATTCCGCGTCGGCGTCGGCGCCGAACGGGGCGAAGTCCTGTTCCCGGCCCTGCCGCCGCAGAAACTCCCGCGTCCGCCCGTCGGAGGGAAAGACGCTTGTCGTCACGCCGAGTTCCGCGCCCATGTTGGTGATCGTCGCCCGCTGGGGAACGCTCAGATCGGCCACGCCGGGCCCGAAATACTCCACGATGGAACCGACGTTGCCTTTGGTGGTCAGAATGGAAAGCAGTTTCAGAATCACGTCCTTGGCGGCCACCCACGGGCGGAGCCTGCCGGTCAGTTTCACCCCGACGACCTTCGGCGTCGGGATCGTGAACGGCTGTCCGGCCATCGCCAGCGCGACATCCAATCCCCCCGCGCCGATGGCGAGCATGCCGATGCCGCCGCCGGTGGGCGTGTGGCTGTCCGAACCGATCAGCGTTTTCCCCGGCCGTCCGAACCGCTCCAGATGCAGTTGGTGGCAGATGCCGTTGCCCGGGGGCGAAAAGATCACCCCTTTTTCCGCCGCCACGGTCTGCAGATACAGGTGGTCGTTGCGGTTCTCCGGGCCGTTCTGCATCATGTTGTGGTCCACGTAGGAGACCGAAAGTTCCGTTGCCACGTGCGGCGTTTTCATCGCCTCCAGTTCGAGGTACGCCATGGTGCCCGTGGCATCCTGCGTGAGCGTCTGGTCGATCCTGATGCGCAACTGCGCGTCTTTTGCCGGGTCGCCGCTCACCAGATGCGCCGCGATGATCTTCTGCACCAATGTTCCTTTTGCCATGATTGTCTCCCTCTGTCGTCGGGTGATTTTCCCTGTTTTAATATAGCACGTTTTTCCGCCTCCCGCAACTTCCGTCCGCCGGGAACGCGCTTCCCTTTTCCGGCGGTCGGTCAGCGCCGTTCCAACTGGCGGATGACGGCGAATGCCAGCAGCAGAATGCCCCCGGCGACCAGCGAGGCCTCGGCGAACGGGGCGCGCTCGAAGTTGAGCCCGGCGAATCCGAGAACGACGCCGAGCGTTGCCGCCGCCGCGTTGAGGACCGTGTCGGCGGCGAACGCGGCGGTCCGGCGAAGCCGGAGAAATTTGCGTTCGGGCCGCGGCCCGGTGGGTTCGCCGGAACGCTTCATCGCGGCGTACACCAGCATGGCGCACATTTTTTCCGTGGAGATCCCGGCCTGACGCGCCGCTTTCGGCACGAGGCTGTGATCGGTGTTGCCCGGCAGGGAGTTGCCCTCCAGAATGCGCGGGACGCCGTCCCGATCCACGATGAAGTCCACGCGCAGGATGTTCCGGCATCCGGCGGCATGATAGAACTTGAGCGCGTAATCTTTGGCCAGCGCGGCGATGTCCGGATCAAGGTCGCGGGGCGGACAGAAGTAGAGGGTCTCGCCCTTGTTGTAGACATACTTCGCGTCCCAGTCGTAGAACCCGGACGGCGACACGATCTCGATGGCCTCCAGCGCGGCGGCGTTGATGATCGGCACGGTGATCTCGATCCCGGAGACGAACTCCTCCACCAGCAGTTCGTCGGCGAATTTGAATTCATCGTCCAGCGCGGTCTCCCATTCCGCCATGGAATTGACCTTGACGATGCCCACGGTGGAGCCTTCGCGGGGGGCTTTGACCATGACGGGGAAGTGAAGGTGCGCCGGGAAACGGCGGTCGCGGCGGGAGACCGTCCCCCACGGCGCGGTGGGCAGACTGATCTCGTCCAGCAGTCGCTTGGTCCGGATCTTGTCCATGACCAGTTCGCTGGCGGCGGAGGGGGAGCCGACGAAGCGGAGTTTTGCGTCCTCCAGTTTTTTCTGCAGTTCCCCGCCCTCGCCGAAACCGCCGTGCAGCACCGGATAGACCACATCGCTCTGCCGCATGGTTTCGGTGACGGCACAGGAGCGGATGTCGCTCAGTTCGACCTTGAAGCCGCCATGCCGCAGGGCGCGGGCGACCGTGTCGCCGCTTTGCAGGGAAATTTCCCGCTCGCTGCTCACTCCGCCGTACAGCACGTTAATAAGCGGGGACGGCGTGTCGCATTCGATGTCGCCGGCCAGTTTCGGATTGAACGGCACGATCTCGGTGGTCAGATAGAACCCGTGCTTCTCCCCCACCGCGCGGCGGAGGATCCGGATCATGCGCAGGTAGTCCGCTTCGCCGGCGTTGCCGGTGTTGACCAGAAAATTGGCGTGCTTCGGGCTGACCAGCAGATCGCCGACCCGGAAGCCCCGCAGTCCGCAGAGGTCGATGAGTTTGCCGGCGGGGTCGAGATCGGAGATGTTGCGGAAGGCGCACCCGGCGGTCCGTCCGGCGGGTTCCCGCAGCCGGCGGCGTTCCGCCTCGGCCACGATCGCGTCCTCCTCCGTGTGCTCCTCGTCGGGCCGCAGTTTCAGCACCGCCTCGGTGATCACCACGTCGCGGGGGATGTCGCTGTCCCGGTAGACCCACTGGATATCCCCCTTTCCGGCATGCCACGGTTTGCCGTTGAGCCGCACGCCGGAAAGTTCCTCCACCAGGTCGGATATCTCCGCCTGATTGGCGCCGGCATTCATCCACAGCGCGCCGCCGACGGTGCCGGGAATGCCGGACAGCGGTGCCAGTCCCGCCAGTCCCGATTTCGCGCACAGCGAAGCGAGAAGCGGCAACCGGGCGAATGCGCCGCAGCGCACGCTGACGCCGTCGATGGCGACCCGGGAGAACTCCTTGCCGGAGAGTTTCACCGCCACCCCGTCGAAAGGCGTGTCCATGCCGACGAGATTGGTCCCCGCGCCGACGATGAAAACCCGCGTCTGCCGCCGGTGCAGATAGCGCAGAAGCGCGGTCAACTGTTCGCGGTTGTCCGGCTCGGCGAGGACCGGCAGCGGCGCTCTGCCGATGCCGAGCGAAGTGATCTCCTTGTAGGAGACGTTTTCCGTTACTTTCAGGTCCGGGAACTCCCGGCGCAGGATTCCGGCGGTGATCATGATTCCGCGCCCTCCGGGGTGATCTCCCGCAGCGTTCCGTCCGCCGCCTCGCGGTAGAAGCAACTCCGGTGCCCGGTATGACAGGCCGCACCGCCCAACTGCTCGACTTTGAAGATCACGGTATCGGCGTCACAGTCCACCAGGATCCGGCGGACGCGCTGGAGATTGCCGCTGGTCTCCCCCTTTTTCCACAGACACTGCCGACTGCGGGAGAAATACGTCGCATAACCGGATCTCAGCGTTTCCGCCCACGATTCCGGGCTGATGTACGCCAGCATCAGCACTTCGCCGGTCCGGTCGTCCTGAGCGATCGCCGGGATCAGGCCGCCGCACTTCTGAAAATCCAATTCGATCACGGTTTGCCGGGCTCCTCTATTTTTTCGTCTTGCCGCCGCCGCAGTACGCGATGGTGAACAGCAGGGAGATCACCGGCAGCAGCAGCGCGATGATGACCCCTCTTTCCTGAATGTTCCATGCGCATCCGCCGGGGAAGTTGGTCACGTCCACACAGCGGGCGATGATGATCCCCGCCGCGACCGCCGCGGCGAGGTTGACGATGATGCCGACAAGTTTCATGATCACTCCTCCCCCCTTGCGCCGGACAGCGCCGAATCCAGCAGTCCGACCGCGTCATGCAGAACTTTCACCCCTCTGGCCATTCCTTCGGGATGACGGAATACCGAAGTTCCGGCCACCAGCACGTTGGCGCCGTTGGCCGCGACCAGTCCGACGTTTTTTTCTCCGATGCCGCCGTCCACCTCGATGTGACAGTGCAGATTTCTCCGGACGATCTCCCGGCGGAACGCGGCGATCTTCGGCACCTGATCGGCCATGAAACTCTGGCCGCCGAATCCCGGCTCCACCGTCATGACCAGCACCATTTCCAGTTTGTCCAGATAGGGGAAAAGCGCCTCCGCCGGCGTCGCGGGTTTCAGCGACATGCCGGCGGTGCAGCCCAGTTCGTGAATGCGGTCGATGGTCGCGTCCGGATCGTCCGAACTCTCCACATGAAAGGTGATGTGATCCGCGCCCGCTTTGGCGAATGCCGGCGCATAGAACAGCGGCCGGTCGATCATCAGGTGCGCGTCGAACAGCGCGCAACTCCGCCTGCGCAGCGAAGCGATCACCGGCACGCCGAACGAGATGTTCGGCACCAGTCTGCCGTCCATGACGTCGAGGTGCAGCAGTTCCGCGCCGGAAGCGACCACTTCATCGGTCTCCCGGCCCAGTTCGCAGAAGTCCGCCGCCAGAATGGAGGGCGAGACCAGGATTCGGTTTCGGGCGAATTTTCGGATGTCCAACATGTTCCTGTCCTTTTTAAGTTTTCCTGTGGTATTGTTACAGAAGTGTTTTGCGTCTCAGATGAAATTCCCATACCTGCGAGCGGCGGACTTTGCGGACGAAAAATTCCGCGTTCTTCCACACCAGGGAATCCCCGACTTTGACCTGCCGTCCGAGTTCGCGGATGAACCAGTTGGATACGGATTCGGCCCGGCGCGGCAGGTCGAGGCCGGTCTCCCGGGTCAGTTGGGTCATGGGAATGCCGCCGCCGACCACCCAGAGGTGTTCCCGCGGGGAGTAGAACGTGCGGGGCAGGGGATCGAATTCGTCGTCCAGATCGCCGATGAGTTCTTCCACAATATCCTCCAGTGTGACCAGTCCGCGCGTCTCATGGGTCCCGGGATCGCGGACGATGGTCATGTGACAGTGCTGCGCGGCGAACATCTCCAGCAGTTTGCTGGCGGTATCCTCCGGCTCGGCGAATGCGATGGGCCGCATGATCCCGGAGAGTTTCATCTCTCCCTTGCCGTGATGCACCGCCAGAATGATCTCCTTGATGTTGACGTAGCCGGGAATGTTGTTCCGGTCGCCGCCGACGCACAGGGGATAGCGGGTGTGAAAATCGTTGCCGGTGACGGTGATGGCGTCGTCCAGAGACATGTTGGCATCCAGAAACGCCACATCGCCGGCGGCGATCATGACGTCGGCGGCGCTGCGTTCGGAGAGGTACGGCACCATGCGGATGATCCGTTCCTGCCGGCTGCTGATGACCTGATTGCTCCGGGCCAGCGACGCCAGCGCGGAGATCTCCTCCACCGGGGTGGGACGTTCCGGGGCGCGGACCTCGAACGGACGGTTGATGAATTTCGCCAGCCGGATCAGCGGGGCGAAAAGCACCGTCGCCGCGCTCAGCGGCCGGGCGGTGAAGCGCAGGATGCCGACATTGAACCGGACGCCGAGGGTTTTCGGCAGCAGTTCGGTGTACTGGACCATGAGCAGGGTGAAGATCAGGGAAAACGCCCCCATGAACCGGCCGTAGCCCAGTTCCTGGAAACTGGCTCCGGCCACCGCCGCGCCGATGGTGTGGGCCGCCGTGTTCAGGATCAGGATGACCGCCAGCGGCTTGTCGATTTCCCGCTTGAGGTTCATGGCGATCCCCCCGAGCCGCGGCGAACGGCGGTGCAGTTCCGCCAGTTGGCTTGGGGAAATGCTCAGCAGTGCGGCCTCCATCAGCGAACACAGGTGCGAGACGACCAGCGCGCATCCCAGACTGATCCCGAAAATCAGCCAGTTTTCCACTCGGCCGTCCAATCCGGCCGCCCCCGAAAGCAGAGATTCCTCCATCCGTGTTTCCCCGTATCAATCCCGCGGCGCGTTACGGCGCCGCCGTAAAAATTATTTCCCCTCCGCGCCGCCGTCCGCTTCCGCCGTCGCCAAGGCTATGGCGGACAAGCAACGCTGCCCTTTCTTTGGTTACTTTCTTTTGCGAAAGAAAGTAACGCAGTCGTCTTTTTTTGTCTTACTTCTTTTCCCGCGAGAGCGGCAACGTGCCGCCGCGAAACTGAGGCCCGGCTCCGTTGTCGCCGGTCCGGTTTGCATTTCCCAACGTTTTCTTTGGTTACTTTCTTTCGCGAAAGAAAGTAACGCAGTCGCCTTTTCTTGTCTTACTTCTTTTCCCGCGAGAAAAGAAGTAAGTCGCTGGACCACGTCCGGGTAGCACCCGGCGGCAGATTATTTATTTTTTTTGTTCCTCTTTTCGGTATAAAACCAAAAATTATTTTTTCCCCGCGCCGCCGCCTGTTTCCCGTCCGGCCTCCGTCTGTTCGGCGGCGATGGCGGCATTGAGAATCGTGACCATCGCCGGCGGCAGAAAACGGCGGCACTCCTCGACTTCGCCCGCTTTCATCCTGGCATAGGGCGGCAGGGTGTTCCGTTTGATGTCCCGGTTTTCCGCCGCGTATTTCCGGTAGATGTAGCGGGCCAGCCGTTCGTTGGCCACGGCCGCGTCGTGGTCGCCGTAGATCAGATTGAGGATGCTGCGCCGGATCAGGCCGCTGATGATGGCGCTGGCTTTTTTGACATCGGCGTCGCGGACGTCCTCGGCGAATTCCGTCATGACGAATTCATCCAGCGTTTTCTGCTTCTGCGGTCCGTCTTCCCGGACCAGTTTTTTGAAGAACTCCTCCGCTTTGGAAAGGTTGCCGTTGATGTAGATCAGCGGGATCGCGTCCTTGAGATAGTTGATCCGGGCGCTGCGGAAACTCTCGGCGCTTCCGGAGTGACCGCCGAACGCCTTCTGCGCCTCCACGTAGGAGTTGTAGGCCGCGTCCGCCAGCGCCGGATTCGGGACCACCTGGATGTAGGACCCTCCGGCGGCGTCCAGCGTCAGCAGTTTTCCGCCCCGGAAGGCCGCCTGCATCGCCTGCGTGACGATCCGGGCGCACTGCACGTCTTCGCCCCCGCTTTTCTCCAGCCCGACGGTCGCCCAGTAGATCGCTTGGGACTCGGGGACCCGCCAGTCCATTTTTCCGTAACGGCGGTCGATTTCCGCCATTTTCGCCGGGTCCAGACGCATTTTCGCTTTCAGCAGCCGCGCCCGCATGCCCGCCTGCGCCGCGGCGAAATCGGCTTCGGACAGCCGGGACCGCAGCAGTTCCGGCAGCGCCGCCGGGGTCGGCGTTCGGAAACGATTGTACAATTCCCCGTAGTTCCGGCATCCGGCCTCCGCCGCCGCTTGCCACAGCGGGTGTCCGGCGGGGAAGCGGGCCATGAACTTCGCCTCCGTGTCCGGGGCCGCCGCCAGAAACTCCCAGTCCGGGGTCCCGCCGCCCAGGATCGCCGCCATCTGGATCGCCAACTGGTTCTTGTAGTACAGATTCGCGTCGTCCAGCACGTTGCCGAGTTTGTGGAAGAAAATCCACGCCATCTCCCGGTAGAGCACCGGATCGTCCGGGTTGTAGACCAGCGCCTTGTCCCGGATGAGCCGGATGCCTTCGTTGACCCAGTACCAGCGGTCCTCGTAGTCGGAACTGGTCACGGAGATGTTGTAGGCCAGATTCCACGCCAGATACGCGGTGCCGCCGGAGTAGTTGGGCTGGAGATCGGTGATCCAACGGGCCAGTTGCACCATTTCGAAGTAGTTCTTTTTGGACTTGAGGTTCTCCGAACGCAGCCACAGGATGTCGGCCAGCAGACCCCGGAAACTGCCCATGGCCATGGAGGTGAACGCCACCGCCGGCGGCGCATCGGCCACCGCCCCGGAAAAGCGCAGTTTCTCCGTGTCGATGGTCCGGTCCAGTTTGTGTTCGGCCAGTCGGATGAAGCACACCGCCGCCGCGGTCGCGGTCAGCAGCACGGTATAGAGCGTGAAATTGCGAAACCGGTTCATTTGCGCACCGCCGCTCCCATCTCCCTGCGGCGGTAGAGCCAGATGCCCAGCAGAAACAGCGGCGCCCCCCGCAGTACGAAATATTGCAGAAACAACTCCCCGATGAGGGAAAATTCGATCAGATCCCCTCCTGCCAGCAGATCGGTGATGTCGAACTTCTGAAGCGGGATGACCACCAGCAGGATCCCTCTGGCCAGCAATTGACTGAAGTGATCCAGCGCCGAATCCGCGAAAAATTCCGAATCGGTCAGGACCATGGAGAAACTGCCGAACAGCAGATAACTTGCCGCCATGAACACCGCCGTCGGCATGGTGAGAAACCCGCCGAATGCGCACGCCAGCCCCGAGAGCAGCAGCAGTTGGATCGTCATCACCAGCAGTCCGCGGAGGAAATTCTCCTCGAACGAGCAGACCGGCACCAGCAGTTTCGGCCCGTCGGCCCGCTGATAGTAGTGCTTGGCGCCGTACCGGTCGAAGTTGCTCACCAGCACGGTCACCGTGCCGTCGGGCGCGACCGTGCCCGGGGGCAGGATTTTTTCCAGAAACGCCCCGCTGAAAACCTGCTCCGGCACCGGGCTCAGCGCGCGGGGGTAGAGCGCGAATTTCCCCGTCTCCGGGTTGACTTGCGGCATGAGCGCCTCCCACCACAGATACGTCTGACGCTGGTCTTCGCTGGAGACCTTGCCCAGATACGGGCGGTATCGCAGATACATCGCAATGTCGTTCAGCCGGACCGGGACATTCTCAAACACCCACGTCTGCGGCGTCGGCTGACCGGGGCGGACCTCCAGCGGCGCATCGGTCACCCGGCGGATGATCTCCTCGCGCATGGTCTGCAATTCTCCGTCGGACAGCGGAGAACCTTTGCGGACCGCTTCGGCGGCGCGCCGCCCGACTTCGGCGTCGGCGACGGCTTTCGCGTCCGGGAGACGGGGGGAATAACTGCGCCGCCCCACGAGGATCTTGGTTCGGATATGCTCTTTTTCCGCCTCGGCCCGCGTCCGCTCGGACTGACGTTCGGCGTAGCGGCTCTCCTCGCCGGCGGTGCGGTAGCGGTACGTGACGATCCCGTAGACGGTCAGTCCGGAGATCAGCAGCAGCGCCAGATGGATCAGATTGATTCCGGTCCATTTGCCCAGCCACAGCATGACGCGGGACACCGGTTTGGAGACCACCATGTGGATCTGGTAGTTGTCAATGTCCCGGGACATGACGAAGCATCCCAACCACAGCGACGAAAGCGCCAGCACGATGCTCACCGCCCACAGACTGTACAGCAGCGAGATGCGGATGAACTCCTCCGCCTTGCCCACGGAAACCGAAATCGGGATCAGCGTCACCGCCAGCAGCAGCAGCGCCAGCAGCAGTTGGAATACATGGGACCTGAGCGCGCTGCGGAACGTCAGAAAAACGATGGCGCGAAATGCTTTCATCATTCATCCTTGGCGCCGAGCAGCGCTTGGAGCCGGTCGTTGGCCTGCTGCAGATTCTCCTCCGCGGCCTTCGGGTCCGCCGGGACTTCCGTCGCGGGGGCGGCCGGTTCCGCCAGCGCCGCCGCGATCTTCGTCTCGGCGGACGCGGAGTCGGCGGATGCCTCCGGCTTCTCCGGCACAGCGGGGCGCGCGGCTTCCTTTTCCGGGGCCAGCAGAGATTCCAGCACGGCGTTTTTGTCCTGTTCCTCCCCGCCGGTCAGATAGGCGGCGATCCGGCCTCCGGCGGCTGCGCCGCTGGTGACCGCGCTCTCCTTCCGGGCCTGAGCGACGACGTCGAGGAAGAACTCCTCCAGCGTCCGGCGGGGGTGGTCGATCCGAAACTCCTCCCCGTCCAGATTCTCCCGCAGCAGCGCCAGAAGTTTCTCCATCGCCGCCGGCGGCAGTTGGGGGGTGAGGATGCGGGTCTCGTCGCGGACGGCCAGCAACTGGTCCAGTGCGCCCTCGGCCCGGATCCGGCCGCCGTAGAGGATGATCACCCGGTCGCAGACATCCTCCACATCGCTGAGCAGATGACTGGTGACCAGTACGGTCTTGCCCCGCTTTTTCAGTGCGAGGATCAGGTCCTTCACTTCCCGGCAGCCGAGCGGGTCCAGCCCGCTGGTCGGTTCGTCCAGGATCAGGAACGCCGGATCGTTGATCATCGCCTGCGCCAGACCGATGCGGCGGGCCATGCCTTTGGAGAACTCCCCCACCTTGCGGTAGCGGGCGTGGGCAAGTCCCACCATATCCAGCAGTTGGTCGATGCGGCGGCGGCGTTCCGCGGCGGAGAGGTTGAACAGCGCCCCGAAGAAATCCAGCGTCTCCTCCGCCGTGAGAAATTTGTAGAGATACGACTCCTCCGGCAGATAACCGATCTCCCGTTTGGTTGCCACATCCCGGGGAGATTTGCCGAATACCGTCAGATTGCCGCCGGTGGGATAGAGCAGCCCCAGCAGCATTTTGACCGTGGTGGATTTGCCGGAGCCGTTGGGTCCGAGCAGTCCCACCACTTCGCCGGGCCGGATCTCGAAGTCGATGCCGTTGACGGCCCGGGCTTTGGGACGGTTCCAGAAGTCCCGGAAAAGTTTGCTCAGGCCCGCCGCCCGGACCACCGGTTCGTAATTCTGCGCCATCGGGAAGTTCCTCTATTGCCGGCCGGCGGGATGTTCCGCCAGCGTCAGTTCTTCGCCGGTCCGCACCAGCCGGGCGCTGTTGAAAATGATGATCAGCGTACTGCCGGCGTGCAGCACCGCCGCCCAGATCGGGGTCATCACCCCGACGATGGAGAGGATCATGCCGCCGAATACGAACAGCATGCCGAACAAAAGATTCTGATTGATGACCACCTGGGATTTTTTCGCCAGATAGATCAGCATGGCGATACGGCGCAGATCGTTGGTCATCAGCGCCACCGACGCGCTGTTGACGGCGATGTCGCTGCCGATGGCGCCCATGGCGATGCCGAGATCGCCGGCGGCCAGCGCCGGGGCGTCGTTCACGCCGTCGCCCACCACGGCCACGCGGTGGGTGCGTTTGACGTTCTCCACGAACTCGACTTTGGTTTCGGGCAGACAGCCGCTGCGGAATTCGTCGATGCTGAGTTTGGACGCGACCTCCTCGGCCACGGACTGCCGGTCGCCGGTGACCATGGCGCAGTAGCGGACGCCGAGTTTGCGTAGGTCGGAGAGCATGACCTCCGACTCCTTGCGGATCTTGTCCCGGAATCCGATCCAGCCCAGCAGTTTTTCCTCGCAACTGACGTAGACCACGCTCATCCCCGAAGCCTCCTCCGGATCGCGCTCCGGCACCGCGATGCCCGCTTCGCGCATCCAGTTGCCCCGTCCGACCCGGCAGAGTTTGCCGCCGACGGCGCCGGAAACCCCCCGGCCGTGGACTTCCGCGAAGTTGGTGACCTCATCCGGTTCCAGACCGGCTTCTCCGGCCAGTTTCATGATCGCCAGCGCGGTGGGGTGGTTGCTGAACTTCTCCACCGAAGCGGCGCAACGCAGCAGTTCCGCCGGGGTCACGCCGTCCGTTCCCTGCAGTTTCACCACGGAAAGCAGACCGTCGGTCAGCGTACCGGTCTTGTCGAAAACGAAGGCGGTGATCCGGCTGGCCAGTTCCAGATGGCCGATGTTCTTGATGAAAATCCCCAGCCGGGCCGCCGCCGCCACCGCCGCCACGACCGCGGTGGGCGTGGCCAGCACCACCGCGCAGGGGCAGGCGATGACCAGAAAGGCGATGACCGAATTCATATCCCGGCTGAACCACCACGTGATCCATGCCACCATCAGCACCGTGGGGGTGTAGTACCCGGCGTACCGGTCGATGATGCGGACCACCGGAGTGCGGCTGGCCTCGGCCTGCATGATCATGTCCTTGACCTTGCCCAGCGTGGTGTCGCCGCCGACTTTGGTGACGGTGACGTCCACCGCGCCGGTGAGGTTCTGGGTGCCGGCGAAAACGTCGTCGCCGGGGCCTTTCTCCACCGGGACCGATTCGCCGGTGATGGAAGCCTGATTCACCGTGCTCTCCCCGGTGGCGATGCACCCGTCCACCGGAAAGTTTTCCCCGGGCCGGATGCGGATGCGGTCTCCGATGCGCAGTGCGGACGCCTGAACTTCGGATTCGCGGCCGTCCGCGTCGAGCCTGCGGGCGGTGTCGGGGGTCAGTTTGATCAGTGCTTCGATGGAACGGCGGGCGCCGCTGGCGGTCCGGGTCTCCAGAATGATGGTCACCAGCAGGAAAAACGCGATGATGCCCGCCGTCTGAAAATCCGCCTTGACCAGCGCCGCCAGGATCGCCAGCGCCACCAGTTCGTTCATGTAGACTTTGCCGCGAATCAGGTCCTTGCACGCGGTGATGATGATGGGCAGCGCCAGAACGAACGCCCCCAGCAGAGCCGAGATGCTGGCGGCAAACTGCTGTTCCGGCAGGAGTTTCTGGAGCAGAAAACTGTTGACGGTGAGCAGACCGCCCGCCAGCGCGAAGCAGACCCGGCCCATGGACCGGTCGTGACCCACGCCGCCCTCGGCCTTGTGGTCGTGCCCGCAGATGCAGGTCCCGTCCTCGTGTTCATGGTCATGCCCGCAGACGCAGGCGCCGTTCTCATGTTCGTGGTGGTGTCCGCAGGCGCAGGCGCCGTTTTCATGCTCGTGGTCGTGCGCGTATTTAAGATGCGTGTCGCTCATGGTCATTTGCCCTCCCCCGCTTCGGCGGCGGCGGATTTTTTCAATTCGGGATTCAACTTCATCCACAACTGTTTTTTCCCGCTCCGGGTGCCGAGGACGAACTTGTCCCCCTCGGTGACGGCGGCGGCGAGGTCGTGAAGCATGGCGGTGTACAGCGCCATCGGCACGGTGTCCGGACTGCGGCGGTACTGCTCCAATATCCGGAGAAAATAGGTTTTTTCCGCCTCGCTCCGGGCCCGGACGCGCATCCGGTAGGTCTCCGCGTCGGCGATGACGGCGGCGGCGGCGCTGCGGGCTTCGTTCTCCAGTTCCACGCGATTGGCTTCCGCCTCGTTGCGCAGGGTGCTCCGGGTATTGTCGGCGGCGGTGACTTCATCGAAAGCCGCTTTGGTCCTGACCGGAGGATAGATTCGGTTCAGCCCCACATTCTCCACCGCGATGCCGCAGTCGGCGGCGGCGAGCAGCGCGGTGAATTCCCGCCGCACCGCCTCGCTGAACGCCCCCTGTCCGGCGTAGAGGATCGAATTGACCGGACTGGCCCCGGTCACGGTGATGACCGCCCGCCGGAAAAGATTGCGCAGAAACGTCACCGGACCGCGGGTGGAACTCATCCCGTCCGCGTCGGTGAATACATCATCGGGGGTGATCCGGCCGTGCTCCACCGGGAACTGCGGGGTGAGCAGCGTGGTGTAGTATTTTTCCGGGTTGGCGACCCGGTAGGCCACCGTCCAGGAACTGTGCACGATATTCGCGTCCCCGGTGAGCAGATAGTTGTCCCGTCCCGGCTCCAGCGCGTCGCCGCCGCTGCCGCCGGAGGCGAAGTCGATCTCCAGCAACTGCTGGCTGGTCTGCACCCGGATGAACTGATTCACCGGATAGGGCAGGAACCAGTGGCCGCCGGCGGTGTAGGTGCCGACGATGCGGCCGAACCGGGTGACGATGACCGCCTGCTGGGGTTCCACGGAGAAGTATCCCGCGCCGCTGAAAAAGTAGATCAGCGTGCCGATGATCCCCAGCAGCAGAAACAGAAACGTCAACTGCAGACTCCGGGCCAGCGACTTCAGCCCGGCGTCGTAACGCCCGCTGCGGTCGAATTCGCCGGAGATCACGCTTTGATTGTCAGTCATGGAACCGCTCCCCCTCATTGGACCGCCGGGAGGATCGCGGCCCCGGGCCGGAGCAGATCGAACGGCGGCACGGCAGTGTCGAAAACCAGTGTGGTCCGGCCCCGCATCACTGCCCGAAGCGCATCAAGTTTCCGCAGAAACTCCGCCAGTTCCGGCTGTTCCTTGAAGACCGCGTAGTATTCGGCGGCGGCGGCGTCGCCCTCGGCCCGGATCTTCTGGGCTTCGGCCTCGGCCTTGGCCAGCGTGATGGTCTTCTCGCGCTCGGCGCCGATCCGGATCTCCTTCGCCTCCCGCTTGCCCTCGGCCAGACTCTTGTCCGCGAACTGCTTGCGCTCCGCGATCATCCGGTCGAACACCTTTTCGGTGATGGTTTTGGGCACGCCGAGATTGTTGATGCCGACGCCGACGATGGCGATGCCGTATCCGGCGGTGTCCGCGGTCAGCGTCCGCCGGATCATCTCCTGAATTTCCGCCAGTTTGAGTTTTTGGGGATCGGTGTTGACGATCTGACTGAAGTCATACTGTCCGAACGCGGTGTTCTTGGCGCTCCGCATCCGGTTGTTGAGGAAATCCTCCGCGCCGGTCACATCGGTCAGTTTGCTGAAAAACTCTTTCGCGTCGCTGATCCGGTAGTTGACGTAGATGCCGGCGATGATGTTGTGGCCGTCCCGGGTGGCGGTCTCCTCGAGTTTGCCGCTGCTGCCCTCGTAACAGCGGATGCGGCGGTCGAAAAAGTAGACCTTCTGAAACGGGAACGGCCAGCGGAAATGCAGTCCGGGCGCGTCCACCACCGCCGGTCGGCCGAATGTGGTCACCACCGCCGCTTCGGTCTGGTTGACCTGAAACGAGAACACCGCCGTCAGCAGCACCAGCGCCACCAGCAGTCCGAGCAGCATCGTCGGCCAATGTTTGAAGAAGTTTCCGTTCGCCATGATGATTCCGTTGTCCTCCGAAAAAATATGTTATTTGTCCTTTTTGGTCTCGTTGCTCAGTTCCGCGGGGTCGAGGTCCACCAGGTCCAGCCGTTCCCGGGTCTCGAAGTTCAACTGGTAAACTTCGTCGGCCAGCGAGGAGGAGACGATGTACTTGCGGATGTTTTTGGCCTCGTTCTCCAGCAGTTCCATTTTGGCGTTGAGGCGGAACATCGCCGGCATCGCCCGGTAAGTTAGCATCTGCTTCCGGAACCGGGCGCTTTCGGCGGCGGCCACGGTGCGGTTCTTGTACGCGGCGCTCTCGGCGGCGGTGACGATCTCCAGCGCGGCGGCTTTGGATTCCGGGATGATGGTGGCGGCGTAGGCCCGGGCTTTCAGGATTTCGGTCTCCTTCTCCTCCAGCGCGCCGATGACGTTCTGGTAGGCGGGCGCGACCTTCTCCACCGGAGGATGGGCGTCCATGATGACGACGCGGACGATTTCCAGTCCGAGGCGGTTCTTATCGGCCAACTGCTGGATATTCTTCCGCAGGGCGGTTTCGGCCTTGCTGCGTCCGTGGGACATGAGTTCGTCCATGGACGCCCCGGAGAGGTATTCCACCACCGCCTGTTCCCCGATCCGGCTCAGCACCAGCACGGGGGAAACGTTGTCGTAGGCGTAGTCCATGATCCCGTCGCGGCGGATGCGGTATTCGATGGGAATGGCCATGCTGACGAAGGAGATGCCGCTTCCGCCCCGGCTCCCCGGGTCGGGGACGGCGACGATGAAGGGCTCTTTGGCTCCGCCGTGACTGTTGGTCCACAGCACCACGCCGGAACCGGCCCGTTCCCGCGCGCCCTCGGCGGTCTCTCCGATGACGATCCGGTGGATCTCCGTGCAGTCGATCCGCCGCATATTGCCGAAAGGATAAGGCAGCGTCCAGTAGACCCCCGGCGCCAGCGGACCGGAATCGATCCGGCCGAATTTCTCCTTGATCCCCACCTGATTGGGGCCCACCTCGTGGATCGCGCTGAATCCCCACAGCAGCGCCGCCCAGAGGATCAGCACGGGGAAGAACGACCGTTCAATGAAAGCGTAGATCCAGGTGCCCGAGACCTTGAAGCCGAACTGGTAGTCCAGCGCCGCGGCGATATTGCGCAGCACCCCGCCCGGTTCGGTGAAAAGCGACAGCAGTTGACTTTCAAAGACCGGCCGGTTCTCCCCGGCGGTGCGGGGACGGTAAAATTCGATGATGAAATTGACGACGAACTCCGCGCCCAGCACCGCGAAGATCCAGAAGAAAACCTCCCGGACCGCGAGGTCCACCCGGGGCAGATTGCTGGCGGCGCAGAGTGCGGAGACGGAAGCGGCCAGCAGCGTGAAAAATCCCGCCAGCAGCCACGCTCCCACCGGGCGGAGCCAGCGGAACCCCGGCATCCGGGACTGTCCGATGAAAAAGGCTCCGGAGAAAACCGCCAGCATCATCAGCACCGCGGCGATCAGCGCCGTCTGCACCGGCGAACCGGTCAGGGCCGCGCCCGCGCCGCCCCGCAGTCTCCACGCGGCGCGGACGTGCCAGAGCATGCCGCCGGTCAGCGCGGCGGCCAGCGCCGCCAGCACAAAAGGCGCGAAGCGGACGAAATTGGCGAATGTGCGCTCCGCGGTGAAGCGCACGTCCTCCTCCACGTTGAGGGCGCGGCTCTCCATCCGTTTGGCCAGCAGACGCTTCTCCTCCTCCTCCCGCCGGGATGCGCCGAACAGCACTCCGTACACCACCGCCGCCAGCGAGAAAAGCAGCGCCAGCGCGAAGGGGACCGCGGCCAGCGCCAGCACGTCGCCGCCACGGTTCGCGGCCAGCAGGGAAACGCAGAGCAGCAGCGCCGCCGCTCCGGCCCCGCCGATCCACGCCAGTTTCGTCAGCAGTCCGGCGCGGCCGTCCGCCCGTCTGAAATTGTCGTCATTCTCCAAAATACTCACCTGCAAATGGGTTGGGTCTCCGAATCCGGACATTTCATACATATACACCTTTTTTTCCGGTTTTTCAAGTCCGGTTCCGGGAAATCCGGGTTATTTTGACGCTTCTTCGGCCGCATTCTCCGTCACGGCGTCGGCGGCGACAAGGATCGTCCCCGCCTCGGTGCGTCCGGTGATCCGTCCGGAAACGGTCACGATCCTGCCGTCCAGCGCGGCCAGTTTCTCCTTGTCCCCGGCCACGAATCCGATGCAGCAGCCTTTGGGACTGTCCAGCAGGGCGAACGCGGTATCGGGGGACTTGCTGTACTTCCACGCCGTCAGCACGCCTTTCAACTCCACCGCCTTGCCCGCGTCGGCGGCGGGGGCGGCCTCCGGTTTGACTTCCGGTTTGGTTTCCGGTGCGGCGGGTTTGGCTTCGGACTTGGCTTCCGGCCGGGTTTCCGGCGCGGCGGCGGTTTTGGGCAGACCCTGGGCGTCAAAGGCGGATTTGTCGTAATCGACGCAGAAGGCGGCGACGTATACGATCACCGTCTCCGGCGGCGCGATGCGGACCCAGCCGTTTCGACGCTCCTCCAGCAGTTTCACCTTGGCGCCTTTGGGCAGAAGCCCCAGCGTGGGCGCGGAATCGGACATGGCGGTACGCAGATTCAGTTCGCCGTTGAGGACGCCGCCGGGATTGACCCTGGCTTCGGAGATGTAAAGTTTCAGCGCGGCGGGCGCGGAGATCTCCAGCCAGTTGCCGACTTCGCGCCGGATGTCGACCCCGGTCCCCTGCGGAATTTTGCCGGCCACCGGGGATTCCAGCCCCGCGCCGGTCCGCATGTTCAGCCAGTCCGCGTTGACTTTGCCGGGCACCCCGGCCATGACCCCGGAGACGGCGAAAACCGCCGTCAGCGCGAAAAATCCTGCTTTTTTCATGGCAACATCCTTTCCCGTTGTTGAAAAACACCCCTCAAGACGATACTTTAATATAGTATTCCCGAGGTGTATTGGCAAATGGATAACGAAAAAAAAACCGGCAAATCGCTGGCCGGGTTCGTCCGTTACCTGCGGACGGAGAAAAACGCCTCCGAACACACGGTGGCGGCGTACTTCGCCAACATCGTGGAATTTGCCGTCCGGGTCCGCGAATCCGACGCGTCGTTCGACGACTGGGCGACGGTGGACCGGGAGCAGGCCCGGACTCTGGTGATGATGCTGCACGAGGCGGGCAATGCCAAACGTTCCATCCAGCGCAAACTGTCCGCGCTGCGCTCCTTTTTCCGCTATCTGCTCCGGACGGGCGGCGCCGCGGATAATCCGTTTGCGAATCTTCCGGCGATCAAGGCGGACAAACCCCTGCCCAAAGTCATGAGCATCGGCCAGATCGACCGCCTCATCGCCGCCGTGCCGCAATACTGGGAGAGCCGGGAAGCGGCCGGAGTGACCCGGAACGAGGGGAGCGCGGCCTTTTCCCGCGCCCGGGACGCCGCCATCATCGAAGCGATCTACTCCGGCGGACTGCGCATCAGCGAGGCTCTCGGCATGGATTACGGCGACGCCGATTTGTCCAGCGGAGTGGTCAAAGTGCGGGGCAAGGGTAAAAAGGAGCGGCTGGCCATGCTGGGCGCTCCGGCGCGCAAGGCGCTCCGGGAGTATCTGAAACTGCGCAGTACTTCCGGGGCTTCCCGGGACCGCGCCGCGCCGCTGTTTCTCAATCAGCAGGGGACCCGGCTCACGCCCCGGTCGTTCCAGCGCAATCTCAAGGCCTATCTGCTGCAGGCGGGACTGCCGCCGGATCTGACCCCCCACAAATTGCGCCACTCGTTCGCCACGCATCTGCTGGACGCGGGCGCGGATCTGCGCAGCGTGCAGGAGATGCTGGGGCACGAGAACCTCAGCACCACTCAGATCTACACCCATGTCAGCGCGGAACGGCTGAAAAAGATCTACCTGCGGACCCATCCTCTTGCGGCGGGGAAGAAATGATCCCCCGCCTCCCCGTATCGGAAGTCCTGCCGGACCTCGCCGCCGCGCTGCGCGCCGCGGGGAGCGCCGTCGTGCAGGCGGAACCCGGCGCGGGCAAGACCATGCTGGTGCCGGAATCCGTCAGTTGCCTCGCGCCTCCGGGCCGGACCATTCTCGTGGAACCCCGCCGGATCGCGGCCCGGGCCGCCGCCGGCGGCATCTGCGCGGTCCACGGACTGCGCCTGGGGCGGGAGTGCGGTTTCGCGGTGCGGGGCGAACAGGCGCTGAGCCGGGAGACCCGGATATTGGCGGTGACGCCGGGGGTGCTGCTGCGCATGCTTCAGGAAGACATGGAGTTGTCCGGGGTCTCCGCGTTGATTTTCGACGAGTTTCACGAGCGGTCGCTGGAGGCGGACCTCGCATTCACGCTGGCGCTGGAGGTGCGTTCCGCCCTGCGGGAAGACCTGCTGCTCACGGTGATGTCCGCGACGCTGGACGCGGCGCGGGTGGGGGCGTTCCTCGCCGCGCCGGTGATCCGGGCGCCCGGGCGGAGTTTCCCGGTGGAGATCCTGCGCCGTCCCGGTTCGCCGGATGTCCGGGAATCCCCCCGGGAGTGTGCCCGGGCGGTGCTGGAGGAGTTTTCGGCGGGGGAGGGCGACATACTGGTCTTTCTGCCCGGGGCGGAGGAGATCGAACGCTGTTTCCGAATGCTGTCTCCGGCGCTTCCCCCGGGAGCGCTTCCGCTCCGGCTCCACGGCGCGCTGCCCTTTGCCGAACAGCGCCGGGCGCTGGCTCCCGCCCCGCCGGGGATGCGGAAGGTCATCCTCAGCACCAACGTGGCCGAAAGCAGCATCACCATCGAGGGCGTGCGGACCGTCATCGACTCCGGCTGGGAAAAGGTTCCCGTCTACCGCCCCGGCGCGGGGATGACCTTTCTCGAACCCCGCCGGATCACGCAGGATTCGGCGGTCCAGCGCGCCGGGCGCGCCGGGCGCACCGCCCCCGGCCGGGCGATCCGCTGTTACGACGCCTCGGTCGAAGCGGCGATGCGCGAGCACGCGGCCCCGGAGATCCTTCATGCCGAATTGTTCCGTCCGGCGTTGACGCTGGCCGTCTGGGGCGGCGGCGCGGAACACCTCCGCTGGCTCGATCCGCCCCCGGAAGCGGCACTGCGGACGGCTCAGGCGGGACTGCGGGAACTCGGACTGCTGGACGAAGACCTGCGGCCCACTTCCGTCGGGCGTCGGGCCGCCGCCGTGCCGGTCCATCCCCGGCTGGCGGCCATGCTGATCCGCGCGCCGCAAAATCTCCGCCGCACCGCGGCGGCACTGGCGGCGCTGCTGGAGGAACGCTCCGAACTTCCGGATGCCGGGGCGGACCTGCGGGAACGGCTGGAGGTCTGGCGGAAACACCCGGAGCGGTTCGCTTCGGCGCGCCGGGTATTCGCCCGGCTGACGGGAGATTTCCCCGGTCCGGCGGAGATCGTGCCCGAGGCGGCGGGACCACTGCTGGCGGCGGCTTTCCCGGAGTGGCTGGGCGGGGCGCGGGTCCGGCACGGGCGGGAATTTCAACTTGCCGGCGGCCGGGCCGCGCTTCTGCGGGAGGGCGATCCCCTGCTGGGCGCGGAATTTCTGGCCGTCGCCCGTCTGGATGCCTCGGGCGGCCGGGACGCGGTGATCCAACTGGCCGCGCCGCTGTCGGCGGCGGAGATCGAAGCGCTGTTCCCGGACCGGATCGTGACGGAGACCGTCACCGCCTTCGACCCGGAGACGGAACGCTTCACCGCCCGGGAGGAACGGCGATTCCGCGCGCTCGTGCTCGCCTCCCGGAACTGCCCCGTACCGGAAGCCGGGATCGTCCCCGCGCTGATCCGGGAAGCGCTGCGCCGCCGCATCCCGCTGCCGCCGCCGGAAGCGAAAGGCGCCCGCCGTCTGGTGGAACGGGTGCATTTCGGCCGGGTTCACGGCATGGGTGCGTTGCCGGACTGGTCGCCGGAGGCGCTGGCGGCCGGACTGCCGGAGGCGGCAAGCGGATTCCTCTCCGGCGTCCGCACGTTTGCCGCGCTTAAAAAAGCGCCGTGGCTGGAGATTTTCCGCTCCATGCTCGATTACGCGGCGCTCCGCGAACTGGACCGGCTGTGCCCGGAGGAGTTCACCGCTCCCACCGGGATGAAGTTCCCAATCGACTACTCCGGCGACGTGCCCGCGCTGGCCATTCCCGTTCAGCAGTTGTACGGCGTCAAAGTCCACCCGGAGGCGGGGGCGTCCGGCGTGCCGCTGAAACTGGAACTGCTCTCCCCCGCCCGCCGTCCGGTCCAGATCACGTCCGATCTGCCCGGATTCTGGAAGGGAAGTTGGCGGATGGTCGTGAAGGAGATGCGCGCCCGCTACCCCCGGCACGAGTGGGCGGACGACCCGGCGGCCGCCGCCCCCATGCGCCGGTCGGTCAAGAGCGCCAAAGCGCCCCGGTGAGGTCCGCTCCCATGCGCCACGCGCTCCGGGCGGAGAGGGAGAACGGCCCGGCCTGAACGCCGTCCGGCGCGGCGGTCCGCTTGAACTGCTGGGTGAAGAAACGGCGGAAGAAAAGTTCCCGCACCCGGACGATCTCCTCCTCCGGATACTTTCCCTTGAACGCATGCCGCGCCAGCGCCGCCAGTTTCTCCGGGTCGGAAACCCCGGAGAGCAGGTGGAACAGAAAGTAGTCGTGCAGTTCGTAGGCGCCGAGGATCTGTTCGGTCTTCTGTCCGACGTTCCCGTCGGCGTCCGGCGGCAGCAGTTCCGGGCTGACCGGCGTGGCGATGATGTCGTTCAGGATGGCCGCGGCCCCGGAGGGCAGGTCCGCCGCCGCGCATTCCAGCAGCGGCGCGATGGAACTTTTGGGGATGGCGGCGTTGACGTTGTACATCGCCATGTGGTCGCCGTTGTAGGTGCACCAGCCCAGCGCGATCTCCGACAGGTCGCCGGTGCCGACGACGATCCCGCCGGTCTGGTTGGCCACGTCCATCAGGATCTGGGTCCGTTCCCGGGCCTGCGCGTTCTCGTAGGTGCTGTCCCGGTGCGCCGGATCGTGTCCGATGTCGGAGAAGTGACGCAGACAGGCCTCGGAAATGGGGATCTCACGAATGGTCGCGCCGAGAATTTCCGCCAGTTGCAGCGCGTTGCTTTTGGTGCGGCCCGTGGTGCCGAATCCCGGCATGGTGACGGCGACGATCCTTGCCGCCGGAAGATGAAGGTGCCGGCAGCACCCCGCCGCCGCGATCAGCGCCAGCGTGGAGTCCAGACCGCCGGAGATGCCGAGGACCAGCGTTTTGGCCCCACAGCGGACGAACCGCGCCGCCAGCGCCCGGGCCTGGATATCCAGCGTCTCCCGGCAGAACTCCCGCCGCGCCGCCGGGTCTTCCGGCAGAAACGGGCAGGCGGAATTGACGAAAAACCGCAGGTCCGGGGCTTCCGGCACCGCCGCGACGGTCACTTCCGCTCCGGCGGCGGCGGGCCGTTTCCGCCGCGCCGCCGCTGCCCGTTCCGCATCGAAATCGAAAAATCTCACCCCCGGCGCGTCGTCCGCCGTGCCGCCGGAAACCGTTTGACCATTCACCGCGAAGATCGGTTCGCCGCCGTAGAACACGTCGGTGCCGGATTCCCCCGGTCCGGCGAAAACCCCTGCCGCCGCGCCGCCGAAACCGGAGAGCGCCCGGAAACGCTCCCCGTGCCGCCGCGCCGCGTCCGGCAGCAGCGGCTCCGCACCGGAGAAAAGGCGGAGTTCCGCCCGGTTGTCCGTCGGAAAGTCGCCGGAAAATTCCAGCGAGACCGCCACGCCGCAGTCGAAAACCGTCCCTCCCGGGTACAGGTCCCCGTCGGGCGGGAGCGGTCCGGCGCAAAACGGCGGTTCGGGCGTCCGGCGCACCGCGTATCCGGCGACGGCGCCGTTCTGCGCCCACGCCATGACGTTCAGCAGCGCACCGCGCCGCAGGAGCGGCATGCCGAAAATCAGCGGGACCGCGCCCGCTTCCGCCGCCAGTTCCGCCGCCGCGCGCGCCGCGTGCTTCAGCAGAAAGGACTGTCCGAAAAGTTCGCCGCAACTGACTCCGGTGACCGCCAGTTCGGGAAGCAGCACCAGCGACGCGCCCGCCGCGACTGCCGCGCGGTAGGCGTCCAGAATCCTGTCCCTGTTGAAATCCACCTCCGCCGGCCGGAGTTCCGGGGCGGCGAGCGCAATCCGGTATATGCCGAACATCGTGACTCCTCCTTTTTTCGGTTCACGGTCATAATATACCTTTTTCCCGGGGGCGTGTCAACGTCCGCCGCCGGATTCTCCGATAAAAAACGGATTTTCTCCGCGAACCGCTGGAAAAAATCACATTGGCGGAGTATATTACTCCACGTAATGGTTCATCAAACGATCACAGGAGCAGGGTTTCGCATGGTTGTCCGGGAGTTGGATCTGGTCTTTTTCTACGCGTTTCTCAAACGCAACGCGCTGGTGATTTTTCTGGCGGGGCTGATCGCCGGGGTCGCGGTGTTTTTCATCAACCGCTATCTGATCCCCAAGAAGTACGCCTCGCACGCCTCCATATTCATCGGACGGGTCGAGGCCGAACAGGGACAGAGCCGGGAAAACACCAAAACCGATTCCAACGTTCTGCTCTACCGTGAACTGTCCCTCGGCACTCAATTGAAAGAGGACTATCAGGAACTCATCTCCCGGGGCCGCATTGGCATCGGCGTGGAGGAGGAGTACCGGAAACGGTTCAATCGGGCGGTCCCCAAATACTCCTTCAGCGCGGAAGTGACCAAAAAAGCGCGGTTTCTGGACATCAGCGTCGTCTCCTCATCCCCGGAGAACGCCCGCGACATCGCGGCCTGTCTTACCTCGGTTTTCGTGACGGAGGCCCGCAATCTCATCGGCATCTCCAATACCTGGGTGGTGGACAATCCTTCGCTCCAGAAGCGTCCCGTGTCGCCCCGCGTCGTCCGCAATACGGCGGCGGCGGTGGTGCTGGGCGTCCTGCTGGCCGGCGGTCTGCTGTTCGTATTCACCATCTGCGACACCCGGATCTATTCGCCCGAGGAACTGCGGCTGGTGGTGGAACCGGTGCTGGGCGTGGTGCCGCAGGACCCCGAACTGGTCCGCCGGACCGAGAGCGGGGACAGTCCCGATCAGATCGTCTCCGTCCGGACCATGGGTGAAGACCGTTCCAACATCGCGGAGAGTTTCCGCTCGGTGCGGACCAACATCCAGTACAGCGACGCCAAGCACAGCGACGAAGGCAAGGTGATCGTTTTCACCAGCGGGGTGCCTGCGGAGGGCAAGACATTCACCAGCGCCAACATCGCGGTTTCGCTGGCCGAGGCCGGGCAGAAGGTCCTCATCATCAACTGCGATCTGCACAAGCCCGCGCTGGCCAAGGCCTTCGGCGTTTCCGACGCAAAAGGTCTGGTGAGCATTCTGGCCGGGGAAACGACCTTCGACGAGGCGGTCATCCGCGACTACAGCAAGGATTTCGATCTGCACATCCTCTCCTCCGGGCCGATCCCGCCCAATCCTTCCCGGCTGCTGCTCTCCGACGAATTCGCCGGACTGCTGAAGGAACTGCGTTCCCGTTACGACTACATCATCATCGACGCCCCGCCGGTGCTGGGTGTGACCGACGCCTCCATCGTGGGCAAACTGGCCGACGGCGTGGTGCTGGTGGTCCGGGCCGGGAGCGCCAGAAAGGAACAACTCGCCTATGCGCTGGAACAACTTTCCCAAGTGCAGTTGACCGTCATCGGCGCGGTACTCAACGGGTTCCGGGTCCACGACAAGGGCAATTACGGTTACGGCTATGGTTACGGTTACGGTTACGGCTACGGTTATGGTTACGGCTACGGCTACGGCTACAGTGCGGCCGGGGAGATCCGGAAAAAGCGGCGCCGGTCACTTTGGAAAAAGATCAAACGGTTCTTCTCGTAAGTCCCGCACATGATCGACCTCCACTCCCACCTGGCTTACGGGTTTGACGACGGCGCCGCCGATCGCGAAGTCTGCTGCCGGATGCTGGAGGCATACGCCGCCGGAGGCGTTGCCGCGGTCTGCGCCACCGGGCACAGCGCCGCCGCCGAGGGCAGCCGGTACGAGGATGCGTTTGCCGCGACCGCGGAACTGGCCGCCGGATTCGGCGTGAAGGTCCTGCCGGGGCTGGAGTACGCGCTGACCGATCTGCTGGCGGAGCAGAAATATCCTCTGGGCGACGGCGGCTGTCTGCTGCTGGATACCGCGCTTTTCCCGGTGGATACCGCGCTTGTCAACAAACTCATGCCGCTGTCCGGACAGGGATTTTCCATCCTCTGGGCGCACCCGGAACGGCTGCATCCGAATTCCATTCTCCGTACCGCCGCTCAGTACGATCTGCTGCGGGGCAGCGCCTGTCAGGTCAATGCCGGCAGTTTTCTGGGCCGCTACGGACGGGAAGTCGCGGATGCGGCGTGGAAACTGCTTCAGGCCGGACGGTGCGCGGTCATCGCTTCCGACGCGCATGACGCCGCCGGGGTGGAGATGTTTCTGCGGGCCAAGCGGAAACTGGATGAATTCTATCCGCCGGAGTTGACGGACATGTGGTTCGCGCGCAACCCCGCCCGGCTGCTGGCGGGCAAGGCGCCGGAGCGTCCGACGCCGCCGCCGCTGAGTTGGAGCAAGCGGTGGAAACTCCGCCTCGGCCGCTGAGGATCAGGCCGTCTCCCCGGTGAGAATGTAACGCCTGCGCGAGAAGCGCCGCCGCCGAAATCCGTACAGGTCCGCAATCAATTGTTCCCGGCCCCCGGGATAGCCGCCGGATCTGCGGCACGACAGGTAGAACTCCGCCAGTTCCGTCAGTTCCGCCGCCGTCAGCCGCATGTCCCGGAAAAATACGTGCAGATCGACCAGCACCGCCCGGGGCAGTCTGCGCGCCGGCACCGCCCGGCACCGGGCAACGTCGATCCAGAACACCTCCACGGTCCCGGCCCCGCCGCGCCAGAGCAGATTGCGCGGGTGGAACGCCTTGTGAAAGATCCCGGCGTCGTGGATCTTTGCCAGCAGTTCCAGATTTTTCCTGCAGAACTCCCGTCTCAGCGCCGTCTCCCCCCGTTTGGGACCTCCCGGCATGAACGCCCGCCCGTCGTCGCTGCCGGGGACGAAGGCGGTGGCGATGAAGCACTGCCGGAGGATGAAACAGGTGCGGATGTCGCCCGCCGCCAGCACCCGGGGCGTCGGGATCCCCAGCGCCGCGAAACGCAGATAGTTGCGCGCCTCCCGGGTCGTGAGCGAGGGGCGCAGGATGTACCGCCACGGGGTCTTGCCGGGGTTGGTCTTCCACGCGAAATCGAACTCCTCCGCGTCGCGGTTCCGGCGGCGCAGATGCCAGACGTACTTGCCGGAGGAGACGTTGATCAGCCCCTCCTCCTTCCGCGCCGGAGGCGGAGAGGAGAGCAGTTCGCTCAGGATCCCCGCAAAACCGGGAACGGCGAATTCCCATGAGGCGAACCGGCGTTCGCACCGGTCCAGTTGCGCCATCGAATCGGTCACGGAATCCTCCTCTGTCTTATTTCACTTGTCTGCCGCGGGAGAATATACCGCCCGAACGGTCCGTTTTCAAGATTCGGACGCGCGATATTTGCGGGAAAACAATTGGTGAGTAAACGCGATAATTGGTGATTTTGTACTATTTACATTTTTCCCGGCGCGTGGTATCTTAATAGCCGGACCGGAGTTTTTCGATTCCGGCGGAGCAAAAAATTTTTAAGGGAGGTTCTCAAATGAAGAAATCGTTGTTGGTCGGCGCGGCCCTTGCCGCCGCGGTCGCGGCGTCGGCGGATGTCGTGTGGAAGTTCTCGCCCGAGGCGGTGAATCTGGCGCGCAATACCGTCTGTACCCCCACGGGGAACGGCTGGACTTTGACCCAGGCCCAGAAGCGGGCGGAGTTTTTCAGCAAGGACATGGTGGAGATCAAACCGGACGGCAAATACTTCATCCGGCTGAAAGTCCGCGAAATTTCGCCCAAGGCCCGGCTCTGGGTCGTCACGAAAAACTACAACGCCGACGGGCGGGAGTTCAATCCGACCTCGGTGGACGCCGATGCCAAAGCCCTCGGGTTCCTCGGTTCGTATGCCCACGAGGGGGCGACCGAGGTGAAGGTCCGGGATATTGAGAAGTGGGCGCCGATCAAGCGGCGCGCCATGCTGGCGTTCGACGCCAAGCAGGATGATTCCGACCTGCCGAACAGCAACTACTACGCGATCAAATCCATCGCGCCGGACGGCACGGTCACTTTGGGCAAACCGCTGCGCCGGGGCTATCGCGCCGGGACGATGGTGCGCCGTCATTTCGAGAACGGTCCGTACGATTCGCTCATTTTCACCACGATGGGGGCGGATTTTCAGGTCTTCCGCCGGGACATCTCCGGCGTTTCCGAAAAAGGCCGTGAATTCGGCAAATGGCTGCGCGGCACCGCAAAAGTCCGCGTCGGCATCCAGGTCGAGGGCGGCGACATCGAGATCGCGGAATTTTTTGTTTCCGAAATCGCTCAGTAAGGGATTCGAATCATGCGTATCGGTCATCTTGTTCTCCTGTTCGCGCTCGCCCTGACGGGGGCGGCGTCGGCGGATGTGGTGTGGAAATTCAGTCCCGACGCGGTGAATTTTTCGCCCGGAACGACCTGCGAAGCCGTCAAAGGCGGCTGGCGGATCGCCAATAAGAATCGGAAGCCGGAATTTTTCAGCAAAAGGGAAATTCCGATCAATCCGAAAGGGACGTATACGTTTCTGGCGAAGTTGCGTTACGTCACGCCGGGCGCCCGGGTCTGGATCGTCACGGAGTCGGTGAGCGACAAGGGGGTCCGCTTCCCGCCGACCGCGGTTTCCGCGGACTTCGGCGCGCTGGCCACGGTGAGGTCCTCCGCCGCATCCGGTGCAAGGCAACTGCAACTTGACGGCGCGGACAAGTGGGCCGCGACGAAATCCAGGGTCGTGCTGGCGCTTAACGCCAAAGCGGACAACTCCGATCTGCCCAATGTGGACTACGTTGCGGTGAAATCCGTCGCCGCCGACGGCACGGCGGAGTTGGCCGCCCCGTTGCGGCGGGACATCGCCGTCGGGACGGTGGTGCGCCGTCATTTCGCCAACAGTCCGTATGACACCGTGCTGAGCACCGCGTTGCAGAAATTCTGGCAGGAGTACAGCGCCTCCCGGAAGGGGCTCTCCAAAATCGGCCGCGAGACGGGGCAGTTCCTGTACGGCACCGCGAAAGTCCGCGTCGGCATTCAGGTCGAGGGCGGCGATTTCGAGATCGCGGAATTGTCCGTGGAGGAGCAACTGCCGATGGAGCGGGTCGTGACGCTGGGACCGGACGCCAAGCCGGACCTGGTGGCCAAAGCCCGCAAAGGCGAAGTCGACACCGCGCGGTTGTCATGGTGGGGCTTCAAAGCCGACGATGCGACCGACATCCTGCAGGACGCGATCAATTCCAAAGTAAAAAAACTCATCATCGACAAAATGCCTTCGCCGTGGATTACCGAACCGCTTTTTTTGCGGGGCGATCAGGAGATCGTCTTCGAATCCGGCGCGACGGTCGAGGCCAAACGCGGCAGTTACAAACGGTATCACGATTCGGTCTTCTCCAGCGTGGGTGAGGACAACATCATCATTCGCGGCGAGGGCGAAGGCGGCATCATCCGCATGCACAAGAGCGACTATCAGGATCCGCGGAACTACATCCCGTCCGAATCCCGGCACTGCGTCAAACTGCAGGCCGGACACCACCTCCGGGTGGAGAATATGCACTTGCTCAACTCCGGCGGCGACGGTCTGTGCACCTTTCAGAGCGGGACCAAATTCCCGGAACACATCGTGCTTCGCAAACTCAACTGCGACGGCAACCACCGGCAGGGCATCAGCATCATCAACGGCCGCCACATCCTGATCGAAGACTGCAAACTCAACAACACCGACGGCACCATGCCCATGGCGGGGATCGACATCGAGACCAACAATCCCGGCGAGCCGACGGTGGATATCGTCGTGCGCAACTGCGAGATCGCCGGCAACACCGGAGCGGGCATTCAGGTGAGCGTCACGAGGATGGACACCCGGATCACCGGACCGGTGGACATCACGTTCGAGAACTGTCAGGTCAAGGACAACAAACAGGCGGACCTTTTCATTTGGACCCGGACCCGCTGGGAGCGGCTCGGACATGAGTTGAAAGGGAATCTGCGCTTTGTGAACTGCAACTTCGAGAGCAATTTCCCCAACGCGTCCCGCCGCTATCCCGTCGAGATCGAAATGGACGTGCGGCACGAATTGAACATCGCCTTTCAGGACTGCACGCTCAAACGTTCCTCCGGCGGACCGGAGACCTTCCGCATCGCTTTCTGCGACCCCAACGGTCAACCTCCGGCGGCGAAAATCGACCTTTCCGGGTTGAAAATGTCCGGCGTGCCCAAAGAGAAGGAACTGCTGGTTTTCGACCACAGTTATCTGGGCGACACCTCGTGGCTCAAGGGCATTGATTACAAGCCCAAGGCATTCAAAAATCCCGCGCCGCGGCAAGGAGATGAGACGGTCAAATACGAAGTCAAAAAGACGGAATTTCCCCGGGTGCCGGAGTTCTGGCGCGCCGGCTGGTGGGTCTACGGCCATGCCGGGGACACGGCGGAATTCGAGTTGGATTACATCGGTCTCGGCCGGATCAGTTTCGAGGGGACGGTGACGTGGACCGCGCCTTCCGGCAAGACGACACGTCTGGAGAGCATCTCCCCCGTGACCGTGAAAAAGTACCGCGTGAAACTGGAGGAGGACGGCTTCCATCGGATCGACGTTCACGGCGAACGGGTCTACATTGCGTTGAAAAGTTCCAATCTGCCCGCCGGAATTACGGCCGACCCGCATGCCCGGAGTTTCTTCCAGTTCGAGGGAGACATTTACTTCTACGTTCCGGAGGATGCGCCGGAATTCGCGGTGCGGGTGTGGGGGCGGAGCAATATTCTGTTCGTCGCCTTCGAGATCTACGATCCCAGCGGTAAAAAGGTCTTCGACGTGCCGTACACCAACGGCGCGCAGTTCGACCCCACGCCGGAACAGCGGAAAATGGCCGGAGTCTGGCGGCTGCATCTCAAGAAACCGGCAAAAGGATATTTCGCCAAGTGCCATGTGGCTTTCCCGGGACTGCCGCCCTATCTGGGGCTCGTCCCGGAGATGACGCCCGGCAACTCAAAAAAATAAAAGTAAAAAAAAGAAATCTTCCTCCGGGCGCTGCCCGGATGTGGTCCAGCGGCGGAACGCCGGTCGCCGCTTAAAATGCGGCGAAACATGAGCGAAGCGTTGAAGTCGGCGCAGGCCGACACCTCCCGCCGGAAGCGATGTCCCGGAAAATTCTTCCGGGACATCGCTTTTCCTCTCCCGGAAATACCGTGACCCGGTAAAAATCGGTAAAAAGTATTGGCTTTTGAATAAAAAAGCGTTTTTCAGGAGAAAAAAGTGGAAAAAATCCCCTTTGCGTGCTAAATTATACGCCACGAAATTCGGTCCGTTCCGAATGCGGCCGGTTTGAGGTTCGGAATGGGCTTTTTTGTATGGTCCGGGCGTGCGAACCTTTGCCAACGGCAGCGCTCCGGAACGGAAATGAGGCGCAAAGATGGGACAGGTTCGACACTTTTATGAACTGCTGCCGCTCAACAACATCGTCTGCGGTTCGGGAACGTCCGAGCGGGACTCGCTGCTGAACGAGTTGCTGAGTCTGCTCAAACGCCACCATCCGGATCTGGACATGGCGGCGGCGGCGCGGGAAGTCACCGCCCGGGAGGAACTTTTTCCGACGGTGGTCGCTCCGGGGCTGGCGGTGCCTCACGCCCGGATACCGGGCATGGCCAAGCCGCTGCTGGGGATGATCTGCACCCCCGGGGGAGTGGATTTCAAATCCGAAATGGGTCCGGCCCGGGTGACGCTGCTGCTGCTGACCCCGACGGAGGACCCGAATCTGCATTTGCAGATCATTTCCGAACTGGCCCGGGTATTCAGCGACACCACCATGGTCGACCGGGTGCTGGCGTGCACGACGCCCGCGGAGGTGCTGGCGCTTTTCGGCAATCACAAGCGCGAGGTGAACTCCTTTCTCACCGCCGGCGACCTGATGGCGCCGCCCGCGGCGGTACTGTATGAGACCGGCACGCTTGCCGAAGCGATCCGCCTTTTCGCCACCACCAAGTGCGGAGAACTGGTGGTGCTGGATCATGAAGGCGACCTGCGCGGCGTGCTGGCGCTGACCGATCTGCTCCAATACAGTCTGCCCGAGCATCTGCTCTGGATGGACGACCTCTCCCCCATCGACCGGTTCCAGCCGTTCGTGGAGGTGCTGCGGAGCGCGGACGATACCCGGGTGGCCGATGTGATGCGCGAGGATTTCATTTCGGTGGAAAAAAGCGTCCCGGCGATCCAGATTGCCAAATTGTTCACCATGCATCGGTTGCGGCAACTTGTCATCACCGATCACGGTCGATTTGCCGGAGTGGTGGAGTTGAAGGCGTTCTGCGCGCAGTTGTTCTGGGCGTAGAACGCGGGACAGGATTTTCAGGAGACCAAGATCATGACAGAGGACGCGGGCGGGGCTCTTCCGCTCAAAACGACGATTATCCGGTTCATCATCCTGCTGGCGGCCAGTTGCGGCGTCGGCGTCGCGGGGCTGGTCACGAAGGTGCTGGACACGAATCAGGCGGTCACCTGCGGGGTATTCATCGGCATTATTTTCGGGACGCTGTTCTTCTGGAACTTCCGGCTGGCGGTGGCGTTTCTGGGTCTGGCGGTGCTGATGTTCAGCCGGTCGCTGGACGTGCCGCACTTTGTGAAGTACAGCGAATTGAACGTGATTTTGTTTCTGGTGGGCATGATGGTGGTCGTCGGCGCGCTGCGCGACCTCGGTTTTTTCACCTGGATCGTCCAGTTGATCGTGTCGATGCCGAATCTGTCGGGCTGGAAGTTCGTTTCGGTGACGGCCGTCGCGTCGGCGCTGCTTGCCTGCGCGGTGGACGAGGTCACGTCGATCATTTTCATCGCCACGCTGATCTTTCAGGTCTGCGACCGGCTCAAACTGGACCCGACGCCGTATATTCTGATCGCGGTGCTCTGCACCAATGTGGGCAGCGCCGGGACGATGATGGGCAATCCGGTGGGTATTCTGATCGGCAGCAAGGGCGGATTGACTTTCGGAGACTTCATGATCTGGTCGTTTCCGCTGATGCTGGCGTCCTTGCTGGCGACGCTGGCGCTGATGCTGTTTCTCTACCGCAAATCCCTGCGGGAATTCGACCGGAAACTCAAGGCGCGGCTGGATCAGGGTCTGACGCTGGTGCCGGTCATCCGGATCCCCTACCGGGCCGGTCTGACGCTGATCGTGCTGACCACGCTGGCCATCGCATCCCATCACCAGTTGGAGAACTTGTTTCACCTGCAGCCCAATACCGTGCTGTACATCGCGCCGCTCATCTGCGCCGGGATCGTCATGATCCTCAAACCGAACCGCGCCCGGCATTACATCGAGACCGAAGTGGATTGGTGGACGCTGCTGTTTTTCATGATGCTGTTCGCGGTGGCGGGCACGCTCAAATACACGCATGTGGATCAGGTGATCGCCACGAAGTTTTCCGGATGCGCGGGCAGCGGGACGCTCACGCTGGTGCCGTTCATTTTCACGACTTCGGCCATCGGCTCGGCCTTTGTGGACAATGTGATCTTCGTCGCGTCCTTCTGTCCGGTGATCGAGCAGTTGTCACTCAACGTCAAGGATTTTCCGCTGTGGTGGGCGCTGCTGTTCGGCGCGTGCTTCGGCGGCAACATCACCATGATCGGTTCCACGGCCAACATCGTGGCGCTGGGGATGCTGGAGAAGCATTCCGGCAGGCACATGACCTTTTTCCGCTGGCTCAAAGTCGGTCTGATCTCCACGGTGCTGTCCGGCCTCATTGCGGTGGGGGGGGTGCTGCTGCTGGAGCCGCTGATGGAGGACCGGTACGTTCCCCTGAGTTTTGAGCAGATCGAGCAGTTGACCGCCCAGAAACGGACGTTTGAGGGCAAGAATGTGGAAGTGACCGGTTATTTCCACATTTCCGGCAAGCCTCGACTCTCCGGAGGGATGGCGGAGGTGGAGGTGGTCTCCCCCGAGGTCGATCGTCCGGTGGTGCTCTCCGCTCTGCTTCCGGCGAAATACCTTGCCGTCGGCGGGCGGCCGCTGGATCTGCTGACCGGCCGTTACGTCATTCGCGGGAAACTGACGACCCGGGCGGATCATTCGCTGCGCATGATCATTGACGAAGTCGAACCGGCCGCCGTCAAATCCCGGAAATGATTCGCCGCCGGGGGGAGAAGGCCGTGTCCTAAAAGAGAACTGAAAAATAAAAAAAGCATCTTCACCAGAATTTGTGGGCGAACTCCGGTTCTGGGAGTTCGCCAAGCTGGTGATATAAGCACACTTTTGCAATTTTGAGCGTCCGAAATCCGAACGATTTTCTGATAGTCAGATTTATTTTCCTGTTCAATCCCTCGACAATTCCGCTGTTGAACTGTTTTTTTGCCCTGAAATAATTCAAGATCAAAAGACGATGAGCAGTCAACATTTTTGCAAGGTCTTTCATTGGTTCAATCCGGCTAAAAGTTGCGGCATGACACCACTGGTCAAGAAACTTTCCCGCCCATCCCGGCGAACGATAATCCCAAAGCTTTTGAAATTGTTCTCGCAACAGGTATGCTTTTACCGTCCGCAGATTCATCTTCAAGAGTTTATTGAGTTTGAAACCTTGCTTTTCTGTCAAGTTTTCTCGGCGTTTCAGAAAGCACCAACGAGTTTTGGACAGGAGCGGAGGTTGTTTTGCTTGACGCAAACGCTTTGCCTCGTCCGCCCGAACTTTATCAAGAGCCTTTCCGAATTTTTGCATGATATGAAAGCGGTCAAGCACGTTGATTGCCTGAGGTAAATGTTTGGCAATCATCTTCAAATACGGCTTCCACATATCCGAGCAAATCACCTTGATTTGAGCAGAAAAGTCAGCTTTCCACATTGCCATATCTGCAAAAAACGATGACATGGTTCCTTGCGTTCGATTTTCTCCGATCCAAAGCAACCGGCGTGCTCCGGGATCAATTTGGTAGACCAGTGTCAAATAGTTGTGCCCTTTATG
>JALEMG010000040.1 GCA_022768375.1 Lentisphaeria bacterium
TTGAACAGGAAAATAAATCTGACTATCAGAAAATCGTTCGGATTTCGGACGCTCAAAATTGCAAAAGTGTGCTTATATCACCAGCTTGGCGAACTCCCAGAACCGGAGTTCGCCCACAAATTCTGGTGAAGATGCAAAAAAAGAGACCGCTGCAAGCCCGAAGGTTTTGCAACAGCCTCTTTTCCCGATCCGCGTCTCGGATCACCAGTTCTCCGCCAGCAATTCAAAATAACCGCGGGCGTGGTCGCAGGACGGACACTTCATCGGAGCGCCGGTTCTCGTGTGGAGGTAGCCGCAGTTCCGGCACCGCCACACCACCGGGGTGTCGCGTTGGAATACCTGATCCGTTTCCAGATTCCGCAACAGAGCGCGGTAGCGTTTCTCATGCTGTTTTTCCGCCACGCAGACCGCGTTGAACACGTCGGCGATGGCGGGGAAACCCTCCTCGCGGGCGATTCCCGCGAAGTTCGGATACAGGGTGTGCCACTCGTCGTATTCCCCGTCGGCGGCCGCGGCCAGATTGGCGGCGGTGTCACCGATGATCCCGGCGGGAAACGCGGCGGTGATGTTCAATGACCCGCCGCTGAGAAACTGAAAGAACCGTTCCGCGTGCTCTTTCTCCTGATCGGCGGTTTCCGCAAAGATGGCGGAGATCTGCATCAGCATTTCCTTTTTGGCCTGAGACGCGAAAAAAGTGTACCGGTTCCGGGCCTGGGATTCCCCCGCAAAGGCGTGAAGCAGATTCCTCTCCGTCCGGGTATTGCGAAGTGATTTCGAATCGTCCATGCGTCAACTCTCCGTGCTCACTGGGCCGCCGCCGGAGTTGCCGCCGGAGCCGCGGCCGGAGTTGCCGCCGGAGTTGCCGCCGGAGTTGTTGCCGGAGCCGGGGCGGTGGCCGTCGCCGGGATCACGCCGACCGCCTCCACGGTCACGGTTTCCACCGCCTGCACGGGAGCGGCCGCGGGGGTGCATTGGGGGTTGGTCTTGCCGCACGAATCCGGTTTCCCGGAATCACAGCAGCACCCGGTGAGCGACAGTGCACAAACGGCGACGGCGCTCCAAATCGGCAGATGTGTCTTCATAAGTCTTCCTCCTTCGGTTGTTTCCCATTTCCGGAACCCCCGGAAATTTTTCTCTCCATCAGGCAATTATAAATCGCCTTCGGAAAAAATCAACCCCTGCCGACTTGTTTTTTTTCGCTTTGTCGCGTATATTTTCTCCCCGACAGGAAAGGAATTCGGAATATGGCTATCCGCAAGAACAGAATCGGCGGCGAAGGAAAATCCCTTTTCGGGCCGCTTTTTCGGAAATTGAACTGGATTCTGCGCACGCTGTACGCGCTGCTGCTGATCGCCCTCGGCGGGGTGTTGTTCAATCTCGACCGCATGGACCATGCGGGGATCATGCTTCTCAAATACAAACATTTTCTGCCGTCGGCGGTCATCCGCTTTCTGCCCGGCGGGACAGCGGACTACGGCAATGCTCTGCCGGAACAGAGTCTGGACGGCGAGATCATTGAGGTCTACGACGGAGACACCGCTACCCTGCTCACCCCGGACAACCGGAAATACCGGGTCCGGTTCTTCGGGATCGACGCTCCGGAAGCGGCTCAGAGTTCCGGGATCGCCGCCCGTGACGCGCTGCGGGAGAAAATTCTCGGGCGCCGGGTCACGGTGCATGTCGCCGCCGTGGATCGTTACGGGCGGGCCGTGGGCAAGGTGATGCTGGGCGGCCGCTACATCAATCAGGAGATGGTGGCGGAGGGATGGGCATGGTATTATGCCGACTACGCGGCGCGGGAGTACGATCTGTCTTCTGCGGAGAAGGAGGCTCGGCGGCGCGCGTTGGGTTTGTGGAAAAGTGCCGATCCGCAGCCGCCGTGGGAGTGGCGGCGGCTGCACAAAGCGCCGTGATGCCGGAAAATCTTGCCGGCGGGCGGATGAAGTGCTTGAAAAAAACGATTTCCGGCATTATGTTATAGGGATGCGGTTACCCGAAAATTGATTTAGAGAATGAGAGTGTTTGAGACGAAATGATGACGGCGAAGGAACTCAGAAGGAAGTACATCGAATTTTTCAAACGCAACGGTCACGCGGAGATCAAAAGCGCTTCGCTGATCCCGGACAACGACCCCACCTGCCTTTTCACCACCGCGGGCATGCATCCGCTGGT
>JALEMG010000043.1 GCA_022768375.1 Lentisphaeria bacterium
TGATAAAGGCGAACGGCTTGCTCTCGCCTTTCGGCAAGTGCGACGGAATTTATTTGATGGGCGGTGTAATTACTCATAATGGTAAATATTATACACCAAAAATCAGAAAAATACAAGTAATGTTAATTGCCAAATCTATAAGCGGCGACCGGCGTTCCGCCGCTGGACCACGTCCGGGTAGCACCCGGTGGCAGACTTTTTTATTTTTCGGTCCTCGCTCAGGACAGAATCTAAAGATTCCACGTGTAGGTCGGACGCTTGGCCGGCGGGGTTTCCAGTTGCCGGAGCTGTGCCTCGTAATGCGCGGCCTGCCGCGGGGCGGCGACGCTGCCGTCGCTCAGCAGATTGCCGTCCTTGAGAAAGTATCTGCGGAAAATCGCGATCCCTTCCCGCCGCCACGCCGGATTCATTTTCAGGATCAGCAGCAGATCGTTCAGGGTATACAGTTGCAGCACCGCGTCTTCGTACTCCTGCCCGAAGCCGTGTTTCTGGTAGAATTCGATGTTGAGCCGGGTGGTCTCGTAACCGAGCCGGCACCGCTTGTCGAAGCGTTCCGGGTCCATCTCAAACATTGACCGGCTCCATGAACCGACATTACCGTAGTAGATGTACATGGGGTGTTCCGTGCGGACATAGCGGTACGACTTCACCTGATAGTAAAGCGGCGCCATGAAAAACACGTCGTCAAGGGAGAGATTCTCACGGGTCAGCGGTTCGGTGTTGCGCAGGATCTCCGTCCGGTAGATCTTGCTCCACCACGTCCCCAGACTGTTTTTCAGATGCGTCATCAGCATGTTGTCGCCGCGGCAGGTCCGCGCTTCCCCCGGCGAAAAACGCGTTGTCCCGTCGGGAAACCTCAGTTCGCAGGGGAAATCCAGAACATCGTACTTCTCCTCGCGCAGGATCGCCGCTCCGGTCTCCAGAAAATCCGGCGCGATCTCGTCGTCCGCGTCCATGCAGATGCTGTACGGACGCGCCGCCGCTTGGTTCAGTGTGCAGTGCGCAGCGGTCCGGCCCCGGTTCTCCGGGTGCTCCAGGATCCGCACCCGCACATCGTCGGCGGCGTATTCCCGCATCAGCGCCAGCGAACCGTCCGTGGATTTGTCATCGCACAGGACCAGTTCAAAGTCCCGGAAACTCTGCCTCAGCACCGAATCGACGCACCGCCGCAGCAGGTCTCCGCCATTGTATACCGGAACCAGCACCGAAAAACTTACCGCGGTCGATCCCATGCCCATGCCCATGCCCTTCTTCAACTTTGCCGCAAAACCGACAACACTTCCATACAATAACTCCGCATGCCCTGTTTTGCAATCCCTGTTTTCCCGCGCATCGGCATTTTTTCCATCTCCCGTTGCCATTCTCCCTCGTCGGGCCGCCGGATTCCGGGATTTGCCGCCTTTTTTATGAAAAAAAGCATTTTTTGTCTGCCGAACGGTTGATTTTTTCGAGACTTGTGATATTTTAATATAGATACAAAAATATTATTATTCTTCGCCCCCTCCTGCGCGGGCGGGAAAATTGCTCCTTCACCGGACAGGTTTCCCGTCCGCGCTTTTTTCTTGCTTTTCACAGGGAAGGAAGGAAATCAGCGAAAGCGGGCAGCGTTACTTTCTTTTTACCGCAAAAAATAACCGAAGGAAACTCCGCTTCGCTTCGGACGGGGTATGGTATCCCGACGACTGCGGGCCGCCGCGCGACCGGCGGAAGCGCGAGATGCGAGAAGGCGGAACCGACGCGCCGGGGGGGCCGGGGTGTTCTCCCCCCCCCCGAAGCCGTCCTCCGCAGTCCGCTGAAAGAGACATCGGGGCGCAGGGCTTTAAGCCCTGCCGAGGGCGGGGGATACATGTCCGCCGCCGGACGTGTCGAAGACCCGTTCCGGCGCGCTTACTGTCCCAAATCGTCGGTGTCGCTGCCGTAGTCGGGCGCTTTGCTGTCGCCGCTGGCGAACTTGCCGAAGTCCACTTCGGCAAGTTCCGGCTGTTCGTAATCGAATTTCATATTGAGACCTCCTCTCAACTGATCTTGCTCAGGGTGATGCCGAGACCGCTCTTGTCCAGGCGGTAGGAATCGCCGCCGATATCCACGGAACCGCCCATCGCGCACGCGGTGTTGTTGACGAAGAACTGCGCCGTGGAAAGCAAATCGAG
>JALEMG010000056.1 GCA_022768375.1 Lentisphaeria bacterium
TCACATCAGGTTCTGGCGGCTGTCAAACGGCAAACGGAATAAAAGCGACCAACGGGAGCGGTTATGCCGGATTGCCGCTTGACTGACGACGGGTTCTGATGTATCTCGCTCTGATTTACCCACAAATTCCCGTGAAGACCCATATATATTAGTACACGGCGAATGAAAATGAACGAAACGGCTTTTTTTATGTCAATTTCGCAACCTCACGATCCGCTGAAAAAATTGCTGGAATACCACGGAAAACGGCCGGACTCCCTGGTGTCCGGCGGAATGGAGTCGCTCTGTCCGCTGATTCCGGAAAACGTGATCGTCCGGGTCGACTCCAACAGCGCGATCATCCCCAAGGAGACCTACATCCACCGCCGGATGATACTCAAAACGATCCTCAGCGGCAAACTCACCGCGCTCATCGACGGTCTGAGTTTCCCGATGGAAACCGGCGACAGCGTGCTTTTCTTCCCCTTTCAGTTCCACTCCTCGATCGACGCGCCGAACATCCCCCGGCACACGTTCATCGCCGTGTCGTTTCTGATGCCCGGCAACGATTTCGCCCCGCTCCTGCCGCTGAAGAACCATGTGTTCCGGCTGCCGCCGGAGGATCTTGAAAGCCTGAACGACATCGCGGCCGCGTTTTACGGCGTGAACGGCGCCGTCTCCCGTTCCCGAGCGCTGCTCAAGTTGTCCGGGATCCTGCTGCATCAACTGGAGATGACGGCGCCGGACAACGCCGCATGTCACGGCGAATTGAAACATGACGTGTACAACGACGTATGCGATTTCGTCCGGCATAATTTCGACAAAAAACTCTCCCTCAAGTCCCTGGCGGCGGAATTCGGCCGCTCGCCGGAAAGCATCAGGAAGATATTTCAGAAATACCACCCCGGAGTCACGCCGGGCAAACTGATCGCCAAATTGCAGATCCAGGAGGCGGTGGGACTGCTGGAAAATACCGATTCTCCCATCGGGACCATCAGTCGCAAGTGCGGATTTTCCGATATTTACACGTTCAGCAAAAAATTCAAAAAGATCATCGGCCTCTCTCCCCGGGAGTACCGCGCATCGCGGCGCAATGGCGGCGGAGCGGCCGGAGAACCGGCCTACACCAGCACGTAAAGCGGTCGCGGCAGCGCCAGTTTGCTTCGCAGTTCGAGGATCGTCCCGGTGTTCTGGTCGCACGCGAAAAACGCGGTTTCTCCGGCGAATTCGTTGGCGACCGCCAAAATCCCGCAATCCGGCAGAAAATTGAAATCCCGGGGACTTGCGCCGCATGACGGGAAAGTCTTCTCCCGGCGCGGCGCGCCCGAGGCATCCACGGAGAAGACCGCGATCGAATCGTCCCCCCGGGTGCTGGTGAAAAGATATTGGCCGTTCCGGGAAAAACGAAGCGCGGCGGCGGCGCCGCCGCCGGGAGTTTCCGGCTTCACCGTACGGAGCAGACCGCCGGGAGTAAAAACGCCGTCCGCGTACCGGAAGTGCCGGAGACGGCAGTCCAGTTCGTCAAGCAGATAGGCGTTCCGGCCCGAGGCATCGAAGCACAGATGCCGGGGACCGGAACCGGCTTGAAGCATGACGGCACACGCCGAAGCGGGAGAAATCCCCCGCAACTTGTCGTATTCGTAGAGCATCATCCGATCGATCCCGAGGTCGACGACACAGAGATATCCGCCGTCCGGGGTGAAAACACAGCAGTGGGGGTGAGGCGAGCGCTGTTCCTCCCGGATGCCGCGGCCGTGGTGCGCGACCACGCGGTTCAACTTGCGGAGCCCGCCGTCCGGGGACAGAAGAAACTCGCTGAAACTGCCGGATGCATAGTTCGCGGAGTAAAGCCGCTCCCCGTCGGCGGAGACGGTCAGATAACACGGGGAATCCCCCCCGGCCGGAAGTATGTTCAGCCGCGTCAGTCCGCCGTCCGCGGCGACCCGGAACGCCGCCACCGCCCCGCAACCGCGGTCCCGGGCCGTCGCGTAAAGGGTCCTGCCGTCTTTGCCCCACGCCAGAAACGTGTTGCGGCACAGCGGCGTGAACGACAGGATCCGCGGTGCGCCGCCGGACCATTGACAGCGGAATATCCCGCCGCGCTCGTCTTCGGTCATCCCGGAGATGTAGAAACATGATGCTTTCATGCGCCGCACCGTCGGAAGAGGAGTTTTTCCTGCTTGCGGATGTACTCGTCCTCCCAGTCCAGATTGAAGTGCAGCCACGGCCTGCCGGTGCGCAGACATTCGCGCAGCGCGCCGAAATACATCCGGTATTTTCGGAAATCGACGAATACCCCGGCGCCGTTTTGGGCGGCGATCCATGCCAGAAATTCGTCCAGCATCCCTTCCGTCAGCCGACCGGCGTGGTAATCGTCGAACAGCACCTTGAACCGCAGCATGTACTCCGCCCAGATGACCAGAGACCGCCGGAAACGATTCTCCGGGGCGAGGGCGGCCAACTCTCCGGCCAGCGTGCGGATGGTCTCGAAATCCTTCCGGCAGGTCCGGCTGAAAAGCGCGTAGGGATACGGGATATGACAGGGGCCCATTTTCAGCAGCATGTTCTTGATGTACCGGTAAAATGCCCGGCCCGCCGGGGCATCGTTGCCGAAACGCTCCTCGTAGAGCGCATCCAGAGCCTCGGAAGCGTTTTCGCCGCGGGCGGCGCGCGCCATCAGCACGTAATTCATGCCGTAAACGCTCCAGTGGGTGAGATGGAACTGGGTCAGGATCCCGTCCACCGCGTTGTCCGCATACCACCGCATTTCGCGGAACATCTCCTCGAAGTGGATCATCGGCAGCGACAAATAGAAATTGACCCCCATGAAGTATTCGTAGATATTGACTTCGCCGCCGGATTTCGCATGGACCCAGTTGCGGATGTCCCGGGCGTAATGACGGTTCACCGGGCAGGCCGGATCGTCAATGGCATGGTTGATGCACCGCCAGTAAAGCGCCATGTGAACGGCGAGATTCTTTTTGAGTTTGAAGCCCGGCGCGGGGGAACAGTAGTTGACATACGCGAAAAAAGTCAGGCGCAGGTCGTCTCTTTTTTCCGCGAGCCGGGACGCCACGTCGTTCAGCAGATCGTGATAAATGCGGTCGGCTTTATAGACATGTTCCGAAACGCTGTAAAAATCGCCCTTCCGGTCCTTGTCGTAAAACTTGGCGCAATTCTCGCATTCGCACCATCCGAACCCGTCATTGGGGTTCAGGGCGATCGTGTTGACTTCCGGATTTTTTTCGCAATACCGCAGCATGTTGGCCGCGATCTCCCGGCGCAGCGCCGGATTGGTGGTGCAGAGTTGTTCGCTTAAGAGCAGATCGCCTTTTTCCTCGGCGGCATGAGTCCGGCTTCCGTTGATCTCCGCGAAAAACTCCGGGTGGGAGCGGTAATACTTTTTCCGGGGGATCCAGTAATCGAAATTGTGGTGCCCGCTTTCAATGGTGATGCCCCGGTCCGCGGCAAACTTTTTAAGTTCCGGGGACAGGTCGTCGTAATACTTCATCCACACCAGAAGATAGTTGAGTTTGTTTTTCGCCATCCAGTCGAAAAGGGTCGCCGTTTCGCCGCCAAAGGGGAATTCCTGAATGAATCCGCGCCGTTTCAGAAGCGGCTTGACCGCCGGAAGGATGATCCCGTCATCCGGCAGTTCTTTCACCCGGCCCGCGTCAAAATCGTCCCGTCCCGGTTCAAAAAACGACCAGCCGCAAAAGCGCTCGGCATAATCGTAGACGCCATAGAGCAGTTCCAGGGGATCGGGCGCGGCGATCACCGTTTTGCCATGCGTCCGCCGCACTTCAAACGCCGGCAGCCCGGGCTCCGGGACCAGATCCGCGGCAAGACCGTAACGGGAAAGTTCGGCAAGGGCCAACGCGGACGTCGCATCCTTCATCAAAGCATCCTCCTGAAAAAATCATGATTCGGACCTGTCCTTAATGTACACGGCATGATCCGGGAATAAAATGGCTGAATTTTCAGAAAAGATGTCAATGTTACAAAATTTTGCGGGCGTCCGTGCTCCCGGACGGGAAACGCCGATTCCCGGCGCGGATCCGGCGGTGCGGAATGTCGAACTCACCCCTGCAGGTTCAGCCACCGGGCGACGGTGCCGCCCATGACGGCGTCGCGCGTTTCCTGCGGCAGATCGTTCATTTCCATGATGTGATGATAGTACCGCAGAGCGCGGGTCTGCACATCGGGAATGGTGATGTAGCAGTCCGACCCGAAGATCAGTTTGCCGAAGTACTGTCCCGTGGCATCGCGGACGTAGAGCGGCGAACAGAACAATTCCGCCAGCATCTGCGGCGTCAAGGCCTTCCAACTGCCGCTGCCGCCCAGATCGGCGTAGACATTGGCGTGGATCTTGACCATCTGCGCGCCCTGCAGTCGGAATGCCGAAGTGCCGAGGTGGGCTTCGACGATCCGCAGTTTCTGGAAGGAACGGGCGATCCGGTCCAGCCGGTACGGGTCCATATTCAGCAGCATCGGGCGGCGGATCCGCTCGTCCAGCGCCTGCGGCCGGTAAACTCCGGTGTGGAACAACGCGGGCAGTTCGAGTTTCTGCAGTTCCTCGTAGATCGGCATGTAGAGGTCGTGATCGTATTCGTAGTAAGGATAGATGATCTTCACCGCCTTGAAGCCCTGATCCTTGAGTTTGCGCAGTTGCGACAGATCGAATTCCCGGTCGGTGAAGTCCAGTTTCGCCGCCGGGATGAGACGGTCGGAATACTCCCTGCAGAACTTCATCACCACGTCCGACGGGGCGAAGTGATCGTCCCCCATGTCGCCGCCGGAAATGACGGTGACGCAGTCGTTGGCTTCGGCCGCCCGGACGAACTTCTTTACTTCCGCCGGGTCGCACGAATCGAAGTGCGCGTGAAAATCAATGAACATGATCGGTTCCTTTCTCTGATGATCGGGGGAAATATAGCACAGGTTCCCGTGATTGCAAGGATCGATCGGTCAATTTTCGGCGAGGATGGCGCCGATCGCCCGGCTGACGGCGGCCTTGCGTTCCGCGCTCAGCGGCGTCAGCGGCGGCCGGGGATCGCCGCATTCGATGCCGCAACTCAGCATCATCGCCTTGCCCGCGGCCAGTCCGCCGTTGGCGACCAGCAGGTCCACGCCCCGGCAGACTTTGTCCATGCCGTGCTCCACCGCCGCCCAGTCGCCCCGTTTGAAGGCATCCCAGACGGCGAAATACAGTTTCGCCGCGTAATTGTAGGTGCTGCCGATGAAGCCCTCCGCGCCCACCGCCAGCGCCGCGGCGAAAAATTCGTCCACGCCGAAAACGATGTCGTACCTGCCGTGAAAAAGTCTCCGGCAGTTCTGATATTCGTAGAGATTGTGGCAGTTGAATTTGATCCCGGCCAAATTGGGGATGACTCCGTCCGCCGCCTTGAGAAACTCCGTCATCGGCAGATTGGGCGCCGTCAGCATGGTGTGGTAGTAGTAAAACGGCAGGTCCGGCGCGGCGGCGGCCGCTTCCCGGCAGAACTCCACCAGTTGAGGCACGGTCGCGGCCTTGAAGTAAGTCGGCGGCACGATGCTGGTAGCGTAGGCACCGATTTTCTGCGCATGGGCGGCCAGTTCCCGCACTTCGGGCAGGGCCAGCGCGCCGGTGTGGATGATGAGTTTCAGCCGTCCGGCGGCCGCCGCCTGCCACGTTTCCATGATCCGGATACGCTCCGTCAGCGAACAGGAGACGCCCTCGCCCGTGGTCCCGGAGACAAAGGCTCCGGTCACCCCCTGCGCCAGCAGGGATTCGACCTGCCGGGGAATGGCGGCGTAATTGACTTCACCTTTGGCGTCGAACGCGGTGAACGGTGCGGCGATCAGGCCGGTGAGTTTGGCGGTCTTCATTTCGATCCCTTCTGAAAATATTGTTGATAATCGGCCGTTTTTCCGGCGAAAATGATCCGGGTGTGCGGTTCCTCCGGACTGGTGAAATTGACGACGGAACTGTTCCGGGCCAGAACTTCGCCGGTGAAAAGATCCACTGCGATCTCCACTTTTTCCGGCAGCCAGAAGGTCTGTTTGCCGGCGTTGCGGCTGTACATGGACAGCAGCGGTCCGGCAAACGAACATTGATTCAACCCGGCCCGGCCGCTGGACCAGAAGCGCACTCCGTTATCGTTGAGAAGATTTCGGAGCATGCCCATGGACGGAGCGTGGTGGCAGACGACGATGGATTTCCAATCGGCGAACTGTTTTTCCGCGATGGCCGCGGCGCCGTCCTCCCAAGTGCCGAGCACGACTGCGCTTTCATCGGTGATCATCGTGCGGAATCTCACCGGCGGCAGTTTGGTCGTCCCGTATTTCCCGGTGACGGTCCCGACGGTTTTTTCCGGGTCGAACGCGATTCTGATCCCGGTAAGTTTTTCACTTTGCGCGGCGTCCGGCAAATTTTTCGCGTTGATCAGCCCCGGCGAATGGAAGAACACCAGTTTACGGCCGTTTCCGGCGGCGTATCGGCGCACATCGGCAATCAGTTTGTCGTCCGCATACGTGCAGTTGGGGAAAAGGACCGCGTCGTACTGCGCGAAATCGATTTTTCCCAGATCCGAGGTCAGAAACAGATCGTACGGCATCCCGATGAAGGGCAGTTCCTTGTTGAAAAAGTTGTTCAACTGCCGGATGATTTTGTTGTCGTTTCTGCTGGTGAAATAAGGGACGGTCTTCTCGCTGACGATGATCGCCAGTTTCGCGGGATTTTTCCACTCCCGGCTCCGCAGGGCGGTGTCGATCTCCCTCATTTTCGCCACCATCTCCATGTACTCCGGGTCCCGATACCAGTCGTAGACGAAGTCGTAGTAGTAGAAACTGCTTCCCGCCGCCAGATTGAGCATGATGTCGCGCTTGCCGACGGCGATGCTCTCGGCGAGGTTGTCGGTGGTGCCGTTGACCTTGTTGCGCTCGCCGCTGTGGTGGGTGCGTTCGTCATGCTCCGATTCCCAGATCTTGCCGGCCAGTTTCAACGAACCGGTCACTCCGTTGACCGTCATGGATTTGCGGCGCAGATGATAGGGATAGGGGCCGCCGTAAAAATCCACCTCCGGCGCGGCGAGCAGATAGGGGACGCCGTACTGCCCGCAGTCCTGAAAATGGAAGGGATTCAATCCGTAATGCCCGAAATAATACCCGAAGTACGCTCCGGCGAGCATTTTGCCCTGCGAAGCCTGTTTGATGATCCGAGCGAAATGGATCACGGTCTCGGCGGCAAATTTCTGGAAAAATTCGTAGTAATCCACCGTCGGCATCCCCTCCGCGCCGTTGGCCCGGACGAAGTCCCCGCCCTTCCAGCGGTTTTCCCGGGTCGGCACCAGATCGTCCGCGTCAAAGGTCACATCGGGCCGGTCCCACGCCTTTTGCAGCGCTTCCGCGGTCCGGTACTTTTCCCGCAGATATCCGGCGAAGGCCCGCTGCATCGGCTTGGAAACGTCCACATAGGCCTGTTCCGCATACCCGAAGTTGTTCCACTCCCCGCAGTTGCCGTAACAGAGCCGGATGTAGGGGATCCGGTCGGCGAAAGGAGATTCCCGCATGATCCGGACGGATTCGGCCAGCACGTCTCCCATCTGCTTCCGCCACAGCGCCGAGGCGTAGGAGGGCTGGAGGGATTTCCCCGGCGTGTTGGCCAGCGTCTCCACCCCGTTGTCCAGCCGGATGGATTCTTCCGGGTGCGCTTTGCACCACGCCGGGGGCATATAGAGGTGGTAGAATATCTTGAAGTGGGCGTTGGGGTTGCGTCCCACGATGGCGGTCATTTTTTCCCGCAGGTTCCGGGCGTAGCGTTCCCGGTCCAGACCGCCCTTTTCATCCATGAAATCCCCGACCGAATCGTAGAACACCACGCCGTCGACTCCGGCCTTGCCGAAACGGGTCAGCGATTCGGTCGCCAGCCGTCCGACGCACAGCCCGGAAGAACCGGCGAAACTGCCGACTTCCTGTCCGTTTACGACGAACGAACCCCGACCGTTACGGTAGACCACGCGGCCTTCCGCCGGTTTCGCCGGTTTCGCCGGATCGGTCAGGACAAGCCGGCAGCGGTAACTCCAGTCGCTGCCGGGCACAGAGATGCGCAGCAGGACCACCCGAGTGTTCAATTCTCCGCCCAGCCGGGCGTAGGCGTCGGCCAGCGCGGACTTGGGAATGACGGCGATGCGGTCGCCGTCGATCGTCACCGAAGTCTCCGGGACCAGTTTTTTTCCGTCCGTCGATTCCAGACGCGCCGGATAACTGCCGGGAGCGAAATTCGCCAGCGGCAAAGCACATTCGCCGTCCCGGTCGATCCCCAGCAGCCGGTTGCAGACCGGCACCGGCATGACGTCGCCGAGGGTCCCGGCGGGAGTCGCGTCGATCGTCAGATTCTTCACCGTCAGCGTTGCCCGCCAGGGATTGACCCCGACAGTCAGCGGGGCGGAAACGGGATAATCGTATTCTCCCAGCGTCCGGCCGTTGACGGCATAGGTCAGTTGACCGTTTTTGCCGCGGATCGTCAGCGTGAACCATTGCCCGGGAGTGATGAAATCGCTGCCTTTGCCCAGTTTTTTCGCCACGCGCTGGTCGGTTTCCACGAAAAATTCATGGGACGCTCCGCCGTCGAAGCCGCAGTTCACCGGCCCGATCGTGATCCGCGGCGCACCGCCGCACCATGCGGCGATGGACAGTTCCGCCGTGACCGTGAACTCGCCCGGAGCGAAGGTCCGGCGCGCCCACAGCGGATTGCCCGCTCCGGAACCGGTCAGGCCTCCGGCGGTCGCCGTCCAGCCGTTGGGGTTGCGGAATGCTTCGGATGTGGCGCCGCCGTCGCGGACGATGACATGCTGCGCCGCCGCCAGCAAGGTTCCCGCCGCGAAAAGGCAGATCAGCAGTTTTCTCATGGATCTTCCTCCCGCTCAAAGATCGAACTGGGCATCGTAGAAAATGCCGGAATTATTCATATTGGTCTGCCATTCGGCGAAGGAGATGGAGCGCACCGAACCGTCGGCGGCGACATAGTTCCAGTTGCCGTCATGCCGCATGGGGGCGTAGTTGTTGTAATCGGCGCCCCGGGCGGAATCCTTGATCCCGTCGCCCGAAACGTCCCGCACCGGACGGCATCCGAGTTGCCGGGGACTGACGCAGGTGTACCGCACCGCGTCGCCGATGAGCACGATCTGCGGCAACTGCCGGGAATATTTGGACAGTTTCGACTTCCCCGGATCGACCGGGTCGAAGAAGTGGAACGGCAGTTTGGCGTTGATGTTGACGTTGTAGCAGTAGTTGGCGCCGAACCCGGTGGACTGGGGCGTATTGGCCGGACAGCGCATGAACCGACCGTTTTCCAGCAGCGGCTGGATCGCATTCTCCCAGCGCATGGAGCGGGACGGGCTGTTCGGAGTGAACCCGGCGGGCAGAAAATCGTTGAAAGTCCCGGCATAGGAAGCGAATGCCGCGCCGTATTTTTTCAGCATGCTCTGACACGCGGTGCTCCGGGCGTCGGATTTTGCGCCGTCGGCCGCCGTCGCCAGCAATGCCAGTCCGACCGCGCCGACGGCGACGGTCACCACCAGTTCATTCAAGGTGTAGCGTTTCATTGATCCTTCCTCCTTCTATGCGTTAGTCCAAGTTATAGGTGTCTTTGAACAACCAGCCGTTCTTTTTGCCCGACTGCATGTTGTCCTCCCAATCGTCAAACGTCTTGCTCTCCACCGAACCGTCGGAAAAAACATAATTGGCATGCTTGCCGTGCCGCCGGGGAGACCAGTAGTTGAATTTCTTGTTGCCGTTGGAGTCGTGAATCCCGTTGCCGCTGAGATCGACGCCGATCTTCAATCCGCCGCGGGAGTGGTAGGCCGCGGCATAGACCGCGTCGCCGATCATGACGACCCGGGGCAGCGATGTGCTTTTCTGCAGTGTGTGATTGGCGCCGTAGGTCAGAAACGGCACTTTGGAATTGAGCACCGCCTCCGCGCCGCGCTGACTGTTGGCCCCGTAAGTCCAGCCGTCGCTGTTGTCGGACGCGTCGCCGGGGGAATCGTACCCATCCCCGGCCGGGCAGAGCATTTTTTTCATCTTGTTGCTGCCCGCGCTCATGCCCAGCGCGTAATTGTTGCCCTCCTTGCCTCCTTGGGAACTGCCGTAGAGCACTGCCAGCGCATTGTGCCACCGCATGGCGTAATGATCATAATCCGTGTGGTGGCTTCCGGGAATGTAATCGTGATTGTCATTGGAGTACTGCGCCAGCAGCAGTCCGTACTGTTTCAGCGTTGAGATGCAGTTGGACGACATTCCCCGCTGTCTCGCGTTCTGCAGCGCCGGCAGCAGCATCGCCGCCAGGATCGCGATGATGGCGATCACCACCAGCAGTTCGATCAGCGTGAACCCATGTCGATTTCGCATTGTTTCCTTCATGATAGTCCCTCCGCTTTTGGGTTTGCCGCCGGGCGGCGGTCAATGATGAAATCCTCCAGTTTGAGCCGGTATCCCCGGATCTGTCCCCGATCGTAGGCGTCGTCGACGATGTAGTTGACGATGTAGATGCTTCCGTCCGGCAACTGCACCCAGCCGGAATATCCGAGGTCCGATTTCGTCGAGCGGTCGTAATCCACCGGGATGATCCGGGTCCAGGCGTCGCTGCGGCGGACGGCCAGAGCCGACGCCTCGTCGGTCAGCGCCGCGAAAAAGTTCTGGGTCCACGCTCCCAGCCAGCCCTTGCCGCCCTGCATGAAGCGATAGGTGATGAAGATGCCGCCGTTCTGCAGTTTGCCCGCCACCGGACGGTGACAGCCCGGCAGCGGGAAATGGACCAGGGGCGACCACGTCTCGCCGTTGTCCGTGGAAACGGTTTTCAGACAGTCGCATCCGAGGCAACTGTTTTCCCGGAGAAAGGCCGCGATCCGGCCGCCGCCCAGCGGCAGCATGGATGCTTCGCAGAGATGATAGCGGCTGTCGAACGCCACCAGAACTTCGTCGCTCCAACTTTGTCCCCGGTCGTCGGACCAGCGGCAGAATTCAGCCAGACGGCCGAACCGGGAACGGTGGGCCGCGATCAGCCAGCGGCCGTTGTCCAGTTCCGTCAGTCGATCCGGGACGATGCCCCGGAGCGGCGTTTCCACCGCGTCGCCCCACGAACGTCCGTCGTCGTCGGAAAAGTAGAGGACGACCGCCGATTCCGCGTCGTGCGTCTCCCCGGCCGACGGCACCCGGTCCACCACCACTGCGAGCCGACCGTCGCGCAGGGCGGAGATGCGGGCGCAGTTGTACGAATACGGCAGTCCGGCCGTGCCTTCGGTGAGCGGACGTTTGCAACTCCACGAACGGCCGTCGTCCGCGGATTCCGTCAGCATCAGCCGGGTGTAGGAACGGTCGTTGTGGTGCGTGCATTCGGTGAAAACGCAGATCAGCCGGCCGTCTCGGGCCAAAGTCACATCCGGCCAGGCTTCGTACAAGTCCGGGTCGCGGCTGATGGTGAATTTTTCGATGTTCATGATTCCGTCCTTCGTTTTGGTCTTTGCCCATAATATACCATGCTCCGATCGGATTTGGCAATGAGTTGAAAATAGCATTTATAACACTATTTTAACACCTTCGATTGCAAAAATGCGGTTTACGCGGTATATATAATACGGAAGCGCGCAAACAGCAGGAAAAAAAACATCATGTACGAGCCGGAAACCATGCGGGTCAGTCGGGAGATCATGCTCAAGGTGCTCAACCGCGCCATGAAAATCAATTTCAGGACCGTTTATTTTGCGGAGACCCGTCCGCTGGCCCCGGAAGGTTCCTTCCGGACCAATACGCTGCGCACCCAGCGCCTGATCATGCCTCTGACCAAGACTAAGCGGATCCGGTACGCGGAAAAGGGGCGGGTGATCGAACGGACATTCGTTCCCGGCGAAGTGCTGTGGGTCCGTCCCTACGCCTGGACCACCGAATTGTGGGATACCGACCACACCATGCTTTCGGTGGTGTTCTACGAGCGGATGGTGCGGTCGCTTTTCATCTACCACGACGGGGTCAGCCGTCCGCCGCCGGGACCGGATGTGTTTTTCCACTCCTCCGCGCCGCTGGACACCTGCGGCAATCATTTGCTGCAGGCGGTAAGTCAGAGCAGTTCCGGGTCCAGCATCGCGGTCCGGAGCGCCCTGCTGGGACTGCTGGACCTGACCCGGGAATGCGTGGAGCACGACCACGAGATCAGTCTCGGCAAAGAGGCCTTCACATGGGATTGTCTGCTGGACTATCTGGAGAACAACGCGTTCAGTCCGGTCTCCCGGGAAAACGTCGCCAAAATCCTGCGTCTCCATCCGGCTCATTTGTCCCGGCTGGTGAAAAAGCGGGCCGGATGCTGTTTCTCCGAATTTCTCACCCGGATGCGGATGGAACGGGCGGCGGCGCTGCTGGAGGACAACAAGTTGACGGTGGACGAGATCGCCGGATTGTGCGGGTACAACTACACCAGTTACTTCATCAAGGTCTTCCGGAGTTACTTCGTCGACTCCCCGGCCCGATACCGGGAAAAACGCCGCCATCCCGTGCGCTGAACCCGGGAAAAACGCCCGAACCGCATTTTGTTAAAATAGTGTTATGAATGCTATTTTTATGCTGTTGTCAGAATTCCCTTTTGTGACTATATTACATGGCGTTGCGAGGAATTCAACCCCCATATACCATCAGGGAAGGAACAATCATTATGGCGACGGAGATCACGATTCTTTCGGGTGCGACCTACACCGATCTGGCGAAGGCGTTGAGGGATGCGGCGGCGACCGATACGCTGACCATTACCCAGAGCGGCGGCGACGTGCTGGGCGGGTGTATCGACACCAACGGCGCCGACAAAACCATCACATGGGTGATTTCCGGCGGTACGGTGGCCGGCAACCATGCGGAGAACGGCGGATTCGCCTACGGCAAGCGGGTGGAGGCGACTTCGGTCCTGTTCGACGGAAATACCGCGACCGCGGCCAAGAGTTCCAGTGTCGGCGGCGGAGCGATCTCCGGATCGGGCAATACGGTCATCACCGCCGGGGCGACGTTTTCCAACAACCGCACCACGCTGAGTGTCGGCGGCGCGGTCCTCATCTGGGGAACGGGGACGTTCACCGCCAGCGTATTTGACCGCAACTACTCCGCGGCGGACGGCGGCGCGATTTATGAACGGTACGGCGACATCTATTCTTACGGAAGCACCTTCAGCGGCAACACCGCCGCGAGCAACGGCGGCGCCATCGCCACCAATCCCACATCCCGGGTGACGCTGGCGGCCGACGGGGAACGGCGTTCGGTCTTTACCGGCAACATTGCCGTCGACGGCGGCGCGATCCGGGCCAACGTCGGGACTTTCACCGTCTCCGCGACGGATTTCAGCGGCAACAGCGCTTCCCAGTACGGCGGCGCGATTTACGACAACCAGGGAACGGCGGCGATCGACGGCGCCGGTTTTGACCGCAACGTCGCCGGCAAGCACGGCGGCGCCGTATACTTCAACGGTTCGGGATCTCCGACGATCAGTAATACGGATTTCAGCGGCAACAGCGCTTCCCAGTACGGCGGCGCGGTTCTCGTCGGCGGCACGGTGAACGCCGCATTGACCGACAACTCTTTCCGCGGCAACGTTGCGGGCTACGGCGGCGCGATCTTCATCGACCGCAAAATTGCCGGGTTCACTCTCTCCGGCGGCACCTTCAGCGGCAACACGGCCGCCGCCGACGGCGGCGCGCTGTACGATTACACCGACAGCGGGGTCACGATCGAACTGACCGGTTCGCGGTATGACCGCAACGTTGCCGGGAGCAACGGCGGCGCGGTCTACGTCTACATCGGCACGGCGGACATCTCCGGGAATACTTTCACCGGGAATCAGGCCGTTCTCGGCGGCGCCGCCTACCTGATCGGGGTCACGGATATTTCCGGCAGCACGTTCAGCGGCAACACGGCGACCAGCGGCGGCGCGGTCTATCACGGCAACCGGGCACTGACGGTGGGGGATCGTTCCGTATTCTCCGGCAATTCGGCCGCCGACGGCGGCGCGCTCTATCATGCGGCCGGCGCGCTGACCGTCAGCGGCGATGTTCAATTTTCCGATAATACCGCGACCAACGGCGGGGCGCTTTACGCCAATGCCGGGATCGCGATTTCCCGGACGCGCTTCAGCGGCAACACCGCGGCCTACGGCGGGGCGCTTTACGCCAATGCCGGCGGGATCACCGTGACGGAAACGCGCTTCAGCGGCAACACCGGTTCCGCCAACGGCACCGGTGACGGCGGCGGCGCGATCTTCGTCAGCACTTCCGGCGGCATTGCCGTCAGCGACAACACGGTTTTCGACACCAATATCTCCTACTACGGCGGGGCGATCATGGCCCGGGGAACGACTCAACTCACCGGAGCGACCTTTGCCGGAAACACCGCATGGAATTCCGGCGGCGCCCTGTACGGACGGCAGGCCTCGGTCAGCGTTTTCGGGTCGACGTTCGGAGGAAACTACGCCGCCAATTACGGCGGGGGGATCGGGACCCACACCTCCGGGTATCTGCATTGCTCCGTGGCCGCGTCGGACAAAGGGCGCAGCGTCTTCTCCGGCAATACCGCCCAGTACGGCGGAGCGCTGAGCAACGATTCCGCCAACACGTTTTCCGTTTCCGGAACCGATTTTACGGATAATATTGCCACGTCGGGCGGCGCGGTCTACACCCAGCGATATCTGCTGGATGCTTCCGACGTCACCTTCACCGGCAATACCGCCCAATACGGCGGAGCGGTTTACGTCAACGGCGGAAGTGCGGGCATTGCCGATGCGACCGCCGCGCGGAATCAGGCTTTCACCGGCGGCGTGTTTTACCTCAGCGGCGGTTCGACCACGATAAGTTCCGGTCTTTTTACCGGCAACACCGCCACCGGGACCGTCGGAGGAGGCGTCTTCTACAACAATGCCGCAATGACCGTGACCGGGTCGACGTTCACCGGCGGCACGGTCACGGAGTCCGGAGCCAGAGGCGGTGTGCTGTACAACAACAGCGGGAATGCGAATTTTACCGATTCGGTTTTAAGCGGCAACGCCACCACCGATGACATCGGCGGCGCGATCTACGCCAAAAACGGCACGGTGACGCTCTCCGGGACCACTTTCGGGGACAACACGGCCAAACACGGCGGCGCGATCTACAACGGCGCGGAAGTCGTCATCACCGCGTCCACGTCCGGTCGGCGTGCGCTTTTCACGGGCAATGAGGCCGGCAGCGGCAACGGCGGCGCGATCTACTCCACGACAGGACAGTTGAGTGTCACCGATGCCGATTTCACCGGCAACATCGCGTCCAGCGGAAGTGCGATCTTCCTCAATACGGGGAGCGCGGCGATCAGCAATTCGCGTTTTACCGACAACATCTGCTCCGGCGCCGGGGCCGTTTACGCCGGTCCGAATGCGACTTCCCTCGTTGTCAGCGGTTCCACCTTCGCCGGCAACGTCAACGACGCGTTGCGCAACTATACCGCCGCCACGGTGAGCGATTCCACCTTTGCGACCGCTTCCGACCGGCTCTACAGCAACGGTTCGCTGACCCTCGGCGGCGTCAACGTCCTCAACGGCGGACTTGGCGGCGCCGGAACGAACCTTGTAAGTGAGAATGCCGCGCTGATTTTCGGCAACACCACCGCGATCGACGTGGCCGGACTGACGTTCGGAGGGAGCAACGCCCTGACCTTCAACGGGACAGGGACGGTGAACTTCACCAGCCAGAGTCTGGCCGACGTGACGATCACCGTAAGTTCCGCCGTTCTCCCGGCGGAGGGGGCGAGTTTCACCATCGCCACCGGCATCACGGGTCTGACCGATGCGGTCATTACCATCGACGGCACGACCCCGGTGAACTTGAACGGGACCACCGAGTTCGGCGGCGGGACTTATACCTTCACCTACGAGGACAGCAGCCTCGCGGTCAGTCAGGTGGTTGAAAAGTTCGGTGAAGTGGCCGCCGCGCCCGACGGGACGACCAGCGTGATCATCGGCGGCACGGTCGTCACCCTCGACCACCGCTATGACACGGTGGAGGCGGCGCTTGCGCACCTTGATCCGGGCGGGAAACTGATCGTGGCCGGGTTGACGTTCGGCAGCGGCAATTACCGCTTCCCCGGGAACGACGAAATCATCATTGCCGGGGGAGCGAATATCGCCGGCGACAAC
>JALEMG010000011.1 GCA_022768375.1 Lentisphaeria bacterium
GTGAGATTGCTGAAACAGGCCGGATCCCGGACCGCTTCTCCGGAGATGATTGCCGCAGATCTTGCTTCCGGTGCGCCGCAGAATCCGGACGGCACGATCAACCTGATTGAATATGCCGCCTGGCTGGCGAAGGAGGAAGACGATGCCGATCAATCCGAGTAACATGCGCGTGGTGGACGTCGCGCGGCTTCTGAACTCCACGTCGTTCGGATTTGTTCTGGCGCAGGCGCGGCTTTACCGCGAGTTCAACCGCGTCGGCTTCCGGATCGGCTCCTCGGAGAATCCGCGCAACATCAACCTCCTGAAATACATTGCCTGGATGTTCGACCGGAAACACACTCCGGAGGAGACGTCCGGCGCGCGCAGCTATGAGGATCGGCGCAATGCCGAGCGCGACCGTCAGGCGGAACAGTCGCTCGCCGGACGTGACATCGGCCCGCTCCCGGAGGTCGTGAATCCCGACAGGAAAGCCGCCTGCGAACGGAATTTCCAGCTTTTCTGCGAGAGTTATTTCCCGGAGACCTATGCTCTTGCATGGTCGCCGGATCATCTGAAGGTGATTGAGAAGATTGAAACGGCGGTTTTGCGAGGTGGACTCTTTGCTCTGGCGCTCCCGCGCGGTTCCGGGAAGACGACAATTACGGAAAGCGCGGCGCTCTGGTCAATGCTCTACGGTCACCGCGAGTTTGTGGTATTGATCGGCGCGACTGAATCAGCGGCTCTGGAGCTTCTGGATTCTTTGAAGACCGAGCTGGAAGTCAACGAGCGTCTCGCCGAAGACTTCCCGGAGGTGTGCTATCCGGTGGCACAGCTGGAGGGGATCGCGAACCGCTGCGCCGGACAGCTCTACAAGGGCGAGCGCACCCGCATCACCTGGACAAGCAACGAAATCGTTCTGCCGACCGTCGAAGGAAGCAGGGCTTCCGGAATCATCGTCCGAGTTGCCGGCATCACCGGACGTATCCGTGGTATGAAGTTCAAGCGGAGCGACGGCCGGAACGTGCGCCCGAGTCTGGTTGTCATCGACGATCCGCAGACCTCGGAATCCGCCGGATCGCTGGAACAGACACGCAAGCGGGTTCGTGTGCTTGCCGGAGACATCCTGGGACTTGCCGGTCCGGGGCAGAAAATCTCCGGGATCATGCCCTGCACGATCATCCGTCCGGGTGACATGGCCGACATCATTCTCAACCGAAACACACATCCGGACTGGAACGGCGAAAAGACCCGAATGGTCTACCGCTTCCCCACGAATATGAAACTGTGGGAGGAATACGCCGAGATCCGGGCGGAAGCTCTGCGTACGGAGGGCAATTTCCAGAAGGCGACGGAGTTTTATCTGGCGAACCGGGAGGCGATGGACGCCGGAGCGGAAGTGAGCTGGGAAGCTCGCTTCATTCACGATGAAGTATCGGCGCTTCAACACGCGATGAACCTGTAGTTTCAAGATGTAGCAGCCTTTATGAGCGAGTATCAGAACGACCCGCTCCCGGATGACACGGCGGATGACTCGCTCCTTTCCGTGGACGAGATCTGTGCAAAGATCAACGGACTTGCCCGACGGCGCGTCCCGCTGAAATGCGATCGCCTCACGATGTTTGTCGACGTCCAGAAAGCGCTGCTTTTCTATGTGGTGATCGCATGGGCGGAGGACTTCACCGGCGCGGTCATCGACTACGGCTCATGGCCGGATCAGCACCGGCACGAGTATTCGCTTGCCGATGCGAATCCGAGCATTCAGACACTCTTCCCGAAAGCGGGCTTCGAGGGGGCCCTGTACGCCGCGTTGTCCGCGCTGACCGATGAATGCCTCGGTCGCGAGTGGGAGCGCGAGGACGGGGCTGTCCTGAAAATCGAGCGTGCCCTTGTGGATGCGAACTGGGGACAGTCAACCGATGTCGTTTATCAGTTCTGCCGCCAGAGTTCCCACGCAGGAGTGATCCTGCCGTCGCATGGCAGATACGTCGGAGCATCCTCGAAACCCATGACCGAATACCGCAAACAGCAGGGCGACCGGCTCGGGTTCAACTGGATGATTCCGAATGTCGCCGGGAAACGGGCGATCCGGCATGTCATCTACGACACGAATTACTGGAAGAGTTTCATTCACGCGCGGCTCGCGGTTCCCGTCGGCGACAAGGGGTCGCTCACGCTCTACGGACGGATCCCCGGCGCTCATCAGCTCTTCGCGGAGCATCTGACCGCCGAATACCGCATCAAAACACAGGGGCGCGGCCGCACGGTCGACGAGTGGAAACTCAAGCCTCAGTCGCACGACAACCACTGGCTGGACTGCGCGGCGGGATGCGCGGTCTGCGCCTCCATGCTGGGCGCGACGCTCCCGGAACTCGGCGCGGCCCGGCCCGCACTCAAGGCAAAGATCAAACTCTCCGACCGGCTGACGGGAACGCCCACGGCAGAGGTGGCCTCGCGCACCGGCAAACTCAAACTTTCCGAACTCAGGAGCAGGAAAAATGGATAACGAGGTCATAAAGCGGATCGCGGAAATTCTGGCGGCCGCAATTATGCGAAAAAAATTGCAAAATTGAGCTCAGAATGAGTTGCTATCCCGCTCGACAAGAGCTTATATATAGCACAAAATTCTGAGCAGGAGAAGGTTATGGCAAAAGCGACTCAAATAAGAAACAACATCCGCGTGGAACTCGCCCGGCTTCAGATCATGGAGCTGGACGAGCTGCGGAAAAAATGGAGGGAACTCTACGGGAAAGAGCCGCCCGACTGCGGCAAAATCTTGCTGCGTCGACAGCTCGCTTTCCGAATTCAGGAAATGCAATACGGCGGCATCAGTGAATCGGCGCAGGCGGCGCTGACCGAGATCGGCAAAACGCCCAAACCGCAGAAGAATCCCGGAGGAGTCCTCCCCGGCACTCGGTTTGAGCGGTCGTGGAAGGGAAAGGTTTGCACGGTCGTGGCGACCGCAGAGGGCTTCGAATACAACGGACAAACATACAAATCGCTTTCCGGGGCGGCGTTCGCCATTACCGGGACGCAGTGGAACGGAAAGAAATTCTTCGGGGTGAAATGATGGATGAAAAAGTAAGATGCGCCTGCTATACCCGGAAGAGCGTGGAGAATGCCACGCTCGACCGCGACTTCAATTCGCTGGTTTCACAGCGAGAGGCTTGTGAGAATTACATCGCCAGCCAGAAAGGGAAAGGCTGGATCTGCCTGTCGGACCATTACGACGACGGCGGGTATTCGGGCGGCAACATGAATCGGCCCGCGATGCAGCGGCTGAAAGCGGACATCGAAGCCGGTAAAATTGACATGGTGGTCTGCTTCAAGATCGACCGTTTATCCAGGTCGATCATCGACTTCGTTGAGCTTCAAAAATTCTTCGAAGAGCACGGGGTGCATTTCGTCAGTGTCACGCAGGACATCAACACCAGCACCAGCTCCGGACGGATGCTGCTGAATATCCTGATCACCTTTGCATCCTTCGAACGGGACCTGATTATAGATCGCGTCAAGACCGCCATAGAGGGAGGAAAAAAGCGCGGAAAATTCTGCGGCGGCGTCCCGATGCTGGGCTACCGGTCCGACCCTTACACGAAAAAACTGATCGTGGACCCGGACGAGGCTAAAACCGTCCGTCTGATCTTCGAAAAATATGTGGCGCTGGAGTCCATTCAGGCCACGGTCTCGGAGATCAACCGGCTGGGGCTGAGGACCCGCGAATGGGTGTCGGTCAGCACCGGCAAGAAACATGCGGCAAAACCGTGGAACTCCACATCCATCCACCGGATTCTCACGAGCCCGATTTACGCCGGGTATGTATCGCATTACGATACAAACTACGAGGGCGAGCACGAGGCGATCATCCCCCGGCCCGAATGGGAGAAGGTCCAGCAGATGCTGGAGGCCCGAAGCCCGCTTCCTCGCGGCCAGCAGCGGCAGCGGCATTTCCATCCATTCGACGGTCACGTCATCTGCGGCCACTGCAACTGCGCTCTGACGCCGACCTACACGAAAAAGCAGGGCCGGAAATACTGCTACTACATCTGCTCGCGTCTGAACAAGGATGCCGATCATGACTGCCCGGTGAAGCGCGTTCCCGCTGGTGATCTGGAACACGCCGTTGTTTCCATGCTCTCCGGTCTGTTCCAGGCTCCGTCGATCCTGCGCGAGGCGCTGAAAGCGGTCCGGCACAAGGAAGAACTGCTCCGGAAGAACTGCGAGCGGGACGTTGAACTCCTGCAGGCCCAACTCGACGAGATGAAAAAACAGGCGCTGAAGGAAGACTTCAATTTCGAGGAAGTCAAAAAGGCGGCCGATCTGCTCGCTGAGGCAAAGCGAAAACGCAATCTTCTCCGCGAGCCCATCAGCGAGGACGAGGTCATTGCCGCGCTGGGCGACGCGGCCGGGCTGTGGGAATTCATGTTTCCCGGAGCGCGGCACGAACTCCTGCAGCTGATCGTGGGCGACATTGTGGTTTACCCGGACCGCATCAGTTTCGTGTTGAAGGTGGACGGGCTGAAAGACCTGGCCTCCGAAATGGCCGTCAGCGGCTACTTCAACGAGGCGCACGGCGATCCGGCGAAGCTTCCGGAAACCGAGCAGGAGATTCTGGACGACGGTTCGGTCCGCATCACGATGAAGATGGAATCGAAGCACATTGACGGGCATCGCCGGGTGGTGATCCCCGCTCCCGGTGCGGAACGGCTGAAACAGACCTCGCTTCTCCGGGCAATCAACAACGCGCGGCTCTGGATGGACAAGCTGATCAACGGCGAGGCGACGAACGTCACCGATCTGTCAAAGCTGCTGGGACTGAAAAGCGGCTACGTCAGCCGCATTCTTTCCCTGAACAGTCTCGCGCCGGACATTGTCGAGGCGATTCTCGCCGGGATCGAACCGGACGGCCTGTCCATCGCAAAGCTCACCGAGCAGCCGATCCCGGAGGACTGGAACGAACAGCGGCGGCTTTACGGCTTTCCGACACGGTAACCCCACCACGAACTGGCGGCAGGAGAAATCCTGCCGCCTTTTTGCGTTTCTGGGGCCGCTGTGGCGCGAGTTTACGGCTGGGGCGGGGAACAGGGGGGAACTACGTTAACATGAACAAGTGCCCGCTGCAACGGCTGTTCGTGGCGGCAAGACAGGGCAAAGTGCGGAATTTTAAAGAATGATTTTGAATTCCCGTGCTTTTACACCAGTCTTCGCGCTTGATTGATCGGATGTTGGAAAAGTTCGGGGGGTTCGTTGTGAAGATCAACATTATCACCATTATCTTGCATCAAGCAGAGGCAGTAATTTTTGCCGCTCCATCTCGATGGATGAGTTCTCCATTGAAATACGAATGATGCGTTCTAAAATATCCTTTGTATTTTGATCTTTGCACCGTTCTTTGATTTCTTTTATCAATGCCTTGCGAAGTTTCATTCAGATGCTTCCTGGGTCCTCCGGGAAAATTTTTCCTCAGAAAAAGTTCGAAGATCCAAAAATGGTAGGAGAGTTTTTTTCGCTACCATTTGACAAGGCAAAGTAGGGGCATTTTTGAGGTCAGAGAGGGTCTATTATCACTAAATAGACTGTTGGTGACGAAAAAAACTCGACCGTGTTTCAAACCTCACCTGCCGCGTACCGTCAAGGGAAGGTAGAATAGGCTGACCTCAAAACGGGAGCAATCCTACCGATGGTTCGAATCCCACTCGAAGCGAGTTTTTATCCTCCCCTTGGCTCGGTAGAATACAAAAAAGCATTATTGCTGATTATGAACGAGTTGTGTAGTCACTCCAGTTTTTGAGGCTTTCCCAGAATCGTCAGAATTCAGACTGAAAACGGCGGATTTTTCCGGAAAAACGGCCTGATCCGGGAGTCTGAGTGTGTTTCAAACACACAGCGATATGTTTTGTAAAACCCTTTGTGTCAACGGGTTTTAGCGATGGGTGCGCAAACTGACTCTGATTTAAAGAATTTGGAGGGGGCAAAAAAAATGGCGGAGAGAGCGGGATTCGAACCCGCGGTGAGTTTCCCCACGGCGGTTTTCAAGACCGCTGCCTTAAACCACTCGACCATCTCTCCGGGGGAATGCGGAAGTTAAGATATCACTCCCGGCACAAATTTGCAACCGCCGGGAGGCGAAAATCGCCCTATTTCGTCAATGCGGCGGCCAGAAGTTCCTGAATACCCTTGGCGAACGCGGCGGGATCGGCCACGGGGCTTCCCTCCAGCAGCAGCGCCTGATCGTAGAGTATCCGGGCGTACTGACGCAGTTTTTCCGCTTCGGTTCCGGCGGCCAGTTGCGCTTCAAACGCCTGAATGAGCGGATGATCGCAGCTGAGTTCCAGAATGCGTTTGCTCACCGGGACGGCCTGATTCATCGCCCGAAAGAGCCGTTCCATGTGAGGACTGAGCGCCGCGCCGTCTACCGTGAGGCAGCACGGACTGTCGGCCAGAAGCGAGGAGAATTTGACTTCGCTCACTTCGGCGGCGAGTTCGGTTTTGAGAAATTCCGCCGTTTTCGCGTATTTTTCGGCGGCGGCTTTCACCGTGTCGGCGCTCTCCTCGCCGGAGAAATCTCCCCGGAGCACGCTTTTGAAACTCTTTTTCTGATACTGGAACATGGACTGCATCACCCATTCGTCGATGGGATCGGTCATGAACAGTACATCCCAGCCCTGCTTGCGGAAATACTCCAGCGCGGGTGAAAACGCCACCGCATTCCGCTTTTCTCCGGTGATGTAGAAAATTTCCTTTTGGGCCTCGGGCATGGCGGCGACGTACTCGCCCAGCGTGATGAATTTGCCCGGTTCGGTATTCATGGATTCGTAGAGGACCAGATCCTTGAGTTTCTCCGCGTTGGCCCGGTCGGTGTGCAGACCTTCCTTGATGATTCGGCCGAATTCGACGAAGAATTTCTCGTAGTTCTCCCGATCGCCGTCCAGCAGTTTTTTCATTTCCGAAAGGATCTTACCGGTGACGGCGGTCTGGATCTTGGCCAGCAGGGGGTTCTGCTGGAGGATCTCCCGGGAGACGTTCAGCGGCAGGTCGCTGGAATCCACCACCCCGCAGACGAACCGTAGGTAGTCGGGCAGCAGTTCCTTGCACTCGTCGGTGATGAACATGCGCTTGATGTAGAGTTGCAGCCCTTTTTTCTGAATATCCGGCATCAGCAGGTTGAAGGGCGCCTGCTTGGGCAGGAACAGCAGCGCCTTGAATTCGCTGGCGCCCTCGGCGGTCATGTGGATTGCCTTGAGGTATTCGGTGCCGCCGAAGTTGGACAAATGGGTGTAGAAACTCTTGTATTCCTCGTCGGTGATCTCCGAGGGCTTGCGCAGCCAGATCGCCTTCCGGGAGTTGAGCACCCGCTCTTCGACGGTCTCCTTTTTGTTCTCATCGACCTTTTTCTCCGGCGTGACGATGGGGTAGGCGATGAAATCGGAATACTTGCGGACGATCTCGGAGATTTTCCAACTCTCCAGATAGATCTCCGCATCCTCTTTCAGATAGAGGACGATTTCGGTGCCGGGTTCGGCCTTTTCCGCGGGGGCGAGGGTGTAATCCGCCTGCCCGTCGCTGGTCCACTTCACCGCGGGCGCGTCGCCGCTGCGGGTGGTGAGTTCGACTTTCGATGCGACCATGAAGGCGGAGTAGAAGCCGACGCCGAATTGCCCAATGAGTTCCGGCACGTCGGCGGTGTGCCCGCCCTGTTCCTCCAGCATCTTGAGAAAGGCCTTCGTGCCGCTTTTGGCGATGGTGCCGATGTTGTCCACGACCTCCTCCTCGGTCATGCCGATGCCGTTGTCGGAAATGACGAGGGTTTTCGCCTCCTTGTCGGGCGTGATGCGGATTTTCCACTCTCTGGCGACCGCCGGATCGGTCAGACTGGCGAAGCGGGCCTTGTCGATGGCGTCGGCGGCGTTGGCGATCAATTCGCGCAGAAAAATGTCCCGGTTGGAATACAGCGAATGGATCATCAACTGCAAAAGTTGTCTGACCTCGGTCTTGAAGGTTCTGGTCTTGCTCATAACGAATGTTCACTCCCATTGGTTGTCCGTTGCAATGTTTTCCGTAAATATAGTTTTTTTCCCGGAAAAATCAAGCGGCGGCGCCGTTTTTGTGTTGATTTTTTCCGTGGACGGGATTATGTTAGGCCGAAACATGGGAAGTTTTCTGAATGATTATGGGAAAAAGTCTGTCATGAGCGAACTGAGTACGGAAAAGACCACCGGGATGCTGTCGGAGACGCTGAGGGAGACGCTGCACCGCAAGGAGGAGATTTGCGCCGCGCTGGAGAATCTGGCCGCCGCCGCGCCGGAGGATTACGCCGGCGAGGTCGCCCGTCTCTCCGCGGCATATGCCGAAGCGGACGTGCCGCCGGAATTTGCGGAACTGCTGGACAAGCGCTTCGCCGAAGCGGTCGGCACCGCGCGGGCCGGCGAGGAACTTTGCCGGGCGAAACGGGAACGCGCCGCCGGATTGAGCGCGGAGGTGGATGCGCTGCTGGCCGCCGACGAACTGGCGACATTGCCGGAAGTGCTGAAACTGGAACAGGCCATCGCCGAGTTGTTCCCCGGATCGGAACTGACGGCGAAACTGGCGCCGCTGAAAGCGAAGTTGGAGGCCGAGGACGCGGCGGTCCGGGCGGCGGAGGCCGCCGTCATCGCGTTGGCGGAGGAACTGGAAACGCTGACGGCGGCGGAAGACATCGCACCGCTGAACGAACGCAAGAGCGCGATCGAAGCCGCCTTCGCCGAATTGGTCAATATCCCGCGCAAGGCGGCCCGGCGCTATGAGGAAGCCCACCGCAAGGCGTCGATCCGGCTGGCCCAGCACTTTGAAACGCTGGACCTGGCCCGCTGGGAGAGTTACACCCGGAAACTGGACCTCTGCGCTCAATTGGAGAAACTGCTGGCCCTGCCGGAGAGCGGGATGAGCGCGGCCTCCAAGACTCTCAACGAGATTCGGGAGCAGTGGAAGGCCCTCGGCAGCGTCCCCCGCGAAAAGAGCGAGGAGATCAATCCCCGCTATCTTGACCTTTCCCGGCAGTTGCAGCACAAGGTGGACGAGTTTTTCGCCCGCAAGCGGCAGACGCAGAAACTGGCCGCCGCCGAAAAGGAGAAACTGTGTGCCGCCGCGGAGGAACTTTCCGGTTCCACCGATTGGAAAGCCACCGCGGAGAAGATGCGGGAGTTGCAGGCACAGTGGAAGCAACTGCCCCGTTCCGGCGGTCGGGAGAACGAGTTGTTCCAGCGGTTCCACGCCGCGGCGGACGCGTTTTTCTCCGCCCGCAAAGCCGCGTTCGATGCCCGCGATAAACGGTTCGGGGAGTTGGAGAAGCGCAAGGAGGCGCTGATCGCCGAGGCCGAGGGCCTCGCCGATTTCCGCCGTGCGAAGCAACTGCGGGACGAGTACCGCGCCGTCGGATTCTGCGGACGGAACGATCAGGCGCTGTACGAGCGCTTCAACGCGGCGATGGACCGGTTCTTCACCGCCCGGCGGGAGGAGAACACCTCTAAGGTCGCGGAGGTCCGGCAACTGCTGGCGGAGTTGGATGCCGCGTGCTCCGCTCCGGCGGAGTCGCTGCCCCGGGTCCGGGAGATTCGGGAAAAACTGCGCGCCCTGTCCTGCCGGGACACCCGGAACGAGGAACAGTCCGCGCTTCGCAGGTTTGACGATGCGCTCAACGCGGTCCGCCGGCGGGAACAGCGCCGCCGGGAGGAGAACTCCGAGTCGGCGGCGATGACGCTGGCCCAATGCCTGAAAGCGTGGAAAGAGACCGGCGCGGCGGAACTGCCCCCGGAGGAGGTTTGGGGCGGGTATCCCAAACTGAAGGCGTTCGCTTCCGCGCTGGCCGCCGCGATCGCCGGAGATGCGAAGGCCGCCGACAAGGTGGAGAAACTGGTCGCCTCCGCCCGGAGTGACCGGGAACGCGTCTGTTCGGAGTTGGAAAAGGTTGCCGGGATCGGAAAACCCGACGCCGCGGCGGATCTGGCGCAGGAATTGCAGTTCGCCATGCTGGGTAATTTCGGCAAGGACGGCGGCGTCGCTCCGGCCGGAAGCGCGGACCCGCACCGGCTCTGCGCGGAATTCGCCGCCGCCGGGGTGGTCATGCCGGAGGAACTGGCGGAATTTCAGGCGCGGCTGAACGCCGCCAAAACCATCTTGTTCGGAGAGTGAATTTATGAACGGTCTTTATGATGATGTCGACTGCTTCTGGGGAAACGGTGCCGTCGCCGATCTGGAGAGCGTCGGCATGGCCAAAGCGTGGAACTGGCTCAAAGCCCAGACCGGCAATACGCATCCCGGCGCGACGATGCCTTTCGGCTGGGTTTCCGCGCTGCCCTATTCCGGGAATTATCCCACCGGCTACGGTGTGGTGGGCTGCTCCAGCGACCGACCGGCGCCGCTGGTCAGCGACCGCAAAACGGCGTGGGGGATCACCCACTTCCACCTTAGCGGTCCGGGGTTCATGGGGTATTTCTACAACTACATGCTGGTCACCCCCAGCGTTCCCGGCGCGGACACCGCTTCGCAGGCGGAACTGCACGATGAGACCGCCCGCCCCGGCTGGTACGCGGCGGAGTTCCGGGAGTACGGGGTCCGGGCGGAACTGACCTGCGGAAAATTCGCCGCCTGCCACCGGTACAAATTCGCCGGGAACTCCGGCAGGATCGTTGTGGACGGGACCAATCTCGGGTTGCGCTGTCCGACGCCGATCCATTACTCGGAACGGGTGGAGTTCCTCGACTTTCAAACGGTCGAACCGGGGGGGTGGCACGGCTTTGTGGAGGCGCATCTGGTGCGGCTCTTTTTCGCACTGCGCGTCAAAGGCGACATCACCGGTTCCCGGCTGGTCAACGGCAAACTGGAACTGGAAGTGAGCGGAGACGCCGCCGAACTGACGCTGGCGTTTTCGCTGAATTCTCCCGCCGAGGCCGACGCCCGGGCGCGCGAGGCGGCGGAGTCGGGCTTTGAACGGATCAAGGCCGCCGCCGTCGCCGCGTGGAAGGAACGTCTGGAGCGGGTGCGGGCGGACTTCCGTGACGATCGTCAGCGGGAGATTTTCGCCAGCGCGCTTTATCATTCGCTGGTCAAGCCCTCCGACGCCGGAGACCGGTACATCGACTTTCACACCATGTGGGACATCTACCGCACCCAACTGCCGCTGATGCAGTCGATCTGTCCGGCGGATGCGGAAAAAATGCTCCGTTCCATGCTGGATACCATTCATACGCTGGGGTTCTTTCCCAACGGCTATCAGATGTGCTGGGACTACCACAAGCACGACAATCAGGCCACCGCGCTGGTGCTGTACGTGCTGGCGGACGGGTTTTTCCGGGGGCTGCTGACGGCGGCGGACTACCCCCGGCTCAAGTCGGCGGTCAAATTGGAACTTGCCCGCGCCGACGTCCGGGGCAAATCTCCCACGCACAAACTGGACTTGGCCGGGGCGCTGGCGGCGCTCGCACAAGTGGCGGACGCATGCGGAGACACCGCGTTTGCCGACGAATTGACCATGAAAATCCACATCTGGCGTCAGGCGTACGATCCGGAAACCGGATTGCTGGTCGCGGACGCGGTCTACTATGAGGGAACGCACTGGAACTATTCGTTCCGGCCGCATCCCGGCATGGCGCGGCGCATCGCGCTGGCGGGCGGAAGGGAGAAATTCACCGCTCTGCTGGAGGAGTTTTTCTGCGTCGGCAGCACCAAAACTTTCGCGGAGGCGCGGCCCATGCATCACGATCACTTCGAGGGCATGAACAACGAATCCGACATGGAGACCCCGTACTGCTGGCTGTGGGCGGGGCGGAGCGACCGGCTGGCGGAGGTCAGCGATCTCATCCGCCGCTGCCGTTTCACCACGGGGGAGGGCGGTTGTCCGGGGAATAACGACACCGGAGCATTGAGTTCGTGGTACGTGTGGTGCTGCCTCGGCATCTATCCGCTGACCGGCACGCCGTATTATCTGCTGGGTTCGCCGTCGGTGGAGCGGGCGGAGATCGACCTGCCGGGCGGCACGCTGAAAATCGCCGTGGAACGGGAAAGCGCGGCTTCCATCTATCCCGCCGGATACGAATTCAACGGGAAAACGTTCTCCGAACCGTGGCTGAAACTGAGCGAACTGGAGGCCGGGGGGACACTGAAGTTCCGCCTGACCGACCGTCCGAATGGTTCCAGCCCGATTCCCGACTGGCTGTGACCGCGCAAAAAAACGGAGCCGTCCGCGCGAACGAACGGCTCCGTTTTTTTTGCGCATCCGGCGGTTCAGGACAGTTCCGCCGGAGTGATGACGTGGACGGTGCTGGGACGGCGCAGGGGTTTGGCCGCCTCCCGGAAAAACGCCATGTGGGGCGCGGCCAGATGCGCCTTGTGCTTTTCCCGGTTCTCCCACGCTTCGACGAAGGTAATGTACTTCTCCGGTTCGTCGCAGTCCACGCAGGGAATGTACTGGACACAGCCGTCCTCGGCCAGTACTTTGGGCACGGTGCGCGCGAGAAGCGCCTTCATTTTGTCCATGCATCCGGGGTTGATCTCCATACGGGCGTAAACGTAAATCATGATTTTTCTCCTTTACAGACTGAGTTTGAGGATCGCTTTCAGAATATCGTAACTTTCCGCCAGCGGCACCGGCCGGGGGGCGAGTTCCAGTTTCATGGGGTTCTCCGCGCCGCTTTTCGCGGTGCGTTCGATCAATTCCGCGTCAATGCCGCTCCACGCGGACAGACCTCCCGGCATGCCCACCCGGTCGAGGAACGCCTCGTAGGAGGCGATCACCGCCTCGGGCGTATCTCCGGGGAAAACGTCGGCAAGTTCCAATGTCCGTTCCGCCACCTGCGGATTGCCCAGATAGTACCGCCAGCACGCCGGCAGCAGGACTGCCACCGCGTCGCCGTGAGCGATGCGGCCGTACCACGAGAAACTGCACAGATGCGGCAGTCCGGTGGACTTGAAACGGATGGTCATGCCGCCCAGCAGCGCGGCGTAGGCCATGGCTTTGCGGGCGAACGGCTCTCCCCGCATGGCCGCCGGGAGATGGGCCGCGACCAGCGCGATGCCGCACTTGGCCCAATCGTTGACGCCGGGGTGTTTCCGGTCCGCGCCCACATTGAGAAAGCCCTCGATCAGATGGGCCAGCGCGTCGCATCCCGTGGCCCGGGTCAGGCCCGGCGGCATGGAAAAGGTCAGTTCCGGGGCGATGACGGCGTATTCCGGGACCGCCGCCGCCTCGGAGATCAACTTTTTTACCCCCGCTTCCGGGGAGACGATGTTGGAGTACGGCGTTGCCTCCGACCCCGTGCCGCTGGTGCCGGGAATGGCGATGATGCGGCGGATGGTCGTTCCCGGATGGGCGGAACTCCAGCGGTTGACGCCGAAAAGGTCGGCCAGTTTCCAGCCGGTCTCGTGCATCAGCAGCGCGGCTTTGGCCGCGTCCATCACACTGCCGCCGCCGACGGCGGCCACGGTATCGGGCCGTTCCTGTGCCAGAAACGCCGCCATGCGTTCCACGGTGGCGACGACCGGTTCGGGGTCCACTCCGCACCAGACGGTGAACCCGGCGGCTCGGAAAAGTTCCGCCGCGTGGGTCCCGGCGAAGACCACGGTTTTGCCCCGGCACAGTTGTTTCAGCGTTCCCGGTGCGTCGTCCGTCCGGACGACCGTTTCGTCCGGGACCGAGGTGAAAAACTTCTCCGCCAAACTCAAATCAGCCATGATCCGCTCGACACCTTTTTGTAGTAGTTCATCGGTTCATACGGCGCCGACAGCGGCAGTCGGTCGTCCAGTTCCTCGATCCGCTCGACGGAGCCGTCCAGATACTCCCGGATGCGCAGCGCCAGTTCCTCCAGCCGCGCCAGTTGCCCGGCGTTGCGCGCCTGAATCCGCTCCAGCCCCTGCGCTTTGGCGCGGGTGAGCCAGTCCCGGCGGAACGCGGCATCCAACTCGGTCAGCGCGGCGACGGCCGCCGGGATGGTGGTGGCCGCCAGTTCCCGCAGCGCCATCCGGTCGCCGTGATCGTAGGCCGCTTCCAGCGCACCCCGCAGTTCCAGTTTTTTGATGAGGAATTTCACCAGTTCCACGGCGTACTCCATGTCTCCGGCCTGATTTTCCTCGGCGAACGGCATGATCCGGCCGAGGATGTCGTCCAACTCGTCCAGATAGTTCAGGTCGAATTCCGGGTTCAGACGCTTGCAGTTGTCGAAGTAGATCCCCAGCAGGGGATCGTCCCACAGGACCATGGCGGGATACAGGTCTCCGGCGTTTCCCGTTTCCGGAACGACCCGGGACTGGATCTCCGAAGCGGCGATCACCGCGCCGTAGTCCGCGCCGCAAATCGCCGCGAACCGTTCCGCCGTGTCGTTCTCGTCCCGGCAGCCGTAAGCGAGGTCGGCGCACCGGACGATCCCCGCCAGCGCGGAGTCGAAATCGCAGTACGCGCCGTCGTCTCCCCACATGGTGAAAAACAACTCCCGCACCCGTTCCTGACGGCAGGCTTCGATGCAGGGGACCGCGGTCGCCTGCGTCTGCCTGTGGTCGTACCAGAGGCGGCTCCACGTCCAGATGCCGGATGCCATTACCGGCTCCTTGCCCAGTTCCCGGTGACGGGCGATCATGGCGCGGTAGTCGGCGGCGTCGCGGTGGTAGTAATCCCAGTAGACCGGTTGGACCGCCGGGTCAAGTTTGCCCTTGACCTCCGCCGGGAACGGAGAAGTGTAATCGTAATACTCATGCTCCGGATTGGTCATGCGGAAGAACATGTCCGACCAGAGCATGGGGGCCATGCCGTGCGCTTCGCAGACCGCCGCCACCTTGCGCAGATGCCGCATCATCAGCGCGGATTCCGGGACCGCGCCGTGAAGGGTCTGATGCCGCCCCCGGCCGAGGCCGTGGGCTTCGTCCATGCCGACATGGATGCGGCGGCTCCGCAGCGCCCCCGACCAGAATTCGATCATTTTGGCGACGAGGCGCTCCGTTTCCGGGGAATCCACCAGCATGATCCGTTCCGTATCGGAGATTCCGGCGTAGGTTTTGTATTTCAGAATCTGCTCCAGATGTCCCAGCGTCTGAATGCATCCGATCACTTCGATGCCCAGCGCGGCGGCATAGTCGTCGATCTCCCGCAGTTCCTCTTTCGTATAGGGGCCGCGGTACGCGCCGAACAGCGGCTCGTCCTCCAGTTCGTAGGTATCTTCGCAGTAGAGCAGCAGTTGACCGTATCCGCACAGCGCCAGTCGGCGGAGCCATTGTTTCAGATGCTCCACCCGCATGACCATGTTGCGGGAAACATCCAGCATGATCCCCAGTCCGACGAAAGGCGTATGTTCGCCGCCGTCCAGTTTGGCCAGCGCGCTGCCCACGCCCCGCAGGGCTCCGGCGAGATTGGAATATTCGATGGTGACGCCGCCCCGGTTCCGGTCGACCCGGGAGATCGTGTCCGCACTTCGGACCGGGACGAAACGGACTTTCAGACCCCGACCGCCCTCGGAAATGGGGTACTCCTCCTCCAGCGCCCGGAGCGCCGCGGCCACGTCGGCGGGGGCGTCTTCCGCCCGCCACGCCAATTTCGCACACTGATACATGGGAACTCCTTTCCTGACAGGAAAATTTTACTTGCCGCCGTTCTGAAACAGCGCCCGGACCGCGGCTCCGGCGGCCTCGATGGGATGATGTTTCAGCGCCTCCCGGCGGGCCAGCAGATTGGGTGCGCCGTTTTTGACCTCGTCCAGCCATTGACGGGCGAACTCCCCGCTCTCGATTTTACGCAGAGATTCCCGCATTTTTTCCTTGACCTCGGGGGTGATGAGTTTCGCGCCGTTGACGTATTCGCCCCATTCGGCGGTGTTGGAAATGACCCGGTTGGTCTCCCCGAATCCTTTTGCGTAAATGAGGTCGATGATGAGTTTCGCCTCCTGAATGCATTCGATGTAGGCCAGTTCGGGAGGATATCCCGCCTCGGTCAGCACCTCGAAGGCGTTGACCATCAGGTCGATCATGCCGCCGCACAGCACGTTCTGCTCCCCGAAAAGGTCCTGCACCGTCTCCTGTTCCATCGTGCATTCCACCACCCCGGAACGGGTCAGCCCCATCCCGCGGGCCATCGCCAGCGCGACGGCGCGGCTGGTATCGTCGCCGATGCGGATCGAGATCAGCCCCGGCACGCCTTTCCCGGCGAGGTAGAAGTTGCGCACCTGCGTGGCCACTCCTTTGGGTGCGACCATGATGACGTTGACGCCCGGCGGGGGGATGATCGCCTTGTAGACGATGGAGAACCCGTGGGAGAAACTCAGCGTCTGCCCCGGCCGCAGATACGGCTGGATGTCCTTTCGGTAGATCTCGCCCTGATGCTCGTCCGGCAGCAGGATGTGGATGATGTCGGCTTTTCGGACCGCTTCGGGCAGGGACATGACCTGAAATCCCGCATCCCGCGCCGCGTCGAAGGATTTGCCGGGCCGGTTGCCGATGATAAGCGGCAGACCGCTGTCCCGCATGTTGAGGGCCTGTGCCTGTCCCTGGGCTCCATATCCGATGACGGCGATCAGTCGGCCATCCAAAACCGTCGGGTCGACGTCGCATTCCCGCCAGATTTTCCATTCACTCACGATCCATTCCTCCTAACATATGCCGGCCAGCGGAGCGCGGGCCGGAGCATGGTTGAATTCCTTGCGGTAGAGTTTCAGCGCGGTGCGGTAAACATCGCTCCAGAAGCGGCCGCGTTCCTTCAGTTCCGTCCGGAGCGGCCGCCCGGAATAGGCGGCGATGAAGCGCCACAGATCCCGGCGGGACAGCGGCAGGTCCAGCGCGGAAAAGCACAGCCCCGCCACATCCTTGACCCGATAACGGTACGGCACGCGCCGCCGCATCTGCGCCCGGTGCAGATCGATGACGTGCAGTTGCGCTTCCGGAGCGCCGAGGGAGGCGTTTTTCAGAAGATAATGGCAGAGATAGCAGTCCCGGTGATTGATCCCCGCCCGGTGCATGGTCCCGGCGGAACGGGCCAGCGCCCGGATCAGTTTCGGCTTCCATGCCCCGGGAATGCCGCGCCGGGCCAGATCCTCCAGCGAAGTCACGTCGGTCAGTTCCTCGGTAATGAGAAACGACTCCCGGCGGGCCGGATTGAAGTTGCGGCACCCGAATGCGGCGATCTCCATGGTCGGCACCCCCAGTCGTTTCAGCGCCGTCAGCGCCCGGTATTCACTGCCCGCGTCGGTGACCGGCAGTTTGAACTGGAACAGGTTCTTGAATATCTCCGCCCAGCCCACGCCCCGGTGAAGTTTGACGAAAAAACCACGTCCCTCCGCCTCAATGCGGAAGGTGCGGCGGTTTTTGACATTGCGGAACTCCTCGCCCTCAAGCGCGAACGCCTCGGCGAAAGGGTCCCGGTGCCGCCACCATTCCGCGAAGGGCGGACGCAGATCAACGACCGCCATTCCCGCAGTTCTCCAGAATCCGGTCGACGGCCACCTCCGCCCGCCGGTAGAAATCGCCGTTGGCGCCGTAGTTCTCCGCTTCCCGCTGCAACTCCTCCGCCCGCCCGGGGGTGGAGAGCGTCAGCATCAGCGTCCGATTCAGCAGTTTCTGCCGGAATTTGCCCGGGAGCGCCAGACTGCCGGCTTCCCGCACCAGCGGGGCGAAGCCGCAGTTGCCGCTGCAGAGCACCGGAGTGCCGCAGGCCAGCGACTCCAGCAGTACCGTGCCGGTCGCTTCGTTGCGGGCGGGATGGATCATCAGGTCCGCCGCCGCCAGCAGTCGCGGCACGTCGTCCCGCGCTCCGGCGAACATCACCCGCCCCGCCACGCCGCACCGCTCCGCCAGCGCCGCGTAGGCGCGGATCTTGCCCCGGCCCACCACCAGCAGTTTCGTCCGGGTCCGGACCGATTCCGGCAGCGCCGCCAGCGCGGCGATGGAACGGTCAACGCCTTTGGTCCGGAAGGCGGAACTCACCTGGATCAGCAGGAAATCGTCTTCGCCGCATTGAAATTCCGCCCGGACCTCGTCCCGGTCCTCCCGGAGTTTCAAGGCGTCCGCGAAGTCGCGGTTGATTCCCGGCGGCAACTGGGTGATGCGTCGATCCGGCGTGCCGTAAATGCGCTGATAGGCCGCCTGCTGCGCTTTGGTGATGCAGAAAATTCGGGTTTTGCTTTGCGGCTCGAAGACCGCTTTTTCCATCGCGGCAAAGGTCTGGTAGCGCGGAAGCAGTTTCTCGAAGAACCCCCGGCGCACACTCTCCACGAACGGCATGTCGGCGGCAAAGTACCAGTCCGCCGGAGTGAGCCGGTTGAACGCCACGTGCGCGATGAAGTTCCCCCGGGCCAGTTCGCCGGCGAGTTTTTTCTCGAACCGGCGGGCCTTGCGGTGATTGCTCAGTCCCTTCACCGTCAGTTCCCGGTACTCGATTCCCTCCGGCGGCGGCGGAGCGTCCCAGATCATACAGAAGATCATCACCCCGATCCCCCGGTTGCGGAACTCCAGCGCCATGCGCATCAAATCGAGCTGCAGCCCGCCGTAGGGGAAATATTTGAACACCGAAAACGCGACTTGTCTCCCCGTACAAGACGGAGGGACGGGACTTGCCTCACCCGCGGAAGACTGCTCCATAAACGGAACCTCCGGCACCTTTCTTGATCAAGTGTTTTAAAGCGGAAAACGGACCTCAGGACATAATATACCACCGAAAGCGCTGAATTTCAAGGAATACAGATCGGTTTTCGCCGCGACGGGGGCGGATTTCACGCGGCGGGGGAGGGGAAAGTGGAGCCGGCTGCCGGACTCGAACCGGCGACCTGATGATTACAAATCAACTGCGCTACCAACTGAGCCAAGCCGGCACTCCAGCGATCGGGAGTAAATATATCCCCGTTTCGCAGGTTTTACAAGTCCGGGCGGAATTTTTTCCGAGCGCGGGGGAAAGCGGCCGCCGCCGCTGGCATTTGCCGGAACCGTGTGCTATATTAATTGCGATACGGCAAACGAGGAACTTCGATCATGAAAAAAGCATCCGCACAGCGGTTTGAAAAACTGACGCTGCTGGCCGCTTCGGAGAGGCGTTATCCGCAGCACCCCGGAGAGGCCAAACTGGAGTGTTTCGACAATCTGTACCGCGACCGGGATTATGTCGTCGAATTCGACTGCCCGGAATACACTTCGCTCTGCCCGGTGACGGGACAGCCGGATTTCGGCCACCTGACGCTGCGCTACATCCCGGACAAACTCTGCATTGAAAGCAAGTCGCTGAAACTGTACCTCTACAGTTTCCGCAACGCCAACATCTTCCACGAGGAGGCGGTCAATACGCTTCTGGACGCGGTCGTTCAGGCCTGTGCCCCCCGCAAAGCGGAGGTCGTCGGCCGGTTCCGGCCCCGGGGCGGCATCGCCATCCATGTGAAAGCCAATTACGGAGGAAAGATCAATGAAATTTGAGTGGATTGACCGGGGATCGCCCACCAGCGTGCCGGGATTTCTGGCTGCCGGGGTGACGGCGGGATTCAAGCGCAGCGGCGCGCCGGATTTCGCCATGATCACGAGCGAGGAGCCGGAGACGAACTTCGCCGGAGTCTTCACCAGTTGTACCTTCGCCGCCGCGCCGGTCCAACTTTGCCGGCAGCGGGTCCTGCACAGTCCGTTCCTGCGGGCCGTCATCATCAACAGCGGCAACGCCAACGCCTGCACCGGCGCGCAGGGCATGGCCGCCGCGGAGAGAAGTTGCGAGATCGCCGCCGCCGCGCTGGGCATCGTTCCCGGGGAAGTGGCGGTGGCCTCCACCGGCCGGATCGGAGTGCAGATGGATCTGTCCCTCATTGAAAAGGGGGTCGCTCTGGCCGTGCCCGCGCTGGCCGCCGACGGAGGCAATGACGCCGCGCGGGCGATCATGACCACCGACACCGTGCCCAAAGCGGCGGCGCTCAAGGTCGAAATCGACGGTCGTACCGTCACCCTCGGCGCCATGACCAAAGGCTCGGGGATGATCGCCCCCAAGTTGACCGCGCCCCACGCCACCATGCTCTGCGTCATCACCACCGATGCCGGGATATCCAACGCGGCGCTGCTGCCGATCCTGGCCGACAATGCGAAAGATTCGTTCAACCGCATCACCATCGACGGCGACATGAGCACCAACGACACCGTGCTGGTGCTGGCCAACGGGCGTTCCGGCGTGGAGATTCGGCCCGGCACGCCCGAGGCGGAGACTTTCGCGGCGGCGCTGCTGGCGCTGATGCGGGACCTCGCCCGGAAAATGGTGATGGACGGCGAGGGCGCCACCAAGTTCGTGGAGATCCGGGTCCTTCATGCCCGGAGCGTCGAGGATGCGAAACTGGCCGCGGAAGCCGTCGGCAACTCCGCGCTCTGCAAGACCGCGTGGTTCGGCAACGACCCCAACTGGGGCCGGGTGGTCGCGGCGCTCGGGTACTCCGGCGCGAAATTCGACCCCGGCAAATGCGATATCTATTTCGGTTCGATCCCGGTGGTGAAAGACGGCGGCGACGCCGGAACGCCGGAGGAGCAACTGCTGGATACGGTCCGGCAGCGGGAATTCACCATCACCTGCGATTTTCACGAGGGCGACGGCGAATACTGGGTCTGGGCCAGCGATATCTCCTACGATTACGTCAAGATCAACGCCGATTATCACACCTGATTCAAACTCAAGGAAACGGAACAAGATGAAACGATCCGACATCAAATCGCTGGTCATCACCGGCTTCGGACTGAACTGCGAAAAGGAGACGGCGGCGGCCTGCAAACTGGCCGGCAGCACCCCGGAACTGGTCCACCTCAACGACCTGCTCGCCGGGAAGACCGATTTGGAGAGATATCATTTCCTCACCTTCATCGGCGGCTTTTCCTTCGGGGACCATCTGGGCAGCGGCACGGTTTTCGCCAACCGGGTCAAGTTCAATCTCCGGGAGCAGTTGCAGAAATTCGTCGATGACGGCAAACTGGTCATCGGGATTTGCAACGGGTTCCAGACTCTCACCCGGCTGGGCATGGTCCCGGCGCTGAACGGCGATTACTTCACCCAGACCGCCGCGCTGGCGCACAACGACTCCGGGGTATTCCGGGATGACTGGTGCCGCCTCAAGGCCAATCCCGCCAGTCCCTGCGTTTTTACCCGCAATCTGGACATGGTCCGGCTGCCCCTGCGTCACGGCGAGGGCAAGTTCGTGGCCGCGCCCGAGGTTCTGGCCGAGATCGAGGCCCGCAACCTCGTGGCGGTGCGCTACGCCAATGACGACGGTTCGCCGGCGACGGAATTTCCGGCCAACCCCAACGGTTCGCTGAACTCCATCGCCGGGATCTGCGATCCCACCGGAAGGGTCTTCGGCCTGATGCCCCACCCGGAAGCGTTTCTTTCTCCGTACAACGCTCCGGATTGGACCCGTGTCAAAGCGGTCACCGGACGACTGCCGGAGGAGGGCGACGGAGTGGCGTTTTTCCGCAACGCCGTCGACTACATCGCGGAGAACTTCTGACCGGGGAGTCGCGCCGCGGATGAATCCTTTCGCCGAGACCTGGCGTCGGTCATGATCAAGATACGGAACTGGTACCTGCGGACGGCGGTGTTCCTCGCGGCGGCGGCGCTGGGATACGGCGCGGTGGTGATGCTGCAGATCCGGGCGCGCCAGCGGGACTGGCGGGGAAGCCGCAGTTTCAACGGCGGCCGGATCGAAACGTTCTTTCAGGAGTACGGGTGCGAATTTCCTCCGCCGGCGACGGTGGAATCGCGGGTGATTTCCCGGCACGGCGTCGTCGGGGAGACGGCGAGATTCGAGATGGCGGCGGAGCCGTTCGCGGCATTTCTGGCGAACGCGGCGAAGCGCTTCGAAGTTGCGGAGTGCGGCGATCCGGCGGACGCGGCCCGGGTCATTCGGGCAATGGCGGACCGGTTCCGGAGCGCCGATCTCACGTTTCCCCCGGAGGATGAATGGAATACCTTCGCGGTCCGGCTGATCCGGGTCTGCGACTGTCCGGTGTATCTGATGTTTCGGCGGCATCGGGAGGCGGTGACGGGGTGGATGTTGATCCTCTATGACAGTTTTCTGTGAACCGGCGCGGGGCCGCGGAACGGCGAATTTTTGGCGGATTTCCCGTCGGATTTCTTGCTTTTTTTTCAAAATTGGAGTATAGTAAGCGGGTTTTACGGTTTTATCAGTTGAGGAGGCGTTTCATGGCCAATCGGCTCATTGTCACCGGCGGCGCCGGATTCATCGGTTCCGCGGTGGTTCGGAATATCATCCGCAACACGCCGGACACGGTCTGCGTGGTGGATAAACTGACCTATGCCGGCAATCTGGAGAGTCTGTCCGAGGTATCCGGCGACCCCCGATACCGTTTCGAGCGGGCCGACATTTGCGACCGGGCCGCGCTGGACCGCATTTTCGCGGACTTCCGGCCCACCCACGTGATGCATCTGGCGGCGGAGAGCCATGTGGACCGTTCCATCGACGGTCCGGGCGAGTTCATTCAGACCAACATCGTGGGAACCTACACCATGCTGGAGGCGGCGCGGAAGTTCTTCAACACACTGGACGACGCGGGCAAAGCGGCGTTCCGGTTTCACCACATCTCCACCGACGAGGTCTACGGCGATCTGGAGGGGCCGGGCGATTTCTTCCGGGAAACCACGCCCTACGCGCCGTCGTCGCCCTATTCCGCGTCCAAAGCATCGAGCGACCATCTGGTCCGGGCCTGGAAGCGGACGTTCGGTCTGCCGACGCTGGTGACCAACTGTTCCAACAACTACGGACCGTACCACTTCCCCGAGAAACTCATCCCGCTGGTGATCCTGCACGCGCTGGACGGCAAGGAGTTGCCGATTTACGGCGAGGGACTGCAGATCCGGGACTGGCTCTACGTGGAGGACCACGCCCGCGCCCTCTATCTCGTGGCGACGCGGGGCGTGCCCGGAGAGACTTACAACATCGGCGGTCACAACGAGAAAAAGAACATCGAAGTGGTTCGCAAGATCTGCGCGCTGCTGGATGAGTTGCGCCCCCGGGCCGACGGCAGAAGTTACGCGGAGCAGATTGTCCACGTCAAGGACCGTCCCGGCCACGATCTGCGCTACGCCATCGACGCGGACAAGATCGCCCGGGAACTGGGCTGGAAGCCGCAAGAATCCTTCGAGAGCGGCATCCGCAAGACCGTGGAGTGGTATCTTGCGCACCGGGACGACTGGTGCGCCCACGTGCTCAGCGGCGAATACAAGATGGAACGTTTGGGAACGGGAGACTGACTGATGAAGGGGATTGTTCTGGCCGGCGGCGCCGGTACCCGGCTGCATCCGATCACATGCGGCGTATCCAAGCAACTGCTGGCGATTTACGACAAACCGATGGTGTACTATCCGATCTCCGTGCTGATGCTGGCCGGGATCCGGGAAATTCTCATCATCACCACGCCGGAGGATCAGCCGGCATTTCAGCGGCTGCTGGGCGACGGTTCCCGGTTCGGAGTGGAATTTTCCTACGCGGTCCAGCCGAAACCGGAAGGACTGGCGCAGGCGTTTCTCATCGGCAAAGATTTCATCGGGCGCGACAAGGTCGCGCTGGTGCTGGGCGACAATATTTTTTACGGCGCTCATCTGTCCAAACTGGTGCGCGCCGCCGCCGCCCGGGACGAGGGTGCGACGGTTTTCGGATACTATGTCTGCGACCCGGAGCGGTTCGGCGTGGTGGAATTCGACGCCGCCGGCAACGCGATTTCCATTGAGGAGAAGCCCCGACAGCCCAAATCCAATTACGCGGTGACGGGATTGTATTTCTACGACAATGACGTGGTGGACATCGCGGAGCATATCAGGCCTTCCGCCCGGGGCGAACTTGAGATCACCACGGTGAACAACGAATATCTGAAACGGGGCAGACTCCATGTGGAGACTCTCGGCCGCGGTTACGCGTGGCTGGACACCGGCACGCACGAGAGCATGCTGGACGCCGCCAATTTCATTCATACCATCGAAACCCGGCAGGGACTGCAGGTGGCGTGTCTGGAGGAGATCGCGCTGGACAACGGCTGGCTCACCCCGGCGGGAGTCCGGGCGGTGATCAAAGACCTGCTCAAGACCGACTACGGACAGTATCTGATGCGGATCACGGAAGGGGGGAAATAGTCGATCATGGAGATCATTGACACCGCCATTTCGGAAGTGAAGATCATCGTGCCCAAGGTGTTCGGAGACGACCGGGGGTATTTTTTCGAATCGTGGAACGCGGCGAAGTACGCCGAAGCCGGGATCGACGGCAATTGGGTGCAGGACAATGAATCCCGTTCCAAATTCGGGGTGCTGCGGGGACTGCATTTTCAGGCCGCGCCCTACACGCAGGCCAAACTGGTGCGGGTGATTGAGGGCGCGGTGCTGGATGTGGCCGTGGACATCCGCCGCGGTTCTCCGACGTTCGGGAAGCACGTGGCGGTGGAGTTGTCCTCGGACAACAAGCGCCAACTGTTTGTGCCCCGGGGGTTCGCCCACGGGTTCGTGGTGTTGTCCGAGAGCGTGCTTTTCGCCTACAAATGCGACAACGTCTACATGCCGTCCCACGAGCGGGGGATCGCATTCGACGATCCGACGCTGGGCATCGACTGGCGGGTGAATCTGAGCGAATACATCCTTTCGCCCAAGGACATGAAAAATCCGCGTTTCGCCGATGCCGAACTTTTTGATTACCGGAAAAAGGAATATCTGCAATGAAAGTCATGCTGACCGGGGGCAGGGGCATGCTGGGGCGTACCCTCTGCGCCGAACTGACCGACTTTGAAGTCATTCCCACCGATTTGCCCGAGGCGGACATTACCGATGCGGCGGGTTTCGACGCGCTGCTGAAACAACTTCGCCCCGACGCGGTGATCCATTGCGCCGCGATGACGGCGGTGGACAAGTGCGAAACGGAGGTCGATCTGGCCTACCGGCTCAACGCGTTCGGCAGCGCCAACGTCGCCGCCGCCTGCCGCCGCAACGATGTGCGGCTGATCGCCATTTCCACCGACTATGTGTTCGACGGGGACGCCGACCGGCCCTATACTGAATTCGACCGGCCCGGCGGCGGCAACACGGTTTACGGCAAGAGCAAGTTCGCCGGCGAGGAGGCGATCCGCCGTCACTGTCCGAACCACGTCATCTGCCGGATCTCGTGGCTGTACGGCGCGGGCGGTCCGAGTTTCGTTCACGCGATGATGAAACTGGCCGACGGCACCCGTCCGGTGCTGAACGTGGTGGCCGACCAGATCGGCAATCCCACCAGTACGCTGGCGGTGGCGCGGCAGTTGCGGGAGATTTTGAAGCGTCCGCTGCTCGTCGGGACATTTCACATGACCTGCGAAGGGGAGGCGACCTGGGCGGATTTCGCGGCGGAAATATTCCGACTGGCGGGCAAAAAACAGGTCATTCAACCCTGCACCACGGCGGAATTTCCCCGTCCCGCGCCCCGTCCGGCCAACTCCAGGCTGGAGAAAATGATGCTGCGTCTGGCGGGACTGCCGCCGATGCCCGACTGGAAGGACGCGCTGGCGGAGTTCATGCGTGCGGAGTTCTGAATTTTATATCGAACAGCGGCAATTTGAAACAGGATCCCGTACGAATCGTCGGTTTGAGATCATTTGCGAAAGGGAAGAATGCTATGCGATGGGATTGTGAATTTGGGAAAAATTTGGATCCTCGGCGGGTATTTTTTCTGGCATTGGGTCTTGGGCTTGCGCTGTCTCTGCTGTCCGTATTTTTTTCCTACGATATCTATCGCGATTCCGCTGGAGTCTACGCATATTTTTCCCGTGAAATCGGGAATGGCAATTTTCAGGACGGATGGGTCGGACGCGTTCCCATGTTGAATATCCTGCTGGCGGGAGGACTGGCGGCATTGGGAATGGAAGCGTACAAGGCCACGATTGTCGTCTCCTGTATGTTTTATATTCTCACACTGTTTCCGCTCCGGCGTTATCTGGAGAGGTACTTGACCCCGATTCAGGCCGCGTGGGGATGTGTGATGTTTGCGGCCGCGCCGAAATTGATCCGCTATTCGGTGTCGGGACTCATTGATTCGAGCCGTTATTTCTTTCTGATTCTTTCGCTGCTTTGTCTTTTCCGGGTTATCGACGGCAGAAAGATCCGGGATGCCGTATTTCTGGGCTTGGCCCTGGGCGGTCTTTCCGTATCACGCGGCGAGGAGTTCATTTTCGCGGGGATGATCCTGTTCGTGCTGTGGCTCGCGCCGTTTATCGTGAAGGACAATCCCGAACGGTCGTTCTCCCGACGGCGCGGTTTTGCGCTCACGCTCGCTTCCGCCGTCGTCTGGTTTGTTTCCATCTCTCCGTTTTGCTTGTTGAATCTTCATTATGAACATGTTTTTGCCACTGATGTCCGCATCGCGGATTGTGTGAATCGCGGGGAGCGCCAGCAGAAGCCCGCGTTGTATGAGACCGGCGACGCACATCACGACAAGCCCTTCGGCAAGCGGGCGGAGAAAACGTTGAGGGATGTTTTTCGCGGCGGGTACGAACTTTACTGGTTTTTTTCCATTGTCGGCTGCATCTGGCTGCTGAAATACGGAAAATGGCGGTGGGAATTTTCTCTCATTTGGCTTATTTTCATCCTGCACAGTTTGATTTACCTGGCCGTTTCCACGGCCTATCGGTACAGCATATATCTGATCCCGCTGTTTATGCCGTTCTCCGTCACCGGTGTCGCATTGCTCTGGAAAAAAATGGAGCAGATATCGTTTTGGCGATACCTGAAGCCGGCAATGACCCTCGTGCTGGCGCTGATCGTGGTGCTTCAGGTGATCAACGGGATGAAATGTGTGACGGACAGGGATGACGTCGAAAAAAGAAAAATCGCCGCTTTTATCCGGCAATGGGGAGAGGACAACCGGCCCGGCCGCAGACTTCGTCTCGCCGGTATGGTGTGGCCGGAATCCGTGTATTGGAGCGGCGCATATTCGGTTTTTAATTACAAATCCGGGGCAAAGGATCTGAAAACCTTTCGGGATTTCGATTTACTGCTGATCCCCGGGGCGCAGTATCCGATTTTGAGTGGACAGACGGATTTTGTCGAACTTGAGTTGCCGATTGATCAGACGAAACGGCCTTTTTCCAAACGGATTTTTCTTTTCCGATTGAAAGCCGCCGGAGAATGATTTATGGACTATTGTGGTGTTTTTGCTGTCGTTCCATGCTATAACGAAGGCCGCGTTATTGCGGAAACGTTACGGTCGTTGAGCAGGATTTGTCCCGGGATTCGGATCGTGGTGATCAACGACGGGTCGACGGATGACACCGCCTCGCGTCTGCGGTCCCTTGACATTGACGGAATGACGGTCATTGAGATGCCGGTCAATTCGGGGATCGGGAATGCGGTCCAGACGGGATTGATCTTTGCCCGTCGCAACGGCGCCGATTATGCCGTGAAATTCGACGGAGACGGTCAGCATTTGCCGGAGGAGATTGCCGCTTTGATGACTCCGCTGCTTGAGAAGCGGGCGGATCTCGTCATCGGATCGCGTTTCCTGAAAAAAAATGACGGGTTCCGTTCGACTTTTTTACGGCGTGTCGGGATAAAATTTTTCCGTTTTTTGAGCGTCGTGCTGACGGGGCACGTGATTACGGATACCACGAGCGGTTTCCGGGCGTACAATCGTCGGGCGCTTGATTTTGCCGCGAAATATTACCCGTCGTTCGATTATCCGGAACCGGAGGAGGGCATCATGTTTTTGCGCAACGGATTGACCGTATCGGAAGTCGCGTGCAAAATGGCGGAGCGTCGGGCCGGGAAATCTTCCATCAGGCCGTTGCGCGCATGTTACTACATGGTGAAAGTTACGTTCGCAATGGTAATGGAACGGATGCGTCCCATGAAGACGGGAGAGGTGGAGATATGAGTTCACTGAGTCAGATCGTTTCCCTTGTCGGCAGCGTCGCATTTTTACTGATGATCATTTACACGGTCTACGCCGGAAAATTAAGGGAAGCCTATGCGATCATATGGTTGTTCAGCAGTCTTATGATGATCGTGATTTCCGTCTCGGAAACGCTTCTGAACTTTTTATCCAGAATGCTGGGCATACAAACGCCTGCTTTCGCCCTGCTGATCTGCATGCTGATGGGGATATTGCTGCTGTTGTTTCAAATTACGATCGTGATTTCCGAGCACAACCAAAAAATCAATCGTCTGCTTCAGGAGGTTGCGTTGCTGCGGGCGGATCACCGCGAAGGTGACCGATGAAGATTTTCCGTACTTTCATCACCGGAAGTTTGATCACGTTTGCGGGCAATGGGATTTTGGGCCTGGTCAACTATTTTACGCGCAGGACCATGGTCACGCAGTTGACGGGGGAGGAATACGGACTTTTTTGGGGAGCGTTTTCCATGGTTTCGATCGCGACGGCGTTTGCCGATCTCGGTATCGTCAACGCCGGGGTCGTGCTGATTGCGGAGAAAGAGGACGCGAAGCGGGATGTTTTTTCCGCTTTGCTCATATTGAAATTGCTGACCGGGCTTGCCGTATGCGCGTTGTTCGTTGCGGCGAGGAATAAAATCGCGGAATACTATCTCGGCGGCAATGGAGCGCTCATGGTTGCCGCTCTCGGCGGGTTTTCGGTGTTTTTCTTTCTGAGCAAGGCATGTGAATCCTATTGTTTCGGCAACAAACGTTATTTCCCGTGGAGTGCATTTGGCTGTGTCACCGCCGGAATGGTTTTGTCTTTGATGATTCTGTGCGGCAGGAGCGCGGTCCGGGCCGCCGTGATCTACATGCTGGCTTATGCGATTATTTTGCCGGTGCAGATCGGTTGGGTCTGCCGAGACGGAAATTTCGGACTGACGGCGAAAGTTCCGGCGGCGATATTTCGCAAGATATTCTCGCTCATCGGCGTTCTTGCTGTGATGAACAGCATTCAGGTGCTGTTGTTCAATATAGATTCCGTCCTCATAACATTTCTGATCGGCCCCCGGGAAACGGCGGTTTATAACGTTGCGCAGCCGATCACCCACTTGCTGCTTTCCGTCCTTGCTTTTTCCTCCGTTTTTTTGCCGATCGCAGTGGATCTCGTCGAACAATCGGAATACCGGCAGATCGTGAAATATATGTCATGGGGGCTGGTTATGACGCTGACGGCGCTGCCGGTGCTGTTCCTGACCCTGATCCGCTGGGGCAGAGAACTCATCGCCTTCTTTTTCAATTCGTCGTCATACGTTGAGGAGGCTGCGCTGGTGTTGCCGTGGCTGATGTGCGGATATCTGATGTTTGCCTTCGGCTCGTTTGTGACGCAGACGCTGATTGCCATGCGGGAGAAGGTGCTGCTGTTGGTGATTGCGTCGGGTACCGCGGGATGTGATCTGCTCATCATCTGCCCGCTGATCCGGATGTATCATGCCAGAGGTGCCGCGATTGCGACATGTATTGCGTATGGGATTTTTGCCATCTCCAGTTACGCCGTTTTTCTGGGGCGCAGTTTGAAGAGAGGACGTTTGGTGAAACTATCATGAAAAAAACGAAATTATTGCTGGTGGGAACCAGCGGAGGACATCTGACGGAAGTGTTGACGCTGTTTGAACCCGTTCCCAACGCGGAGATCATCGTTTTTTCCGAGCGGTCGGCCCGTTTGTCGGAGATATCCCATAAATCGTATTCCCTGAAGCGGAGCAGGAGTCAGATCCTGCACATGTTGTTTTCAACGCTCATGGCGCTTTATATCATTTTGAAGGAACGGCCGCAATGGGTTATCACGACGGGCGCGGAGATAGGGACCGCGGCGGTCATTGCCGGGAAAATTCTGTTCAGGAAGACCATTTTCGTTGAAACCGCATCGCGTTATCGAACCAAAACGGTCGCGGCAAGAATCTGTTATCCTCTGGTGGATAAATTCTATGTTCAGCAGAAAGAGGCTTTGGACATTTATGGCGGCAAGGCCGAGTATATAGGAGGGGTATTGTGATTTTTGCGACATTCGGAACCGCGGCGCCGTTTCCCAGATTGCTGAAAAGGTTGGACGAACTCGCCGAGGCCAGCGGCATGGAGTTTATCGTCCAAACCGGGACCACGCCCATGAGTGGCAGGTACTGCCGCATGTTTGACTACAAGGCATCGCTCACGGAATATTTTGAAAGGGCGGATTTTGTCATCTCGCATGCCGGACTGGGGACTCCGATGGAGTTGCTGCGCATGAGGAAGTCATTTATTGTCGTTCCGCGCCTGGCGCGCTATGCCGAGCACACGAATGACCATCAAATCGAAATCAGTGAGATGCTGCACCGGAAGTACGGCGTGCAGTATTTTTTGGATGTGGAAAAAATATCCGTGGAGATGTTGAAAAACCCCCCGGAACCTTATCCCTTCAGCGATGAACCGCTGATTCTGTTTCACAAGAATATCGAAAAGGTCATTCATGGAGATGTCGGCTGTTGACCGGGATGCGAAACTGACTTTGGCAATATGCGCCTATAAGGACAATCCGTTTCTGGAGGATGCGGTCGTTTCGGCGAAACGGCAAACGGTTCCGGTTCATGTTGTCATTGCGACATCCACTCCGTCGGATTATATCCGGCGCATTGCCGAACGCCACGAGGTTGCCTGCCTTGAACATGCCGGTTCCGGGATTGCCTCGGACTGGAGTTTCGCCATCTCGGATGTCAGGACACCGTATGCCACGATCGCGCATCAGGATGACATCTATTTTCCCCGTTATGCGGAAAAGGTGATCGAAGGATTTCAGAAGGCCCATGAGCCGCTGATCGCATTTACGGACTACTGCGATTTGACGTCGGACGGAAAATATCATGCGCACCGGCTTTATTTGTGGATCAAACGTTTTCTCCTGTGGTCGTTTTATCTGAAACACATTCACCGTTCCAGATTTTGGAAACGTATGCCGCTCATTTTCGGGAATGCGGTCTCATGCCCCACCGTCAGTTTTAATATGCGGAAACTGGGGCGGGTGACTTTCGATCATTCATTCAGCGTCAACCTGGATTGGGCCCAATGGCTTGCTTTGGCGGACCAGCCGGGCGAATTCGTATTCGTTCCGCATGTGTTGGTTGCTCACCGCATCGGGGAATCCATGGAAACCGCGAAGGCGATCATGGATAACCGGCGATATCAGGAGGATTTTCGGATATTTGAGAGCATCTGGGGCGGAAAAATGGCCGCGATGATCATGAAATTTTACCGATTGGCCTATGGTTCAAACGCATGATTTCCGGGAATCGGGAGATAACCGTCGATGAGACGAAAATCACCATTTTATCCCGGGCGTTGCGCGGGATATGAAACATTACCGAACGATTCGGGGTGCCCGCAGATCGACCGGAAAACTTCGGGCGAGTACGGTCCGGACGATTCGATTTTTGTCGATTACGCCCATTCCCGCCGGGCGCGGCGATTCAGTCGGCGATTCGCCGAAGTGCTCACGGGTGGAAATGATTGAACACAGGGGGATGATATGGAGCAACAGGTCGTGCGGTTTCCCGCGTTGGCGGGCAAAAAAGTGTTTCTCACCGGAGGGACCGGTTTTTTCGGGCAGAGCATTCTGGACCTGCTGAATGACGGATGGCTTCCGGAGACGGAATTTACCATTCTGTCCCGGCATCCGGAGCGGTTTCTTGCCGGGCACCCGGAGTTTTCCCGGCTGTCCCGGGTTCGGTTCCTCGCCGGAGACGTTCGGGATTTCGTTTTTCCGGCGGAGAAGTTCGACTGCGTCATCCACGCGGCGACGCCGGCGGTGACCACCCTGCCGCCGGGGGAGATGCGGGAAATCATTCTGGACGGTATGAGCCGCGTTCTGCGTTTTGCCGCAAAATGCGGCGCGGAACGGATGCTTTTTACCAGCAGCGGCGCGGTTTACGGACCGCAGGCGCCGGAAGTGCGCCGGATATCGGAAACATGTTCCTGCCGCCCGGTGACGGAATACGGTATCGCCAAGTTGGAAGCGGAAGTCATGGGCCTGCGTTCGGGCATTGATTTGCGGATCGCCCGCTGTTTCGCTTTCGTCGGGCCCCGGCTGAATCGGGACATTCACTTCGCCATTGGGAATTTCATGCGTGATGCGCTGAAGGGAGACGATATCGTCATTCGAGGCGACGGCACCCCGTACCGTTCCTATTTGTACGCCGACGATCTGGTGGAATGGCTTTTTACGATTTTGGATCGGGGAAAACCCGGGAGAGCGTACAATGTCGGTTCCCCGGAAGAAATTTCCATCGCGGATTTGGCGCGGCGGGTTGCCGCCGGATTCTCTCCCGCTCCCGCGGTCCGGGTGTTGGGGGTCCCGCGCGCGGGGGCGGTCCCGGAGCGCTATGTGCCCGATGTTTCCCGAGCGGAGGCGGAACTCGGATTGCGCGTCCGGGTCCCGCTGGATGAGGCCATTGCCCGGAGTTGCGGCCGGTGAACCCGTTTCGCATATTCCGGAGACGACTGCGCCGACTGATTTGTCTGGCGTCGGCATTGCTCCTTTTCGGGCTGTCGGCGGCGGAGATCGTGCGGCCGGAGGCGTTGATTTTCGGTTTGCCCGGAGAACCGGACCAACTGCTGATCCGGCGGGGATTTACCGTCGGATACAGTTATCAGCATCGTCAGGCCGCGTGGGTGAGTTACATTCTGACCGCTTCGCGGGTCAGCGACGGCAAAGTGCCCCGTTCCGGCAAGTTTCAAGTCGACCCGGATATCGCATTCCGGCCGGTCTCTCCCCGGGATTACGCTCGGACCGGATATGACCGGGGGCATCTGGCGCCGGCGGCGGATATGGCGTATGCGGAGGAGACGATGATCCAGTCGTTCTGGATGAGCAATATTTCCCCGCAACTGCCCGGGTGCAACCGGGGGATTTGGAAGCGGCTGGAAATCAAGGTGCGGCAATGGGCGGAGGAGGAGGGGAAACTTTGTGTCATCACCGGTCCGATTTTTTCCGCCGACGCTTCGACGATGGGGCGTGCGGCGGTCCCGGTGCCGGAAGCGTTCTTCAAAGTGGTTTGGGACATGACGCCGCCGGAGAAAATGATCGCGTTCATCATTCCCAACGCGCCGTCCAAAAAGCAGCCGGCCGCGTTTGTGGTCTCGGTGGATCGGGTGGAGGAATTGACCGGGTTCGACTTTTTCCGGGAGATGGAGGACGAACGGGAAAACCGTCTGGAAAGGGACGCGGACATCCGCGCGTGGCGCTGACGGATTTTACTGCTGGACCGCGAGTTGTCCCTCCCTTCCGGGAAAGGCGCAAAGTTTCATGACGCCGTCCGGCGCGGTGTCCCGCACTTCCGCCGCGATCTCGCCCAGCGGCACGACCCGATAGCCCTCACGGAGCACCGCGGTCAGATAACGGTCGAACTGCGCCGCGCACCGCCCGCCCTCGGCCTCGGCATGGATGGTCAGGACGTTGAGCGTATCCGGTTTCAGCAGAGAGAGTTGAAATTCGTTGTAGGTCTCGTCGGTGACGCCGTCCCGCCCCAGCACCTCGTCATAGGTCGGCAGCGTCACCGGGATCTGCAGTTGCGGAAGTTTCTCTCCCCCGACCACCGGATAAAAAGGCGCGCGGCCCCGGCAGTCGCTGTTGTAGGCAAACGGGTACTCCGCTTTGATTTTCAGCAGTCGGTCGTTGGTGCGCCAGCCCGGGGCGGCGCTGGTGGCGACCGGAGAACCGAGGATGGCGGTGAGCGTTTCCATGCCCCGGCCGATCTCCCGGCGCATGGCCGTTTCGCTCATCGCATCCAGTTTGGCCTGCGCGAAATGATGATCGTAGGCGTGAAACCCGCCCTCGTGACCGGCTTGGACGGCGGCGCGCATGGCGTCGCCGTGGTGTTTGCCGATGCCCGGACCGGGCCATGCGGTGCCCATCAGGATGATCTCGGGACCGTAAAGGCCGGCGGCGTTGGTGCGGAGCATTTTCCACAGAAATGCGGGCTTCAGCAGCCGCCACAGATGCCGCCCCATGTTGTCCGGGCCGACGGAGAAGTAGAACGTTCCCCGCACCTTATGGGCATCCAGAATCCCGCACAGATTGGGCACACCGCGCCCGGTCCCGCGAAAAGTGTCCACGTCGATGCGGAGGGCCAGCGTCTTACGCATGGATCACCGCTTGAACTCGCCGGACTTGATCGCTTCGCGGAGGAAGAAATCCAGCGTGGTCTCGATGGATTTCTCCAGCGTGATTTTCGGTTCCCAACCGAGGAGTTTTTTCGCGTTGCGGATGCTGGGCACCCGGTGCTGCACGTCCTGATAACCTTTGCCGTAGAAGGATCCGGACTCGACCACGAGGAACCCGGCGAAAGGCGGGAACTCCTTGCGCAGGGGATGCCCGTCGAATTTTTCGACCAGCATTTCCGCCATTTCCCGGATACTGGCCTCGTTTGTCGGATTGCCGATGTTGATGATCTTGCCGTCGCAGACGCCGTCCTTGTTCTCGATGATGCGGAAAAGCGCTTCCACGCCTTCGGAGATGTCCACGAAGCATCGTTTTTGTTCGCCGCCGTCGATCAACTGGATGGGCGAACCCTGCACCAGATTGAGAATGAGTTGGGTAATGGCGCGGCTGCTGCCGATCCGAGCGCTGGTCAGGCTGTCCAGACGCGGTCCGATCCAGTTGAAGGGACGGAACAGCGTGAAGCGCAACTGCCCTTTGGCGCCGTAGGCCCAGATGACCCGGTCCAGCAACTGCTTGCAGGTGGAGTAGATCCAGCGCTGCATATGGATGGGGCCGGTGACGAGTTTGGAATTGTCCTCGTCGAACTGGGGGTCTTCGCACATGCCGTAAACTTCGCTGGTGGAGGGGAAGATGATCCTTTTATTATACTTGACGCAGTAGCGGACGATCCGGAGGTTCTCCTCGAAGTCCAGTTCAAAGACCCGCAGGGGATTGCGGGTGTACTCGATCGGAGTGGCGATGGCCACCAGCGGCAGGACGATGTCGCATTTGCGGATGTGGTATTCGATCCATTCCCGGTGGATCGAGATGTCGCCCTCGCGGAAGTTGAATCCGGGCCGGTTGAGCAGATGATCGATGTAATTGCTCCTCAGGTCGAGGCCGTAGACCTCGTACTCGCCGCTCTGGAGCAGCCGCTCGCTGATCCAACTGCCGATGAAGCCGTTGACGCCGAGGATGAGCACGCTCTTTTTCCGGGCGGCGGCTTTCAGTTTTTTCGGGTCGGAGTTCCACGTCATATTGGGGACGATCCGCCCTTCCGCGGCCAGTTGCTCGCCGGTCTGGTAGATGCCGTTGGCAAACTCGGCGGCGGTGATTTTGAGCGCATCCTTGCCGCAGGAGACGACCAGCGGCGCGGCGGAGAGGACCGTGCCGGGCGCGGCGGATTTGGCGGCGGCGACTTTTTCCGCCGCCCAGATGAAGCATTTCCGGTCGCCCAGAAAACTGAACGCGCCGGGATAGGGCCGGGTCACCGCCCGGACGAGGTTGCGGATCTCGTCGGCGCTTTTATTCCAGTCGATTTCGCCGTCCGCCGGTTTGCGGCCGTGGAAGTATGTCGCCTGCGAATCGTCCTGCGCCCGCCGGGGCGCGGTGCCGTTTTTCAGCAGCGGCAGGGTCTTTTTCAGCATGGTGTGCGCCGCCGCGACCGCTTTGTCGAAAACACTTTTCGCGGTGTCATCATCGGAAATGGGAAATTTCTCCTGCGCGATGATGTCGCCGGCGTCGGGGGAAGTCGTCATGTAGTGCAGCGTCACGCCGGTTTCCTTTTCCCCGTTGAGGATCGCCCAGTTGATGGGCACCCGGCCCCGGTATTTCGGCAGCAGCGAACCGTGGAGATTGACACAGCCTTTGGCGGGGATGGCCAGCAGTTCCCGCTTCAGCAGATTGCGGTAATAGAAACTGAAAATGAAATCCGGCTGCATCGCTTGGATACGCCCGATCCAGATGGGGTGATTCACGTCCTCCGGCGCGTAGACCGGAATGCCCCGGGACCCGGCGAATTCCGCCACGGAATCGAACCAGATGTTTTCATTCGGGTTGTCCCGGTGGGTGAATACGGCGCTGATCTCAAAACCGGCATCCAGCAGTTCCGCGATTCCGGCGCATCCCATATTGTGATAGGCAAGCACGACACATTTCATAGCGGATATTTCCTTATTGTAGTTGGGTATTCCGTTTCAAACCTCACAAGAAACACGGAGTAATATAACCTCTGATCGTGCTTTTTTCCAGCGCCGGGAACAAAAAAGCGCGCGAATCCGGCGAAAATCAGAACGGCAGGTCGCCTTCCTCGTGATTTCGGGGCCGGTTTCGGGAATTTTCCGGGACGAACTCGGCCCATTGTCCCTGTTCTCCGTCGTCCCGGGTGAGTACGGTGATCCGGCGTTCCAGCGCGGCGAGTTTTTTCCGGCAGTGCTCGGTGAGCAGCCGACCGCGTTCGAACCCGGTCATGAGTTCCTCCAGCGGCAGACCGCCGTTCTCCATTTTCGCCACCAGGGTTTCCAGTTCCTCCAGCGCGGTTTCAAACGGCATGGCCTGAATGTCGTCGGGGATGGTGATTTCCGACATGATTCCATTGCTCCTGCAAAAGTTCGTTTTCGAACAGAATATAACTCCGTTTTTTCAATATTTCAAGTCGGATGACTGCTTGAATAATCACCGGAAAACGTGTATATTGATGAGAGGGCGGTTTCGGGCCCCCCGGCCGCGATGCCTGAAAGGGAACGAATCGAAAAAAAGAGAGGATACGGAAATGAAGACGATGGAAGTCTACCGCTGCTCCCATTGCGGTCTGCAGTTGGAAGTCACCGCCGGGGCGGAAGTCCCCCCGCCGGTTTGCTGCGGCGAACCGATGAAATTGCAGACGGCCAATACCGCGGACGCGGCGAAAGAGAAACACGTCCCGGTGTTGGAAGCGCTGGAGGACGGGGTGCTGGTCAAAGTGGGCGCCGTTGAACACCCGATGCTGGAGAACCATTACATCGAATGGATCGAGATCATCAACGGCAGTTACGTCAACCGGTTTTATCTCCGGCCCGGCGACCGGCCGCAGGCGGCGTTCTACGTTTCCCAGTCTCCGAAACTGGTGGTGCGGATCAGTTGCAACATCCACGGGATATGGCAGATGCCGCCCCGCGATGCGCAGGCGTGACAGAGGGCGTGGGGGAAGGATATGAAAAGTTTCTACAATGCGGAGCAGGTTTCCGCGCATGTCTGGTGGGTCGGCGCGGTGGACTGGCATGTCCGCAATTTTCACGGCTACCGGACCGGGCGCGGTTCGACGTATAACGCATTCCTGATCGTTGATGACAAGATCACGCTCGTCGACACGGTGAAAGCCGGATTCGAGTCGGAAATGCTGGAGCGCATCTCCACCGTGGTCGATCCCGCGAAAATCGACTATATCGTCTCCCTCCATGCCGAACCGGATCACTCCGGCGGACTGCCGGCGGCAATGGCCGCGATCAAACCGGAAAAAGTTTTTGCGTCCGCGGTCGGGGGCAAAACCCTCAAAGCGTACTACGGCATCGATGCCGTTCCGGTGCAAAATTCCCTGGCGCTGGGGCAGGGAACGCTGACGTTCGTGGATACTAAAATGCTCCACTGGCCGGACAGCATGATGGGGTTTTACGATCGGGACGGGGTGCTTTTCTCCCAGGACGCGTTCGGCATGCATCTGGCCGGGAGCAAACTCTGGGCGGACGAGTACGACGAGTCGGTCCGCGACAGCGAAATGGTCAAGTATTTCGCCAACATCATCAACAACTACAGTCCCCGAGTGCTGGCGTTGCTGGATGCGTTCCCGGGGTTGGATCTTGACGTCAAGGTCATCGCGCCGGACCACGGGCCGCTGTACCGGCGGGATTTCGAGCGGATCTTCCGCATGTACCGGGAACTGGCCGAACAGAAGCCGCAACTGCGCGCAGCGGTGGTTTTCTGCACCATGTGGCACGCCACGGAGCAGTTGGCCCGGGCGTTCGCCGACGGCGTCCGCGCCGCCGGCGTGGAGGTGGATCTGATCGATCTCGCGGTGAGTGAACGCAGCGAAGTGATGACCGCCGTGGCTTCCTCCGGGATCGTCGCATTCGGCGCGCCGACCATGAACAATCAGGTCTACCCGGCCATGGCGGATGTGCTGACCTACGTGCGGGGGCTGAAACCCCGGAACAAACTGGGATTCGCGTTCGGGTCCTGCGGCTGGAGCGGGGAAGGGGCGAAGTTCATCGCGTCCGAGTTCGAGGCGATGGGCATGGAACAGCCCTGTCCGATGCTTCAGTCCCGGTACAAGCCGAGCCGGGAGGAGTTGAATGCCGCGTTTGCCGCCGGCGGCGCGCTGGCGGAGAGTCTCAAGGAACGGGTCGCCCGTTGAACCATAACCAAAGAAGAAGGAGAGATGAGTATGAAAAAGTATGTGTGTGATGTGTGCGGTTACGTCTACGATCCCGCCGAAAACGACAATGTGGCGTTTGAGGATCTGCCGGCGGACTGGACTTGTCCCGGCTGCGGTGTCGGCAAGGACAACTTCAGCCCGATGGACTGAGTGAGTGTTCGGCGCCGTTCCCCGTTTTCGGGGCGCGGCGCCGTCGTTTTGATCGTTTTTGAACTGATTTTTTGCAATAACACGCTTCCGAGGCGGAAGGGATGGGACCCTGACGCCGGGGTTGATGGAGATTCCGAACGGTTCGGTACCGCCATCGGGAAGTGCGGATGGCGTACGGACAACCGGAGGAATTTACCATGTATGATGTCATGTCTCCCCGCGCGGAGGAGTTCATCAGCGACGATGAGATCCGCGAATCTTTGCAGTTCGCCGCGGACAATCGCGGCAATCGGGAACTGATCCTCGGCGTTCTGGACCGGGCCCGGGCGATGAAGGGCCTGAACCACCGGGACGCGCTGCTGCTGCTGGATTGCGGTCTGCCGGAGGTCAACGAACGGATCTTCGCGCTGGCCCGGGAGATCAAGCGGCGGTTTTACGGCAACCGGATCGTGATGTTCGCGCCGCTGTATCTCTCCAATTACTGCATCAACAGTTGCACCTACTGCCCGTATCACCGGCAGAATACGGATATCCCCCGCAAGAAACTGACGCAGGAGGAGATCGCCGCCGAGGTCGTTGCCCTGCAGGACATGGGCCACAAGCGTCTGGCGCTGGAGACCGGCGAAGACCCGAAGCACAATCCGATCGAGTATGTGCTGGAAAGCATTCGGACGATTTATTCCGTCAAGCACAAAAACGGGGCCATCCGCCGGGTCAACGTCAACATCGCGGCCACCACGGTGGAGAATTACCGCAAACTCAAGGCCGCCGGGATCGGCACCTACATCCTGTTTCAGGAGACTTATCACAAGAAGGACTACGAAACACTTCATCCCGCTGGTCCCAAGCACGATTACGCATGGCACACCGAGGCTATGGACCGGGCGATGGAAGGGGGAATCGACGACGTCGGGTGCGGTGTGCTGTTCGGGCTGGAGAACTACCGGTACGACTTCACCGGACTGCTGATGCATGCCGAGCATCTGGAGGCGTACAAGGGGGTGGGGCCCCACACCATCAGCGTGCCCCGCATCCGGCCGGCGGACGACATCGACGCCGCGTCGTTCTCCAACGCCGTCAGCGATGATATTTTCGAGAAGATCGTCGCGGTGCTGCGCATCGCCGTTCCCTACACCGGCATCATCATCTCCACCCGGGAGTCGCAGGCGGCCCGGGAAAGGGTGCTGAAAGTCGGGGTCTCCCAGATCAGCGGCGGGTCCCGGACCAGCGTCGGCGGCTACACTACCGAGTGCCGGCACGACGAGACGGCGCAGTTCGATGTCAGCGACTTGCGGACGCTGGACGAAGTCGTCCGCTGGCTGCTGGAGATGGGGCACATTCCCAGTTTCTGTACCGCCTGCTACCGGGAAGGGCGCACCGGGGACCGCTTCATGAAACTGGTGAAGTCCGGGCAGATCGCCAACTGCTGTCAGCCCAATGCGCTGATGACTCTCAAAGAGTATCTGGAGGACTACGCTTCGCCGGAAACCAAGGCCGTCGGCGAGCATGTCATCGCCGCGGAGTTGCTTCGCGTCCCCAATGAAAAGGTCCGGCGCATCGCGGTGGAAAATCTGACGGCCATTGAACAGGGGAAGCGGGATTTCCGCTTCTGAACCGTTTCGGACTATGGGCATATTTCAACTGCATTCGCCGTTTCCTCCGGCAGGCGATCAGCCGGAGGCGATCCGCGCCCTGCGGGAAAATCTGCGGCAGGGAACACGGTATCAGACCCTGCGGGGCGTCACCGGTTCGGGGAAAACCTTTGTGCTGGCCAACGCCATCGCCGCGCAGGACCGTCCGGTGCTGGTGCTTTCCCACAACAAGACGCTGGCGGCGCAGTTGTACAGCGAGTTCAAGAGTTTCTTTCCGGAGAACGCGGTGGAATATTTCGTCAGTTACTACGACTACTATTTGCCGGAATCCTACATCCCTCAGACCGATACCTACATCGCCAAAGACGCTTCCATCAACGAGGACATTGAAAAACTCCGCCTGTCCGCCACCGCCAGTCTGGTGGAGCGGCGGGACGTGATCATCGTGGCCAGCGTCTCGTGCATTTACAGTCTGGGCGCGCCGGAGGAGTTCACCGAGATGTGTGTCCGGCTCGACGCGGGCGACACGGTGAACCGGGACGAACTGTTGCGGCGTCTGGTGGACATCCAGTACAACCGCAATGACACCGCGCCGGGGAAGGGGGAATTCCGGGTGCGGGGGGATGTGGTGGATGTGTTCGAGCCGCAGCGTGACGATTTCATCCGTATCAGTTTTTTCGGCGACGGCATCGAACGCATGGAGCGGCGGGACGCGCTGACCGGCAAACTGAAATCCGTGCTGCCGCAGGGCACGCTGTTTCCCTGCAAGCACTTCGTCATGCCGCCGGACCGGATCGCCGCGGCCGCGGAAGGGATCCGCGAGGAGATGCGCGAAAGGGTGAAGTTTTTCGAGGAACGCAACCAGTTGGTGGAGGCCCAGCGGATCGCCCAGCGGGTGGAGTACGATTTGGACATGATGCGGGAACTGGGATATTGCAGCGGCATCGAGAATTATTCCATGCACCTCTCCAACCGGCGTCCGGGGATGCGGCCCTACTGTCTGTTCGATTTTTTCAGGGACGACTTCCTCACCGTGATTGACGAATCCCACGTCACGTTGCCGCAGTTGCAGGCGATGTACAAGGCCGACCGCCAGCGCAAAGAGACTTTGATCGACCACGGGTTCCGTCTGCCGTCGGCGCTGGAGAACCGGCCGCTGCGGTTCGACGAATTCGACGGTCTGACCGGTCAGACCATTTACGTGTCCGCCACGCCGGGAGAGGAGGAGTTGTCGCGTTCGGGCGCGCCGGTGGATCTGGTGGTCCGTCCCACCGGACTGCTGGACCCGAAAATCGAGGTGCGTCCGCTGGAAGGGGAATTGGACGATGTGATCGGAGAGATCCGCAAGGTCGCCGCCCGGGGCGAACGGACGCTGGTCACGACCCTGACCAAAAAGAACGCCGAACGGCTGGCGGATTATCTCAGCGACATCGGGGTGCGGACCAGTTATCTTCATTCCGATCTGGACGCGCTGGAGCGGGTGCGGATTCTGAACAAACTGCGGGAAGGGGACTTCGACTGTCTGATCGGCATCAATCTGCTCCGGGAAGGCATCGACCTGCCGGAAGTGGCGCTGGTGGCGATTCTGGACGCGGACAAAGTGGGTTTCCTGCGCTCGGAGCGTTCGCTGGTCCAGACCGCGGGACGGGCCGCGCGGAACAAGGACGGCCGGGTAATCCTCTACGGCGATTCCGTCACCCCGGGCATGCAGGGATTGATCGACGTGACCGCCGCGCACCGAAAAAAACAGATCGCCTACAACGAGGCCTACGGTATCGTGCCCCGGACCATCGTCAAGGAGAAGCGGCAGACTATCAGCGAGATCATCGGCGCGTCTCCCCGGAAGAAGCGGGGGAAAATGCCGGACTTCAACTGCCGGATGCTCTCCGACGGCCCGGACGCAGTGGTGGACTTCGACAAGGTGAAACTGAATTCCCGGGAAGCCGCCGATCTGGTGGCGGAACTCACCCGCGAAATGCTCAGCGCCGCCGAAGCGCTGGAATTCGAGCGCGCCGCCGACCTGCGCGACCGCATCCGCGCGCTTGGCGGCGGCGCGGATGCCTCGTCCCGCAAGTAAGTCCTCCGGCAACCCTCGGATCACCCCGCCCCAACGCCGCAACCGGTATCCTTCGCGATCAACTGAGTGTGCGATGTTCGGCACGGCATGACGGGAAGCATGGGGAAAAAGCAAGCGGAGTCGGCACGTTTTTAACGGATTTTCCCCGCCCCGGAAAATCCGGAGCGGGGCGGAGGTGTCGCGGTCGATTACGATTCCCCGGCGGATTCGTCGGCGTCCAGCGCCTCCAGTTGAGCCTTGTCCGCCAGTGACACGTGGCCCTCGACCTGACCGTTGTCGAGGTGGTTGATCACCCGATGTTCCAAATCGCGGAACAACCGAATGATGTCGCGGGCGCCGCCGATGCCGAACCAGACGGTGGTGATCGCCGCCAGCGCGCCGGGCACGCACAACTGGAGGATGAAGTAGTATTTGCCCCACCAATCCAGCGGCCACGGCGAAAACAGATTCCATATCAGCACCACGAGGAAGGTGAGGATGAACTGATAGACGAAGGAGTAGAGGAAGAACGCCCACGCGATCACCTTGTCGCCGGCGGTGTATTCCGGAGTGATGCCGATGAGTTTGCTGAAAACGTTGCGCAAGGTCCACGGTTCCCGGGTCTTGTTCTCCCCGTCGAGGTTGTACTTGCCCCGGTGGAGCATCCGTTCCAGATTGAACGGTTTTTTGCAGGTGGCGTAGGAGACGATGACGTAGAGCGCCAGCGTGATCAGCATGGTCATGAAGTAGAATTCATAACTGTTGATCGGGCACTTCACCTCGTCCATTTTCCAGACGATGTAGGGGTGGAACGGTTTGGAAACCGCTTCGAGGAATCGCCCCACGCCGTCCGCCAGATCATTCCGCCGGAGGAAGGGATAGATCATGTCGGCCCAGTTGCGCTGGATGGTGATCGTGCCCAGCGAGATGAACATGCCGGAGAGCAGACTGGTCCACGCTCCCGCCGTGGTCCCGAAGCGGCTGTACAGACCGAAGATCATCACCGGTCCGCAGCCGCCCATCCACATGGAGCAGACGAGGGTCACGAAAAGGTTGATGTAGTCCAACTGCGCCATGAACACCGAGGCGATGACGAAAAATATTCCGACGCAGATGGATGTGATCCGCAGAATCCACACGTGCTGCCGCGGCGTGGCTTCCTTCTTGCGCAGAGGCATGATCACGTCCTGAGTGACGGTCAGCGCCGCGCTGTAAATGCGGGTGTCGTCGGTGGAGATCATCGCCATGACCAGCAGCAGGAAGAACATGCCCATCAGTCCGTGGGGCAGCAACTTGCGCATGGATGAGGAGATCAGCAGTTGCTGATACAGCGTCCGGTACTGCTGAAAGGTGCTGTTGGCCTGCGATTCCCGGTCGATCTTATCCAGTTTCGCCGTGGCGGTGTCGCCCTCAAGCAGCGCCTGATGGATCGGTTCCAGATATCGGGTATCCGGATTGTCGGTCCGGCTCAGCGGCCGGTCTTTGCCGATGACATGGGAGATGGGCGGCATGGCCCTGACGGCGGCGTCCAGTTTGGAACGCATCTCGTCACTCTGCAAAAGACCGGGTTCGCCGTTGATTTTCAGACAGAGTTCGCGGCGGATATCCCGGGCCAGATTGTTGGCGAACTGACTGTGACAGAGGATGGTGATGATCATGACCGCGATCAGGAATTCCAGCATGATGTTCAGCCCGTTCCGCCACGCGCCCAGCAGACCGCCCATCTTGGATTCGTGCGGCGATCTGGCGGCGGTGGTATATCCGGCGCCGATCCAACTGGCGCGATGAAAGATCGTGCTGAAAAGCGTCAGGACGAGGGCGAATACGTTGAAATCGCGCATCTTTTCGATGTCGAAAGGATCGAGGAAACTCTCCCCTTCGACGCGGTCTTCCAGCACCTTGACGATCTGATCGTTCCAGTCGAACTTCATCAGGATGAAGACGACGAACACCGCCATGATCGGATAGAGGATCATGCCCTGGAGACTGTCGGTGATGATCAGAGCCAGCGTTCCTCCCATGCAGATGATCGAAATGGCGATGGCGAGGCAGACGACCATGACCAGCACGAACATGGATATCTTGACGTTGCCGATGACGATGTGGCGGGGCAGGTCGAGGAAGTAAATGAAAAAGCGCGCGGCGATGGCGGGCATGATGGAGTTGGCGATGATCTCGGAGAGCGAACGCAGCGCCGCCGCGAAGATACGGAATTTGCGGCTGTACCGCATTTCCAGAAACTGCCCCAGACTCATGGCTTTGGTCTCCCGGAAGCGGTAGTGACAGAATCCGGTCAGCGCCAGCACCACGCTCAGCGGCAGCATCAGGTTCTGCCAGAAACTGATGGCGAATCCGGTGTTGTAGTAAATCTCGATCGTCGCCACGATCCCGATGATGCTCAATGAATTGGCGATGTCGCCCACATTGATGACGTACCTGCCGCAGCACCGTCCGGCGGAGAGAAAGTCCGCCACGCTGCGTACATACCGCCGGGAGTACAGCCCCACGCAGTAAACGAATGTCACCGGTACGATGACGATCACCCAATCCACCCAGTTCATGATTTCCCCTGTCCCGTTGTGATTCGCTCCGATTTTTTTGCGGCGGCTTTCCCCGTGAACGCCGCCGTCCGGCGGCCGTCGCCCCGCCATCCGTGAATGCCGCCGCCCGAAAAAACGGACTGTCCTCCTAATATAGCCCGCCATCCGGAAATGTAAATGACACAAAATCACCAAGAATTGCCGTTTGTCACTAAAATGGTCGTGTCGGAAAGACGGGCGATCTTCGGGAAAGGGATATCGTTTCATCACTTCCCGGAAAATAAATCCCCCGGCGGCGGAGTTTCTGTCTCCGCCGCCGGGGGAAGGATGGAATTTACGGTTACTTGCGGTCCGCCGCTTCCAGCGCGGCCTTGTCCGCCAGTGACACGTGGCCTTCGACCTGACCGTTGTCGAGGTGGTTGACCACCCGGTGTTCAAGGTCGCGGAACAACCGGATCAGGTCCTTGATCCCGCCGATGCCGAACCAGACCGTACTGACCGCCGCCATCACGCCCGGCACGCACAACTGGACGATGAAGTAGTATTTGCCCCACCAATCCATTGGCCACGGTGAAAACAGATTCCAGATCAGCACTACGAGGAAGGTGAGGATGAACTGGTAGATGAAGGCATGGAAGAAGAACAGCCACGCGATCACCTTGTCGCCGGTGGTGTATTCCGGGGTGATGCCGATGAGTTTACTGAAGACATTGCGCAGCGTCCACGGTTCCCGGGTCTTGTTTTCGCCGTCGAGATTGTACTTGCCCCGGTGGAGCATCCGTTCCAGATTGAACGGTTTTTTGCAGGTGGCGTAGGAGACGATGATGTAGAGCGCCAGCGTGATCAGCATGGTCATGAAGTAGAATTCATAACTGTTGATCGGACACTTCACCGCGTCCATTTTCCAGACGATGTAGGGATGGAACGGTTTGGAGGCCGCTTCGAGGGCGCGTCCCACGCCGTCCACCCAGTCGCGCCGCTGGAGGAAGGGGTAGACCACATCGGCCCAGTTGCGTTGGATCGCCATCGTTCCCACGGAAAGCCCCATGCCGGTGAGCAGACTGGTCCACGCTCCCGCCGTGGTCCCGAAGCGGCTGTACAGACCGAAGATCATCACCGGTCCGCAGCCGCCCATCCACATGGAACAGACGATGGTCACGAAAAGATTGATGTAGTCCAACTGCGCCATGAACACCGAGGCGATGACGAAGAAGATGCCTACGCCGATCGAGGTGCCGCGCAGGAGCCAGACATGGAACCGCGGGGTCGGCGGCTTCTTGAAAAACGGGATGATGACGTCCTGCGTGACGGTCAGCGCCGCGCTGTAAATGCGGGTGTCGTCGGTGGAGATCATCGCCATGATCAGCAGCAGCAGAAAGAGCCCCCGCAGGCCGTGCGGCAGGAAATTCCGCACCGTCGAGGAGAGCATCAACTGCTGGTACAGCGTCCGGTATTGCTGAAAGGTGCTGTTGGCCCGCGATTCCCGGTCGATCTTGTCCAGTTTCGCGGATTCGGCGTCGCCCTTGAGCAGCGTCTGATGGATCGGTTCCAGATAGCGGGTGTCCAGATTCTTCGCCCGGCTCAGCGGCTCGTCCTTGCCGATGGTATGCTTGATGGACGGCATGCCCTTGACCGTGGCGTCCAGTTTGGAACGCATCTCGTCGCTTTGCAGCAGACCGGGTTCGCTGTTGATCTGCAGACAAAGTTCCCGACGCACCTTCTGGGCGGTTTCGGAGAAGTCCACATGGTTGAACAGCGTGATGACCATAACGGCCAGCAGGAAATTCAGCATGGTGTTCAGCGCGTTCCGCCACTCGCCCAGCAGACTGCCCATTTTGGATTCGTGCGGCGATCTGGCGGCGGTGGAGTATCCGGCGCCGATCCAACTGCAGCGGTGGAAGAAGGTGGTGAAAAGCGTCAGAATCAGGAAGAATACGTTGAAATCCCGCAACTTGTCAATGTCGAAAGGATTGAGGAAACTTTCGCCGGGGACGCGGTCTTCCAGTACTTTGACGATCTGGCTGTTCCAGTCGAATTTGACAAGGATGAAGACCACAAAGACCGCCATGATCGGATAGAGGAGCATGCCTTGCAGACTGTCGGTGATGATCAGCGCCAGGGTGCCGCCGAAGCAGATGATCGAGATGGCGATTGCCAGACAGAAACACATGATCAGCACGAACATGGAGACCTTGAAGCCGCCGATGGCGACGGTGCGGGGCAAATCGAGGAAGTAGATGAAAAACCGCGCCGCGATAGCGGGCATGATGGAGTTGGCGATGATTTCGGAGAGCGAACGCAGCGCCGCCGCGAAAATGCGGAACGCCCGGCTGTACCGCATTTCCAGAAACTGTCCCAGACTCATGGACTTGGTCTCCCGGAAGCGGTAGAAGCAGAACCCCGTCAATCCCATGATAATGCTCATCGGCAGCGTCAGATTCCGCCAGAAACTGATGGCGAATCCGGTGTTGTAGTACATCTCGATCGACGCTGCGATCCCGATGATGCTGAGGGCGTTGGCGATGTCGCCCACATTGATGACGTACCTGCCGCAGCACCGTCCGGCGGAGAGAAAATCCGCCACGCTGCGTACATACCGCCGGGAATACAGCCCCACGCAGTAAACGAACGTCACCGGTACAATGACGATCAACCAATCCACCCAGTTCATTCAGAAACTCCCCTTGTTTGATTTGAAAACCCCGCCGTCCGCAAACGGCTTCGCTCCCGCGTATACTCCCCCTAACGGAAAAAAGTCCGGCAATATTTCATGCCCGGCGGGAAAAAAATAAAAAAAAGGCCCCGCCGTCGGAATGAATTCTCCGCAAGGGCAGGGCTAATATAGTGCCGGGTTCGGGGTTTGTCAAGAAAACAAACTTACGAAAGGGAGGATTTTTTCTCCGGCTGCCGGTCCGCCGCCTCCAGTTCGGCCTTGTCCGCCAGCGACACATGGCCCTCGACCTGACCGTTGTCCAGCGGATTGGCTTTTCGCAGTTTCAGGTCGCGGAACAGCCGCAGCATGTCCCGGATGCTGCCGATGCCCAGCCAGAACGTCACGATGAAAGCGACGATCCCCGGCACGATCAACTGGACCACCAGGAAATATCCGCCCCACCACTCCATCGGCCACGGCGAAATCTTGTTCCAGATCAGCACCGCGATGAAAATGATGACGAAGTGATAGATGAAAAGGTAGAAAAAGTATACCCACGCGGTGATCCTGTCTCCGAGGGTGTATTCCGGGGTGATGCCGATGAGTTTGCTGAAGACATTGCGCAACGTCCACGGTTCGCGGGTCTTGTTCTCGCCGTCGAGGTTGTATTTGCCCCGGTGGAGCATCCGTTCCAGATTGAACGGTTTTTTGCAGGTGGCATAGGAGACGATGACGTAGAGCGCCAGCGTGATCATCATGGTCATGAAATAGAATTCGTAACTGTTGATCGGACACTTGACCGCGTTCATTTTCCAGACGATGTAGGGATGGAACGGTCGGGAAACCGTTTCCAGGAAGCGTCCCGCAGTGTCCACCAGATCATGCCGCTGGAGGAAGGGGTAGACCACGTCGGCCCAGTTGCGCTGGATCGTGATGGCTCCCACGGAGAGCCCCATGCCGGTGAGCAGACTGGTCCACGCGCCCGCCGTGGTCCCGAACCGGCTGTACAGCCCGAAGATCATCACCGGTCCGCAGCCGCCCATCCACATGGAGCAGACGATGTTCACGAAAAGGTTGATGTAGTCCAACTGCGCCATGTACAGCGAACTGAAAAAGAAGATCACCCCCACGCCGATGGTGGTCGCCCGGATCAGCCGGATGTGCTGGTGCGGAGAGAGCGTCCGGCGAAAGAAGGGCATGAAAACATCCTGCGCCACGGTCAATGACGCGCTGTAGATGCGGGTGTCGTCGGTGGAGATCATCGCCAGGATCATCAGCAGCAGAAACAATCCGGTCAACCCCGGCGGCAGCACCTCCCGCATGGCGAAAGCCAGCATCTGCTGTCGGTACAGTGTCCGGTACTGCTGAAATGTCTTGTTCGCCGCGGCGGTCTGTTCGATCTTGTCCCCGGCGCCCTCGGCGGGGGAGTTGAGCAGGGTCTGATGGACCACCTCCAAATAGCGGGAATCCAGATTGTCCTCCTCGCTGAGCGGTTTGTCTTTGCCGATGACGTGGACTTGCGGCGGCACCCGGGACAGATTCTCCGCGATTTTCTTTCGGACGGCGGGGGATTCCACGACCTCGGAACTGGCTTTGGCGCAGAGCCGGCTGCGAATGCGTCCGGCCAGATCCGCGAAGTTCTGATGATTCATCACCGTGATGATGATGACGGAGATCAGCAGAAACAGCATCACGCCCAGCGCGCCGCGGAATGTTCCCAGCAGCCAGGCCATTTTCTGCTCGTGAGGGGAACGGGCGGCGGAACTGGTGGAGGCGCCGATCCAACTGGCCCGGTGAAATCCCGTGGCAAAGAGCGTCACCAGCAGAAAGAACAGATTGAAGTCCCGCAGATTGTCGATATCGAACGGGTTGAGAAAACTCTCCTGCGGCGCCCGGTCCATCATCACCGGCACGATTTCGTTGTTCCAGTCGAATTTCGTCAGAATGAAGATCACGAACACTCCGAAGATCGGATACATGATCATGCCCTGAATGCAGTCCGTGACGATCATGGAGAGCGCTCCGCCCATGCAGATGATGGAGATGGCGATGAAAAGGCAGACGATCATGATCAGCATGAATGTGGACACCCGCACCCCGAAAACGTCGATGGTCCGGGGCAGGTCGAGGTAGTAGATGAAAAAGCGCGCGGCGATGGCGGGCATGATGGAGTTGGCGATGATTTCGGAGAGCGAGCGCAGCGCCGCCGCGAAGATGCGGAATTTGCGGCTGTACCGCATCTCCAGAAATTGGCCCAGACTCATGGCTTTGGTTTCCCGGAAACGGTAGTGGCAGAATCCGGTCAGCCCCAGCACCACGGCGATGGGAAAGTTGAGATTCTGCCAGAAACTCAGCGCGAATCCGGTACGGTAGTGCACTTCGATGTAGGAGGCCAGCGTGATGATGCTCACGGCGTTGGCCACGTCACCCACCGCGATGGCGTAGCGGCCGCACAGCCGTCCGGCCGAGAGGAAATCCGACACGCCGCGGGCGTAGCGCCGGGTATGATAGGCCATGTAATAAACGAAAATCACCGGAATTGCGACGATCAGAATATCCCACCCCGTCAGAAACATCACCCACCACCCGCAAAGAATTTAAAGGTTTCATACTGTGCCGGTCGGTGAATCTATCCCAAGTCCGAGTTCAATTCAAGTCGGGAAAAATCGAAAAAAAGAAAAATTTCCTTTCTGATTGAAATTGATTGATGCGAGGGGAATGGATAAAAGAATTTCGTTTCTCCCGAAAAAGGATGGGCTTCGGGGGGCGAAAGCCGCCATCTTTTCCCGAAGAACCGGTTGAAAAAAACGGCGGTTGTGCTAAATTATTTCCGGGTTTCGATCAAATTGAAACGGATGGGACGGAAAATATGATTTGCGGACGAATGGAAGAAATGAACCCCATACTGCCGGAGCAACTGGCGGCGGCGCTGAGCGGGTATTCCGCCGACTCTCCGATCGGCAAAACCGTGCTGATCGAGGGGAAATTGTGGATATCGGTGTTCGATGTCGCCCCGGGACCGGCGGCGGGAAAACTTTGGGAGGCGCACCGCGATTTCGCGGACCTCCAGATGGTGTTGTCCGGCGGGGAGTATTGTCTGCTGGACGAGAGTTCCCAATGCATTGCCGCCGGGGAGTACGACGCGCAAAGCGATTGCCGCTTTTTTACCCATCCGGGGGCGGAATGCACCGCGGTCCGGCTGATCCCGGGCGTAGCGCTGCTGATCGGGGTGGGCGAGGTTCACGCGCCCGGGGTGATCTGCGGCGACGGCGCTCCGTACCGGAAATTGGTGGCGAAGATCCATCGGGAGTTGCTGCCCGCCGGACCGGGCGCCGCCGGGCGGTGATCGCGGGGAGGAACGTTGCACCGTGCCGGGTATCGTCCCGGGCGGAAGCGAGTCGACTGCGGCAACAATGGTGTGGGAGGAAACGGATGAAAAAATACATTTTCGAGATTATCCAGCCGGGCGCGGAGGGGCAGATCGCCAGCAGGATTTTTGACGCTGTGATCATGAGTCTGATTTTTCTCAGCGTCGTATCGGTGTTTGCCATGACCTTTTCCCTTTCGGACGGAGTCGCCGGATTCCTGATGCGGGTGGAAGATGGGTCGCTGATCGTCTTTTCGGCGGAATATCTGCTGCGGATCTGGACCGCGGACCTGCTTTATCCCGATTGCGGACCGGTGAAATCGCGGTTGAAGTACATGATCTCCGGCATGGCGGTGATCGATCTGATTTCGATTCTTCCCTGCTTCCTGCCGATGATATTTCCGGCGAACTTGGTCAGCGTCAGGGCGTTCCGGCTGGTGCGGCTGCTGCGGATTTTCAAGATGAACCGGTATTCCGATGCGCTTCTCTCCATTCGGGAGGTGTTTCGGCGGAAACTGCACGAGATTCTGGCGTCCATATTTGTCGTGTTCATTTTGCTGGTCATCGCCTCGCTTCTCATTTACTATGCCGAGCACGACGCCCAGCCGGAACAGTTCGCCAACGCGTTTTCCGGGTTGTGGTGGGCGGTCGCCACGTTGACCACGGTGGGATACGGGGACATTTACCCCGTCACGGTAATGGGCAGGACCATCGGCGCGATGATCGCAATCCTCGGCATCGGGATGGTCGCGGTGCCGACGGGGATTCTGAGTGCCGGATTTGTGGAGTTTCTGGAGAAAAAGAGCCGGAATTCCGCCGAAGACGGAAACGAACCGCCGCGCTACTGTCCGCACTGCGGCAAAAAGTTGTGACGGGGGTGTTCCCGGTTCCGAGGTGAAGCATTTTTGAAACACCGACCAAACAAAAGCCAGCGGGCCGTTTGCGCAACCCGCTGGCTTTCATGTTGTTGAAATGGTACACCCGGCGCGATTCGAACGCGCGACCTTCTACTCCGGAGGCAGACGCTCTATCCAACTGAGCTACGGGTGCAACGCATGCAATACGCTAAATATACACGCCGGACCGCGGTTTGTCAAGCATTTTTCTCCGGATGTATTGCAAAAAATATCTCAACGGTGTATGGGCATCTCTATTTATTCGGGGATAAATTGAGATGACGCTGGCAAAGGAACGCGAGAGGATGTACATTACAGCATCAATGACAGGAGGACAGGATGCTGAACGGATTATTTGACATAGACAATCGTCTGGATTATCT
>JALEMG010000021.1 GCA_022768375.1 Lentisphaeria bacterium
CTCGCCACCTCATCCGCGTCGTCGCCGTCCGCGCCGAAAGCGACCGCGGCGGAAATGCTGATGTCGGAACTGTTGCCGAATACCAGCGCCGCGTTGTCCGACATCAAAACCGTACCGGTCCCGGTGATCCGGGCATTCAGACGGTTCGTCCCGCTGAACGTGATGACCCGGTCACTGCCGAAGCCGATCACGTCGGACGCGGTGAGGAAAGCCGAATCGCTGACGGTCACGTCGACATCCGTGTGGAACGCCCCGCTGTTGGCGGCAATGTTGCCGTCGAAAACGACGTTGCTCAGACTCACGCTCTTGGCGGAGGCGAAGAACATGGCGCCGCCGTGACTGCCCGCGCTGTTGCCGCTGAATGTTACTCCGCTGACTGCCAGTTCCGCGTTGGCGCCTTTCACATAGACGGCGCCGCCAAAAGTCGCCGCACTGTTGCCGGCAAACGTTCCGCCGGACAGCGTCAGCGTGGAACCGTCAATGTAGGCCGCGCCGCCGTTGCTGGCGGTGTTGTCGAAAAATTTGCCGTTCGTCACAGCATTGGCCCCTCTGTCGGAGAAAATCGCGCCGCCGGAAGTGGCACGGTTGGCGGCAAACGTGGAACCGCTGACGCTGAAACCGGACGCGCTCTGACTCATGACCGCGCCGCCGTGGGAATTGCCGTTGTTGTTCTGGAAAAGCGAGTTGTTCAATTCGACGGTCCCGGCATACTGTTGCAGGTAAAGAGCGCCGCCGAATCTGGCGGTGCCGCTGGCGGAGACCGTGGCCCCATCCATCGTCAGATTGCCGGAGCTGACCCGAATCGCACCGCCGTAACTGCCGGCGGAATTGCCGGTGATCACGGTCCCGGTCGCAATGTTGAGCATACCGCCGGAAACACTGATCGCGCCGCCGCCGTAACTGGTGTCGGTCGAAGTGGAACTGTTTCCGCTGACCACCGTTCCGGCAACGGTCAGCGAGCCGCCGACAATGCCGATCGCGCCGCCGGAATTATTGACGATGTTCCCGGCGATGGTGCTTCCGGAAATGCTCATCGTCCCGGCATTCATGTAGATCGCGCCGCCGGTCACGGCGCTGTTGCCGGTGAAAGTCGAACCGGTGACCGTCGTCGTCAATCCGTCCATGGACAACGCGCCGCCCAAACCGGTGGAAACGTTGCCGACGAAAAGCGCGTCGGCAATATTGGCGTTCGCGTCGGCCGTGCCGTCCACTTTGACCGCGCCGCCGTTGGCGGCCGTGTTGTCGGCAAATGTCGTGCCGGAGACGTTCAGCGTCCCCTTCGTGGCGAAAATCGCCCCGCCGTGCGAACCGGTGGCGGCATTATTCGAGAAAACTCCGCCGTCGATCCAGGAAGTTCCCTTGGAATACAACGCGCCGCCCAGACCGGAAATGCGGTTGTCGGCAAACGTCACGTCGGTCAGGTACATCGTACTGTCGCTGTTGCGGACGGCGCTGTTCCCGGAGGATTTGTTCGTAAAAGCGACATTCTCAAAATACGACGCCACGCCCCCTCCGATATTCCAGTCAAATCCGTAACCGGAGGCGACCGTCGAAAAATCCCATGCGGCATCCTTGACCGCGAAATCACCCTTGGCGGCGGCGCCGGTAAACGTCACTTGGTCGGACAGATTCACTCCGTAGATCACGGTGTCGGCCAATGCGTCCACAGGAGTGATGTCCGCCGGGAGAGTGTCGCCCTGATAGTCAAGGCCGGTGAATTCATGACCGGCGACGGTGACGGTGTTAAGTTCGGAGTGATCACTCGATGCGTAATACTTGTAAGACATGATTTTTTCCCTTTCGGTTAAAAATTATCTTGAATTTCTATTTCGACGCTTCCCTGCCGCGCAGGATCGCCTCGATCAACTTATCCCGGATGGCCCGGAAGTCGGCCGGAGTCTGCTTCGGCATGGCTGCGATCTTATCCAATTCGGCCTTGCCCGCGTCGCCCAGAGCCTTCTCCGCCGCCTTGTAGTAGAAGTAGTCGGTGATGCCGTCGCGCATGTGTTCCAGCCGGATGCTGGCGATGGGCTTCAGCCGGTCGCCGATCTTGCGGACGTAGACCAGACAGCAGGTCGATTGCTGTTCCGGGGGATAATTGAATACCGGGGCCCGTTCCGCGTCGCTGTAGGCGTACCGGTGATTGAGCCATGCCCCGGTGCATCCGGCGGTCCAGATCATGTAGCCGTCCATGAAATCCCGGATCATCACATTCCACAGATCGGCACGTCCGGCGAGCCGGACATCCCGCTCCGCCCAACTGGTGCTGTTGGTGTAACGCGCCAGTTTGACGCCCTTGGTCTGCAGATATTTCAGGTCCGGATCGAATTTGGCGTTGGAGAGCCCCGACCGGGTGAACGCGATGTACTTGTAATCCTCGGCAAGAGGCTTGAGGTCGAAATACTCCCGCCCGCTGGGGATCATGTACAGCGGCTGCTCCGGAGAGAACTCGTGGATGCGCTTCGCCAGCGACATCTGCCACAGACTGGTGTCCTCGTCCCCCATCTTGTAGACGAAGTGGTCCGGCGGAAGTCCCAGAGACTGCAGATGTTTGCGCAGCGCCGGGAACGCATCGGGCAGCACGTCCTCGATCCGGGTGCTGAGCACGACCTGCAAGCCGTACTCGGCACAGGCTTTCACCCGGTCGTCGAACTCGGAGAACTCCCCGTCGATGACCAATTTGCCGTTTTTGAAGTCGTAACCGTGATGGATGATCCGGTCGATGTACTTCGGATCGTCCTTGACGTGGCCGGCCGGCCGGATCTGCTTGCCGTCCAGGAACATCCGGGGCGTTTCAAACGTGACCTGCGAAACGTAGTGCTCCCGGAAAAGTTTTGCGTACTCCCGGGCGCTCGCTCCCCCCACGGGGATGCCGGTAAAGATGTTGCAGTAGAAAGGATTGGTCCGGCTGTCGGGAATGGCGAAATCCATGACCTCGCAGGTGATCGGCACCTCCCCGATCACGCCGTCGATACCGGAAACGGTGACTTTGCCGGTGTACTTGCCCGGCTTGGCGTCCGCGCCGTCGATGTAGACCCGGATGTGGGTGGAGACGTATTTTTTCAGCGCGAACGGACCTTCCACCAGTTCCACCAGTTCCGGCAGCGGCCGGCCGCTCCAAAGACCGTGGTGGGAGGGCCAGAGTTTTTTCGCCGGGGTGACGAACTTGATCTGGTAAAGACTGATCTTGTCGGACTTGATCACTTTGCCGTCGGCCGCGGTCAGATCCCCGGCGCTGAGAGAGACGCTGTTGATGCCCTTGAGCGCGGAGATCAGGAAGGCGCGGTGGGCAAATTCATTCACCGCCATGCGGAAATTCAATTTGGCCGGATCGGGGTTCTTGACCAGTTTGACCAGCATCGGCAGTTGAAACTCCGGCGCCTGCTCCAACTCCGCATCCTCGGACCAGTTGGAAAGCAGCAGCGGGGCGCGTTCCGTCTTTTTCTCCGCCAGCCCCTGCCCCGCGGCTTTGGTCTCGGCGGCCTTGACCGCATCCCGCGCCCGGGCCAGAATATTGAGGAAGGCGATGAAGTTTTCCGGATCTCCGGCCTCGATCTCCTTCAAAGCGCTTCCGACGGCGGCGTCGGCGGAATATTTCCCGGCGGCGCTCCGAATCGCATTCACCTCGGGCGCCACGGCGTCAGCGGCGCTGCCGAACAGGATGAACCCGAATCCGTCACGCTCTTTGTACCCGACGCGGTAGATCGACCACGAGGAGCCCTCCGCCGTGCCGTCGACACTTTTCCGGCCGCGGGAGAAATTCATCCGCATCACCTTGTACTTCGCGGGATCGGCGCCCAGCGCCTTCCACGGGATCGCCCACTCCGCGGTGTAGCCGTCGGCATGTTTCGCCACGGCGTGCGTCCAGTCAAAGTTGATGTAGGCGTCGCCGTCCTGAGAATCGAACTTCAATCCGTCGGGCGTGATCGCGAACTGCCGCCAGGACTGCGGCGACGCCGGGTCGCCGAAGAAAAACTCCAGCGTCTCGTCGGCGAACATCGCTCCGCCGTCATTTTTATCCCCTTTGCCCGGGACCGGCACGCCGGGACAGATCCACGCGACGTAGAAATTCTCCGCGTCAAACGCGGTCATCACCGTGGGCGTGGGCTTGGCAAGCTGCAGCGAACCCGCCACCCGGAATCCGGTAAGTTTTTCGGCTTTGCTCCACGCATTCTCCGAGAGTTTGCCGTCAACTTTGATCTCTCCGGCGGCGACCTTCAGCGCCTTGCCGGATTGGATCTTGTCACTGTACTTGTCGGCGGCGCCGGCGGTAAAAACGGCCAGCCCCGCGACGCAGGCGCAAAACAACGCGATGATCCGATTCATGTCCTACCTCACAGATTGAGCAGAGCGTCCAGTTCGTTTCCGGCGGACGCGGCGCCGGTTTTTTTCAGTTCCTTCGTCGCCTTCTCCATCTCCAACTGGATGTTGTAGGCCTCAAACGCGTCGAGTTTGGACTTCATTGCGCTCTGCCACTTGAGAATGCTTTTGGCATACGCGACGACGCCCTGGTCCTCCTTGCCGCGGACCTTGATCGCCTCTTTCAACTCGGCCTTGCACGTCTCAAGGTCTTTTTTCAGCGCATTGGCATAGTTGAGCCCGGGATAGAGGCGGCAGCGTTCCACGTCCACTTTGGAAACCACTCTGGCGGCCGGGAAATCGCCCCAGCGGAGGGTCGGCCTGACCAGCAGACGGGCGCAGTCGAAGTTCAACTCCCCGCCGGCGGCCAGATTCATCGCGGAAGCGCTCATGACCCCGCTCTCCTTCTCCGGCTTGATCGGTTCGGTGGTGAGTTTGACCCAGCCGTCGGAATCGCCGGCATGGAACGCCGAATACTTGTGCGTCACCGGCTTGTCGTCGGCGGTGCGCTGACTGACCTGGATATTGACGCCGCGCTCGCCGTGAACATTGCTGTATCTCGCGTAGCAACTCCAGATGTAGACCCGGTCCTTCAGCAGATAATCGCCGCTCACCGCGGAAATGCTCCAGTAGATGCTCTTGGTCTTGTCGAAGTTGATGCCGCAGAGGGAACGCTTGCCGCGGAACACGTGCTCGTCCCGGTCGTCCCAGCCGAAGTAACTGTGATCGTAACTGTTGGCGTAGGTGGAAACATGATCCGGATAGACGCCGACGCTGGTCTCGAAGCCGCCTCCGGCGGGCAGGATGTTCTCCTCCACGACGACCCCGTCGGCCCGGACGGTGATGTCGGCGTCAACGGCTTTGTCGGCCTTGACTTTTGCGGTGTAGACGCCCGGTTCCCCGGCGGCTTCGGGCTGGGAGACCACGGCGACGCCGGCGGGAACGCGAACGGTGATGTTTTTGGCCTCAACGGGTTCGCCTGTCGCGTCGAAAAGGTGGATTTTCAACTCCACCGGGGTGCCGATCGGAACATTGTGATCGGACACGGTGAAGTAACTTGCCGCGGAATCCACCGCCGCCATCGCGCTTCCGGCGCACAGCGCCGCCAACATCAGGAAAAATTTTTTGTTCAGCATTATTTTCCACTCCATGCTTTGATTTGGGTTCTGTTACTGTCGCCATGACTGTCACACCACGAATTCCAGCCGAACTGTCCGTACGGGAAGTCTCCCGTTTGTCCTCCGGGCAAATTGTCCTCGTACTTGTGAGTGATCACATGCCCGTCCGCCATCATGATGTTGCCCTGCGGCCGGGAGAGGTTGCCGTCGTGGGATGATACCGGGGCCCCGGAAACGTTGATGACGAGGTATTCCACCATCAGCACCGCTTTCGACGGCATTTTCACCCGGCCTTTTTTCGTTACCGAATATTCTTTGTACGCGTCGGACTGTTCCGCACTGCAGGCGGTGGAAAGAAAATATGTCGTGCCGAAATACTTGCCGTAATCCGGGCGGCTTGTCGCCTCGTTGGGCCAAAACGACTGAAACGCCGGCCATACCGTCTCGCAGATGGTGACTTTGGTCAGACCATTCACATTGGCGACCTCGTTATTCCGCTTGCTGCGCGGTGAAATGTACTGAACGATCGGCGCGTCCAGCGGTCCGGTCTGCCCGGAGTGCAATGTACGCCAGGAAGTCTGGTTGCCACGGAGCCAGTCCTCGTAGAATGCCCGCTGCGGAAAGAAGTCGTTGTAATCGGCCGCGTACATATCAAAAGCCTTGCCGATCGTGCTGAGATTGTTGAGGCACGAAACGGTCTTGGCACGGTTGCGGGCTCCCTGCAGCGCCGGCAGCAGCATCGCCGCCAGAATCGCGATGATGGCAATGACCACCAGCAGTTCGATCAGGGTAAACGGGGCTCTCCTCCTTGTGCCGGATTCCTTCGTCAAAGGAAGCGGTTTGCCGAAACGACTCATACTACGGTCTCCTTGGGGTTGCGGGTCAAAATCCGTTCGCACACCGCGCCGCCCGTTGCCGAATGCGGCGAACTCAGGGGGCGGGGGACAAAAAAACAGGCACACGAACGCCGTATCCGGTATCCGTATGCCTGAATTTTCTCGATTTCCGCAACAGCGGTCGCGGAACTTTTTTGCTTTAAATAAGGGATATGGAAATATAAAAATAGGGGGGTATGGGGGTATGGGGGTATGGAGATATGGGAGAACACCCCGTCCCGCCAGTTTCCGTTCACCGCCCGACTCACCATGATTCCCGCCCTCACGCTCCGGCTGTCCGCCGCCAAATTACATGTGCATCACGATGAACACCCGTTCATCTTCCTGTAAAGTATATCACCAAAACGTGCATTTGTCAATAGGAACGGCAAAAAAAAATCGCTTTTTTGCAGGAAATCACCGGCGTTTTTGCGGACTGCGAGAAAAGACGGCAACAGCCTCACATCCGCTTGCAAATAAAGGGCCGGCGGACTGCCGCGCGACCGACGGGAGCGCGCGAAACGCGCGGAGGCGGAGCCGACGCGCCGGGGGGGCCGGGGGTGTTCTCCCCCGGAGCGGCAAGTGCGGTCAAAGCGTGAAAACTCTTTTCCGCAGAAAAGCGGGAAAAGTTTTCACAGATTTGATCGCGTTTTTTCCGGAGCCGTCATCCGCAGACCGCCGAAAGAGACCTCAGGGTGCAGGGCCTTAAGCCCTGCCGAGGGGGTGTCGGGGGGCGAGCAGCCCCCTGACAAAAGCAACACTCCGCTCGCGCTCCGCCGTCCGCAGACCGCCGAAAGAACCCCCGGTGCGCAGGGCCTCAAGTCCCGCCCCTGACCAAAAGGCCCGGCTATTTCACGTCGCAGACGGTGCCTTTGCGCCGGGATTCCTCGGCGGCGAAGACCATCAGGTGGCTCTCCAGCGTCTCGTCGACGCCGGTAAGGATCCGCGACGGGTCGTTCTCGGCCAGCGCGGTGACGAAATTCTCCATCAGCCCGAAGTCGCCCCCGCCGTGACCGGTGAGTATCCCGCCGTCGTTGGCCAGTTCCGTGTCGATGACTTCCTCGCTGTCGTCGAGGAACCGGCGGACTTTCACGTAACGGCCGTCCGTCTCCAATTCGCCCAGCGAACCGAAAATGCGGGTATGCCGACTGCCGTGGAAGTTGAATCCGGTCATCAGCATCTGCGCCGTGGAACCGTCTTCAAAGATCATATTGACCACCTGATTGTCCACCACGTCGTTGTCGCAGGCGTAGACGCACCGGCCGTAGGGTCCGGTTTTCAGCGCTTCGTCCAGCGACTCCTTGGTCACGACCGGCGTCAGGACGTTGACCGGCCACAGACTGTGACCCTTGCACAGCCGGTCACGGAAGTAGATCTTTTTCGCGGAATACGGGCAGAACGACTCCACCACCTCCGGGCAGTTCACACACCGGTCGGCGGCGCCGGCCGGTTTCTCCGACGCCTTGAAATGCCGTGTCGTGCCGAACGACTGGATGCGGGTGCATTTCTTGCCCATGATCCCCCGAAGCCAGTCGATGTCGTGACAACTTTTGGCCAGCAGCATGAAACTGGATTCCGCCTCGTTCCTCCAACTGCCCCGCACGAAGGAATGCGCCTGATGCCAGTAGCCCAGCGGCTCCAGATGCTGAATGGTCATGATCTCCCCGATGGCGCCGGACTGGACGACTTCCCGGACCTTCTGCGTATACTTGGTGTAGCGCAGGACGTGGCAGACCGCGAACATCACGCCCGCCTCCTTGACCGCGGCGACGATGCGGCGGCAGGAATCGGCGGTGGGCGCCATCGGTTTCTCCAGCAGGATGTGATAGCCGAGTTTGGCGCAGGCAACAGCCGGTTCCTCGTGCATGCTGTCCTGTGTGCAGATCGCCACGGCATCACACATTTTCGGACGGGCGGCAAAATCCTGATAGGACTTGAACCGCATCTCCGTCGGAATCTGATGGAGGTCGCCCATGCGATTCCGGCGGAAATCGTCGGGATCGGCCACGGCGACCACTTTCAGGCGGTCGGGATAGTGCTTGGCAAATGTGGCGTAACCGAAGCCGCGCGCTCCGGCGCCGATAACGGCGATGGTGACGGGAGAAGCCATGAAAAAACCCTTTCATTTCTTGGTTTGGTCCGGCATCCGGACCTCCTATAAAATACATGCGCCCCGAGGCAAAAGCAAACCGGAGCGCATGGATTTTTCGGGAAAAAACATGCAGATTTCCGACCTCAGTCCCGGTCCAGTTCGGCCTCCACGTCGGCGAAATCGATCCGCCCGCCGGGTTCCACTCCGAGAACGATCCGAAGTTCGACCGGCCGCCGCGGACGCCATTCGACCAGATCCAGTTTGCCCTTGATCTCCCGGAAGTTCGCCGTCGCCGCCGCGGACGCCAGACGGGGCGTCGCCAGCACCCGGCCCTGCCCGTCCAGCAGTTCCGCCGCCAGAAACGCCGTGCCCGTGCCCCGGATGTCGGCTTCCAGTTCCAGCACCGCCGCGGACCCGATGGGGAATTTCTCCCGGCTCGCCGCCCGCACCGCCGTCTTGTCCGCGGTCAATTTCAGCGCCCGTTCGGGCCACATCCGTCCCCGGGTCATTTGTCCCGCCGTCGGGTCCGACAGCGTCCACTTGACCGGAAGTCCGTCCCGGATCAGCCGGAACTTTCCGTCCAGTTGCAGATCCTGTCCCGCCATTGCCGCCGCGCCGAATGCCAGCAGTCCGGCAATCCAAACATGTTTCATCGTTCCTCTCCTTTGCTTTTCCGCGCTCCGTACCCTCAATATAACGGGTTTTCTCCGCGTTTCAACCCGGTTCTCCCAAAAAGGCGGAAAGACGCTTCAGGACGCCCGGCGGCGCCGGAGCACGGAAAACGTGAAAAGGGAGTACGGGATCATCAGTACGAAAATAGCCGCTCCCGCCATCAGGATCCCCCGCACATTGAAATAGAAGGCGATCACTCCGCCGAGGAGAGCGCAGATCATCCCTCCGGCGGTGTTGATGCTGGAGGACAATCCGAAAAACGTGCCCCGGTGCCCCGGATCGGTATTCCGGGCCAGCATCACCTGCATCACCGGCATCAGACCTCCGGCGAAAAAGTACGAGAGGAAGCGCATTCCCGTCAGCATGCCGACCCCGGGGGAAACCGCCTGCAAAAAGGTGCAGATCACGCTCAGGATCAGCAGCAGGATCAGCAATTTGCGCGAATCGACGCGGTCGCTGAGATAACCGATCGTCACCCCGGACAGGAATCCGCCCAGCGCGGCGGCCGCGCTGACGACGCCGGTGTGGAACGCCGCATTCGGTCTGCCGTTGACCACCTCCACCAGCATGGCAAGAAACGGTTCGTCGATCCGCCGGGCAATGCCCATCAGCAGGAACAGCCCCATCAGCACCAACACGACCGGAGTGAAAATCTCCCCGGCGGAGCGCCCGGGCCCGGCGGCGTCCTTCCGTACAGGCGCGGCGTGAAAATTATCCTGAACGAAAAGATGCACCAGCAGCGTTCCCGTCAGATACAGCCCGCCGCAGGTGACGAATGCCGCCGTATAACCGAAATAATGGACGATCAGCCCCCCGGCCATGTACCCGGACATCTGCCCGCACCACAGCGCCGTGCTGAGCGAACCGAGGACAAACCCCTGTTTGTCCGACGGCGAAGTGCAGACCAGCAGCGTCTGCGCCGCGTTGTAGGTCCCGGAAAAGAAAGAGGTTGCGAACCGGATGGCGAAAAGCCACCCGACCGAGGGCGCGAAAGCCAGCAGCGGAAAAAACAGCGCCGCCGCGTACCCTGCCCGCAACAGCATGATCTTGTAGCCGAAACGGTCGGCCATCATCCCCCAGAATACCGTGGAAAAGGTGAAACTCAACAGCCCCAGAAAGTTGTAGATCGACACATAGGCCCCCCGCAGCGCGTCGTCGGTGACGCCGAGTCGGTCCCGCAGCAACAGGGGGATGAACGGCATGGCGCAGGCGAATCCGCCCAGGCCGAGGTATTGAGACAGCCACACCACCGCCAGATTGCGTTTCCAATTCACGCCGCCCATGTTTTCCCCTATCCCAGTTCGGCCAGCAATGCCGCCAGCGCGAACTCCGTGCGCAGGACCCTGCTCCCCAGCGACACCGGGGTCATCCCGGCGCGTTCCAGCAGTTGATGCTCGAAATCGTTGAAGCCGCCCTCCGGTCCCACCGCCAGCACCAGCGGCTTGGCCGGATGTTCCGGCACCGGAAGTTCCGCCCGGGGATGCCCGAAATACGCACCGGCGGACGCGGCGACCAGTTGCGGCAGTTCATCCTCGGCGAACGGCTTGAACCGTTTGCGGTACTCGATCGCCGGCGGCACGGTGTCCCCGCACTGTTCCAGCGCCAGCACGACTTCCCGCTCCACCGCCTCCGGAGCCAGCACCGAAGCGTCCCAGTAACTTTTTTCCACTTTCCGGGAATGGATGAAATACATCCGCTTCACCCCCATGGTGACGGCGCAATGCAGAACTTTGTGAAATGTCTGGGGGCGGGGCAGCGCGCAGACCAGTGTGATCCCGTTCTCCGGCGGGGGCGGTTCGGTCAGTTCCACGCTCAATTCGGCGGCGGCACCGGAATACGCCTCCAGCATCGCCGTCCCGACCGCTCCGCCGCGCAGACCGGCCCGGTAACGCTTGCCCGGAACCAGTCCGATCACGTCGCGCAACTGCAAAAAACGCCGGTCGGTGAGCCTCACCCGTCCCGGCGCGATAAAATCCCCTTCCTCCAGCAGCAGCAGGTTCATTGGACCGTATACACCCACTCGCCGCCGTCGAACTCCCGGCGGCATCGCTCCCGGTTCAGCGCGGCTTTGTCCAGCAACGATGCGATCTCCGGTTCCCGCTCCGGCACTCCGGCCAGCGCCGCGAAATCGGCGGCCCTGCCGGTGAAACTCCTGCCGGCCAGCGCGGAAGCCAGTTTGGCCTGCAGCGCCAGCATGTCTTTGGCCGCCAGTTTGTAGGCCTGTACGCCCGGCTGATGGAACGCATTGATGTTGATGAATTCCGCGTACACCGCCACCGTCCGCTCGTAAAGGGCGATGATCTGTCCCAGCGCAAAAACGTCCAGTTCCGGGATGCGGATGGTGATGACCTGCCGCCCCTTGCCCCGCAGCGCGGCGCTCAACCCCTCGAAGAACCCGTGCAGGTAGTCGCCCATGGTCACACCGTCGGCGATCCGGACCTGCCGCGCGTCGTGCAAAACTTCGATGAACGTGGCGAAAAAGTCATCCCGACCGTCATTCAACTGCTGAATGAAGGCGTGAGCGTCGGTACCGCCCTTGTTGCCGAATACATTCAATCCCTGATGCACCACCTTGCCGTCCAGATCCCGCTCCTTGCCGAGACTCTCCATAACCAACTGCTGAAGGTAGCGCGACAGCAAGACGAGCCGGTCGCTGTACGGCACGATCACCATGTTGCGGTCGCCCCGACCGCCGCCGGCAAGGTACCACATGGCGGCGAGAAAGAGCGCGGGATTCCGCCGGTAATCCGGGGTTCGGGTCCACTCGTCCATGGCGCAGGCCCCGGCGAGGAACCGTCGAAAGTCGATCCCGGTCAGCGCGGCGGGCAGATGTCCGACAATGGCGGTCTCGCTGGTGCGGCCGCCGATGGATTCGGCCATTTCGAAGATCGCCAGCCAGTTTTCCGCGGACGCTTCTTTCCACAGCGCGCTGTCCTTCATGGTCACGGCCACGGCGAATCGCGCGAAATCCAGTTTCCGCTCCGCGTAGAAGTCGCGCATGGCGATGAGATTGTTTTTGGTCTCCTGTGTGCCGCCGGACTTGGAAACCACCAGATGCAGCGTCCGCTCGGGGGCCATCACCGCGAGCAGGTCGGCGAATCCGGCGCTGTCGGTGTTGTCCAGAAAATAGATCTTGAGCCCGTGCTTCCGCTGTTCGCGGGTCAGTTCGTTCCAGTACGGCCCGTTCATGGCGAACTGCATCAACTGCGGTCCCAGCGCGGAACCGCCGATGCCGTTGACCACCACCGCGTCGAAGTTCCCCTCCTCCCGGATCGCGGAGGCGAAGCGCTCCACCTCCTGAAATTCCGGGGAACCGGGATAGGCGATGCGGTCGGTGAAGTGGGTCACTTTGCGCTTTTCATCCGGGTTCTTGATCTCGCCGCGCTCAATGTCGGCGATCCCGGTCAAAGCCCGGTCGAACCGGGCGCGCATTCCCTCCAGCGAGGCTTCCGTGAAATCCATCCCCGCGAACGAAACGGAAAAACCGCTCGTCCCGTCCGTCATCGTGTAAGTGCGACAGCGCTCCGCCCAGTCCATGACCGGAATCACTCCTCAATCTGATCGGCGATGGAGTCGTCGATAACGTAGTTGGCCGTGACCTGCTGCACGTCATCCAGTTCCTCCATGCGGTCCACCAGCCGGAGCACCTGCGCGGCGATTTTCGGATCGGTGATATTGACGGTCATCTCCGGACGGCGGGTGATTTCGGCCACGTCGGTGGGAATGCCCTTGTCGCCCAGAGCCTTGATGATGGGCTCGAAAAACTCGGGGTCGGCCCAGATTTCCGCCTCGCCGTCCTCGACCACCAGATCGTCGGCTCCGGCGTCCAGCACCACATCCATGAGTTTGTCCTCGTCGGCCCATTCGCCAGTGATGACCACATGGGCCTGACGCTTGAAAAGCCGCGCCACCGCGCCGGAACCGGCCATGTTGCCGTTGTTGCGTTCAAAGGCCATGCGCACGTCGCTGATGGAACGGTTGCGGTTGTCGGTCAGGCAGTCCACGATGACGGCCACGCCGCCGGCGGCGTACCCCTCGTAGACGATCTCCTCGAAGACCACGTCGCCCAGTTCGCCGATGCCCTTCTTGATGGCGCGTTCGATATTGGCGTTGGGCATATTCACCGCCTTGGCCGCCGCCAGCGCGGCGCGGAGGGCGGGGTTGCCGGCGGGATCGCCGCCGCCGTTTTTCGCGGCGACCATGATCTCCTTGCCGACGCGGGAGAACATCTTGCCTTTCGCTTTGTCGGCCGCCTCTTTCTTATGCTTGATATTGGCCCATTTACTGTGTCCGGACATAATTTTTCTCCATGTTGATGGTTTCGTGAATTTCCCGTTCATATAATTTAACGCCGTCCGCAGCCGAAATCAACCCCTTCCGCGATTTTTTAGGTTTGATTTTGGCCTTTTCCCGCGGTATATTATCCCCCGGAAGATAAAATCGCATCCGCAACGTGACAATTCAAGGAAATCCGACATGATGAAAAAAATCCTCGTGGCCGGCGGCGCCGGTTACATCGGCAGCGCCTGCACCGAATACCTGCTGGACAAAGGCTATGAAGTGACCGTGCTGGACGCGCTCATCACCGGTCATCGGGACGCGGTGGACCGCCGGGCGAAGTTCGTCGAACTCAATCTGTCCGACCGGGACGCGGTGACGGCGCTGTGCCGGAGGGAACGCTTCGACGCGGTGATGCACTTCGCGGCGTTTTCACTGGTGGGCGAATCCATGAAGGAACCGGCCAAATATTTCCGCAACAACCTCTGCAACGCGATCAATCTGGCGGACGCGGCCGTGGCGGGAGAGGTCAAGGCGTTCGTCTTTTCCAGCACCGCCGCCACCTTCGGCACCCCGGGCGCGGTCCCCATCGACGAGACCGCGCCCCAGAAGCCGATCAATCCCTACGGCGAATCCAAACTCTGCTTTGAGAAGGTCCTGCACTGGTACAGCCGCATCTACGGGATGAAATACGCGGCGCTGCGGTATTTCAACGCCGCCGGGGCCACCGCGGAGCACGGCGAGGACCACCGCCCGGAGAGCCACCTCATTCCGCTGATTCTGCAGACCGTCCGGGGCAAACGGGACAAACTCATGCTCTACGGCGACGACTACGACACCCCGGACGGCAGTTGCATCCGGGATTACATCCACATCCTCGATCTGGCGCAGGCCCACGAACTGGCGCTTCACGCGCCGGAGAGCGGCCACTACAATCTGGGGACCGGCAACGGGCTTTCGGTCAAGGAGATCATCGCGGCCGCCGAGGAAGTGACCGGCAAAAAGGTCGCCTATGACATCGCCCCCCGCCGGGCGGGGGACCCGCCCCGGCTCATCGCCTGCAGCGACCGGGCGAAAAAACTGCTGGGCTGGAAGCCGGTCCACGAATCGGCGGCGGACATCATCGAGTCCGCGTGGAAGTGGCAGTTGAAATTCCCGGACGGGTACGCGAAATAATCATGCGGTGGTTTGAACTCGGCCCTTTCACCGTCTTTGACGTGGAGACCACCGGCATGAGTCCGGTGCGGGACCGGATCGTCCAAATCGGGGCGGTCCGGATCGACCGGGACGGCTTCATCTCCCGTTACCAGTCTCTCGTCAACCCCGGGCGGCAGATCCCGCCGGGAGTGATCTGCGTTCACCACATCACCGACGAAATGGTCGCCGACGCGCCGAATTTCGCCGCCGTGGGGAGGGATTTTCTGGCGTTCGCGGACCATTCCACCCTGGTGGCCCACAACGCCCGGTTCGACCTCGGATTTCTGCAGGAAAGTCTGGCGCGGACCGGTCTGCCGCTGTGGAAGGGCCGGACGCTGGACACCTTGCGGCTGATCAAGACCACCCATCCGGGACTGCCCTCCTACCGGCTGCAGTCGCTCCGGGCGATCTTTCAACTGGCCTCCGACGACACCATGCAGGCGCACCGGGCCGACGCCGATGTGGAGTGGACGCTGCAGATCCTGGAGATCGCCCTCAACGCGGCGCTGAAAGCCCATCCTCCCGCCGTCAGCAAAACGGAGCAAACCGGCGGTCGCCGGACGCGCTGACCGCAACGCACTCCATTTCCACCAGCCACGCCGGACGGCAGACCGGGGCGCGCAGGATGACCAGAGGCAGTTCCCCGCCCAGCCGGGCCCGGACGATCGCCCCGGCGGTCCCGGCGTCCGCCAGGTCCCGGAGGTAGAGCGTCGCCCAGCACACATCGGACAGCGCCGCGCCGCCGGAATCCAGCAGAGCGGCCACGTTGTCCAGCATTCTTCCGGTCTGGGCGGCGACATCGCCCGGGTGCACCACATGACCGTATCGGTCGATGCTGGCGGTGCCGGAGATGAAATACCATGACCGGTCCCCGAATCTCACCCGGGTCCCCCGCTCGAAAGTCACCCCGTACATCGTCGTGGGGGAGAGCATCTCCGGGGCGGAGAGGAATTCCGTCTGACCGGGACGCAGACCGAAGATATTCAACGAATCCATTTTCACCAGCCGGGACGGTTCCGCCGTTTCGCCGCCGATCCCGGTGCTGGCGATGAAATGGGTTTCCGGCGTCAGACCGTCGGCGGCAAAAAACCGGTTCCGTCCGGCGACCAGTCCGGCGTAGTTGTTGTCCACGTCCCGGCAGTAGAGCCATGTCCGCAAAGTGTGTTCCGCCACGCTTCCGTTGCGGGCGGACAGAAACGCCTTCAGCGCGGCGAACTCCTCCTCCGTCTGAGCCTGACTGCCGGAAGCGCGCAGTTGACCGCACTGAAACCAATACGCCGCACAGTGTGCCGGTTTCCGGTCCCAGTGCCACGCCTCCAGTGCGAGCCGCCCGCAAAGCGGCGCCTGACCGACGACGGAGAGAAATCCGGGGCGGCCGGAAAGCATCCGCCGCAACTGCAACTCCTGATTGGCCGCGTCGCTCAGGTGTACCCGGAGCAGTTGCTCCGTCGCCGGGGAACAGCCGTACTCCGCCAGCGCCCGGCCGTATGCGTCGAGCGCCGCCGCCGCTTCCGTTTCGAAATCCTTTCCCGCCGCGCCGCTCACACTGAAAAAATGTTCTCCGATCCCCCCCGGCGCGGAGAACATGGCATGCCGGATATCCACTAACGACCTCCCTCGATCCGCACCGCCGGCAGGATGGATTCCTGCACGATGCGGCGCACTTTGCCGTCCTTGTCCGGGCGGCTGTTGTATTTCCACACGACCTTGAACAACTGATTCACCGCCTGTCCCCTGCCCTCCGGCGCGGCGCGCAGTCCGATCCGCAAGGGAAAATACGCCGGTTTTTTCCGGTTCTCCGGGACGGACTTCACCTGACCGGAAACGGCGCGTTTCGTCCGTTCCGGGACGGTATGCAGCCATTTCGGAGGATCGACCATGACCAGTTCCGCCTCCGCGTCGGCGGGAAGATTGCGGAGATTCATGTTGGCGGTCAGCGTCAGTTCCCGGTCCAGCGTCACCTTGTCGCGGGGCTCGGCCCAGGAGAACCTTTCCCGCCCCGGCCCCCGGCGCTCCCGGCTGAAAAGCATCTGCCGCGCCGGAACGATATGGGTATAGGCAAATGCCTGCATCATCTCGTCGCCGGGGATCACCCGAGTGACGAATTTACCGGCGGAAGCCTCCAGCACCCCCGCCGCCGGGAGGCTTCGCCGCTGATTTTTCACCCGAAACGTCACTTTGGCCCGGTCGCATCCCGCCGGGATGGCATCCGGTCCCGCGATGGTCACGTCCCCGGCGTCCCGCAGGCGCAGTTTGATTTCCCCGGCGAATCCGTCGAACCGCTCCACCACCAGTTCCGTCACACCGACGCCGGTGAGATTGATCTCCGTCGCCGACGGCACGGCATACACCGCGAAACGGGGCCGCACCCGGTCGATCCGCAGAAAATATTCGTACTCCGGGCCGCACGCCCCCGTCAGGTCGGAGACTTCCGCGGTATAGACGCCGGACGCCGGAGGGATGAACCGCAATTCCGGGTCCGCCGTCCGGTGCAGGATGGTCCCGACCTTGAGCCGGGGTACGTCGTCACTGACGGCCAGCAGCCGTCCCGCCGCGTCCCGCACCCGGAGCAGCGGGTCCGCCGGAGAACCCTGCCGCCGGGCGAAAACTTCCAGCATCACCGGCGTTCCCGCTTCCGCATGGAATAAATAACGGTTTCCTCCCGCGGTGCGCAGCACGTCGCGGATCAGCGTCGGGAATGCCGCCGGTTTGCCGGCGGGCAAAGTCGAACCGGAAACGACGCGGATGCCGGGCAGTTCCGGCGCGGCGATCTTCCGGCGCGGCGCCGGTCCGGGCACGGCGTCAATGCGGTAGACGAAATCCGCCCGCCCCCGATAGAGCGCATCCCGCACCGCCAGCGTATAGGTCCCCTCCGCCGGGGCGGTGAATTCCAGTTCCGGGTCGGGATCGAAAAACCGGTCGTCGGCCCAGGCCACCGCCCGGCCGTCGGCGTCCCGCACCTCCAGCACCATCTGAAAATGTCCCGGCACCCCGTCGCCGATAAACGGCAGCAGGTCGCGGGCCCGGGCGCGGAACGTCACCGTTTCACCCTTTCTCGCCGCAAAGGTGAAGCGATCCGTTTCCCCGGGCATGATCTGACCGTTCAGCACCGCCGGCGCGGTGAAATGCGGCGTCTGCGGTTTGGCCGGAGGCAGGGAGAAATACGGCTCCCGGCACTCCGGGACCGTACCGATGAAAAATTTCATCGGATTGCTGACCCTCCCTTTGGCCAGCAGCCGGAACTCCCGCTCTCCCGGTTCCGCATCCGGCTCGACACGCAGCCGGATCAGCACCCGGGAGTTGATCGCCGGGCTGGCCTGCAACGAATTCCCCGGCACGAAAAGAAACCGGTACAGAATATCCCGTTCGCAGTCGCTCAGCGTGTCCAGCCGATCGAAAAACGGATGGCTCCGCCAGCCGGAAGTGTCCTCCGGCAACGGCGGTTTCGCCGGTTCGCCCTTGTGAATTCCCCTCAGCCATTGGTTCAGATACCGCCGCTGGCCCGCCTCCGGGTGCGGAATGGACCGCACCGGCGTCACACTCTCCGCCGTCACCCCGCCGCCGGTGACCCATACCCCGTCGACTCCGCCGAAACCCTGTCCGCCGACGATGAGTTCCACCGTCGTGCCTGTCCGGGCCCCCGCCGGCATCACGAATCCGAGGTGGATCGCGGCCGAGCGGAGCGCGGCAACGGAAAGCAGGCACACCAGCAGTCGGCGGATCGTTCTCATGCCCGCCTCCGGTAAAGTTCCTTTACCCGGCGGGCGCCGTCACCGGGCAGAATGGGCAGATTCAGATTGCGGGGATTGGGCAATCCGGACGCCGGGTCGATCCCCGCCAGTTCGTAGATGCTCCAAAGCAGATCCACCGGGGAAACCGGCCGCTTCACCGGTTTCGCGCCCCGGTCGTCCGAAGCGCCCAGCACCCGGCCCCCGGCGAATCCGCCGCCGGCCACCACGGTGCTGAAACAGTGACAGTGGTGGTTGCGGCCGCCATTCCACGGCTCGCCGTAATCCACTTTCGGCGTGCGGCCGAACTCTCCGGTACACCAGATCAGCGTGGTGTCCAGCAGTTTTTTCTCCGCCAGATCCTCCAGCAGTGCCGCGAACCCCTGATCGAACTGCGGCCCGAGTCTCCGCATGCTCTCGAAGTGCCGCTTGTGGGTGTCCCACCCGGAGGCGTTGATGGTGATGTACGGGACCCCGAGTTCCACCAGCCTCCGGGCGGCCAGACAGCACTGGCCGAACCGGTTCCGCCCGTAACGTTCCCGCGTGGCGGCGGACTCCAGATTGAGGTCGAAGGCTTTGGCGTCGTCGCCGTCGATCACCGCCTTTGCCGCCGTCTCCGCCTGTTCAAACTCCAGCAGTTCCCGGCAGCCGCCGGTCAGCGCGCCGAATGTGTCCAGCATCCCGGCGTACCGGTTCCGCCGCCTCAACTGCTCGTCGGACAATCCGCCGGGCGGCACGAAGCCGTCCACCAGAAACTTCGCCGCGTTGGGATCGGACCCGGTGGCCAGCGGCTTGAAGCGGTCGCTGAGAAACCCGTTCTCCGAAAACCGTCCCTTGTTGGTGGTCAGCGCGATGTACGGCGGCAGTTTGCCCTTGTACTCCGCGCTTTTCAGCATGGCGATCACCGCGCCGATGGCGGGATAGGTGATGCCGTCGCCGGGCATCCGCCCGGTCTGCATGAGGTAGGTGGCGGTCTCATGTCCGTTGGTACTGTGATTCATGCTGCGGATGATGGAATATTTGTCCGCCTGCCGCGCCAGTTTCGGGAGAAATTCGCTGATGCGGATGCCGGGCACGTTGGTGGCGATGTCGCCGAAGCCGCCGTTGTAGGCCTTGCCCGCCCGCGGCTTCGGATCGAATGTCTCCAGATGCGACGGCCCGCCCCAAATCCAGATCTCGATCACCGACCGTGCCGCCGGAATCGCCGCCGGGACCGCCGAAGCCGCGGTCAGCACGCCGCCGGAAATCCGGTTCAGCGCGCCGTAAGCGCCGCACAGGGCCGCCGCCTTGAGAAATTCACGCCGGTTCATCACCTCTCTCCCCGTTCAATGGTAAAAAAGAAATTCCTTGCTGTTGATGAGCACCCACACGGTGTCCGTCCACGCCTGAACCTGTTCCCTGCGGGCCATGCTCCGCTGATAGGCCCGGAAGACGGCCCGCTCATGTTCCGTCGGATACCGGGACATCAACTCCAGAAAAAGCCCGTTCAGCCGGTCGTTCTCCTTGCGATACCGCTTCTGAAGTCCGCGGCAGTAGCGACCGATCCGTCCGGACAGCCCGGCGGAGTTCATCAAATAGAGGTTCTGGGATTCCGCACTTTTGGCGTTGCGCTCGTCCAGCGTCCCGGAATCCCGGGGCGGCCGCCCGAAATTATCCAGCACCCCGGTGGAGATGCTCCCGTCCGCGATCGTCACCGCCCGGGTCCGCGGCGGCAGAAAGGTGAACGGTTCGGGGATCACGCTCATGTACCGGTCGTAGCCGCCCAGAACCGACGCCAGCGCGTCCACCACGACCTCCGCTTCCAGCCGATGCACCGGATACGCGGCGAAATGCCGGGTCCGAGCCTCCGCGCCCGGCTGCGAAGCCGCCTGAAACGCCGCCGAATTGAGGATCACCCGGTAGAGGTGGCGCAACGAGTAATGACGGGTCCGCAGTTCGGCATTGAGAAACTCCTGCAACTCCGGGCAGAAGGGAACCGCTTCACCCGCCGGGACCATCGGCAAGTCGTCCGCGACCGGGTAAATGCCCCGGCCGAACACCCAATGCCAGACCCGGTTGGTCACCGCCCGGCAAAAATCCTCCTCTCCCCGCTCCGTCAGCCACGCGGCGAAAACCCGACGGGGGTCGGTTTCCGGGGACGCGACCGACACCGGAGCGCCGTCGGGCAGCACGGCCTCCAGTTGCGCCGGATGGTAGTCCGTGTATACGATCTCCTCTTTCCACTCATGCGTGCTTTTGAAACGGATGCGGGAAAACAGCACGGCGAACTTCTCCGCCCGCGCTTCGGGCAGGCGTTCCAGTCTCATGCCCATGACCGTGAGCATCGCCGTCGCCGCCATCCCCCGGGGCGACCGGTCGGCGGAAGCGCGGAAGAAATTGGCATGCGGCACCCGGAAATTGCTCCCGGAGGCGGTAAGCATCTCCCGGAACATCGCGTCAAGCGGCCGGTCGGCGGCCAGTTCGTCCCGGACCACACGGTACCACAACTGCACCGCATTGGGCCACAGATTGATGGGAAATTCGGATTTGATGCGGAGCATGTCGGCGAAACGCATCGCCTGCATGTCGGCGTATTCGGGAGAATTCAGAAACTTCTCGATCGCCGCCGCCCGCTTGCCGGGCCGCTTGTCCGCCAGAAACTCCCGCACCTCGGCCGCCGTCGGGAGCCGCCCGGCGACGGTCAGAGCCACCCGGCGCAGAAACACCGCGTCCGAAGCCATGGCCGCCGGAACGCACTCGTGCTTCGTCCAGTGCCGGAAGAGCACCTGATTCACCGGAGTATTCCAATCGAAGTCCGCCGGAAGTTCGTAAGGCGATCCCGCTCCGCCGCACATCACCGACAGAGCCGGAGCCAGAATCAGAATCGTCACCGCACGCATACCATCTCCGGGATGTCCCCTCCGCTTCTCCGGTTACTATAACACCTTCGCCGGTGTTTTGCAAATCTCCGGCAGGACGATTCCGCAAGAAAAACCGGGGCGACGCGCTTTTTTTTCGGCTTTTTTTTCGATCGCGGCTTGACATATCCCCGAAACGACGTTTATTTTATCTCCGTAGACCGGAATATCCCCGGGAGACGGGAACCGGAAACAGACAACATCATGGCTCAAGGAGAAAATTGTCATGGACGAAGAAAACAAGGAAGTTTCGAAGAAATCCGGCGAGAAGTGCTGCGACTGCCGCATGTTTCTCATCGCACTGCTGACTTCGATCATCGTGGTGCTGGCCTACCACATCGGCATCAAGGCATTCAAAATGCTGTGCGCCTCCTGCCGCGCGCAGGCTCGTCCCGCCTGCGCCTGCTGCTGCGGGATGCCCCAATGCGGACGTCCCGGCAAGCCCTTCTGCGGCCCCAAGGGAATGCCCGGCAAGTGCGACAAGGCCCCGGCCTTCTGTCCGGTGAAACCGATGCCGCGCGTCTGCCCGGAAAAACCGGCTCTGCCGCCGCCCGCTCCGGCTCCGGCGAAGTAATCCGTCAAACCGACCGCGGGCGGCCTCGGGCCGCCCGCTTTTTTTTTGCAGGCGAATGGCGGAAGCGGAAAAGAGTGTGAACGCACCGACGCCGGTGCGTCCTTGGTCCGCGGACACAGCGACCGCAGACCGCCGCGCGACCAACGGGAGCGCGAGACGCGCGGAGGCGGAGCCGACGCGCCGGGGGGTCCGGGGGTGTTCTCCCCCCCCCCGAAGCCGTCCTCCGCAGTCCGCTGAAAGAGACATCGGGGCGCAGGGCTTTAAGCCCTGCCGGGGGCGGGAGTGTCGGGGGAGGGCGAGCAGCCCCGCCCCTGACAAAAAACGCCCTGTCTTGCCTCCCGCCGTCCGCGGACTGCCGGGAAACACTTCGTTTCCGCTTACAGTCCCGCGCCCAGGTCGGAGGTCTCGCCCTCCTCCGCCGGGCCGGGGGCCATCCCTCCGGATGCGCCGCTGGCGAACTTGCCGAAGTCGACTTCGGCAAGTTCCGGGTGTT